>DAOQAT010000060.1:0-18585 GCA_035354195.1 Bacteroidales bacterium | reverse complement strand
ACCTATTCTTAAATCATTACAACAAGAAGGTTACACAACACCCACACCCATTCAAAAAGAAGCCATCCCGGTGGTGCTTCGCGGAACAGACCTGATGGGCTGCGCACAAACAGGAACCGGAAAAACCGCAGCGTTTGCCATTCCGATACTTCAACTATTGCATGAGTCAAAAAGCTACGACAGGAAAAGAAAAATCAGAAGCCTCATCGTTACCCCTACCCGCGAACTTGCTATACAGATCAACGAAAGCTTTCATGCTTACGGAAGATTCACTGGTTTGACAAGCACAGTCATATTCGGCGGTGTAAATCAGAATCCCCAAATCACAGCACTACGCCAGGGTGTGGACATACTGGTTGCAACGCCCGGAAGGCTCCTCGACCTCATGAACCAGGGATTTATCTCCTTACGCGACGTGGAAATATTCGTACTCGACGAAGCCGACCGCATGCTCGACATGGGTTTTATCCACGACGTGAAAAAAATCATTGCAGCGCTTCCTCAAAAACGCCAGTCGCTTTTTTTCTCAGCCACCATGCCTCCTGAAATTATAAAACTTTCAAGCACCATACTTTACAAACCTTTTAAGGTGGAAGTCACACCTTCTGCATCTACCGTCGATATTATCAAACAGTTCGTTTATTTTGTCGATAAAGGGAATAAAACTGCTTTGCTGGTGGATGTGCTTCAAGACAAAAATATTAAAACTGCGCTGGTATTTACCAGGACCAAACACGGCGCCGACAAAGTGGTGAGGGTGCTTGCAAAAAACAAGATCAAAGCCGAAGCCATCCACAGCAACAAAAGCCAGAACGCCCGGCAGCATGCGCTTGCCAACTTCAAGGCACAGACCACGCGGGTGCTGGTGGCTACCGACATTGCCTCACGCGGCATCGATGTGGAAGACATGGAATTTGTCATCAATTTCGAAATCTCGAACATTGCCGAAACTTATGTGCACCGCATCGGACGTACAGGACGCGCCGGAGCAAAAGGCACCGCCTTTTCCTTTTGCGATGCAACAGAAAAAGAATACCTGCGCGACATTGAAAAACTGATCGGAAAAAAAATCCCGGTCATCGAAGGCCACCCCTATCCTCTTGTGGATCTTCACCCCGTGAAAGCGCCGAAACAGCAACGAAACAGCTTCAGCCATACCCGCAGGACTGAATCGAACGCCACCTCACGAAACAGCAACAAAAAGAGCTATTACGGTAAATCAAGAGCCGCTGTAAAATAATACCGGCATTTTCTTTTTCAAAATTAAGAAGCTATTTATAAGTTAAAAAGATTGAAATCATCCTTCGTGTTCGCCGCGGCGAATACTTAGTGCGTACTTTGTGAATCCTTTGTGGTTCAATTACTTATTTTTACCACAAAGTAACCTCAAAGGTTTGCACAAAGGTGCCCAAAGTGCTTTTGAGGAAGCTCTTTATTACTCTCTTGCCATACACTATTCTTTTTAAACAGAAAAATTTTACTATGTTTAGATGTTATAAATACATTTGCACAACAATTTTTTCAGCGTTGTTTTACGAATGGTAAACAAAAAACAATTAAGCAATAAATGGCTCAAAGCTTCTGTGTTGGGTTGCCTCTGGGCTTCCGCAGAAATAGTGCTGGGCAGTTTTTTACACAACCTGAAAATCCCGTTTGCCGGTAATTTTTTAACGGCCATCGGCATCGTCCTGCTGATATCCGTTGCCCATATATGGAATGAAAAGGGATTGTTCTGGCGGTCAGGGATCGTCTGTGCTTTAATGAAATCCATTTCTCCCAGCGCCGTGATCCTGGGGCCTATGATCGCCATCCTGAGCGAAGCTTTGCTGATGGAATTATCTGTTCGCATTTTCAGGAGGAATATTTTTTCATTCCTGCTTGCAGGTACTTTGGCCATGTTATGGAACCTGGTTTTTGTTATTGCCAATTACGTCCTCATTTACGGTTCAAATATTATCGACTTATACGGAAATTTAACGGAATTTGCCCAAAAACAATTTCATCTTACAAATGATATTTATTGGCTGCCCCTGTTCTTACTCATTTGTTTGTATGTTTTGTTCGGCTTGCTTGCCGCCATATTTGGAATTTATATCGGAAGAAAAGCTTCGCGGCAATCATTAGAAACAGAGAGCCTGTCAGTCAACCAGGTGCTGGAAATAAAATCAAAAAAAACAGCTACCTTATTCCCGTATTCTTATTTTTGGCTGGTCCTGGATGTGCTCCTCTTAATTGCCGAACTCACACTGATGAGTTATACATCCTGGGAATATTGGACGATACTCGGATGCATCATTTTAATTAATTGGGTCCTCAGATACAAAAAAGCGTTGAGGCCGCTTGCCAAACCAAAATTCTGGCTGTTTTTCATCGTACTGACCATGGTTTCGGCCTTTGTATTGTTTAAACTTAAAAACTCCGGCAGCGCTTTTATGGACGGGATCTTTATCGGGTTGGAAATGAATTTCAGGGCAGCCATTGTAATAATAGGTTTTTCGGTAATCGGAACCGAGTTGCGAAACCCCGGCTTCAGGAAACTTTTTGTGAACTCACGGTTTTGGCAGTTGCCCCTTGCGCTGGAAATAGCCTTTGACACCCTGCCGCTGATGATTTCGAACCTTCCGCGGATGCGGGATGTCTTTAAAAAACCGGTCCGGACCTTTCATTTGTTTGTATCACAAGCAGAATTCTGGCTTGAAAAAATTGAACTCAAAATCAACAGAAGAGAAAATATTATTATCCTCAGAGGTGCTGAAAAAACAGGGAAATCAACATTTTTAAAGCATGTTGTTGAAACCCTGAAAAGAAAAAATATAAAAGTCGGTGGTTTTATCTCGCCCTCCGTATACGAGAACGAACAACACCTGGGGTACGACCTGGTTGATTTACAATCCGGTAAGCGCATGGTCCTTTCAAGAATTGACGGGAATTCCGGCATGCCCAAGGTGGGAAATTATTACTTCAGCGAGGAAGGCATTGATTTCGGTAACAACATCATGGATCCAAATAACCTCAAAAATATTGAAGTTGTAATAATTGATGAAGTAGGCCCCTGGGAATTGAAAAACCAGGGATGGGCCAAAGGCCTGACAGAACTGGCCAGATCATTTGAACATATCATGATCTGGGTAGTTCGTGAAAGCATAGTGGATAAAGTAATTGAAAACTGGTCATTGAAAAATCCGATGATTATTGACACAAAAAATGATGATATCAACCTGCTTTGCGACAACATCATCCTGCAATTGAAAAAAGTTAACGAAGGCCTTTCTTTCTGAAAAAGACTGATGTTACCTTACACTTTATTCGGAAAAATTATTTTGTTCAATCCTTTCAGGATTGTGATTCTTGCTTTCTTTCTTTCCCTGCACTTCGTACAGGGATATTCACATTGAGGCTGTCTCAAAAGTCAATATTTGCGAGTATCTAACCTTAGTGTGCCTTAGTGTGTACTTGGTGATCCTTTGTGGTTCAACTACTTATATTTACCACGAAGTAACTCAAAGGGATGCACAAAGGCGCACAAAGGACTTTTGAGACAGCCTCTTATTGTTACATCACAAATATGCACAGTCGCTGATATTCCAAAATCATAATTTTTTCAGTATTGCCCAGTAAAAAAACAATTGTATAAAAGTCCACTGGCCATATTTATATCAATAAGAAATATTTAATATTCTTTCCGTCAGAAGCCGGGCAAGGCAATATCCTGTTCGAAATCCCGAAGGGATTGAATGTGATTAGCCCCGCATTCATGCGGGGCTATATAAAAAAGTCAATCCAACCCTGATAAGGGTTGAACCATAAATGAAATTTATTATTGATCATCCTCAATTTTACATTTTTTACTTTTCTTTTAATAAGGCTTATATTATATTTGCTATTGTTATCCGGAAATCATGCCAAAAGCTAAGAACGCCAGACACCTAAAACAGAAGGTTCAGCCAAAAAAGCCTGAATCCCGGCTTGCAACGTTCGATCCTTTCAAATGGTGGAAAGACAGGAAAGCGATTTTCATGCCGGGGTTCCTGCTGATAATCACCTTCATCGTGATGTCCCCTTCCTTAAAAGGCAAATTTCTGAATTGGGATGATGATGTGAACATCACCAAAAATGAAAATGTAAAACAACTTTCGGGTGAAAACATAAAAAATATTTTCACGCAACCCGTAATCGGCAACTACAACCCGCTTACGATTCTCACTTTTGCCTTTGAATACCGTTTTTTCGGTGAAAACCCTTTTTATTATCATTTAAACAACCTGATCCTTCATCTGATTAACGCATTTTTTGTTTTCTGGCTTATGATGCTGCTGCGCTTAAGGCGTGAATGGGCGCTCTTTGCCGCCCTGATGTTTGCCATACACCCCATGAGGGTTGAATCTGTGGCTTGGATCACCGAACGAAAAGATGTGTTGTATGCCATGTTCTACCTGGCTTCCGTCATCAGTTATTTCTATCACCTGAAACTGAAAAAGAAAAGGTTTTTAGTCTTTACCATTTTGTTTTTCTTGTTGTCACTTCTTTCAAAGATACAGGCAGTTACGCTTCCTTTAACCTTGTTACTGGTCGATTATTTCCTCTGCCGCCCGTTGAAAATCAGGCTGATACTTGAAAAGATCCCCTACTTTATACTTTCACTTGTGGTCGGGTTGGTAGGTATTTATTTTCTTGGGCAGCAAAAATCACTGGACACGATTGATTATACTATAATAGAACGCTTATTTATGGGTTCGTATGCATTGTGCATGTATCTTGTCAAATCGGTTGTTCCGTTTACATTATCGGCGATTTATCCGTTCCCGGAACCGGGCAATTTCGGAATCGTCTATTACGTGGCTCCCATCATCCTCATTTGTCTGGCCATACTGGTATATTTTGCAGCCCGCCGGGGTAAGAATGTACTTTTCGGGACCTTATTTTTCCTGGTCAACATTGTGTTCATGTTACAGGTTGTTTCTGCGGGCCAGGGTTTTCTCGCAGACCGTTTCAGCTACATCCCGTATATCGGGCTGGTTTATATTTACGCCTATGGTGCAACCTGGCTGACCGAGAAAAGGAAGAAAATGTTACCGCTGATTGCTTGTTTGGCTATCGTTATTGTTGGTTATTACGCTGTTTCCAGCTGGAAAAGGACCAAAATCTGGAAGGACACCATCACCCTGATGGATGATGTGATCGAAAAATACCCGGCTTCAGTGGCTTACCTGAACAGAGGTTACGAATACCGCCTGAAAAAAGATTTTGAGAAAGCTATTGCCGATTACAGCAAGGCTATTTCATTAAAACCCGATTTTGCCAAGGCTTACCACAACCGGGGTAGCGCATATTTTTATACCAACCGGGACAGCCTGGCCATACTCGATTTCAACAAGGCCATCTCGTTCGATCCAACCTATGCTGAGACTTGGGGAAACCGAGGTTCTGCCAAAGCACGTTCGGGGCATTACGAAGCGGCGCTTGAAGATTATAACAAGGCTGTGCAACTGGATCCGGATTTCCCGGACAATTATTCCAACCGCGGACTGACCTATGAAATGCTTGGGAACTATGAAGCAGCTATTGCTGACTATTATCAATACCTGAAAATAAAACCGGATGATGCAAAAGCATACAATATCATTGGTATTGACAAACAGAAACTGAAAAAATATCAGGAATCCCTTGAAGATTTCGATAAAGCCATTAGTATGGATCCACAGGGCTACTATTATTTATCACGCTCCTATTCATGGAATGCGCTGGGAGAAAAATCCAAAGCCCTTAGTGACGTGCAGGCAGCTATAAAATCGGGCATCGAGGTTGATCAAGCGTACCTTAAAATGTTGCAACAATAAGGGCAAACTCATAAATATAAAATTGTCGCGCCGGTATTGAAAGCCAACAACTTCTGAACTCTTTAAGCAAACATCTGTAATAATAAATACGCAAAACACCGCCAAGGTTTTGTAATTTTGCCACTTATAATTAAGAAGTTGATTTTTCAACCATAAAAATGGATATTATGCCAAAAAATTTAATCAATCTTGAAAAGAAGTTCACCCGCAAATTGTTTCTTGAATATGTTATGATACTGGTGGGTGCGTTTATCATGTCTGTAGGCTTTGTATATTTTATCTCCCCATACAAATTTGTGCCGGGCGGTGTATACGGCATCGCCATTGTGGTGCACTATGTTACAAAGGGGCTGCTTGCCATCGCACCGGATGGTATTCCTATCGGGCTCATGGGGCTGGCGCTGGATATACCGCTCACTATCCTTGGTACTAAAATTTTAGGACCTAAGTTCGGTGTAAAGACAGTGGTCGGTTTTGTGGCCGTTTCACAATTCATTTTGCTGCTGACACATTTTCAGGGCGATAACCCGTTGGTGGAAAACGATCCGTTGTTGTCCGCCATTTTCGGCGCTGTGCTGGTTGGATTTGGTATCGGGTTGATGTTCAGGATGAAAGCCACGTCAGGAGGTTCCGATATTATCGCCATGATTTTTGCAAAATATACGCATCTTCCTGTTGGGCAATTGCTTATCTATGTTGATTCCGTCATTGTTTTGCTCGGGCTTGTGGTGTTCCGCGACTGGAAAATCCCGTTATATTCCTGGCTCGTAATTTTTATTTGCGGTAAAGTGATAGACACGGTGATTCAGGGGATCAGCTACGAAAAAACCTTGTTTATTATTTCGGATAAACACGAAGAAATCAGGGAATTGATAATCAATGAAATGGACCGTGGCGGAACCTTTATTCAGGGTACGGGCATGTTCAAAGGAACCGAAAAAAAGATTATTTTTACAGTGGTCAGCCGCAAGGAGCTGGCTGTTTTGAAAGACTACGTCCATAAAGTGGATCCTAATGCTTTTCTGACAGTTTTGAATGCCAACGAGATTTTGGGCGAAGGCTTCAAACCATTGAAACAGGAAGGATAATTTTTTGATTTCTGATTTTTTTGATATGAACAAAAAATATATTTTATCGTTCGACCAGGGCACTACAAGTTCAAGAGCCGTATTATTTGATGAACACGCTGAGGTTGTAGGAATAGCACAGAAAGAAACGGCTCAGATTTACCCTCACCCCGGCTGGGTGGAACAGGAAGCCGAAGAAATTTGGAAAAACCAACTTGAAGTCGCACGTGAGGTAATTAAAAAATGTGGTATCTCAGCAGGCGACATCGCCGCCATCGGCATAA
This sequence comes from Bacteroidales bacterium, assembly GCA_035354195.1. GTDB lineage: Bacteria > Bacteroidota > Bacteroidia > Bacteroidales > CAIWKO01 > CAIWKO01. Next base: position 11,397 of record DAOQAT010000060.1, on the reverse strand, counting down.
CCAACCAGCGCGAGACGACCGTGGTTTGGGATAAAAACACCGGCAAACCTGTTTATAATGCCATCATCTGGCAGGACAAACGTACCGCTGAATTTTGCAGGCAACTGCACGATAAGGGTTGGTCCGCATATATCAGTGAAAATACCGGGCTGGTCATAGACTCCTATTTTTCGGCAAGCAAGCTCCACTGGATACTAAACCAGACAGAAGGCACAAAAGCAAAGGCTGAAGCCGGCGATCTGCTCTTCGGAACTATTGACACCTACCTGATCTGGAAATTAAGCGGCGGAAAACTCCACATCACGGATTATTCCAACGCCTCACGCACCATGCTGTACAATATCAGGGAATTAAGCTGGGATAAAAAACTTTGCGAACTTTTCGAAATTCCTGAGTGCATGCTTCCTGAAGTTGTTGATTCATCAGGGAACCATGGCTTTACCGCAAAGGAAATTTTTGGAGGAGCCGAAATTCCTGTTTGCGGCATAGCCGGTGACCAGCAGGCAGCTTTGTTCGGGCAGGCCTGTTTTAATGAAGGAGAAGTAAAAAACACATACGGCACCGGTTGTTTTCTGCTCATGAATACCGGGACTAAGCCTGTAAAATCTGAAAACGGGCTTTTGACCACCATTGCATGGGGTATTAACAAAAAAGTTGAGTATGCCATTGAAGGCAGTGTATTTATAGCTGGAGCGGTGATCAAATGGTTGCGCGATAATTTAAAAATGATCAATACGGCTGCAGAAACCGAAGCGTTGGCAATGGAAGCCGAAAATAATGCCGGTGTGTATTTTGTCCCCGCTTTTGCCGGGCTGGGCGCTCCATACTGGGATATGAATGCCCGGGGAATAGTTACCGGGCTTACACTTGCAACCGAAAAAAAACATATTGTCCGGGCAGCCCTGGAATCCATGGCATTTCAAACCAAAGATGTGGTAAGCGCCATGCAACTGGATTCAGGCATCAGCCTGAAGGTGATGAATGTCGACGGTGGCGCGGCAGCCAATAATTTCCTGATGCAATTTCAATCGGACATGCTAGGAGTGCCGGTGGTACGGCCGTCAAGTATTGAGTCGACCGCGCTGGGAGCCGCTTTTCTCGCAGGGTTGGCTGTGAACCTCTGGACCAAAGAAGATCTGACAAAACTTCGGAAAACCGATAGAATTTTTAACCCAAAAATGGAAACAAACCAACGTATTGAGCTTTACAAAGCATGGCAACATGCTGTAAAACAGGCAAGGGTATAAACAAACAAATTGGATTTGATAATATTCCCATAAAACTTGCAGGCCTGTTTAAAAAATCCTATTTTTGCTTATTATTTAAAACAAAACATATGAAAAAAGTTATCATCACAGCAGTAATTATCCTTTTGACAGGAACGGTCCTAAATAGTTTTGCACAACAAAAAGAAGGCCCTGCCACCTGGCTGAAGACCGGTTCGGTACTTTCTTACCATTTAATGGCTCAGAACGAAGGTTATGATTATATTGTCAGCGACCTTATCATGAAAAACAGCATTTCTTTTAAATGGAAAATGACCTCGCCCATCAATTATACCGGGTCGGTTCAACTATCAGATATGGCTATTGATACGGCCAGTTCCATGATAGCTAATTTTGAGAATGGTTCTTCGCTGAACCTGCAGGATAAAACAACGGTATGGCTCAGCCGTAAACTCTATAAAACACTTAAAAGCCAGGCTCCTGCCAAAATTACCATAGAAAATTCAAGTGAAATTTTCAATTATGTACGCAACGAAAGCTATCCGGTTAAAATTGACGGAACAGTTCAAAAACTGGATGTGATTCTGGCACAGTCACCCGCAGGCAACAAATTATGGATACTCGACTATCCTCAATATCCGTTAATTATCCAGATGCAGCTTGACTTTACCCTTTATCTTCAGTCAGTTGAGGTAGCAAAATAGTTATTTGGCTTTACCAGGGTAATTGGTTTAAATCCACATTACCACCCGATAGGATGATGCCGGTTTTTTTATTTTTAAAAAGGCCGGCATTGTTTTTTATAACTGCCAGCGTAACAGCAGAAGATGTTTCCACCATAATTTTCAAGCGCTTCCAGATTAGCTTCATAGACTCAACAATATCATTTTCAGATACCGTCATAATATCATGAACATGATCCATGATGATGGGAAATGTAAGTTCGCCCAGTGATGTCCTCAGTCCATCGGCGATGGTATCGGGGTTCACGGAAGGAACAAATGATTTTGTTTTGAAAGATAAAAATGCATCGTTGGCCTGTTCCGGCTCGGCAGCAATTACTTTGGTACCGGAAGAAAAATAATGAGCCGCTAACAACGTTCCACTGAGCAGGCCGCCTCCACCGACAGGGCATATGATATAATCCAACCCGGGTTGTTGTTCAACCAGCTCTTTTGTTGCGGTTGCCTGCCCTTCAATGATACGGTAATTGTCATACGGATGTATTTCGGCGGCACCGGTTTCGGCGATCACTTCTTTCAAGGTAGTTTCACGGGCTTCCAGCGTCGGCTTACAAAAAGTAATCCTGCCACCATAAGCTTTAACCGCTTCTATTTTTACTTTAGAGGAATTTTCGGGCATCACCACATATGCTTGCGTGTTGCGCAACTTTGCGGCACGAGCCAACGCTGCCGCATGGTTACCCGATGAATGGGTTGCCACACCTTTTCTGATCTGCTCTTCTGTCAAAGAAAAGACGGCATTACAGGCGCCACGGGATTTAAAAACCCCGGTTTTCTGAAAATTCTCACATTTAAAATAGAGTTCAGCCTGAAACATCTCGTTGAGGCTTTGGGAAGTTAAAACCGGAGTGCGGTGGACATAGGGGGCAATCCTTTTTGCCGCTTCTTCAATATTTTGTTTATCAGGTTCTTTCATGTTTTCAAATTTAAAAAGGCCTGAAACATTAAATGAATCAAGCCTTTCTAAAAAAAATAATTTAAAACAAAATCCTGGATTTAAACCAGTTGTACTTCCTGAATGATTTTTTTACCTATCTCAATGGCTTTTTCATTGTCTGGTATCATTCCATGATGGCGTGCCGGAAGAGATTTTTCCAAACCTTTTCTGATAAATTCAGCGCTGATAATGGGTTTTATTTTCAGGTAAGCGCCCAGCACCATCATATTAAATACTTTGTTCATCCCAAGTTTAGTTGCTTCTTCTGCAGCATCAACACGATAAATATTGATGTCCTTGCGTTCGGGATGGCGTGTGATACCGTTACCGTCGTAAATCAGCAACCCGCCGGGTTTCACGGCATTTTCAAACTTATCCATAGATTGCTGGTTGAGGATGATGGCAGTATCATAAACCGTAAGTATCGGCGAACTGACGCGTTCATCGCTGACAATAACGGTTACATTGGCTGTGCCTCCACGCATTTCAGGACCGTAGGAAGGCATCCAGCTTACTTCTTTATTTTGCATAACGCCTGAATAGGCAAGAATTTTACCCATGGATAAAACCCCTTGTCCGCCGAAGCCTGCTATTATTATTTCTTCTGTCATTTTTCAGTTTTTTATATTATTATTTTCACTAATAATTATTTAGCCAATTTACTATTCAGCAGGAACTTTAATATCTCCCAACGGATAGAACGGGAACATATTTTCTTCCATCCATTTGTTGGCCTGAACCGGAGACATTTTCCAACCTGAGTTGCAGTTCGATACGATTTCAATAAAGGATAATCCTTTTCCAGCGTGTGAAAGCTCAAACGCTTTTCTGATGGCTCTTTTTGTCTTACGAACGTTAGCCGGAGTATGAACCGAGTGGCGTGTTACGAAACAAGTTCCCGGAAGTGTGGCAACCAGTTCAGTAATTTTCAGCGGGTTACCCATGATATGAGTATCTCTGCCGTAAGGACAGGTGGATGCTTTCATGCCAGGCAAGGTGGTCGGGGCCATCTGGCCGCCCGTCATACCGTAAATACCGTTGTTGATAAAAATGATCACGATATTTTCACCGCGGTTACATGCATGAATGGTTTCACAAGTACCTATGGCAGCAAGGTCACCGTCGCCCTGGTAAGTAAAAACATATTTTTCTGGCATCAGCCTTTTAACAGCTGTTGCCAACGCCGGAGCACGCCCGTGAGCCGCTTCCTGCATGTCAATATTCATATAATCATAGGCAAATACCGAGCAGCCAACCGGCGCTATGCCAACGGTTTCGGATTGTATGCCCATTTCTTCAACGACTTCCATAACCATGCGGTGTGCGGTACCGTGCCCGCAGCCAGGACAATAATGCATGGCTTTGTCGGTAAGCAGTTCGGTTTTTTTATAAACCAGGTTTTCGGGTTTTATGATTTGTTCTCTTGTTAATGTATCCATGGTTTATCCTCCAATAATTTTAGTTTCCAAAACTTCCAGAACTTCATCGGGTGTCGGAATGATTCCGCCCACGCGGCCATAATGTTCTACCTTGACTTTACAATTTACAGCCAGGCGGACATCTTCAACCATTTGTCCCAGGTTCATTTCAACGGTCAATATGCCTTTAACCTGATCAGACAGCTCGAATAACGGCTTTTTAGGGAAGGGGAACAAGGTGATCGGACGAAGAAGCCCGACTTTAATACCTTTTGCCCTGGCATTATCCATAGCTTTCTGGCAAATACGTGCGCTTGATCCAAATGCTACGAACAAGTATTCTGCATCGTCGCAATTGATCTTTTCGTAACGGACTTCATTTTCTTCTATTTCTTTGTATTTGCGGTCCAGTTTCATGCAATGTCTTTCCTGCCTGGCCGGGTCAAGGTCCAGTGAAGTGATGATATTCCGTTCACGGTCAGGAGTTTTTCCGGTAGTAGCCCAGGGAGACATTTTAAGGATTTCCTCTTTTGTCCAGCGGGGTTTTGATTCCTGCAATTCGACTTTTTCCATCATTTGTCCGATAACGCCGTCTGAAAGTATCATCGCGGGGTTACGGTATTTAAATGCAAGGTCGAATCCTAAAGAAACAAAATCAGACATTTCCTGCACGGAAGCAGGTGCGAGTACGATCAGGCGGTAATCGCCGTGGCCGCCGCCTTTGGTTGACTGAAAATAGTCGCCCTGCGAAGGCTGGATGGTACCCAAACCGGGGCCGCCCCTGACAACATTTACAATGAGGCAGGGCAATTCGGAACCTGCAATATATGAAATACCTTCCTGTTTGAGGCTGATGCCGGGGCTGGACGATGAGGTCATGCATTTTTTTCCGCATGAGGCACCGCCGTATACCATATTAATGGCTGCCACTTCGCTTTCGGCCTGTAATACCACCATACCGGTGGTTTCGTATGGCTTTTGTGCCATAAGGTATTCAAGAATTTCTGACTGGGGGGTAATGGGATAGCCGAAATATCCATCAGCGCCGGCACGAATTGCAGCTTCAGCTATGGCATCATTACCTTTCATTAATCTAAGTTCTTTCATTAGCTATAATTTTAAATTATTAAACTTCAGTGGTTATTTTTGTCCTGTAAACGGTAATAACTCCGTCGGGACAAACTACAGCACAATTGGTGCAGCCTGTACAATTATCATTGGTAACCATCGCATAATGATATCCTTTGGAATTCACCCCGGGATTCATTGCAATAACCGATTCGGGACACGCACCGACACACACTTCACAACCTTTGCAGCGTTCGATGTTGATTACTATTGCTCCTTTTAATTTTGCCATATTATATAAGATTTTAATTTTTGATTTCAGATTTGTGGTACTTTTTTCAGCAGGCGAATTTAAGTTTTATCTCTAAGAATTTACCGGATGCTGTTCATTAAATTTTTTCAGACGGTATTCCAGATCAGGAAATTGATCGCGGTGTACCAGCGAAACACAGGCGCGCATACCTTCGATCCGGCTGCTGCCTGTTATTGCCAATGATATGGCACTGATACCATAATACAAAAGTTCTTCAAGCAACTGCTCACCTGTAAATCCCGGATAGGAAAAAGTGAAATAAAACCCGTCGGCTAACGGATCGTTCTCATCCTTGTCGTAAACGATTTTAAAGCCATTATCGGTGAACATTTTTTTCATGATCTTAGCTTTTTCGCCATACTCTTTCACTTCCTCAACAAAGTTGAATTTACCGTCATTTGCAGCTTTCAGCATGGCTGTAAGCGCGTACTGGGCGCTATGCGAGGTTCCGGCACTTAAGGAATAAACCGTACCGAAGATCATGGCACGCCCGAAAATATCAGAAGAATAATACCGTTTAAGATCCGGCGCCTTGGTAGTAAACAGCTTGGGCGAAATCACCATCATGCCGATACGTTGGCCTGCATAGCTGAACACTTTGGAGCCCGAGACAAACAAAATATAATTATCCGTATACTTTGCCACAGAAGGCTGGAACGGTGGCGTGCCCGGTTTTGAATAATCTTTTCTGAAATCCATACCGAAATAAGCCAGGTCTTCCAGCACCAGCACGTTGTATTTGTTCGCGAGTTCGGCAATGATCCTCAATTCATTATCGGTAAAACAAATCCACGAAGGGTTGTTCGGATTGGAATACATGATGCTGGCAATGTTTCCTTTTTTCAGATAGGATTCTATCTTATCTCTGAGTTTATCACCACGGTAGTCGTAGACATCAAAAGCTTCGAATTTGGTGCCGATGACCGTATGTTGTTGTTTGTGAACCGGAAAACACGGGTCAAGCATCAGCGTGGTATCTTTTTCTTTGTACATGCGGTTTACCGTCATAAAAGCGGCATAACCACCCTGCATAGAACCAACGGTGGGTATGCAATTTTCCGGGTTTACATCCACATCAAGAAACAATTTAACAAAACGTGCCATTTCTGTTTTTAGTTCCGGTAAGCCATCAATCTCAGGATAAATGGCAGCACAACCGTTTTTCAAGGCTGCGATCTCGGCATCAATACCAATTTGTGTGGCAGGTAAACCCGGGACGCCCATCTCCATGCGGACATATTTCTGGCCGGTTTCTTTTTCAATTTCATTGATCAGTTTTTTTACCTCACGGATAGTGGCTTTGCCAATGTTAGGAAGGTTTAACGCAGCGAGTTGACGCCTAACAACATCATAATTTATAGGTGTTTCCTTCATAATAGTATCTGCTTTAGTTGTTATCAATTTCTATCATGCAAATTACAGGTTTATTTTATTAAAAAACAAAGGTTCATCGAAATTTATTTACTACCTATTATATGAAAAGCCTGCTGTAATTATAATGACCTGAAAGTCATAAATCTGTATCAATGGGCTCAACATTTGGAGACTCAGGCATGCTCCCAGATTAAGCCTGATCAATTCAGAACCTTAAATAAAATTTTTGTATAATCTTAATTTTCTGCATCTTATAATATACATACAAAACGCCAAATAGGTGTCACTATTAAAATAAAATATAAACGTTTGGGATTTATTGGGTTTTGTTACGAGGATTTTTGCTGCAACCAGGGCTGCTCTGTAAGGACGGTAAATGTGCAACGGGCGTATTATTTGTTTTGGTTGATTCAGAAACCTGAAGAAAAGCCCCCAATAAAGTCATTTAAAATTCATAAAATTTCTATTGACTTAATCAGTATTAATAAATATCTTTACTGGTTTAATTCCAAAATCCAAACTTCGATGAAATCTGATAACTGGTCACAAGGTAAGCTTTCAAATTGGGCAATATGTCCAAAGGTTGTTGTCATTACATTTTTTTTAACCTTACTGGCACTGTTTACCTACGGACAGGAGCCAATTGTTATACTTGGCGGTGCAGGTTATGCCGAACAACCCAAGGATCATAATATTCTTAAAGCGCCGGTTGGGCTTCCGGATGTCAGCACTTATAATGTTTGCTGGGAAAAAATTCTTGATGCTAGTCTGAATTCATTTGAACTTGAATATAAAAATTACTCAGGTAAGGTTAATGCCGCTTACAGCATTTTCTCATTGGGAAATTATTCCCCTTTTGAAGAGTTCTGGCCCAGGGAAATTATCACCAAAGTTGCCTATAAAATTTTTAGCAGCCCTGTATTGCGTGAACTGGTTTATATTTGGGTACGGCCTTATTATATCGATGCTTTCGATGAAATGCACTATAAAAACCAGATCCAGTATATAAATTTGCTTAAAAGCGCAGACACCTACCTTAAAGAATTTAACTATAAAGATGAATTGCGGGATCTAAAGGCAGATGAAAAGGGATTTGCTCAAAAAAAAGGCAAGCTGAATGCTTTTCTTTTCAGGCGCATTTATAATAAACAGATAAGCCTCGGGGATTGCAGGGAATGGATCAGCAGGCTTCTCAACGAATTTGGTTCGTACCTGAAAGATTCTAATTCCCTCAGCTCCCAGTGCGATGAGTTCACAGCGGTAAAAGGTGACAATTATCTTTGTGGTATGTATACCTACAATGGCTTTAATGGAAGGACCACCAGGTTTCGTTTGTATGATCCGTATTATAATCTTTATGATCTGCCTGCTTTTGATCGTTTAATTGAGCTTAAAGCCGATGATTTATATGTCCTGAAGGATGGTGAATTTTCGGCCGTGGCTACAGCTTATGGAAAGTTGCTTACCGAATTCAAATACCTTTCAATTTTTGATTACAATGATTACGGCCTGGCGCCGGTTACCAGGAAGTTTTCCACGAGAGACTATGTTGTGCTGGATCATGATGTAGAATATACAGATATAACCCCACCTTACGGTAATATGATCAAAGTGGGAAAAAAGGGAGATACTATTTTCGACACCATAGATGAGATAAAGTGGGGTTTTATCAATTTACAAGGCACAGAAGTGATCCCTGCTGTGTATTATATAAAATCTGATAAAATTACACAAACTCAGCCAGAACCGCCATATGAAGTCAATGAATTTATAATGTTGTCAGGTGAGGATGTGGATTTTAATTATGGCGTTGAAATCATGATGAAGGATGGTTTTACCGGCCTGATCGATACGAACGGAAACGAGGTCATTCCTTTTGAGAATTCTTATATTGAGTTCATTTCTTTTGCCCAAGACCGGGATACAAGCATTCTGATGGTTAATAAAGGTGGTACCAAGTTATGGAATAAGGAACAATACACCTTTACCATTGAAGGTGGAAAATGGGCGGTATTTAGCACAACAGGTAAAAACCTCAGTGGGTTTATTTATGACAAACTTGAATGGGGCAAGGACGAATGGGAAGGGAAACTCTATTTCAGGAGAAAGGGCATCGAAGGGTATATTGATAAATACGGCCAGGAAAAGAGGTAATTTTTTTAAAAAATATGCTTCTTTTGGGGATTGATCATGAGATTATTTATGGGATTTCAGGCATAAACGATTTAAAATAAGGGTTACCCGGCCGGGGCTGCCTTTTACTGTATAAACAAAATTTTCTTAATCGTATTCATAAATATATTTTTATCATAAAAAAAATGATTTTTATCCATAAAATTTTAATATTTATTTGTTTTTTTGAAATATAAGCTTTACATTTGTGGATGAAAATCAGAGAAAAACACTTGCATGGGTTATATAACTGGCAAACAGCCACATGAAAGCATTTGATTTTATTACTGAATTTCGCACATAAAAAGGGTATTTCACACAAGTTACTGTATTTGAGATTAAATAACAATTAAAAATTTGTATTATGGCACTTGGCAAAGAATTTTTCGACAACCTCGAAAAACTGAAAAACTTTAAAACAAAACCAGAATTAAACGATTTTTTTGAAGTTATTAACAAACTGGAAAGGATTGGGGCGGAAATACATGCTGATGGTAAAAAACCAAATACAAACTCATCGGGTTTAATTAAACAGGCACAGGATCTAACCAGGAAATTAGAAGTCAATAAAGATCAAATTGCATTGTCAACAAAAACACAAAAAGAATTTGATGCCGTTTACGAATGCATAGATTATTTAGAAATGCATTTTAACTCACTGAATTAATTCTTATTCAGGCAAAAGGCCTTCAAGTCAAATTCTGAAAAGCAATACTCAGGATAAAAGAGGTATTACTGAGTTTTCTTATTTAAGAAAATTTATAAAAAAAGTTGCCCTGGGCAATCATTTCTCCTTCATCAGCTTCTCCAACTCATACATCTCATCCCGTAAACGTGCGGCTTCCATGAAATCAAGTGCCTTAACCGCTTTTCCCATATCGGATTTCACCTGCGACAGCAATTTCTGCAATTGTTCTTTTTTCATATACTGAACCACCGGGTCGGCCGCAATACTGGAGTTTGGATTGTCTACATAAGCCTTCACCTCGTTGCCTTTGCCGTCGGTGATCAGCGCCTGTCCAAAAGTAGCATCAACACTCTTGATGATCTGGGTTGGCGTAATATTATGTTCCGCGTTGTATTTCAGCTGTTTTTCACGGCGGCGGTTGGTTTCATCAATGGTGCGCTGCATCGAGTCGGTCATTTTGTCGGCATACATAATAACCTTGCTGTTGATATTTCTTGCCGCACGGCCCGCGGTTTGTGTAAGCGAACGTTCGGAACGCAGAAAGCCCTCTTTGTCGGCATCCAGGATGGCTACCAGCGACACCTCCGGCAAATCAAGCCCTTCACGCAACAGGTTCACCCCTACCAAAACATCAATTTCACCGTTGCGAAGCTCACGTAATATTTCGACACGCTCCATCGTATCTACTTCAGAATGAATGTATTTACACCTGATATCCAGCTTCAGCATGTATTTGGTAAGCTCTTCAGCCATTTTTTTGGTTAGCGTGGTTATCAGAACACGTTCATCAACTTTTACCCTCTGATCAATCTCATTCAGGAGGTCGTCGATCTGGTTCAGGCTGGGTTTTACTTCAATAATGGGTTCCAGCAGCCCGGTGGGCCTGAGGACCTGCTCCACCACCACGCCTTCGCATTTCTGCAATTCGTATTCAGCCGGGGTGGCGCTGACAAAAATAACCTGATTGAGCATTGCTTCAAACTCGTCGAACTTCAGCGGACGGTTATCCATAGCCGAAGGCAGGCGGAAACCATATTCCACCAGCGTTTGTTTTCGCGAACGATCGCCTCCGTACATGGCACGGATCTGAGGGATGGTAACATGGCTCTCATCAACCACCATCAGGTAATCATCCGGAAAACAATCCAGCAGGCAGAACGGCCGTCCGCCGGGTTTCCGACCGTCGAAATAGCGTGAATAATTTTCAATGCCCGAACAATAGCCCAGTTCCCGCATCATCTCTATATCATACGATACCCGGTCTTCAATACGTTTGGCTTCCAGCGCCTTGCCGGTTTCCTTAAAATAGGCAATATGAGCAAACAAGTCTTGTTGTATGTCTGCGATTGCTTTCTTCATTTTGTCCTGAGAGGTAATAAAAAGATTGGCCGGATAAATGGAAATGGCATCATGTTTTTCAAGGAAACGGCCGTTTACCGGTTCAAAAGTTTCAATGCT
>DAOQAT010000059.1:0-19771 GCA_035354195.1 Bacteroidales bacterium | reverse complement strand
TGGTCAAGGCCGGACTGCGCGTGGCCATCTGCGACCAGCTCGAAGACCCGAAGCTGACAAAAAAAATTGTAAAACGGGGAATCACGGAAATCGTTACCCCCGGAGTGGCATACAACGACAAGGTCCTCGACCATAAAGAAAATAATTTTCTCGCCGGCATACACACCGGCCCGCGTATCACCGGGGTTTCTTTTCTGGATATTTCCACCGGCGAATTTTATCTGGCACAAGGCAGCAAAGAGTATATCGACAACCTCCTGCAAAGTTTTCATCCCAACGAAGTCATCGTCCAGAAAAACAAACAGCGTGAGTTTGTCGAAACATTTGGCGACAAGTTTTACACCTCCACCTTCGACGATTGGGTTTTTACCCCCGATTTTGCCGGTAATATCCTGCAAAATCATTTTCAGACAACTTCCCTGAAAGGCTTTGGAGTGGAAGACCTCGAATACGGGATCATCGCTGCAGGAGCCGCCATGCATTACCTGGCAGAAACACAGCACGACAAGATCAGCCACATCTCGAAAATCAGCCGTATCGAAGAAGACCATTATGTCTGGATCGACAAATTCACCGTGCGGAACCTGGAACTGTTGCATTCATCCAATGAACGGGCGCTCACCCTGGTGGATGTGATCGACCAGACACTCACGCCCATGGGAAGCCGCATGCTGAAACGTTGGATGGTGATGCCATTGAAAGACAAACAACTGATTGAGGAACGCCTCGACATCGTTGGTTTTTATCTTAACAACCCGGATTTCACCTCGGAACTCAGCAAAAACGTAAAAAATATCGGTGACCTGGAACGATTGATATCAAAGGTCGCCATAGGGAAGATAAACCCGCGCGAAATCATTCAGATCAAAAGGGCGCTGGGTTCCATCGAAACCATTAAAAAGGATTTTGAAGGCACCTCCAATGCCGCTTTGAATAAAATAGGGGAACAACTGAACAGCTGTAAACTTATCCGCGACCGCATCGAACACGACATGCAGCCCGACCCGCCTGCCCTTGCCAACAAAGGGAACATCATAGCCGAAGGCGTTTCGGAAGAACTGGATGAACTGCGGAAGCTCGCTTATTCGGGCAAAGATTACCTGCTTCAGATACAACAGCGCGAAAGCGAAAAAACAGGAATTCCCTCCCTGAAAATTGCGTTCAACAATGTCTTCGGATATTATATCGAAGTGACCAACACCCATAAAAACAAGGTCCCTGCCGAATGGACACGCAAGCAAACCCTTGCCAACTGCGAACGTTATATCACCGAAGAACTGAAAGAATACGAAGAAAAGATTCTGGGCGCCGAAGAAAAAATCCTGACACTGGAAGCCCAGCTATATAACGACCTGATCGTGGCGTTGTTCGATTATATCAAGCCCATACAGCTCAACGCCTTGCTCATTTCACGGATTGACTGCCTGCTGTCGTTTGCGGCAGTAGCTTCACGAAATAATTATGTGCGCCCCGAGATTAACGATTCACTGATTCTTGATATAAAAAACGGCCGCCACCCGGTCATCGAACAGAACCTGCCGGCGGGAGAAAAATATATTGCCAACGATATTTTTCTGGACAACTCCAACCAGCAGATCATTATCATCACCGGCCCGAACATGTCGGGAAAATCAGCCTTGCTGCGTCAAACAGCCTTAATAGTGTTGCTGGCGCAAACCGGATGTTATGTCCCCGCTGAAAAAGCAACGATAGGGTTGGTTGATAAAATCTTTACACGGGTGGGCGCGTCTGATAATATTTCGTCGGGCGAATCAACGTTTATGGTGGAGATGAACGAAACGGCGAGCATCCTGAATAACATCTCGTCGCGAAGTTTGATTTTGCTTGATGAGATAGGCCGCGGGACCAGCACTTACGACGGAATATCCATTGCCTGGGCCATCGCCGAATACCTCCACGAAAACAAAGTTTTCAAACCCAAGGTTTTGTTTGCCACACACTACCATGAGCTGAACGAAATGGCGAAGACGATGCCCGGCATCAAAAACTTTCATGTGAGCGTAAAAGAAATTGCAAACAAAATAATTTTCCTCCGCAAGCTGGTTCCGGGCGGCACCGAACACAGCTTCGGGATCCATGTGGCAAAAATGGCGGGCATCCCGCAGATCGTGGTTGAACGCGCCAACGACCTGCTGCACCGCCTGGAAAAAAACCACAACGGAGGGGACCTCTCACAAAAGGGTAAATCATCCCAAAAGCCCGATGATGAATCATTCCAGCTTAGTTTTATTCAACTCAACGATCCCCTGCTTGAACAAATAAAAGATGATATCCTGAATACGGATATCAACACCCTCACCCCGGTGGAGGCGCTGATGAAACTCAATGAAATCAAGAAACTCCTGAACAGAAAATAAATTTCTTTCATTATAAATGGCTGAAGCCATTGATAAAATGAATTTTGCATTCATAGCCCTGGCCTTAAGGCCGGGGCTATGAAGTTCTTTATAAAAATAGTAATCCGTATCTTTGTAAAAATATTTAAACAAAAATCAGATTTTGAAAAAGGCTTTCCTCTTTCTAATTATAGTGTTTCTTTTTTTCGCCAACAATTTGGTGCTGTTTGGGCAAACTGATTCCATCCTCGTGGTTTTTGGCGATACGCGCGCACATCCTGAGGTTCACCGTACGGTCGTAAACAAAATCATGTTGTTTAAGCCCGTGGCAGTATTTCATACGGGGGATCTGGTTTTCAACGGCCTGAAAAAATCAGCATGGAAAAAATTTGAAGAAATTGAATCGCCCATCATCCAAAACAGCCGCCTTTATCCTGCTTACGGTAATCATGAACTGCATTCAAAAACCATGGCCAAAGATTTTTCGTTACCCAACAACGGCAAATGGTATTCGGTTGAATTAATGAATATTCATTTTTTGGTGATCGATAATTTTTCAAACTATACCATAGGTTCTGAGCAATATCAATGGCTGGAGAACGACCTGAAAAACTGCGCTAAAAACAAGTTCCGCGTGGTGATCATGCACCTGCCTGTTTACAGTTCGGGGCCACATAACACACAAGTAAAAAAGTTGCGAAAAAACCTGGTCCCGCTTTTTGAAAAGTACAACGTCAGCATCGTGTTCAACGCCCATAACCATTGTTATGAAAAAGCGTATTCGAATGGTATCTATTATATCACTACGGCCGGAGGCGGAGCGCCTTTTTATAAGAAATCAAAAGATATTCCCGAATCTCAGTTTTTTGTAAACGAATATCATTTCTGTACGTTAAAAAATATCGATAATACGCTTCATCTCGAAGCGCTCGATACCAACCTCCGGGTTATGGATAAGATTGATCTAAAACTGCCCTAGCGCGTTATTTTTTTATCATCAACTCATCCAGCATGCCTGCGATCTGAAAAGTAATTTTTCCTTTATCGTCAAGGTACCTGATTAGGTCGTAAGCATATTTCAGCACCTCGTTTTCCCCTTCAAAATTGATCAGGTTGCAATCATCCACCGCCTTGTGGTAATCATCATGCAGCCCGGTGTGGATGAAAATAGCGGGAATTTTATGCTGTGCAAAAGACATATGGTCGGATCCGCCGATGCCGGTTTTGATCCTGGTGATTTTGAAGCCTTTATCCCCGACATTGTCTATTGCCTTTTCCCATAAATCGGAGGTTCCTGTGCCGTAGATCTTTATTTTTTTCTTTGCATCCAGCCGGCCGATCATGTCCAGGTCGATCATGTAATTGATCCGTTCCTTCTGAAAGTTTCCATTCGTTAAAAACTTCTCAGAGCCGATCAGGCCTTTTTCTTCACCGGAAAAAGCAAGAAATATGTAATTATTCTTTTTCAGATCCGAAACCATTAAACGGCGGGCCAGCTCCAGGACACCGGCAACACCGCTGGCATTGTCGTCCGCCCCGTTGTGTATGTTGTTGTCGCCAACATCACGGGAACCGAAAAAGCCCAGCCCCAGATGATCGTAATGCGCACCAATGACTACCGTGTTTTGAGCTCCATTATCAATAAAGCCGCCCACATTATAAGCCACTCTTTCACCGGAACGGCCTATATCGGTCATTATAGTTGCCTTACCCGGATTTGCCGTGTTTATCGATGCATTATCCGTAACAAAAACAACCGGTACCGAAACACGTTCTTTATAGAAATTTGGGTCCTTTGATGGTGTGCCGTAATTTTTTTCTGTTGAAATAAAAATAACGGCCTTAGCGCCAAGACTGATGGCTCTTTCAACACGGATTATTTTTTGTGCGCTGTCCCACACGCCCTTCTTTTCCATGATCTTGTCGGGAACAGCAAGATCGATAAGCGCAATTTTTCCATCAAGATTTTGGATATTTTGGTAATCGTTTATTCCGGCATTTTCGCAAACTATCCCGGTACCGACAAAAACCATTTCTCCGCTGATGGTATCGCTTGAGGAAAAACCAATAGGATAAAAATCTTTATACAATTGAAGTTTTTTTCCGTTCAGCTCCATGGCCGTTCCTGCGCCCAGAAAATCATCATCTGAATAAGTAAATGTTTCAAAATAGGACGTGTCAAACAGTGGTTTTAGCCCAATTTCCTTGTATTTTGCTTCGATATATTTTCGTGCCATCCACTCTCCAAGAGTTCCCGTTTCACGGCCCAAAAGTGAGTCGGCAGCAAGAATGCAGATATCTTCCTGTATCCTTTTGGCCGCAGCAGCATCATTAACTGCAACATTCTGTGCAAAAGATGGTATCGCCCCCAGGCCGCATAATAACAGCAAAGACCATATTGATTTTTTCATGGTAAAAAGATTAATAATCAAATTAACGCCGGAAACAGCCTCTTCTTATAAAAATCCAAATAAAATTATAGTCCAAGGGTTTCTTTTCCTTGTTCAAAAACGACATCTTTTGGAATGTTTGCCGATTTCAAGCCGTCGAGTTCTTTCTGAAGCTGAGGATTTACCGTAGCATTTTCTTTCAGGTATTTGACGGCGCCATCATAATCGCCGTTGCCCTGGAAAATGAGTATTGTTTCAGCCCATTTGTTCATGGCGGTTTTCATTTTTGGCACATCCACGGTATACGCCCCGGCATTGCTGCGGGAAAACGCTCCTGCTTTTTCGAAAAAATTAAAACACATCATATTGGCCTTGCCGTGTGCGCTGGCGGCGCCAAAACGTACCGATCGGAATATGCCTGCCATATAAGTGATAAAACAATCTTCAACCGTAATATCCTTGATCTCACCCTTTTCGATCAGGCTGGTGACAATGAACAATCCGAGTATGTCGGCTTTGGCTTCTTCAAAGGCAGAATAAACATCTTTCAAGGATTCACGAACCGTGCCCTTTCCATTGATGGTATTTTTTATTCCCAGGCCATGGGCTACTTCATGAAACATGACATTGTTGAAAAAGGCGTCAAATTTTACATTTTTCAGTTGTAACGGATCCGTGAGTTTTTGGGCGATCGGCATCATAATATTGTCGAATTTGGCTTTCATGGTGTTTTTCAGCTGAAGCCTGCGGGAACCTTTTGCTAATTGTACCTGTTCGTCGTTCGGCAGGTTGATGGCAATGGTTTTGCTGCCCGCATTGCAGTCGCCGGCATAAAATACGGCATCATAAACACCAAGGTCGGAAGAAGTGCCGGGAACTTCTTTCTTATATTTTTCCTCAACCGGAAGTTGTTTTTGTATGTCGGGCAACATGCTGATATATTTATCCAGTTTTTTGCTCCATTCCATATCCTTGATCAGCACAAAGGCTTCGAACGCGGTCTTATATTCATAAAGAGCGTCTTCGTAATTTTCAATCGGGCCCACAACAAAATCAATGTGGTTGGTTTTCATATCCATCCATGCCAGATCGCTGGGCTGATAATTACTTGTGATCAGCGCTTCGGCACGCAGCTCGAGGTATTTTTTCAAGCCCGCATCTTCGGCAAGCCCCGCGGCTTTTTTAAGTAATTCGGAAGCTTTCTGAAGCTGTTCTTTGTATTCGTCATGATACCATACGGCCTTCAGGCTCTTATCTTCGTTGCGGCGGATGACGGTGTACAGGTTGGTTTTGTCTTTGTTGTCAAATTTTTCAAATTCTTCTTTCGTCATATCCTGCGGATAAAAATTCGCACCCTTAGGCTTTTCGCCGTATTTGGCAATAAACGGTTTATTGTCATCCAGCCGGTCCCAGGGCCCGTAATTGATCATGGCAAATTCCTTTTCGTATGGATTTTTAATATTGTCAAAAAAGGATTGTTTATCTCCCAGGGTTTGCTGCCAGTATAGTTCATCCATTATTTTCGCAACATCAATCAATACAACAATAAGTTGTTTTTCTTTTTCGGTGAGTTTGCCTAAATCGCTGGTAAGTTTCACCGTGGCATATTCGTCTACTTTTGATTTCATGATGGAGTCTTCTTTGGTTAATCCTTTTTTCCCATTAGCCGGGCCGCATCCGCTAAAAATAAATGGCGCAAATGCAATCATGCATAATAAAACAAAGATCTTTTTCATTTTCATATTTTTTAGGTTAAACACAAATTTTGAGCTTACTAAATTAGGCAAATAAATAATATGATTTTCTAATTGGCATTTTTTTTGTGAAACGGAAAGCCCTCAAAAAACAAATCTTATGAAAATTTTATTTACCGCCCTGATTCTGTTTATTTCATTTTCGTGTTTTGCTCAAAACTTCGTGGTAAACACGGACAACAACCCTCCCGAATACAACAACCCGATAGCCCTGAATACCGGGAATCAAGTTAATATTCAGACTTTTAATCAACACAAACAACAGCAGGTGGCTATTCCGCAAATGCAATCACGGTCTCAGGCGAACGATCTGCAAATTGTTATCAATACCGGTAACCGCACGCAGACCGGCGCAACGGGTGTTTCATTCAGCACCGGAAAATCGCACGCAAAAGCTAAAATCCATAAAAGAAAACACGGTTCGGCGGATTTGTTTGAAAAACTTTTTGATAAGAAATTCAAAAAAGTTCATCATTACAAAAAAATAAGCCGGATAAAAAAGTGCGCTGGTTTCTAAAATACCATTTTCAAAACTATTGCAGCAGGATCTTTCCGGCTAACATTTGCCCATCGGAATTTACTGTGTAAATATACAATCCTGCAGGTATTTTACCTTTTGTAAAAATTATTCTTTGTTGTCCGGATACCGATTGTGAAAAAATAATATTACCCAACCCATCCGTGATGGTAATTATTGCATTTGATGGAACTTCAGAAAATTCAAAGTTCACCATGTCCGCTGCAGGATTGGGATACACGGAAAGCCAGGGGGAATTGTCAATAGTACCGACAGCCGGGACACAGGGATAGGCATAAAAAGTAACCGTAGGGCTAATATAACCATTGTCTAAAGCCGGAGGCCCGCCATTGGACTGATCATAAAAATTAAAAGTCCCGAGCATAACCCCGTCGTTTGTTGAGGCTTCGCTGATGCAAAAGCTTCCGGTATTAGTTCCCGCAATGGTATCTCCGTTGTATAAATTTCCGAGGACACCCACGTGGCCGTTATTATTATAATAGGCCAGCTGATTAATGGTGTCGACGTTTGAAAAGTCATTACCCACTGTAAAAACGGCCACAGTATCATTATAAAAATGCCCGATATTGTGAAAATTAGATGTTCCATAAATAGCTCCGTAATTATCGAAACCTCCTTCGTTAGTAAAATCTGTGAAATTAAGCTGGCTGGAATTCCGGGAATAATTTGCTGAATAAAAATTAATAAAATCTGCAAGGCCTTCATTAATAAAAACACTCAGGTTTAGTAATTCCGAAACGGCGAGTTGGCCGTTGTTTTCAAGTGTATCATTAACAGTTACCCTGAACGCATCGACGACAGCGCTATCAGCGTTGTAAAAATCCGCCTGTATAAAAAGGCTGTCTGCCCCGGTAATGGTCCCGAAATTCTGAGTTTCAGCGCCGCTGAAAAAAACCGAATAAAACAGGCAGGAATCATTGTTCACAAAATTTCCGCCATAAAAGCCCACCCGGCTGATCTTCATTTTCCCGTTGTTGGTAATGCTTCCGGTGTTCATCACGAGGTATCTGCCCGAAGTATTTTCACGTAAAACCCCGCTGCTCGCGATATTTATGGTTCCGCCATTCAGAGCGAAATCATTATCCAAAACCACATCATGGTTAACGTTTACAGTGTAGGCTGCCGTGGGAATACACATGCAATCCCAGGTGGTAGGCATATACCAGTTGCCGTTTGCTACTGATGTTGCTGTCTGGCTTTTGCCGATGGCAGCAACAAAAAACAGGGCTGCTAAAAAGAGTAAGGTCTTTTTCATAAATAATGATTTTGTGATATTGACCAAAGATATAAAAAACAATGGTTACAATGTCAATGTTTTATTCTGCCTGTTTCCCGTTCTTTTTCTGAGTCTTTTTTCGCATACGCATATTCAGCATTTCCACCAGCAGCGAAAACAATACCGCGAAATAAATATACCCTTTCGGCACCTCATAATGCAAGCCATCCACGATCAGCATAAACCCGATCAGGATTAAAAAAGAAAGTGCCAGAACCTGCAAGGTCGGGTGTTTGTTAATAAAACGGCTGATGGCGCCAGAAAAGAACATCATGATAAACATGGCGATGATAACGGCAATGATCATCAGGAGCACGTGCTTCGTAAGTCCTATGGCCGTAAGGATTGAGTCAAATGAAAAAATAATGTCGAGTAGAGCGATCTGTACGATTGCCGCGGTAATTTTTTTTGATGCATGTTCTTTATGATGATGTTCAATCCCTTCAATTTTCTGATGCATTTCGGAGGTGCTTTTGGCAATCAGGAAAATCCCACCGGCAAATAAAATCAGGTCGCGCATACTAACATCGAAATCAATACCGATCCTGTCAAAAGAAAACAGAGGCTTAGACAACCCTATAATGTATGTGATCAGTATCAACAACGAAACCCTGAAAATCATGGCCAGCGCGAGCCCCGTGTTCCGGCTGAAACGTTGTTTGTTTTGCGGAAGTTTACCGGTGACTATCGAAATAAAAATAATGTTGTCAATCCCAAGAACAACTTCCAGAAAGGTCAGTGTCAAAAGTGCAATCCAGGTCTCACTGTGAAGAAAAATTTCCATGCTTATTTTTTGCACAAAAGTAAATCACCTTTTCTTTATATGAATTATAAAAATCAATTTTTTAACAACAAATGTGGAGTAATAATAATTACAAAAAAAATATTTTCTCATATATCAATTAGCTCCGAAAAACTTACATAACTTTGCTTTGAAAAATTTATCAACCCATTATTGTTTAACACACTGTATTTCAATACTATATGAAACGCAAACTTTTAATACGAGATCTTACACTACGTGACGGGCAACAATCCTTGTTTGCCACCCGAATGACTCAGGCACAAGTTGACAAAGTGCTTCCCTTATACAAAGATGCTAATTTCTATGCCATGGAAGTCTGGGGCGGCGCTGTCCCTGACTCTATTATGCGCTATCTCGGAGAAAATCCATGGGAACGATTGGAAACAATCAAAGCTGCAATTGGTGATTCATCCAAACTCACCGCGCTTTCAAGAGGACGAAATCTTTTTGGGTACAACCCTTATCCTGAAGAAGTTATCGAAGGTTTTTGCCGTTTTGCCGTACAGTCAGGTGTTGGTATCATGCGAATTTTTGATGCGTTGAACGATGTCAATAATGTAAAATCAACCATTAAGTATGTCAAAGAAAACGGAGGTATTGCCGATGCCACCGTTTGTTATACGGTTGATCCGCATTTCAGTTCGAAGGACAAGTTTAAGGCTTTGTTACACGCCAAACTTCTTCCGAATAATATTTTCACCGATGAATATTTTTTGAATAAAGCCCTGGAAATGGAAGCCCTGGGCGCTGATATGATCACCATCAAAGACATGGCCGGGCTTATTCCTCCGTCAAGATCGGGCAGGCTTATCCGACTGTTAAAACAGAAACTTAAAATACCTGTTGATTTCCATACTCACTGCACTCCCGGATACGGATTAGCATCTTCGCTCATGGCCATTATTAATGGAGTGGACATACTGGACACGTCCATCATGCCTTTTGCAGGAGGCCCGGCAGCACCGGCTTATGAAATCATGCAGCTCTTCTGCAATAAATTGGATATAGATACCGGTGTAAATCAGGAAGTTGTTGTACAAATTAATAATATCCTCCGCGATATCCGTGTGGAGATGGCTGACGTGGACAGTTATAAAATGTTTCCACGTGAATTTGACATCACACGCGATACGCTTCCACGTGATATTGACGATCTTTTTGAACTGGCCATCGCCTATGCAAAAAGCGATAAAGAAGTAGAATTGCTGGAATGCTGCCATAAGATCGACCGTTATTTTAAGTTTCCTGAGCCCAACGAAAACGTGAAGTTTGCCGAGATCCCGGGCGGGATGTATACCAATATGCTTGCCCAGCTTAAAGCACTGAAACTTGAAAAATTATTGCCCCGTACCCTGGAAATTATTCCAACAGTGCGACTGGCAGCCGGGTGCCCTCCGCTGGTAACCCCGACAAGCCAGATCGTTGGCGTGCAGGCTGTTAACTGCATCATCGACGAAAACAAGAATCAGCCGATGTACACAACCAAATCCATACAGTTTGTCAACCTGGTGAAAGGGCAATACGGCCATACCCCTATTCCCGTTGATCCTGAATTCAGGTATAAAATTTCGGGTGTTAGAGAAGAAACTCCTTATGACACAAGGAATTATAAAAAGCAAGACAACCCGGTATTCCCGGAATACGGAGATGTTAAGCTGGCAGAAAACCCTAAAGATGAGTTGCTCCTTGAGCTGTTTCCGGCGGTAGCTTCCGAATTCCTGAAAAAACGAGTCATTGATAAATATCTTTCTGAAATCCACCGGGTTGAGGAGGAAAAATACCAGAAATACCTGAAGGAAAAACAAGCTTACGAAAGCCTTAGCAAAGAAGAAAAAGAAAAACGCCTTTTGGAAGGGTTGACCAAATTTTAATCAATCTTTTTCTTCAATAATTTCTATTGAATTTATCACATCGCCCTGGCGGATAGCATCAATAACGTCCAGTCCTTCAATTACTTTTCCAAAGCAGGTATGACGGCCATCGAGGTGAGAGGTCTGGCGCCGGCTGTGGCAAATAAAAAACTGAGAGCCGCCGGTATCTTTTCCTGCGTGAGCCATTGAAAGAACCCCGCGGTCGTGATATTGATTGCCGCCGCTTGTTTCACATTTAATAGTGTATCCCGGCCCGCCGGTACCGGTACCGTTGGGGCAACCGCCCTGTATCACAAAATCAGGAATTACCCGGTGAAAGGTAAGGCCGTTATAAAAACCTTTTTTTGCAAGGTCAACAAAATTTTTAACGGTGCCCGGGGCATCTTTTTCATAAAAGACAACCGTCATGTCGCCTTTTACTGTTTTGATAATTGCTTTTAACATATTCTTGTGTGTGTTTTGCGTTCATCTGCACTACCCACAGGAAGCATTTCCGTTTTTTTTGCTCCCGCTGATCTCGCTGATTTTCGCTGATTTTTATTAATTACTTTCTTTTCTGTGTTTTCTTACAATTTTTTATATGATTCTCTGCGCTCATCTGCGATATCTGCGGGAAAACTATTCTCCTCTTTTTCTCCCGCTGATCACGCGGATTTTCGCTGATTTCATTTGGTTCTATACTTCAAATTCAATCATTTTTCCTTTTTTCATGATCAGCTCATCGTCGAAATATACATCCGGCTCTTTCACCAGCCCGTCAAGATGACTGCTCACTGAAATAGTGCCGCCCATGCTGATGTTGTTCCCAAAGGCAATATGTATCGTTCCGAAAACTTTTTCATCTTCCAGTATCATGCCTGTCAGCTGGGCCTTATAATTGGTTCCGAAACCAAATTCAGCCACTGCCCGGGCATCCCTGCCCACTTTATCCAGCATGGCGGTTAATTTTTCAGCTTCTTCGCCGCCGGTAATTTTTTCGGCATATCCGTTAACCACCTCCACGGTAATCGGGGTTTGCAACATCCCGATCCCGGCCATGGAGCCGTCAATTACAACTTTTCCGTTAGACAAACCTTCCACAGGTGCAAGATATACTTCTCCCGAAGGCAGGTTGCCGCTTTCGCCCTTTTCACGCATCACGCCTTTGCTGGGAAGCACGGCACGGCCTTCTACTGGCATGGTTATGTCAGTACCACTTTCAGTTACCACCCGTATCTGTTTTCTGCCAGACATTTTTTTAGTCACATAATCCGTGAGGTTCAGAATTTTCTCAATGTCAGCATTCAGGCAGCGGACCATGCAGTCAACGGTAATACCCGGCATTGTTCCGACTCTTACTCCAAGCTTGGATGCTTCGCGGCGCGCATCGGTATGTGTCAGTGATTTGGCGGTCGGGCATATTACCACATCGACCATTTTCATTAGGTTGGCAATTTGTTTAGGCGGTTCCTGACCGTTGATTTCCCGTGATTTTATCTCAACCAGCAATGATTCTTTGCAAAGTTCCTTGCCGGCTTCATGCAATGCCCCGGCAATTTCTCTTTTGGTTTCATCGGTAACGATCAGCAGGGTTTCATCTGCCTTTAGCCCCATGCAATCTTTTAAAGCAATGGTGGCTGCTTTTTTTAATTCTGTATCCATATTATTATTTGCTTTTCTGTGTCTATCTGCTACAGCACACTGATTATATAAGATTATAACCGCAAAGGTCGCAAAGTTTTTCGCAAAGTCCGCTAATAATTCTTTGCGCTCTTAGCGCGTTTTCTCTTAGCGTTCTTAGCGGTAACAAAAAAAATGCTTTAATTCTATACCCGGACTAATATCTTTTTTCTACTTCATCCCAGTTCACATATTTAAAGAATTCGGCCACGTAATCCGGGCGGCGGTTTTGGAAATCAAGGTAATAGGCATGTTCCCAGACATCGCAGGTCAGAAGCGGCGTTAATCCGTTCCGAAGCGGGTTCCCGGCATTACTTTCCTGAATAATGTCAAGGTCTCCATCGGGCGTTTTTACCAGCCAGGCCCAACCAGAACCAAAAAGCGTGACGCAGGCATTGGTAAATTTTTCTTTGAAAGCCTCGAAAGAGCCGAATTTTTTATTCATCGCATCAGCAAGCTTCCCTTCAGGATTTAATTTGCCTTTTGGGGTTAGGCTATTCCAGTAAAAGGTATGATTCCATACCTGAGCCCCATTATTGAAAATACCGCCGGCAGCTTTTTTAATGATGTCTTCGAGGGTGGCATTTTCAAATTCGGTTCCGGCAACCAGTTTGTTCAGGTTCGTGACATAAGCCTGATGGTGCTTGCCATAATGGAACCCGATGGTCTTTTCTGAAATGAACGGTTCAAGAGCATGCTGCTCATAGGGTAGTTTCGGTAATTCAAACATAACTTTAGTTTTTAGTTAATTATTCATTTTCTATACATACTTCTTACAACAAAGATAAGATTTTTTTCAGGAAAATTCCACCATAAAATTTCGCCATTTTGTATCTTTGAAAAAAAACGCATGATCCGCATCGTATCTTTTCCATACACCGATCAGGAACTTTTTAAACAGGCTTTTGCTATTCGTCAGGCAGTTTTTGTTAATGAACAGGGTGTGCCGGCAGAACTTGAATACGACGAACATGAAGCTGAAGCAACCCATTACCTGCTTTATTACAATGAAACGCCTGTAGGCGCTGCCCGCTGGCGCAAGACAGGACACGGCATCAAATTGGAGCGCTTTGCCGTTTTGCCCGGATACCGGAACAAAGGATTGGGGGATGCTTTAGTAAAAAAAGTTCTTGAAGACGTGATGCCGCTTCACACACCGGTTTATTTACATTCCCAGCTCCCTGCATGCAACTTATACAAACGTGCCGGTTTTGTAATTGTCGGAGAAGTTTTTTATGAAGCAGGAATGGCACATTATAAGATGGTACTGACTCACGAAAAATAAACCAAAGAATATTTTATTCCTGTTGGATCTTTGCTAACTGATTTATTTTTCTGTAACAAATCATAAGCGGAACAATTCCAAAAACGCCAAAAGAACAATCAATCATTTGCCAATAAAAAGGAATTCCTCTGATATATCCGGCTATCAACGCTAAAGGAATGATCGAAACACAGGCAATCATACCAAATATCACCACCCAGATGTTTTTTACCGGATCCATAAACGGCCCGATAAAAGCCACAGCAATAACAATATGGGCAAAAGCAAGCCAATCCGTTCCATAACTTAAAAAAGGAAATTCAGAATTGGTAGTTTTTACTGCAGTGTAAACTTCAGTCAACCATGCCTGAAGGAATTTTGGAAAAACAGAAATATGCTTTACCGCAAATTGTAACTCGGATTCAATAGGAAATGCCGAAATTCCGCTAACTACCAATGCAAGAACAAAAAATGCAATTATTATTCTGACTTGTTTAATAAGTCTTTTTCGATTTTCCATTGGTTAATTTCAATTAATCGCAGCACAATTCGCGATCCATCCACATATTATTTTTCAAAATCTTAATACTTGCATAACCAATTCTTTTCAGGATTTTTTCAGTTTCTGCAAAATATGAGTTTATATCTGCCGGCTTATGTGCGTCGGAACTAATGGTGACGGGGATGTTCATGTCAAGCATTTGCCTCAGCACCTCCTCTCCGGGATAAAGGCCATCGTATTTTCCGGTGTAAACACCGCGTGTGTTCACTTCAACTATGCTTTTGCTTTGCGCAATAATTTCAAGGGTGTTACTCAAAAGCTCTTTGTACCAGGGTTCACTTTCCTGAAAATACCGGTGTTGATTGTTCATTTTAACCTTATCGAAATGTGCAATAATATCGGGCTTCTGAGTTATAATCATTTCGTTGAGCTGTGCGAAATATGTTTCTACGGCAAAATGAATATCATTTTTAAATATCTTCTTTAAGCCGTTGTCGTAATTACTTACAGGGCCATCGATAAACCATATTTCATTTCGTTCCGGATCTTTCACCAGATGCACGGCTCCCAGCGTATAATCCAGCTTATATTGCTTTTTAAAAAAATCAAAAGCCTCCGACATGCCCGGGATATAATCATTTTCCAGTGAAAGGTAAATCTCTATTTGTCCTTTATATTTTTCACGTAACTGCAGGATTTCTGAACAATAGGGTTCAATATCCGCTTGCGCCAGGTTCCAGGTCGTATCTAAAGGCAATGGCGCGTGAGCGCTGAATCCAAGAGCGGTAAAATTTTTCCTGATGGCTTCGAGGACATATTTTTCGGGCTCGGAACTGCCGTCGCAAAAATAGGTATGGGTGTGATAATTGGTTAAAATCATGGGACAAATTTATAAAATTAAAAATGGCAAAAGCCATAGAAATGATAGCGTTTTTTACTAATAGCCCCGACCTTAAGGTCGGGGCTATTATTGATTATAAAACATTTTCAGGGCTTTAGCCCTTATTATTTCTGACCAGCCAAAAAATCGCACCAAAATGCATCGTCACGCCGCACAAAAACACCCACCAGTTAAAAGAAACAGGAATATAGGTTGTTGCATAATCAAACGCCGCTTTCGTGTCCCCAAGCCCCATGATTTGTAAAAAAGAAAATTTTTGTGTCATAAACTGAACATAGTCCATGGTATATGAAATTATTACGATCATCGAGCCTAAAATCAAAAGCGTCCAGACAACTTTTCCTATTTGTATGTTGCTGTTTTTATTTTTAAAATATAAAATCATTAATGCCAGTAAAATCATGGTGATCGAGTTGATGACCGGAGCCATCACAGGACCCACCCATGTTACAGGAATAAAAAACAACACATCCCAGGTAAACAGGCTTTGCGGCCATCCCAGAATGGCATACAAAAAAACATAATAAAAAACATCCCAGATCCCAAAGCTGAAAATGAACCAAGCAAAACGCTCAACAGCACTGCGGCCTGTTACAACCGCAATTCCGATCAGCATGATCATGGTGGCCGCCTCGCGGAAAAATTCAGTGATCATGATCTGGTTGCTGATAAGTTTCATGGGAAACATAAATCCTTCAGGATAATATAAAGCGCGGATATACACCACCACGGCGCTTTCGAGAAAGCCCATGGCTATGGCAAAGATGCTAACCCAGATGATCTTTGATACCATGTTTTTCATTTTCTGCTTTACGTTTTCGGGTTCCACTTTATTTATAGTTTTTTAATACGATAAACAAAAGCGGCCAGTCCGGAATACGATAAAATAAAGAACAGCCAGATATTTATCCAGCCTTCGCCTTCAATGCCATTAAACGGCTCGCTTATCATCAGCACCAAAAAAGCAAAAAACGATGCAATTAATGTCACCAAAGGCATAAACCGCCAGAATAATTCAACTGAAGTTTCATTCATTATATATTTTTTCTGTACGTAATATAAGGGCAAAAAATACGAAAACATATAAAGAATACTGAAAACAAAAATCCCGTTTATCTCGGCAAATGATACCCAGAAAAACTCATCGCCATGTTCAAGTATGCTCAACCCGTCGTTAAACATAAGAACCAATATAAAATAGGCAATGGTGCTGGCCACAGATGACACCAAAAAGGTGAATAACAGAACTTTAAATAAGTTTATTTTCATGGCTATAGATTTTATTATTGATTAACCGATGATCTCCATTTGTAAATCTGTTTCGCTACAACCCTGGTTCCCGGAAGATTGGCCCTGAGTTCATTGTAGGTTTCCAACGATATGTTGGTGACTTTCAGTTCTTTAAGTTGTTTCATTTTGTACAATACACTGTAATCTGAAACCGGATTGTTTGAAATATCAAGTATTTCCAGCCTGGTAAGTTTTAGCAATGGTGTTAAATCACCGATCTGGTTGCCCGAAATATAAAGTTCTTTCAGCGCCGTGTTTTTCTTTATCACTTCCAGTGAAATTATCTGATTCGTCGAAACATCGAGTTTTTCCAGATAAGGAAGCGCTACAGCCGAAAGGTCCGTAATGTAATTGGACGACATGTTCAGTTCGCGAAGGCTTTTCAGGTTTTTCAGAGTATCTACATTGGTTATTCCGGAATTGCTGAGGTTGAGCGATTCAAGGCCTGCCATAATCCCAAGGGGATATACCGATGAAATGTGGTTGTTTGACAGGTCAATATTTTTGAGCTTCGGATAATATTTCAATGCCTCGATATCGGTAATATTGTTGGAGTTCAGTGTCAGGGTTTCCAAATTTTCAAAAACCGGCCGGATATCTTTCTCGGCTTCCCACGTAAAGAAGAAATTGATGACCTTGTTCTTGACCGTTGTCAGCAGATACAGGTTGATGATGTTGTTGCCCGATAAGTCAATGGATTTAAGGCTTGTGAACTCTTTAAATTTATCCAACATGCCAAGGTCTTCAAATTTAAAGTTGTTGTTTGACAAATCAATTTCTTCCAATTGAGGTAAAACCGGTAAGGCTTTGAGGGTGCTTTCATTTTTCATGCCGCCGATATGCAAAGTCTTCAGGTTTTTCAGCGCCGTAATTGTTTTGATGTTTTTTATTTCATTGCGTGAAATATCAAGCGTTTTAAGCGATGAAACCTGTGTCACCGGTAAAATATCAATCCGTTCGGAATTACCTGATATATTAAGCGTTTCAAGCTTTTTAAACGCCTTTAGCGTGGTAAAATCCGAAATAAAGTTATTTGATAAATTCAGCGTTTTCAGGTTCTTTAAAACCGGGAAACTATCCAGGTTATATATTCCGTTGGCAGATGCATCAAGGTATTCCAACTTGTTGTAACTACCAAGAACAGAATAATTTTTCACCTGGTTTTCAGAAACATCAAGGTAGGTAACATTTTTAAGCTTGTTCAGCGCGTTGATGCTGTTGATATTTTGTTTTCTCAATAATAATTTGGGGATTTCCCCTTTATCGCTCATTGCATAAATTTCTTTTTCAGTATTGTACATTCCCAGGTTCCACGACTGCCAGCCAACGCTTTCGCGGTTGTTCAGAAAATCATACAGGCGTTTGTGCAATTTTGCCGTATAGTTTCCCCTGTAAAACAGCTTGTCGTGATAACTACGGTCGTTGTAATAATAGGGTTCTTCCTCATCCTGGTCCTTTTGAAAATCTTTTTCATCAGCCGGTAACATAAGCAGGTCGGGAAGTGTGGCGGGTGATGTCAGTTCAACGAGGTAGTTCTTATCCACACTCTTTGAGTTCTGAATATTGAATTTTGTTATGATCGAATCCCAGTTAAAGCAGGCAAATAATATGAAAAATATGAAAAACGCCCAGCCATTGGCCTTGAACAAATACAGGTTGGTTTTTTTCCGGTATAATTTATAGATGGTGGTAATCAAACCTATCAGTGTTAAGGCAAGCCAGATATAAATCCCAAGGCGTTTGTAAGTAAGGTTGTACTCGCTGACATATAGTAAATTACGGTATGCCGTAGAAATCAGGACAAAAACATTTTGCAGTAACCAAATAAAAGCCAGCCATTTAATATTTTTATTCTTTTCAGAGAAATTGATATAGCCCCTGAAATAAAACAGGATGATCAGAATTGCAAAAATGATCGAGATGATCAGCGTGGTTGTTCCCTGATGCAGATAATCCGAAAGCGTCATTCCTTCGGGCAACTGTTTGGTAACCCATAGGTAAATAACATCCAGCACGTTCACCACCAGCAGCATCACATTCAGCAGGGCCAGAAGAATAACCCCCGAAACACGTTCTCCCTTTTCGTTGACGTTCTTATTGAACAGCCTGTTGCCGCTCTCCAGGTACTTTTCCCGGCTCAGGTTTTTTGGAATGTTTATATCCCAACGATACGCTCCTGGAAAGTTTCTGCTATAGAAAAATCCATATAACACCAGAAAACCCAAAAATGTAAACCGTACCCAGGGCCACGAAATAAAATCGAGGTTGATCTTATCGGTGAGGTCTTTAAACAACGGGTTCGACTGGCGGTACAGAATAAAAAAAACGATTATTACAATAAAAATCCCAACCCCAATGCATAGTTTAATCCAGAATTTGTTTCCCACAGGATTGCTTTTCTGCGCCCTTCGTTCAATAAAATCAACGATCATAAAACCAATCGATGACAGGTAGGAATAAACCGAATAGATCCCCGCCAGAATAACGGAGGACTTCCTGCTGATGCTCAGGGCCGACACCAAACTCAGCGATACAATATTTGCCGAAAATGCCAGCCAGGTGCCGTATAGCATGACACAAACCCCGGACACAATGGCCCCGCTTGCCGCCACATACCACGAAGTATCCTTAACCAGCGATTTGTTCCGGATCAGCAACATGATGATCAGCGCCACCGAAAACAGCAACATGTTGATGCCAGGCGACTGATGATAAAATAACCAGCTGTATAAAGCAACTGATATAACAAGAAGCACATCGTTTTTTTTCATTTTATCGGGTTTTTTGTTGGTTACTTATTTTTAGTTTTTTATGCAAATAGCGGTGGGCTTGATTAGTTGCCCGGCCGCTTAAAATCTATTTGCCAATATTTTTGTTTATTAATTCCTCTAAAAAAGATAAATGCTGCGCAAATGCAATTCGGCCGACATCGGTTATGCTGTATGTTGTCCGTGGCTTTTTGCCAACAAATTCTTTTCTTATAATGATGTATTCGCTTTTCTCCAAAGCGGTGATATGGCTGGCCAGGTTGCCATCGGTAACATTCAGCAAATGCTTGAGCGTATTAAAATCAACGTTTTCATTCACACTCAGCACGGACATAATACCCAGCCGTATCCTGCTTTCGAAGGTTTTATTAAGATTGTTTATGTCGAAATCTTCGC
>DAOQAT010000058.1:0-19960 GCA_035354195.1 Bacteroidales bacterium | reverse complement strand
AAAAATCGTTTTATAATCGTAGATAATATTATAAACATTTAACACTAAACAATGTCAATATTTATTACTATTGACAAATTATAGTTATGTTTGTCCTTGTTTTTTATATAGTTATTTATGAACGATTCTATTAAATCAGGTGCACTCAAAAAATATTTTTCTGATAAGAAGTACATCACAACTTCCGACATAAGGTCTTTTTATCAAAGATCAGAGCCTGGAATTACTGATTCCACATTAAATTGGCGTATTCACAACCTTGTAAAAACAGCGGTGCTCAAACGTATAAGTCGTGGCATGTTTGTCTTTTCAGACATCATCGGATTTTCCCATGATCTACACAAGGAAGATATTGCTATCTATAGAAAAATACATAAAAAATTCCCTTTTGCCTCGGTATGTGTCTGGAATACCCGAGTTTTTAATCATTTCACGCATAACATGTTGTTTAAATATTATACCATTGTCGAAGTCGAAAGAGTTGCAATGAGATCAGTCTTTTACTTTTTAAATGAGTTCAAAACCCGTGTGGTATTTAATCCATCGGCTGAGATAATGGACCTGTATACTGGCATTGTAATGAATACTATAATTGTGATACCCTTGATTTCTCAGGCGCCTCTGCTTGATCAGAATGGTGTTATTACTCCTTCCATCGAAAAGATACTGGTAGATATTTTTTGCGACCCTGTGATCTTCGCTTCTCAGCAGCAAAATGAGATGCAAAATATTTTTGAAATATCTTTTAGAACCTACAATATTAATCTACAATCCTTACTCCGTTATGCCGGTCGTAGAAACAAGCAAAATGAAATTACTGCTTGGATGAAGAATAACCCTAAAATACTGCCTTATATGATCCTTATTGGCAAATAATAGTTCTATTGTTTTTATACCTCTTCTCTATAATTTGCAAGGTGCTTGTTGAAGCACTCAGCTTTTGCATTTATGCACGACCATATTTACTTTTCTATCATCCCGACCTTATGCAGCTCTTTTCTTTTTATTTGCATTTCAATTACTTAATAGGTATAATTATAGTAGTTTATCAAAAAATAATATAAGATTTTATTTGGTTATTAAACAACAAAATCTGTGTCTTAAAAATAAATTAGTATCATATTAAATTTTATTTTGCATTTTTACCTATTAATAAATGAAAAAGATGTTTGTAGTTCAAAAACGTTCACTATATTTGCATGTTCATTGACAATGAAACATTATCTTAAGATGAATTAAAAAATCAACTCATATGTATCGAAATAGCGATTATATCTATGATGCCGCGGTTCAGCTAGAAAGCCTAGTTGGAATTCCTATTATAGTGGAAAGTAGCCGTAAGGAGTATGATGGTCTTTTGACAATTAATAATATACAGTTTTTAGTTGTTAGCAAAGTTGAAGTAAGAGCTTCTAATAAAGGTCTTATTTATGCTCAATTAAAAGATATTGAAGAAAAAATCAAGAAACCACTTGTTGTTGTCGCAAAATTTATAGCAAGTGACATTGCAAAAGAATTTAAAGAAAAAGGTATTAACTATATTGATATTGCCGGTAATGGATTTATAAAGCAAGGCAATATTTTCATTTTTGTCAGCGGCCAAAAAGCTAATATAGCACAAAAAACCAATCAGGCACGGGCATTTCAGGAGGCTGGTATTAAATTGATTTTCAACCTCTTGTCTGACTCCAAAAACCTGATGTCATCTTACCGCGAACTTGCCGAAAAAACAGGTATTGCTATAGGATCTGTAAGTAATATTATCAGGGAACTTGAAGATCTCCATTTCATACTAAAAACCGAAAGCAAGAGAGTGCTGAAGAATAAACCTGAATTATTAAACCGGTGGGTTATTGCTTATAATGATGTCCTTCGTCCAAAGCTTGTTAAGCGGAAAATGCGGTTTGCAGATAAAAACAAGTATGTGGAATGGAGAAGCATTATACAGCCAAATGATAATGGCACCTTCTTGTGGAGTGGTGAGCCCGCCGGTGCTATACTCACGAATTATCTTAAACCAGCTACTTTTACCATTTATACTGATAAAAACTGGCAGGAATGTGCAAAATTGTTTAATATGGTTCCGGATGAAAATGGCGACATTGAAATCATGACCATTTTTTGGAATATTGAAGATTATAAAAACGATAAACAGACTGTCCCTCCCGTCATTGCTTATACCGACTTAATTAATACAGGTCTTGATCGGAATCTTGAAACCGCTAAACTCATACTCGAAAATGATCTACCAAATATCAAGTAAAAATTTCGATCAGCCATTATTAAAGCCTCTTTTGGAAGTTTTGATTGGGTTCTTCAACTCAATTGACACTAAATTCTTTGTAATTGGGGCAACTGCTCGTGACATGATAATGGATGCCCATAGTGAAAAATCAAGCCGTGCAACTCGCGACCTCGATATTGCCATAGCTATTCCGGATTGGAAAAAATATGCTGACATCGAAGAGGGCCTTTTAAAACTGAAGGATTTCCAAAAGGATAATTCTCAAAAACAACGCTTCTCCTACCAAGGGTTCTATACATTAGATATTGTTCCATTTGGCGATATCATGAAGTTGGATGATAAAATCTTTTGGCCACCCGACGAGCAAACTGCAATGTCTGTACTCGGATTCGATGATGTGAGTAAGGCCACGATTGAAATCACCATTGATGAACATCTGACCTTAAATGCTGCATCATTGCCGGGGATATTTCTGTTAAAAATCGTTGCATGGAAGGAAAGACATCTGATGAAAAAAGATGATGCGGATGACATTGGGTTTATTCTTCGGAATTACTTCTCCATCAATGAAAACAGAATTGCCACAGAACACATTGATTTGTATGATGATCCGGATTTTTCATTAATGACAGCCGGTGCAATGCTGATAGGAAGAGATATCGGAATCATCCTGCAATCGAATAATGAAACAAAACATAAAATAATCGCTATTTTGGAAAGTGAAATTTCCTTGGAAGAAGAGAGCAAACTTATCAATCATATTCTTGAAACTAACAGAGTTTTGAAGTATGAAGAAGTGAGAAAATGCATAACAAATATTATTACAGGTTTAAACCATAAATCGAATTAAGACCATGGCGAAAAAGAAAGTTGATGCAGAAGTGGAAACAACAGAAGAAATTGTGCTTGACGATAACCAATTGATTTGTATTCTAACGGATGAGATAAAACCATCAAAGGGGAAGGAAGTAATCCTTCAGTCATTAATAGCAATGCTTAACGAAGAATATGGTTTCGATATGACAGACATGGCTCGTGATTTTACAATTACGTATGAGGACCCGGAAACAGGAAACACCAAACGATTTAAGATTGACTTGGTTGTATTTGAAACCGGGAAATCCCATGTAACTGAGAATACAATTCGCCTTTGTATTGTTCAGGATGAAAAAACCAAAGAAAAAGACTCGAAAAAGGGCGTTGTTGCGACATTGGAAAAAGCATTGGAAGGGCTTGATAATTGCGAATTTGGTGTATGGACAAATGGCGAAGTATTGTTATTCCTGCAAAAAACCATTGATGAGTTTAATAATGTCCGATGCATTGATATTTCTGATTTTCCGGGTGAAGGACAATCCATGGAAGAACTCGAAAAGTGGTCAGATAAAATTTCTCCACGTAAACCGGCTAACGATTCCTTGGTAAGGACATTTAAGCGTTGCCACGACTATATATACGGAAATGAAGGCATGAAGAAAACAGCCTTTTGGGAGCTTCTGAATCTTATTTTCTGTAAAATTTATGATGAAAAACGAAGGTTTATGCCATCCGAAGAAGGGAATAGCTACAGGCGGCAATTTTGGGTGGGAGTAAAAGAACAAAATACTGAAGAAGGGTTGAAGGAAATTGCAAAAAGAATAAAAAGCATTTTCGAAAAACTAAAGAGCGATCCCTTGTTTTCTGAAGTATTTGAAGGGAATGAAAAAATTAGTTTGTCCGACCGGGGCTTAGCTTTTGTGGCAGGTGAATTGGCCAAGTATTCATTTCTCGATGCCACAGTTGATGTTAAAGGCACAGCATACGAAACCATTGTATCCAATACGCTGAAGCAGGAAGCAGGACAATTCTTCACACCCCGCAACATTATCAAGTGTATGGTTGAAATGATGGATCCTGATGAAAACATGAGGGTTTTAGATCCTGCATGTGGTTCCGGAGGTTTCTTGGTAATGGTTCTCGATCATGTACGAAGAAAGATTGCAGCTCAGTTATATCCCGAACTTTCAGGGCTGTATTTAGAAGAAAAATATAATACACGTGAAGTTAATGACAGGGTTAAGGACTATGCAGAACGAATGATTTTCGGTTTTGATTTTGATCCCGACCTAAAAAAAGCAGCAAGAATGAATATGGTGATGTCGGGTGATGGCCATGCCAATATTTTCCACATCAATTCACTCGATTATCCTGAAGGAGCAATGACAGGGGAAATTGCCAAAATAAAAGAAACCATTAAAAGAAGCATTACCATAGGCCCAGATAAGAAAATGGCGTATGATACCGAAGATGCATTGGGGAAATTTGACCTGATATTCACCAATCCGCCATTTGGAGCCAAGGTCGAGGTTGATTTCGAGATTTCAAAACGATACGAGTTAGGACACAATTGGAGCAAAGATACCTACGGCAATTATATGATGGGCAATGCAAGCAGCAGCGAAGCCCCCGAGGTGCTTTTCATTGAGCAATGTTATAACTTTCTTAAACCCGGTGGGCGTGTGGCAATCGTTCTTCCGGATGGTATTTTGGGCAACCCCAATACAGAATCGGTTCGTGCATGGATATTGAAACGCTTTAAAATTCTTGCATCCATTGATCTTCCTGTTGAAGCCTTTTTACCTCAAGTGGGCGTACAGGCATCATTATTATTCCTTCAGAAGAAAACCACATCTGAACAATTATCTGCTATTAATGGCGAGGATTACGATGTTTTTATGGCAATTGCTGAAACTGTTGGAAAGGACAGGCGCGGTGTTCCAATATATATGCGTGACGAAGATGGTGCAGAAATATTATTTGACAAGGTGAAGGAAGTGCTGTTAACCGATAATAAAGGCAATAAAAAACTAAAGTCAAGAAAGATTAGAGTTAAACAATTGGATGACGATTTACCAAAAATTTCAAAGGCATTTCACGAATTTAAAATGGAAGCATAATGAAATCGATAATTGCAAAAAGAGAATGGTTTGATGAAAGCGATTTACGTTTAGATGCATCATTTCATTTGAGTGATAGTGTTTTAATTAAACACAAATACATCAAATCACCTGTCGCAATGACCACAATAAATGAACAGGCAGTAGAAGTATTTTTAGGTAATATCTTTAAGCGTATATATGTAGCAGACCTATCAAGAGGAGTACCTTACTTAACAGGTTCTGACATGATAAAGTCTGATATTGAGTCAGGGAAATATTTGGCAAAAAAGCAAGCCCAACAATTAAAACACCTTATGCTTAAAAAAGGTTGGATATTGGTTTCGTGTTCAGGTACTTTAGGGAATGTTGTTTTTACAAATGATATGTTTGAAAACCATATTGCTACTCACGACCTAATAAGAATCATCCCAAACAACAAAGACGTAAAATCGGGTTTTTTATTTGCATATTTGGCAAGTAAATATGGCTACGCTTTACTAACCCAATCGAGCTATGGCGGGGTAGTGAAGCATATTGAGCCTGAACACATTTATCATATTCCTGTCCCAATATTCCCTCCCGAAAACCAGGAAGAAATTCACAACTTAATTACCCAAGCGGCCGATTTAAGGGTCGAGGCGAATAATATTTTAAATAAGACAAAGGAACTGTTTTACAAAGAGTACAGCATTGATAATTTAAGAATCAATTACGAATTCTCTAAAAATATAAAACTTTCTCAGATAGCAAATGGGTTTCAAAATCGAATTGATAGCATATCATATATAAACAGGGGATTATGTGTGATTAATGAATTAATGAAAAATGGTGTTGCCTTTCATTTACTTGGGAATATCCTGGAAATACAGAATGTTTTTTAATTTTTACATTTAAGGACAATAAATGGCAATGTATGGATGCTATTGACAACACCCTAAATATGAGAGAGGCTGGTGTAAAATATGTTGAAAAAGACACCATAAATAAAGGATTTTGCAAATTAAGGATACCCTTATTATTCTACAATGATACAATGAATTTAATTCCTGATAAGTATTCATTCGATTCTGTTAATGGGCGGTATCTTTTAAGTCCAACTTTTAGTCACGTAGTTGAAATTATTGTAAAATATGAGTGATAATATATCATTATGAATTCCTCATAAATTTAGGGTTACCTTTTACTAATAAATGTATGGTAACAATAAATATTTTTTTAGCAGAATATAAATTAAATTTGAACATTAAAAAAATTAAAATTATGAGGATTTTTGGCAATCTTTTTTCGATGAGTTTTTCTGAGTATATTGATCTTGGGATTAAAAAAGCCTTAGAAAGAGATTATTCATCTGCTTTTGTATATTTCGAAAAAGCAATTAATAAAAATCCTGCTCATCATTTGGGATATTTTAATCGTGGGGCAGTTATTTTGGAATCTGCATATATTAAAATCGATGAAGATATATTTCGGGGTTTCGAGGTAGAAGATCAAATCAAAGAAGCGATTACAGATTTTGATAAAACAATACGGCTGAATCCCAATTATACAAAAGCTTATATTAAAAGAGGTTTTGCAAAAATTATGCTCAATGACACATCGTCTGGAAAAGCTGACTTTGAGCATGCTCTTTCACATGGTGACTCATCGGTATTGAGTATCTTGAATGATCCGGCATTCAGAAAAATTTTAAATATTCATTGATCATAAATAAAACTATGGGGATATTCGATTTTTTTTCAAATAAAAACAAAGCAAAAGCATACGGTGCTTTCATTGATTTAGGCGACAATTTAAACTCGAAAGAAACCTTAGAACATATCTTAGGTAAATCATTAATTTATAATAAAAATCTTTCTTTTGCAAATGTTTTAAATAATGTTCCTGAAGGTAAAATTTGGATTGTAGAAAATGGAAAAAAAAATGGCAAATTAAGTAATGAAAAAAAAATAACAACAAAGCTGTTACCTGGTTTTATGAAAGCGTATTATTGTAGAAATGTTGATAATGTTGAATTCTTAATCACAATGCTTAACAAAGAAAATATACCTTTTTCTTTTAACTTCCCTTTCGCATTAAAGTCCGGGTGCGTCGTACACACTAAGAATCCTCAATCAGAATTAAACATTACTGAATATAAAATCGTCAGTTAAACAAAGTATAATTTCTCATTATCTAACTTAATCTATTTAAAAATGAGCTTATCAGATTTTTCAAATTCATTATCAGGTAAGGTTTATGGTCAACTTGTCCTTGATAAATACAAAAGCCATTCATTTAGTGATGTTAATCAAGAAATGATGTCTCTTACTAGTGATTTTACAATTCAGTATGGATTTAATGGTATTGGCCCATTTATAGATAAAATAAATCAACATACTCAGGGTGATAAAAACTTTTTTAAAAATGACAGTTCTTCTGTGGCTAATCTGATTTTTAGATATGCTAAAGATCATTTTACAAGTATAGGAGTTAAGCTTACGGATCAAGAATTAATTAAACTTTTTAATATTATCTTGTTCAATTTCGTTTATGCGGCTTATGGTAATCCCTATATATTAAAACACATTAAGAAATCAGTTAATCCTTCGTTTTTAAAAAAACTTTTTGGTTAGAAATAATATAAATAATCAATTGTTTAATAAGTTATTTTGCCCCGTTGGCGAAGTTTGCAACTTCGTAATGCAAGTTTTAATAATGAATTTATTCTTTCAAGTCAGCCGGAATAAAATGCTCTTTGCACTCACGTATTTTGCCCGTCTGCAGTTTCGCTATTTTGGTAGATATAGTATCGTTGCAATTATATCATAATAGGAGTAATAAAACAGGCAGGCATATGCTACAGGTTAAAGAGATGCACGAGCTTCGCCACTTGAAGCTAATCATTGTCTGTCTATAGAATAAACTCAAATTTATGAAACAAAATAAAGCCGTATGTTTGGCAAATTGTTTGGCAAATAAAAAAAGGGTTTCAGCTTATTTGTTCTGAAACCCTTTATTGACCTGTGGTCCCACCTGGACTTGAACCAGGGACCACCTGATTATGAGTCAGGTGCTCTAACCAACTGAGCTATAGGACCTATTGCAAAAAATGCAACATTTTTGGTTTTGTGCCCGCAAAATTACATCTTTGCAGCTTATTATCCAAAAAAAATTTTCATGCACGGGCAAATTATTAAAAACATCATTTTTGATTTCGGGGGCGTCATCATCGATATTGATTACTGGAAAAGTATCAACGCTTTTATTGAACTCGGGGGCGAAAATTTCGACCGGATATATTCTCAGGCAGGCCAGACTGAACTATTCGACGAACTTGACAAAGGCTCAATCCCTGCCGATGAATTCATAAACAAACTCCAAAAATTATTCCCTCCGGATGTAACCACAAAAATGATAAATGATGCCTGGAACGCTATATTGATCGGAATCCCCGCACACCGGATACACTTGCTTGAAAAAATCCGAAACCACTATCGCATTTTTCTGATGAGCAATACAAACACCATTCATTATACAGAATACATAAAAGAGCTTAGAAAAAAATACGGCTATGAAAGCCTTTCCTGTTTATTTGAAAAAGTCTATTTGTCGTTTGAGCTTGGCATGCGGAAACCGGATGAAAAATTTTTCAAGCTCATATTAGAAGAAAATAATCTTAATGCAACCGAAACACTTTTTATTGATGATTCGGAACAAAACCTCCCTCCTGCCGAAAGCTTTGGAATCAACACCCTGTTTTTAAAAAAAGGTATGGATGTTACTGAACTGTTCGAGAACGGCTTGCTTAAAACCGGGAAATAGCCGCTGTCTTTACTCTTTTTCTTTCAACGTCAG
Organism: Bacteroidales bacterium; assembly: GCA_035354195.1. Classification (GTDB taxonomy): domain Bacteria; phylum Bacteroidota; class Bacteroidia; order Bacteroidales; family CAIWKO01; genus CAIWKO01. The sequence continues at coordinate 10,963 of DAOQAT010000058.1, read as the reverse complement.
CGTTGACGTAAATACCAGCTGTGACGTTTCCGAAACCATAAAGGCCCCGTAAAAAGTAACATTTCCCGACCCTGCCCGGGGAGCTTTCCAGTTGAACGACCACTTTTTGCTGCCCGCAGCTGTTGACCCTGTGCTGGTATGTGTAATATACTTTCCTTTGCCAATGAGTTTTGTTTCATCGGTATTGGTAAGTATGAGCGTACCCATCAGCGCCCCCGAAGCGGTTTGCGGGGATATTTCAAAACCTATACGTTTTACGCCTGCGGTGCCTTTTGCAGAAGCAGTGATCGTGTATGTTTTCCCTGGTTCGTAGCTATTGCCTGTAGCATTGGAAGTGATCATCCCATCCTGAGTTTTTAGTGTTGCATTATGGCAAGCCATACATGTTTTTGCATCAGACGGTGAACCTGTTTTCCCGGCAGGCGCGCCCGCAGAGTGTGAAAAAAGTTTAAGGTTTGCTATACCTGTAATAAACAGCACCGTGATGATAATTGCGATTGCGGATCTTTTTTTCATAATACTTTTTTCGATAAAGTTAAAAATTATTTATAAAATTCGGATATTTCAGCCAACACTTCTTTTATTTCTGAAAACGAATTCACTGTTACCAGTTTCATGCGAAATTGTTTAAAATCTGCCAGGGCCCTGAAAATACTGCTGTAATGTTTCCGCATTTCAAGAATGGCAAGCCGTTCACCTTTGTTCTTAATGGAACTTGATAAATGCTGGATGACGATTTCAATTCTTTCGCTGATCATCGGCGGATCAGGTATTACACCGTTATTCAGGTATTCCTTAATATCTTTAAAGATCCATGGGTTGCCAATGGCTGCCCTGCCTATCATAATCCCATTGACTCCATAACGGTTTTTCATTTCCAGCGCTTTCTGCGGTGAATCAATATCTCCATTGCCTATGATGGGAATTTTAATGCGCGGATTGTTCTTTACCTCTCCGATTAGTGTCCAGTCGGCTTCGCCCTTATACATTTGCGCCTTGGTCCTGCCGTGAATGGTAAGCGCGCTGATTCCCGCATCCTGAAGCTGTTCCGCCAGTTGGGTAATGACCAGGTTTTTTTCATCCCAGCCCAGTCGTGTTTTTACAAAAACAGGTTTATGAGTATTTTTTATAACTTCAGAAGTTATTAAGATCATTTTCGGAATATCTTTTAATAAGGCAGCCCCTCCGCCCTTATCCACAATTTTTTTTACCGGGCAGCCGAAATTCAGGTCGATAAAATCAGGATCCGCCTCCTCGGCAACCCGCGCTGCTATAACCAGCGATTCGGCATTATTGCCAAACAGCTGTATACCGATCGGACGTTCTGCTTCATCAAATTTAAGTTTTTTTCTTGTTTTCTCCAGATTACGGATGAGCCCGTCAGCAGCCACAAATTCTGTAACGACCAGGTCAGCGCCATAGGTTTTGCAGATCTTACGGAATGTGGTATCTGTAACATCTTCCATGGGTGAAAGGGCCAGTATGAATTTAGCAAAAAGATTTTCGACCAAATTATTCAAAATAAAATTTTTTCTTATATTTGTGAAGGATACGATTTAACAAAAGTATCTAATTTAGCGTATTCAAGCAACCATTTTTTATTTTTGAATGTCTAATGTAAAGTTCCTAAAAAATATTAATTGAGAAAAAATAATAAAATAATGAAAAAATTATTTATCCACGTTTTTTGTATATTTTGTATTATTGCTTTTTCCACAACTTCGGTTCAAAAAGCTCAGGCACAGTTATCTGTTACACAGGGTGCTGCCCTTAACCTGACTCCGTTGCAATTGGTTCAGCAAATTCTTGTGGGTTCTGGTGTAACCGTGAGCAATGCAACTTTCAATGGTTCAGGTGCACTGATCTCATCCAACATGCTGGGTTCATACACGACAGCTGGTCCTGCCACTACACAGCTAGGCTTCACCGGGGGTATCATAATCGCCTCAGGAAATGCCAATGTTGCCATCGGCCCCAACTCATCAGGCAGCTCAGGCAATGTAGTTGGCACCGGATCTGATCCTGATCTTCAACTGCTGCTCCCCTCCTACACTATTTATGATAAAGCCGTTTTAGAATTTGATTTCGTTCCCATCTCGGATACGATCAAATTCAGGTATGTATTTGCATCTGAAGAGTTTGATGAATTCTGCAACTCTTCCTTTAATGATGTCTTCGGCTTTTTCGTCAGTGGCCCCGGAATCACAGGCCCGTTTTCAAATAATGCGATAAACATTGCCCTTATGCCAGGAACCTCCAATTATGTGACTATTGACAATGTCTGTGCCTGCAGCAGTTCATGTTCATGGCTGAACACAGCCGGCACCTACTATCAGCACGACAGGCTTACCAATGTGTACACGGCATGGACACTGGTTCAACCTTGCCAGCAATATCACCTCAAACTTGCTGTCGGGGATGCCGGTGATGGCGCTTATGACTCCGGAGTGTTTTTAGAAGCAAACAGTTTAACATCAAGCGGCCTTTCATACAATACTTCGTATTCATCAAATGTTGACACCATGGGTGTCGAAGGATGCAACAATGCCATCATCGTGTTTCACCTTAGCGATCCTGCCGTTGATACCATCATAATAAATTATTCAGTTACAGGATCTGCTATTGAAGGTGTTGATTATCCGGATATTCCGGACAGCCTTATCATTTATCCGGGTCAGGATTCTGCATCTTTCACCATTGTTCCCATTTCGGACGGCTTATCCGAACCGGCAGAAACCGTTTACATTGCCTATGTTAATACCGTTTGCGGTTCTATTGATACCATAAAAATTACCATCAAAGACTACACCCCATTGTCAACCACAGTAACCCCCGAAGTGCATAATTGCAACGGACAGGCCGCGACCATCAGTGTAACGGCAGCAGGAGGTTTTACGCCGCCACCAATCGAGTACGAATGGAGCGAAAGTGCGGGAAACACTGCCTCGGTTCAGGTGAACCCGCCCACACCAACCATGTATTATGTAACAGTTTCCGATGCCTGTAACTATTTTACCGTTGACAGTGTCTTTGTCAGTATCAGCAACCTATCAAACCAGGTCACCAGTGTGGATTCGGTCACCTGTTTCGGCTATACCGATGGATCGGCGACCATTACAGCTGCAAACGGACTAGAACCCTACCATTATATCTGGTCGCCTACCAATGACACCACGGCCACTGCCAGCAACCTCGCTGCAGGCACGTATTTCGTTACGGTAACCGATGATATCGGATGTACTTCCACTAATTTTGTAATACTCGACAGCCCACCGGAAATAGGATTGATTCTCACACCAACGGATGAAACCTGCCTGACCTACTGTAATGGAGTTATTGCCTCCCTGCTGACAGGCAACTATGATCTCCCGGTAAGCTATGTCTGGAACACCGTCCCTGCACAGAGTACGGCGAATGCCACAAGCCTTTGTCCCGGTGATTATGCGGTGACCGTTACCTATTCTCCCCATAACTGTGTGGTAACAGGAACCGGAAGTATTATCACCTCAACCCTGATCAGCGCTGATTTTACAGCTGATAGCGTGGAAGGTTTTATTCCGTTGACTGTTCATTTTACTTACACCGGCAGCGGGGCCACTCAATTTTTATGGGATTTTGGAGACGGCACCCCTACCAGCACGGATCAGAATCCGGTGCATGTTTATGAAGCAATGGGCACCTATTATGCTAAACTTATCGTCAGCAGCGGCATGCCAAATTTCTGCGAAGATGAACACCAGATAACGATTATCGTGTTGCATCCGTCCAGCTTAGTGGTTCCGAATATTTTCACCCCCAATGGCGACGGTAAGAATGATGTCTTCCAGGTTGAGGCAGAAGGGATACAATCCATTGATGTATCAATCTATAATCGCTGGGGTAAAAAAGTTTTCTCAACCAGTGTAATTGATTTTGCAGTGGATAAAGAGAAAAAAGACTTATGGGACGGCACCAGCAAAAGTGAAGGTAAATGCGCCGACGGCACCTATTTTTATGTTTTAGATGCGGTTGGTTACGATAAAAAAGAATACAACATGCAGGGGACGATATCCCTGCTACGATGATTAATATTTCTGAATGATCATCAACCCATCACGAAAGGGCAGCAATAAATTGTCTGCCCTTTCGTCGTTTCTGACATAATCATTAAATTCGGTTATTGATTTTGTTCCGCGGTAGTTCTGTTCATCCTCGTCAAGGATCTTTCCATGCCACAGCACATTATCCGCAATGATGAACCCGCCATGAACCACTTTGTCAAAAACGAGTTTGTATATTTCAAGATATAGCTCTTTGTCACAGTCGATATAAACCAGATCAAGCGGGTCGTTAATATTTTTTATAACATCCCTCGCGTCACCGATCAACAGATGAATTTTTTCCTGAAAACCGCTTTCAGCAATATTATTTCTGCAGATATCTTCGAGTTCCGGGTCCGATTCTATGGTAAATAAAGTACCACCATCTTGTAGTCCCTGCGCTAAACAAATAGCTGAATATGCAGTATAAGTGCCCACTTCCAGCGCAACGTGCGGCTTGATCATGGAACTTAACAGACTGAGAAACTTTCCCTGAAGGTGCCCCGAAAGCATGATCGGGTTCATCACTTTAAGGTGGGTTTCCCTGTTGATTTGCCGCAGAATTTCTGATTCGGGCTTGGTTATTTTTTCAGCATACTCAATTATACTTCGACCGGGCATGAATTGCGATTCACTTAACATAATTTCATTAATATATTCTTATGTTTTTTTGTTAGTTCTGTTTAAACCTGCTCAGCATAAATCTTCTGTTCGGTAGGATTCATTGGAGAGATAAATTATTGTTGAAAAACGATTCGTATCGAAAATATCGTTAGCTGTTTCCCATAATTCAGAAGCCGTAATTTTTTGAATTTTGCTGTTTATCTGTGCGATGGTATCCACTTTATCAAAGACCAGATAAGCCTTTCCAATGGACAGCATTTCTGCAATTTTTGATTCGTATGATAAGGCAACATTGCCCATCATTTGTTTTTTAACCCTTGAAAGTTGCAGGGTACTTAATTTGTTTTCGCGTAATTTTTGGAGTTCCTTGTAAATTAATCCCAGCGTTTTCTCCATACTGTCGGTTTCGGTACTGACATAAATCCTGAACAATCCCGTGTCAGAAAATGATGAATAACCTGATTCAATATTGTATGTCAACCCATGTTTTTCCCGAACAGCCATATTTAGTCGTGCATTGGATGCCGGGCCGCCCAGTAGGTTATTAAGTATCACAAGGCCCAGCCTTCTTTTGTCAAAAACTGAATAAGCAGGCCGCCCCATGACGCAATGAGATTGAAATATCTTCTTTTTAAACTCTTTTTTCACCGGTTTGTATCCTTTGAAGGCCTTACGAACAGTTGGTTTTCCGTTTGACGGGTGCTCCACGTCAAAATACTTTTGCAACACCTTTTTCATCATCTTTTCCTCCAGATCACCGACGATGCTGATCACCATTTTATCGGGCTGGTAATTATTATTAATAAAGTTGGAGATATCTTCCCGGGCAAACTGTTTCACTCTTGATGGCTCTCCCAGAATGTTCCAGCCTAAAGGATGATGCGGAAAAACCAGTTCGTCAAAATCATCCAGGATCACCTCCTCCGGAATGTCCTTGTAGTAATAATACTCATCAACAATAATGTCTTTTTCCTTTTCAAGTTCCTTTTCGGGAAAAATGGAATTAAACACCACATCGGAAATCACATCGGCAGCGATTTCAAAATGCTCTTTTAGCACAGAACAATGTATGCAAGTTTCTTCTTTGGCTGTATAAGCATTCAGTTCTCCGCCCAAATTCTCGATGGCATTAAAAATCTGCGAAGAACGGCGGCTTTTGGTGCCTTTAAAGATCACGTGTTCGATAAAGTGTGCCATCCCTTTTTCAGACAGGGCCTCATCACGCGAGCCGGCATCAATAAAAAAACCAAAATGCACAATCGGGGTATTGCTGGTTTTGTGTACAACGCGGATCCCGTTGTTTAGTTTAAAAAAAGTAAATTCTCTGGTATTTTCCATAAGTACAAAGGTAGGATTAATTTCAGATTTCAGAATTAAGAAGGCAGAATTGAACGCAGTAGGATTAATTTCAGATTTCAGAAGTATGAAGGCAGAATTGAGCTTTCCACTGTGAACTTGTGTTTGGGGGTCAGCGTTAAAATCTGAGGATAGACTTATTCTGAATTCTGAATTCTGAAATCTGACTTCTGAATTCTGCCTTCTGAATTCTGCCTTCTGAATTCTAAAATACCTTAGCTTTGTATTATTAAAAAATTGTTATGAAAAATATTGGGGTATTTTGCGGTTCATCGATTGGAGGCCGTGACCTATACGGTGAAAAAGCCCGGCATTTAGGGAAACTATTTGTGAAAAATAATTTCTCGCTGGTCTATGGTTCCGGAAATGTAGGATTAATGGGCATACTGGCCGATTCCATGCTCGAAGAAGGCGGCGAAGTAATAGGCGTTATTCCGCAACGGCTGGTTGATGTTGAAGTGGCCCACAAACACATCACCAGAACACATATTGTGGCAACGATGAGCGAACGCAAAACCCTGATAGAACAGCTTTCTGATGCTTTTATCATCATGCCGGGAGGTTTCGGCACCCTGGATGAGTTTTTCGAAATGCTTACCCTGGGTCAGCTTGGGATGATAAAAAAACCCATCGGGGTGTTCAATATCGGCGGATACTACAACAAGCTGTTTGAACTGTTCGACCATTTCATTGAAGAACGCTTCATCCGTCCTGAACATAAGGATCTTTTTTTTGTAAGCAGTGATGAAAACGAACTCATTGACTGTTTAAAAACCTTTGAGCCTAAGGAAACCAATAAATGGCTCGAAAACTTTAAACATACCAAATTCTGATCAATCACCGGAATACCGAAGAAAATTTTGCGCATGCGTTTTTGGATTTTTATATTAACCGTTTTGCTTATGAAAACCGTTGTTTCGCAACCATTATCAACTGAAAAGCCCGCCATTACAGCCCATCGCGGAGGCAGTTTGCTGGCACCCGAGAACACCCTGGCTGCATTTAAAAATGCGCTAAAACTTGGGGTTGATCGCATTGAGCTTGATGTACAATTTAGCAGCGACCATGAAGTGGTGGTGATCCATGATGAAAAACTTAACCGGACCACAAACGGCAAAGGAAACATTATCAAATTTACCCGGCAACAATTGTCAGCACTGGATGCCGGAATAAAATTTTCGGAAAAATTTGCCGGAGAAAAAATTCCCACACTGGATGAAGTGCTTGATTTGGTTGATGGGGCATGTGTTTTATTGATTGAAATCAAAAGCGACAAAAATAGTTTCCCCGAACTGGAAAATGAAGTGGTGAACCTGTTACATAAGCACAACGCCTTAAGCTGGTGCGTAGTTCAATCGTTCAACTACGAATCGGTTTTAAAAGTCCATACGATTGACCCGGAAATTAAAACCGGTATTTTGTTTGTCAAACCACCGCTTGATAAAATTGAAAAAGGCCAGCTCGACGTAAGCTTCATATCCGAAATAAATATTTACCAGCGTTTTGCAGGAAAAAAAACTGTTGCCAGAATTCACCAAATGAATAAAAAAACGTTTGTATGGACTGCTAATAAACCTGAACGCATGCAACAACTCATCAAAAACGGAGCCGACGGCATTATGACCGATGATCCGGCAACACTGAAAAACCTGTTACACAAATAATTTCCGGAAAATTCATATTTTTACAAAAAATTTCAGATGGCAGTAACTGTTTCCATACCTAAAGGCACGCGTGATTTTTCGCCGGAGCAAATGAACCGCCGGAAATACATTTTTAATACTATTGAACTGGTTTTCCGCCGCTATGGCTATTTGCCCATCGAAACACCAGCCATGGAAAACCTCTCTACCCTCACCGGCAAATACGGTGAAGAAGGCGACCGTCTGATCTTTAAGATCCTCAATTCAGGGAATTTTCTGGAAGGTATCAGCGCTGAGGACATTCAAAACTCCGGACCGGCTAAATTAGCATCCAGGCTGTGCGAAAAAGCATTACGTTATGACCTCACCGTGCCTTTTGCCCGTTATGTTGTCCAAAACAGAAATGAAATCACCTTCCCTTTTAAACGCTACCAGATGCAGCCTGTATGGCGTGCCGACCGCCCCCAAAAGGGCCGCTACCGCGAATTTTACCAGTGCGATGTAGATGTGATCGGCAGCAATTCCTTGTTGAATGAAGTTGAACTTATTCAGATTGTTGATGAGATTTTCAGAAAATTCGGATTAAACATTGTGATCAAAATAAACAATCGTAAAATTCTAAGCGGCATTGCTGAAATCATCGGAGCTCCTGACAAAATAACGGACATCACGGTTGCCATCGATAAAATCGACAAGATCGGGATTGAAAAAGTAAATCAGGAACTGGAAAGCAAAGGCCTGTCAAAAGCCAACATTGAGAAGTTGCAACCGATATTAAAACTGGAAGGTTCCAACGATGAAAAAATCCGTAAGATCAGCCAAATTATCGGGCATACACCTTCCGGTCAGAAAGGTATTGAAGAGGCTTCCCGGATCTTTGATACGTTGAATCTGATGCAGATTGGCTCACCTGTTGAACTCGACCTCACCCTGGCCCGCGGACTTGATTATTACACGGGTGCCATCATCGAAGTTAAAGCCAGTGATGTTGCCATGGGCAGTATTTGCGGCGGAGGCCGTTATGACGACCTCACAGGTATTTTTGGCATGCCGGGAGTTTCAGGCGTGGGCATTTCTTTTGGCGCCGACCGTATTTATGATGTTCTGAACGAATTAAATCTTTTCCCTGAAAACACAGGGATTTCCACAACGGTAATGTTTGTTAACTTTGGGGAGGAAGAGCTGAAATATTGCCTGGAACCTGCATCGAAACTAAGAAATTCAGGAATTAAATGCGAAATTTATCCGGACGCAGTCAAAATGAAAAAACAGTTTGAATACGCGGATAAAAAAAAGATCCCTTACGTTGCCATAGCCGGTGCTGAAGAAATTGCCGCACATTGTTTCAAACTAAAAAATATGGCTACCGGGGAAGAGAAAAAAATCTCCCTTGACGAAATGATTAATGAATTAAAAAATGAGTACATTTGAGGCAATACTTTCTCGTACTATTATTTGCAATATGAATAACTGGCTTCTTAAATTCAAGATAAAGATCAACCGCAGCGGCCTCTGCTGATCTTTTTTTGCATTACCCTTTTCTTCAATTCATTTTAAAATTTTAAATCAACACTTAATTCATAAACTATATGACAGTCATTATTACAGGTAAAAATTTAACCATCGAAGACGTTGTGAACGTAGCGCGTTACAACGAAAAAATAGAATTACATCCCGATGCCCTGGAACGTATTAAAAAATGCCGTGCCATGCTCGATAAAAAAATCGAAGCGCATGAAATCATGTATGGCATCAATACCGGTATTGGCGAATTTTCGGAAATTGTCCTCACCGATGATCAGGTACAGGATTTTCAGAAATACCTCGTTTACAATCACGCGGCAGGTATCGGAGACCCCATGCCGATCGAACACGTACGCGCAGCGATGCTCAGCCGTATCAACGTTCATGCAAACGGCCATTCAGGCTGCCGCCCGGTAATCACGCAGACTTATGTCGACATGCTCAACAAAGGCGTAACACCCATGGTGTGCAAAAAAGGTTCAGTGGGTGCATGCGGCGACCTTGCCCCTATGTCGCAGATCGCGTTGTTGTTAATGGGCGAAGGCCATGCCTATTATAAAGGAGAGCTGCTCGAAGGAAAAGAAGCCCTGAAGCGTGCAGAAATAGTACCTCCCGGCTTACATGCCCGCGATGGCCTGGCCGCTATCAACGGTTCAAATTGCATCACCGGTATTTCCTGCCTCATACTTCATGATGTGAATAATTTCCTGAAACAGGCCGAGATTGCCTGCGCCATGTCGCTTGAAGCCCTGAAAGCCAACCTTAAGCCATACAACCACCGTATCCTTGAAGTTCGTGGTTTTAAGGGTGGAATAAGAAGTGCTGCTTCTATCCGTAAAATCACTCAAAACGGCGACCTCGCTACCGGAAAAATGAAGGTAAAAGTACAGGATGCCTATTCCATGCGTTCAACACCTCAGGTTATCGGTTCGGCACACGACCAGATCGCCTGGGCCCGTTCACAGGTTGAAATAGAATTGAACGGCGTGGCCGACAATCCTATTTTCTTTGCGGAAGAAAACCTCCAGCTGTCAGGCGCTAATTTCCAGGGGTGCCCGGTATCCGTCCCGATGGATATGGTGGGCGCTGTTGTTACCATGGTGTGCGTTCTTTCTGAACGTAGAATGAACCGCCTGAACAACCCGGCCTTAAGCATCGGGCTACCGCCATTCCTGACCAAAGGAGCCGGCATGTTCTCAGGATTAATGCTCAGCCAGTACACCGCCGACATGCAAATCGTTGAACAGCGGATTTTATCGATGCCGTCCTGCACTCAGTCTATCCCGGCTGCTGCAGATCAGGAAGATTTTGTATCTATGGGGATGAACGGGGTATTGAAAAACCTGCAGATCATGGATAATGCTTATGGTATTTTAGGTATCGAATTTTTTGCAGCAGCACAGGCTCTTGACCTTCGCGAAAAGTATGAGGAACAAAAATATAAACTAGGTGACGGGACAAAGGCTGCCAAAGACACCATCCGCAAACATGTGGATTATCTTGAAATTGACCGCCCGCTTTATCCGGATCACAACAAAATGAAAGAACTGGTAAGATCCTGTGAAATACTTCAGGTTGTAGAAAAAACAATTGGAAGCCTGGAATAGAATTTCATTCAGATAAATAAAAAAAGCGGGGGCGGCCAAATGGCCGCCCCCGCTTTTTATTTCAACATTATAATTAACCCAAATTCCGCATTAAAGAATTTTCTAATGCGTAGCATTAGGAATAATTAAG
>DAOQAT010000057.1:0-20324 GCA_035354195.1 Bacteroidales bacterium | reverse complement strand
CATCAGGCTTCTCCAGGCACTTTCGATAAATCCCATTTTTTCTTCCCCTTCGGGGGCCACTCCAATAATTACAGAAATGGTGGCAATGACCAGCACCAACAGTACCGATAAAAGTGCCAGCCACATAATTAATGCCGGTGTGCCTTTCGACATAGTTTTATCGAATGCGTAACGAAAACGTTCCTTAAAAGTGATTTTTTGTTTCATGGATCATTTTATTTGAAGGTGGATAAATGTGATTTTTCTTGCCAAAAATAATAATTTTATCAGGGTAAAAAATAATTGATGTGTATTTGTTATAAAGACACAAAAAATTATTTAACCTAAAATCTAAAACTATGAAAACAACAAATTTAATCAGGTTCTGCGCAATGCTGATCGCAGTAGTTGCCATAGGATTTTCTTCCTGCAAAAAAGATAAAGATCCCGATACTGATTCATTGCAACAGATGGCTGCTGACGAAAATAAAATGGCAGCTTCCGACGACGACGTGATGAATGATGTGAACTCCGTAATATCCGGTGGCGGGGCTAAATCCTTAAACTCTTTGCCATGTAATGTTTCGGTTGATTCCGCCACCGTGATCGGCGATACCATGATTTATAATATTACGTTTAACGGATTGAATTGTGCCGGTACCCGGCTCAGGGTGGGGCAGGCAGAGGTGAAAAAAAATATATACACCAGTTGGGTAAATGCCGGAACAAGTGTGGTGGTTAAATTCATAAACCTGCAGATCACGCGCGTTTCGGACAATAAATCACTTACCTTAAATGGTACGCGGGTTTATACCAATGTCAGCGGCGGCCTGATCATGAATTTAGGTTCTACGGCTACTTCGATCGTACATCGTGTCAGTGGGGCTTTAGTGGCCACTTTTGATGATAATACCACACGCTCATGGAATGTTGCCCGTCAGAGGACCTTCACCGGTACCCCGGGAAACCTGTGGTGCACTGTTGATGGATTTGGGTCAGCCGATGGCTACGATTACCTGGTTGTTTGGGGAACCAACCGCCATGGAGAACAATTTTACACCCAGATAACTCAATCTGTGATCCATAAACAATCCTGCAATTGGGATCCATGTGCCGGAGTAAAAGTGCATCAGATCCCTTCCGACAACAAAAAGGCAACATTTACCGGAGGCTACGACGATAACGACCAGCCGGTGGATGTTAACGGAAGCGTTTGCCCGACCAAATACCGTATCGACTGGGAAATTAACGGCAACAGCGGCACCTTATATAGATTCCTGTAATTTAGTACTAACCAATGAGAAAACAGGTTGCAACACGCAGCCTGTTTTTTTTATTTAATACCCTCAAGAAGCCGGCGTACAAGTGTATAGGTGTTTTCGAAAACTTCATCCAATTCATCAGGTTCAAACCATCTGATATCTGTAATATCTTCCTCAGCCTGTGGTTTCAAGGGTTCTGATCGTACGGCAGCCATTTCATACCAGTACGTTTTTTTCAGGATATGCGCATTTTTTTCAGTATAAACGTGATAGGTCTTATCAAACTTTCTGACAATAAATAGTGTGTCCAGCCCCGTTTCCTCACGAACTTCACGCAGGGCCGCATGTTTTCTTCTTTCATCTCTGTCAATTTTCCCTTTGGGCAGATCCCATTTTCCTCTTCTGAAAATACATAAAATACGATTGTCCTTATCCCGTACCAACCCGCCTGCTGCCTTGACCAATTTGTAATCGTTCCGGAATTCCCTGAAAAGGTTTTTGGAATCAGGGCTGGCCAAAAATAATGTTTGAGGTTTTTCGTTTAAAACAAAATCGGAGATAATTTTTTTGACATCATTTACTGAAGGATTGTCGTATATTTTTAAATTATCATCGTCATTATCAGCATCAATGCTGGTAATTTCATCGTCTGTGAAAATTATTTCTTTGTTGTTGATGTAGACTTTGTAATTTTGTGCCATGAATATTGAACTATGAATAAAAATAATGATATAGCGTTAAAAACTGCAGAATATTTATTGCAAATAAAAGCAATTAAACTGAATCTGCAAAAACCATTTGTATGGGCTTCGGGCTGGAATTCACCGATTTATTGTGATAACAGGAAGACATTGTCCTATCCGAAGATACGCACATACATCCGCCAGCAGTTTGCAGAAATGATCCGTGAAGAATTCGGAATACCCGATGTGATTGCCGGTGTGGCTACAGGTGCCATTGCACAGGGTGTCCTGGTTGCGCAGGATCTGGGCCTTCCATTTGTTTATGTGCGTTCCGCACCGAAAGAACACGGGCTTGCAAATCTAATTGAAGGCGTAGTTGAAAAAGGCCAGTCGGTTGTGGTCATTGAAGACCTGATATCAACCGGCGGGAGCAGCCTCAAAGCCGTGGAAGCCTTGCGCGATGCCGGTTGTGATGTAAAAGGCATGGCTGCCATTTTTACCTATGGCTTTCCAAAAGCAGCCGAAAGTTTCAAAAAAGCAAACTGCAAATTAGTTACCTTGTCGGATTATAATTCGCTGCTGCAGCAGGCTTGCGAAAGCAATTTCATTAAGGAAGAGGATCTTGCCAGCCTGGCAAAGTGGCGTGAAGCTCCCGATAAATGGGGAAAGGAATAAAATGGGACAACTGAAAAGCGATAAAACCAGCATTAATGCACCGATAGAGAAGATTTATAATTTTCTTTCCGATTTTAACAATTTCAAAGACCTGATGCCGGATCAGGTTCAGAACTGGAAATCAACAGAAGATACCTGCACCTTTGATGTCAGTGGCATGGGGCAGATGTCACTGAAAATAGTGGAAAAAATCCCGTATTCAAAAATCCGTATCCTTCCAGAAACTGGAACAAAACTCCCTTTTACGTTTGAACTGATTTGCCTGTTGGACAAGGTTCAGGAAAACGAAACTACCGGTGAATTTATTTTTGACCACGAAATGCCCATGATGATCAGCATGATGGCTTCACGTCCCTTGCAGAACCTGGTGGATATTTTGGTTAAGAAACTTAAAGAACATTGCGAAAAGCCTGGTTTCTGACAGTCCGGCATTTCTGATCAATAACAATTTATTTTCTGCTTCCCCGTAAAATGACCATATCAACCTGCCCACCGGGTTTTGGTATTTAATTTCATTTTAAATTTTTTATTAATTTTCTTACGAAAAAAAAATCTTAACTTTTTCTTGCATTATCTAATTATTTAATATATATTTGTCGTGGATGTGGTTAAAAACCTTGAACAGCGGGTAATTCAGAAATTATTCCGTTATTCCTGTTGTTGACCAAGGACAAATTTATTAATAACAAAAAGCAAAATCATGAAAAAGTTTTTATCCTTAGTATTCATTGTTTTCAGTGCGTTAAGCCTGAATGCCCAGTGGCAACAAACAAGTTGCCAGGCAGGAACCGGAGAAATGATTATGAGCCTGGTAGCCAGCGGGTCTAATGTCTACACCTGCATTGATGTGGCCGGCGTGAAAAAATCTTCAGATAACGGAACCAGCTGGAATTTTGCCAATACTGGTTTGGCAGCCGACAATTTTAACGCATTAACGATAAGCAACTCCAATGTTTTTATTGCAACGGATTCCGGAGTATTCCGTTCGGGCGATAACGGATCAACATGGAACCCTGTCAATACCGGATTAACGCAGACCTTTACTTTTGCTATGGCCTGCAATGCAGGTAGAATATATGCCAGCGGCGGCCTTGGCCATTTATTTTATTCCGATAACGAGGGCTCAAACTGGACAGAAATAAGCAACGGCCTGCCCTCGGATGTTTCATATACTTCGATGATTTTTGGGCTGGGATTTAATAATTCAACAATATATGCAGGATTGGGAGCAGGCGTTTATAAATCAACCGACCAGGGCCTGAACTGGAACCTCTCAAGCAACGGCATTTCAGAGTTCAATGTTATTCCTGCATTTGCTATTATGGGAAACAATGTGCTGGCAGGCACTGATAATGGTTTGTACATTTCCAGCGACAGCGGGGCCAACTGGACACCGGTCGATTTAGGATTTAGTTATGTTTCCGTTTATGCCTTAAAACAGGAAGGCGCCACACTGTATATGGGAACAAATGAAGGCATTTTCAGGTCTTTCGATAACGGGCTGGTGTGGGATTCCATCAATACGGGGCTGACCGGCCGTAACATCCAGGCATTAGCGGTGAGTGACAGTTACCTTTTTGCTTATGAACGCACCTCGGGCATCTGGCGCCGGCCTTTATCAGAAGTGCAGGGAATAGCTGATCAAACTTTAACTCAGGTTCCTATAATAACGCCCAACCCGAATCATGGGAAGTTTACCATAAACAGCGCCGACGAAATTGATTTCATTGAGGTTTATAATTTGCTGGGTGAACAAATTTTTGCTGAATCATGCATTAAACAGCAAACGCAAAAAGAAATAGTTATTCCAGGCGCCTCCAAAGGAGTTTATTTTGTGAAAATTTCCGGAAAGGAGAAAACGTTTACGACTAAAATTGTGATACAGTAGGATGCTGCACTGCTGCAGTGAACAAAAGGTTGTTTATCAATGGCAAAATACAAACAATGTGCAGCGGCGGATTGGAATTTAACACTGATCCCTTACAAAAATAACCAAATCTCAAAGTACAAATCCGCCACAGCGATTTGTTTTTTGAAATTTATTGCAAATGATTACTTTAGAAAAATATCATCAGCGTAATGGCTCGCCAACATTCCTTTTACCTACAATCATCTTAATCTTGTTCATATCCCCGCAGATCATTTTTCCGTCATCCGTGTTAAGTTGCAGCCAGCCGTATTCGTTAACACCGCAAATGCTTGCACGTATTCTTTTTCCTTCGTATTCGAAAAAGCTTCTTTGCCCGAACCGGTATAATGCGTTCAGGTAATCACGGTCTGTTTCGGCTATCCTGTTGTTCATAATCATTTCGTAACGATTTTTGAAAATATCCAAAAATCTTTTAATAGCTGAATCCAGATCGGTTTTCGTTTTTGTATGCTGAATGATGGAGGTGGGGTTGGGAAGGTATTCCGGAAATTCTTCCTGGTTTATATTGATGCCGATGCCGATGATTGCGTATTTCATCCTGTCTGTTTGAATGGCTGTTTGTATTAGAATACCGGCAGTTTTATGATTTTCGATGTAAATATCATTCGGCCATTTTATCGCAATACGTTTATCCGGCACAAGTTCCGAAACAAACCCCGCGACAGACAACGCCACGGCCTTATTCAAATAAAATTGTTTTTCGGCTAACAAAAACTCAGGGAAACATACAATGCTGAAGGTCAGGTTTTTTCCGGCTTCCGACACCCAGGAGTTTGATCCTTGTCCTTTACCGGCCGACTGGCCTGCAGCCATGATGCAGCAAGGTTCGCTGATCTTACCTTCAGTCAGTTGCTGTTCAGCAAAACTATTGGTTGATGCGAGGGATTCTTTGCGGATTATTTTCATGATTCGGGAATGAGGAAAAAGTGGTGTTTTTATGACTGAATGATACAATAAATAATTCGCAATATTCAATTTAAAATAGTAACTTTGCAAATTTAAGAAATTTTGCTGATGCCCGTAAAAAGAAAAAAAGCTGAAAAGCCGCACATTGATGATGCTATCATAAAGGGAATGATCGATAAAAAAGCGAAAAACATTGTCAGCATCGATTTTTCTAAATTCCAGAATACGATGTTTTCCAGGTTTATCATCTGCCATGGTACGTCGCGTACACAGGTTGAAGCTATTGCCGACGCTGTTGAAGAAGAAGTGCGTAAAACTACCGGACAAAAACCTGTTCACAGGGAAGGATTTCAGAATGCGGAATGGATACTGCTGGACTATTTTGATGTTGTAGCACATATATTTCAGGAAAAATACCGTGACTTTTATAAACTGGAAAATCTTTGGGCCGATGCGGAAATTAAGCACATTGATTCGGAATAATAACTAAAAAACGAAAAGGATTCATGGCCAACCAACAGGATAATAAATTTAAGAACGAGTTGCAGGGAAATAATCAGGGAAAGAAAAAATTCAATTTTTATTGGATCTATGCGGCCCTCGCCGTGGCTTTTTTCGCCTTGTATTTATTTAACGGGACCGGCAGCAGCCCGGAAGTGATCACATGGAACAAGTTTGTTACTTTTCTGGAAAAACAACAAGTCGAAAAAGTTGTTGTTGTAAATAAAGAAAAAGCAGAAATATATATCAAGAAAGACGCGCTGTTAACGGACACCGCATTTAGCAAGGTGAAACCCAAAGAAGGGATCGGCGCCAGTAAAGTTAATGAAAAGCCCCAATATCAATTTGAAATATTATCTTCCGAAAACTTTGAAAACAAAGTCAGGGATGTTGAAAAATCTATCATTGCAAATGATACGGTTGGGAAAAATAGTATTGAAAAACAAAAAATTCTAAACCGCCAGGGTGTTGATATTGTCCCCGAAACGCGCCACAACTGGAGCGGAGATATCTTAGGCTGGATCATTCCGATTGCCATTCTCGTCATCATTTGGCTGGTGATCATGCGAATGATGGGGCGGGGCGCCGGCGGCTCACAGATATTCAATGTTGGAAAATCAAAAGCCCAGCTTTTTGATAAGAACACCAGCAGTTCCATTACATTCAACGATGTGGCAGGTTTGGAAGAAGCCAAGGTGGAGATCATGGAGATCGTAGATTTCCTGAAAGACCCGAAGAAATATACAACCTTAGGTGGAAAAATTCCAAAAGGCGCTTTGCTTGTCGGGCCTCCGGGTACTGGTAAGACCCTTCTTGCTAAGGCTGTAGCCGGCGAAGCTAAAGTTCCGTTCTTCTCACTCTCAGGTTCAGATTTTGTTGAAATGTTTGTGGGCGTGGGCGCTTCACGTGTGCGCGACCTTTTTAAAACAGCTAAGGAAAAAGCGCCTTGTATCATTTTTATTGATGAAATTGATGCTATCGGGCGTGCCCGTGGCAAAAATCCGATGACCGGCGCCAATGATGAACGGGAAAATACGCTGAACCAGCTGCTGACCGAGATGGACGGCTTTTCAAGCAATGCCGGCGTTATCATCCTGGCCGCTACCAACCGTGCCGATATCCTCGACAGGGCTTTGTTACGCGCCGGGCGTTTCGACCGCCAGATACATGTCGAGCTTCCCGACCTTGAAGAACGCAAAGCCATTTTTAAAGTCCACATGAAACCGCTGACCTTGTCACCGGAAATTGATATAGACTTTCTTTCACGCCAGACTCCCGGTTTTTCCGGCGCCGATATTGC
Source organism: Bacteroidales bacterium (assembly GCA_035354195.1). Lineage (GTDB taxonomy): Bacteria > Bacteroidota > Bacteroidia > Bacteroidales > CAIWKO01 > CAIWKO01. The sequence continues at coordinate 13,088 of DAOQAT010000057.1, read as the reverse complement.
CAATGTCTGCAACGAATCAGCCCTGATCGCGGCACGAAAGAATAAAAAAGTGATTGAAAAACAGGATTTCCTCGATGCCATCGACCGTATTGTGGGCGGGTTGGAGAAAAGAAGCAAAATTATTTCACAGGAAGAAAAGAGTGTCATTGCCTTCCATGAAGCGGGACACGCTTCGATAAGCTGGCTTGTGGAACATGCAGCGCCACTGGTGAAGGTAACCATAATTCCACGCGGAAAAGCGTTAGGCGCTGCCTGGTACCTGCCGGAAGAAAGGCAGATCACGTTTACCGAACAAATGCTCGACGAGATGTGTGCGATCCTTGGCGGCAGGGCGTCTGAAGAAGTCAATTTCGGAAAGATCTCTACCGGAGCCCTCAACGACCTGGAACGTGTTACCAAACAGGCTTATGCCATGGTTATGTATTTTGGCTTGAACAAACGGATCGGCAACCTGAGCTATTACGATTCGACGGGCCAGCAGGAATATGCCCTTACAAAGCCATACAGCGAGACTACGGCCAAAGTTATCGATGAAGAAGTCGGGAAGATCGTTGAAGAAGTATACGAGAGAGCGGTTAAGATCATCAAAGAAAATAAGCCAAAGGTGGAAGCGCTTGCCAACCTGTTGCTTGAGAAAGAAGTGATTTTCCGTGAAGATGTGGAACAGATTTTTGGCAAACGTCCTTTTGACGATGGCCATCACATTGATGAAGATGCCAAGGATGTGAAATTTACACTCAGAAGAGGAAAACCTGAAGACGAGATAAAACCTGTTGCGGAAGATAAAAAGCCGGAACAAACTGAAGATAATGAGACTAAGGACGCGACAAACACTGATTTAACAGAGAATTCCGGAGGTTAATATTTTTAAAATTCTGAACAAACAGAAATGGAAGAATACAGCTCACGTGAAAAAGTTCTGAAAAATGTTCGTAATGCCGGAATTAATGAGGCAGAATGCCCTTTTACGGATATTGATTTTTCATCCAATGTGTTTAAGGAATCTGGTGATACCACCGAGGTTGCCTTTGCCAAAGCTTTTGTGGCCATAGCCGGAAAGTTTGTCTATTGCGCCGATAAAGAAGAGTTTCTGCAGAGTATCAATGTTTTTGCGAAAGAGTACAAGTGGGATCACCTGCATTGCCAAGAGCCGCAGATCAAGCAATTGTTGACCGAAGCGGAAGTTCCTTTTAGCGAGGATCCCAAATCGCTGATCGAAGCGGTTCAGGGCATCACTTTTTGTGAATGCCTGATCGCGAGGCTTGGAAGCATCATGGTCTCTTCTGCCCAGGCCTCCGGGCGAAGGCTCATCGTGTATCCTGATGTTCATATTGTGGTAGCTTACGCTTCGCAGATCGTTCCTGACCTGGCAGAGGCCCTCAATGTGGTGGCGGAACGATATAAAAATAATTTTCCTTCGCTGGTTTCTGTGATTTCAGGGCCCAGCCGGACAGCCGATATTGAAAAGACACTGGTGATGGGCGCACATGGCCCAAGAGAACTGTATTTGTTTTTGATTGACGATATGAACACGGAATAATTAATGAGCGAAGACTGGGTGTTGATTTTTGAAACGAATAAAGATTTTGAAGCAGAACTGATAAAAGGTATGCTGAAAGAACATGATATTGAAGTATTTGTAATGAACAAACAGGATTCACTCTATCTGATCGGAAATTTTGAATTGTATGTTACACGGGATGATGTCATGAGGGCCAAAACACTAATACTGAATTATAACGCATGAAAAAAATAGTAACCCGCACCATAACCGGATTGATATTTATCACCATTGTCATAGGTTCCATTTGCTGGAGTGTTTATTCATTTATGCTTGTTTTTTTGGCTGTTTCCCTGCTGGGTATCCACGAATTTTATAAACTTTCATCGCTCAGTCACATTAAGCCGCAGGTGTTTTATGGCCTTTTCCTTGGCGCCTATACATTTGCCAGCATCTCACTGTATGCCCATGACATCATCGGTTTTGAATTTGTTTTGTTGATCCTGTTGTTTTTTCTGATCGTCTTCATTATTGAATTGTATCGCAAAACCGAACACCCTTTTGCCAATATCGCTTATACGGTGCTTGGGGCTTTTTACATTGCCCTTCCGCTGGCCTTGCTGAATTTTTTATACAGCCCCTTCCAGATCCGAGGTGAGTTCAACACCCATTTGCTGTTGGGATTTTTCATCATCATCTGGACTACCGATACTGTTGCGTACCTTGTCGGTTCTGCTTTTGGGAAGCACAAACTCTTTGAGCGGATCTCGCCCGGAAAAACCTGGGAAGGCTCTGCCGGCGCTTTTGTTTCCGGTATCCTGACCGCCTATGTGCTATCCCTGATCTTTAAGGATCTGGTATTTTACCATTGGATGATCATTTCCATGATCATCGTGATAACAGGTACTTTGGGCGACCTGGCCGAATCCATGTTGAAGCGCAGCGTGAATGTAAAGGATTCCGGCACTTTAATGCCGGGCCATGGCGGCATCCTCGACCGTTTTGACGGTGTGTTTTTTGCCGCGCCATTCGTTTTTATTTATATTTATTTTTTTATTGCTAACTGATTATGAAATTACATCGAGAAGGTACCAGAATAATTCTTACGGTTTTAATTTTACTATTCCTGATCAATTTTCCACTCTTTATGTTTCTTGATGTCTATTTATGGTTTAAAATATTAGTATTGGTGGCTTCGCTGGGGTTTTATGTGGTGATACTGCGTTTTTTCCGAGTGCCTGCACGAGTTTTTGTTAAAGACCCCAACCTGATATTTTCTGGAGCCGACGGCGTTGTGGTGGCTATTGAAGAAATTGATGAAGAAAAATACCTGAACGAAAAACGCATACAGGTATCGGTGTTCATGTCGTTGCATAATGTGCATATCAACTGGTTCCCGGTGAGCGGAGAGGTTATTAAAACGGAAGATTATTACGGCAGGTATTTCGTGGCGCGCAAGCCGAAATCGTCATACATGAACGAGCAGACCACCACGATCATAAAACCTGAAGGCCGGGCGCCCATCCTTGTCAGGCAAATTGCCGGTTTTGTCGCGCGGCGCATAGTCTGTTATGCAGAAGAAAAAATGAAAGTGGAACAAAACGACCAGCTGGGCTTTATCAAATTCGGTTCCCGTGTTGATATCCTGATCCCCTTAAACACCAAGGTCCTGGTGAACATCAATGATAAGGTCGTTGGCGGTATTACGCCGATTGCACAATATATTGATTAGTGATTTCTTTAAATTTTTAGCAAAAAATTGAGTTAGGCACTAAAGCCAAACTTAAAGGCTGTTTCTCAGTGTCCGCCATGGCAGGCTCTTTGGTTTCTCTGTGTTTGCTGCGGCGAACTCTGTATAATAGCGAAATCAAGAATTACGCAGAGGCTCTTTTTCATTCCGAAGGAATGTGATGTTGGTAATAAACCTTGTTTCGTGAACGTTCCGCTCCTCTGGAGCGGTATGATGAGTCTGAGATACTCTTTTACCAACATTAAGCTCCTCTGGAGCTTAGATAATAATACGTGGTTCAGGCGCAAAATCGTCTCTGTCCTCATTACTGATCGTTCTGACTCGACAATGTTATTTCATTCCGAAGGAATGTGATGTTGGTAATAAACCTTGTTTCGTGAACGTTCCGCTCCTCTGGAGCGGTATGATGAGTCTGAGATGCTCTTTTACCAACATTAAGCTCTTCTGGAGCTTAGACAATAATACGTGGTTCAGGCGCAAAATCGTCTCTGTCCTCATTACTGATCGCTCTGACTCGACAATGTTATTTCATTCCGTAGGAATGTGATGTTGGTAATAAACATTATTTCTGCAAGTTCCGCTCCATCGGCGCGGGATGTTAATAGGTTACTGACTCCATAATTTTCCAAATCAAGACAGTATATTGATTAGAGGTTTCTTGAATATTTAGCAAAAAAAAACCTTCCGTTTCGGGAAGGCTTTTTAAAATTTTTACTGGCCGAGATAGGCCTTGAGCAGTTTGCTTCGCGAGGTGTGTTTCAGCCTGCGGATGGCTTTTTCTTTGATTTGCCTTACGCGCTCACGGGTAAGATCAAACTTTACGGCGATTTCTTCCAGTGTCAGACCATGGTTCATGCCCAGGCCGAAATACAGGTTGATGACGTCACGTTCCTTATCGGTGAGTGTCGACAGGGAGCGTTGGATCTCGCGTGAAAGTGATTCATACATGAGGTTGGTATCGGTAGTAACACCGTCTTCGCTCATATAAACATCGATAAATTTGGTTTCTTCGTCCTGTGCCAGCGGAGCGTCCATCGATACATGCCGGGTCGAAATTTTCATCACGGCATTGATCTTTTCCTGAGGAATATCAAGCGATTCGGCTAATTCGTCGGGCAGGGGAGGACGTTCAAATTTTTGTTCCAGGCGGGATAATTCTTTCGAAATCCTGTTGAGCGAACCTACCTGGTTTAAAGGAAGGCGGACGATCCTGGATTGCTCGGCAAGAGCTTGTAAAATCGATTGGCGTATCCACCAAACAGCATAAGAGATGAATTTAAACCCACGGGTTTCATCAAAACGTTTGGCAGCCTTTATCAGTCCAAGATTTCCTTCATTGATAAGATCCGGGAGGCTTAAGCCCTGATTTTGATATTGTTTAGCCACAGAAACCACAAACCTAAGGTTGGCTTTGGTAAGTTTTTCAAGAGCTTCCTGGTTTCCGGCTTTGATCTGTTGTGCAAGCTTTACTTCTTCGTCAGCAGTGATGAGCTCCTCGCGCCCTATTTCCTGTAAATATTTGTCGAGGGAGGCTGTTTCCCTGTTTGTAATCGATTTAGTAATTTTTAATTGTCTCATTATAACAGGATATATTTATAATTAATTGATTTTCAGGAGTATAAATACCTAAATGGGAAACGGGTACAAAGATACAAATTTTTTTAATATCTGCAAAATATTTCTTTTTAGAAATTTGAACAGCAGATAGTACGATAAAACAGATATTTTGTTACAAACCGAACGAAAAATATGCCTGCATGCCATTGGTATACACGCCTTCGATCAGGACGGTGCCCCTTTTGTTGCCCAGGATTTTCAAGACATCACTTACGGTTTTCATCTGCTGATTGTCGATTCGGGTTATGATCAGCCCTTGTTTGATCCCCGCCCCGGATAATTTACCTTTTTCGAGTTTAACGATTTTCACACCGCTTCTGAGGCCCAGGGTGATTTTTTCTTTGTCGGTGATTTCCTGAAAGGTTGCGCCCAGCGCGCTCCCATTACCGGAACCATCCGCGTTAAGCACGACGGTTCCTCCTTCGCTATTTTCAAGGGTGAGGTTGACCTGTTTTTCAACATTGTTGTGTATGATGGTCAAGGTGATCTTGTCTCCCGGGCGTTGACGTACAATCATTTCTTTCAGCTCGGAAGAGCTGTTCACGCTGGTGGTATTGATTTTAGTAATGATATCGCCCTGTGTGATCCCTGCTTTTTCGGATGCGCCGTCTTTGTAAACCGATTCAACATATACACCGTTCATGTTTTTAAGGTTGTGTGCGGCCGCCAGTTTGCTGTCGATGTCGGTGAAATTGATGCCGAGGAAAGCCCGCTGCACCTGACCGAATTCAATCAAGTCGGAGATGATTTTGCGGACAATATTTGAAGGTATGGCAAACGAATAACCGGTGTATGACCCGGTATTGCTTGCGATGGCGGCGTTGACGCCGATAAGTTCACCGTTGACATTCACCAGTGCGCCGCCGCTGTTGCCCGGGTTGATGGCTGCATCCGTCTGAATGAAAGATTCCACGGTGGAGTTATCGCCCCAGATGTTGATATCTCTTGCTTTAGCGCTGACAATACCTGCTGTAACGGTGGATGTGAGGTTGAACGGGTTCCCGACCGCGAGCACCCATTCCCCGATCCTTACTTCATCAGAATTACCGTAAGTTACATAAGGAAGGTCTTTTTCATCAATTTTGATGAGCGCCAGGTCGGTGCCGGCATCAGTACCAACAACGGTGGCAGGGTATGTCCTTTTGTCGTTAAGCGTTACCTCAATTTTGCTGGCATCGCTCACCACATGGTTGTTGGTGACGATATAGCCGTTTTCAGAGATCAGGACCCCGGAACCCGCCGCAATGATAGGCTGGTTGTTATATTTACGCTGATTAAAAAAGTTGAAAAATGGATCGTAACCAAAAAACTGGTCGTAATACGAATTTTTGTAATCGTACTGTGTTTGAATATGCACCACAGCATGTATGGTTTTTTCTGCGGCGGCTGTAAAGTCAGGGCCGGTGGTCGGGCGTAAACCTGTCAGGCTGACAGTTTGAACAGGTGCCTGGTTTTTGAAATAGGTCTGGATATCGCTGTTCTTTTTATCCGCAAACCTGAATGCGAAAATTGTTGCAAGACTTGATAATACTGCAATAGCAATTGTTAAAACTGTTTTTTTCATATCTCGTAATTTTTTGCGTTTGCTTATCAAAATTTGTACCTGATGATTTTTTGTCAGATGCTTACAAAAAACGTCTGAAACTTAATGATAGTATATTTTTTTGCTAAAAAAGTGATCCTAAGCTTTTAAAAAGAGGAAAGGAATACTCTCACTAATAGTCAATAGTTCAGTTAAATTGTTACAATTAATCAGTAGAAAAATATCCCTTCCCCTGTTTTTATCCCAGTAACAACCAGTCTTTGTTTATAAAAAAAAATATTCCCGAAAGCTAATCGGTATTAAACTGTTATCAGCGAAATAGTATTACTTTTGTAATGAATTTTGAATAAAAAATCAAAATCATACGATGAGTTACAAAGTCAATAAAGTTATTTACCTGCTGTTGGGTGTGGTGCTGGGATTTTTTGTCGGCGGCGGCATCATCTGGTGGCAGTTGAACGATAATAATTTTTTTGATTTTTTATCCAAAAATAAAAATGAACTGAGCATCGATACCAGCCAGTACGACCAATCCATCAGGCCCCGTAAAAAATCAGGGCAGCATTTCAGGATCGGCAATGTGAAAATCCCGGATACCTTTATCGACAGCCTTAAAATGGATTCGGCTACCTTAAGCATTGAACAGCTTATTGCGCTTTATACCAACGAGATCAATGACACGGTGGGGCAGTCCACAGGTTCTGCGTATGATGATATCGTTATTTCAAAAGATGAACTGATCATTACCAGGCTTATTAAGATTTCCGGCGAAATTCCCGAGGTGAACAACAACTATGAACTCGATTCCATACTCACCGATCAGCGGCAAACCCCGCGTAAGCAAAAAGGTACGCTTAAAGTTGAGTTCTGGCGGTCGCCGCTTAACTACAAAGGGTATAAGCTTGATGAAAACAAGCTGGTACTTTTCGGCCTGTACGAATTCAACAACCTGTCAATAATTGGATACAACAACGAGCTGTTCATTAAATACAACAAGGAATATTACCTGATCGAATACACGGACGATTTCAGGTCGTTCGTACTCATGAAAAATGAATCGCTTTTAAAAGAACTGAATTCGATATGATCGTGAATTTTCATAAGTACCACGGCGCCGGAAACGATTTTATCATCATCGATAACCGGGGACTCCAATTCGCAGCGGGCGAAGATATCATTGCCAGGCTTTGCCACCGGCGTTTCGGTATCGGGGCCGATGGGATGTTATTGCTTGAAAAGTCAGCTGATTATGATTTTTCGATGCGGTATTTTAATTCCGACGGCCGGGAAGGTTCGATGTGCGGTAACGGCGGAAGGTGCATTGCTGCTTTTGCTTACCAGCATTTAAAACTGAACGAGAAAATTACCTTTCTGGCTGTTGACGGCATCCACCGGGCTGAAATTCTGAAAAGCGGAAATGGCGTTACACAGGTCCGCCTGAAAATGGCCGATGTCAGCCATATTCAGCATGGCGATGGGTTTTATTTTCTTGATACCGGATCACCTCATTATGTGGCTTTTGTGGAAAATGCCGATGAAACGGATGTCGTAGCGGAAGGAAAAAAAGTGCGCTACAGCCCGGCATTTCCTGAAGGAACCAATGTGGATTTTGTTGAACTGAAAAATGAAAAGCTTTACGTGCGCACCTATGAGCGCGGCGTGGAGGACGAAACCTTATCATGCGGCACCGGCGTTACAGCTTCGGCAATAGCGGCATCGATGATAATTCCGGCAAATACATTCGAGATTACCACCCGCGGCGGAAATCTTAAGGTGAGCTTCACCAAAGAAAAAGAACAGTTTACCGATGTGTGGCTCGAAGGCCCCGCTGCATTTGTATACAAGGGCGACATAGAAATTTAAATTTATGCAAAATAACAGAGTCAACCTGAGAGCAGTAGAACCTGCAGACATAGATTTTATTTACCGGCTCGAAAATGATGCCCACAACATGATTTCGGCCGAACAGAAGGAGCCCGTTTCAAGGTACGCCATCGAACAGTATGTTCTCAGCGTGGGAGACGGATTTTTTACTTCCGGCCAGATGAAGCTGATCATTGAATCAAACGACACGCCTGAAAAAAAATCCATTGGCTGCGTTGATCTTTTCGAAGGCGACACCATCAACCGCAGGGCGGGGATAGGAATATTCATCGTGGCTGAAGCGCAAAAAAAAGGTTATGCCTCGGCAGCGCTGGGGTTGATGATCGAATACTGCTTCGAAACACTGGGGCTGCATCAGTTGTTTTGTAATATCGGCGAAGAAAATAAGGATAGCCTGAAACTATTTACAAATCATGGGTTTCAGATCGTCGGCCTCAAAAAAGATTGGCGGTATTACAATAAATCATGGAAGAACGAGTATATGCTGCAGCTAATAAATGGATAAAATGACGGAAACAACAGTAAAGAAAGAAACCCTGGCGAAAAAAAGAAAAAAGGGCGGAAGAAAAAGCAAATTCAAGAAGAATTTCCTTGTAGGATTTCTCACCTTCATCGGTATTTGTCTTATTGCCGGTATGGTCATTGGCAGCAGGTATTACAAATTCATCTACGTGAAAAATGTGGACCTGGGCGGGAAAAGTGAATTATATGTTTATATCCCGACAAATTCCAACTTTGAGGATGTAAAAAGAATTTTGTACAAACAAAATATCATCATCGACACCAACACTTTTGAATGGCTTTGCGAACATAAGGCCTACACCATGAAAGTGAAATCGGGGCGTTACCTGGTGAAGGACAAAATGAGCAATAATGAGCTTATCAATATGCTGCGGTCGGGTGATCAGGTTCCTGTCAGGCTGACTTTTAACAACATCAGGACCAAGGAGAATTTTATTTCCAGGGTAAGCAAACTGATTGAAGCCGATTCCGTTTCACTTACCAGCCTGCTGAACGATACCGCCTATCTCAGAAAACATGAGCTGAACAAAGACAATGTCATGTGTATTTTTCTGCCGGACACCTACGAAATTTTCTGGGATACGCCTGCCGAAAAATTTTTCGAAAAGATGTACGGCGAGTATGAAAAATTCTGGAACAAAACCCGCCGGGATAAAGCGGCAGCCATCGGGCTCAGCCCGGCAGAGGTGGTGATACTGGCTTCTATCGTGTACCAGGAGACCAAGAAAAAAGACGAGATGCCGAAAGTGGCCGGTGTCTATATTAACAGGCTGAACATCGGGATGCCTTTACAGGCGGACCCGACAGTGATCTTTGCTATCGGCGATTTTTCTATAAAAAGGGTATTGAATGCGCAGACCAGATATGATTCACCTTACAACACCTACCAAAATGCAGGCCTGCCGCCCGGGCCCATTTGCCTGCCCGAACCGTATGTGATTGATAGAGTGCTGGATTATGAAAAACACGGTTACCTGTATTTTTGTGCCAAAGCGGATATGTCGGGTTACCACAGCTTTGCCGAAACACCGGCGCAGCATCAGCAGAATGCACAGAAATATCACGATGCACTGAACCGAAGGAAGATAAAAAAATGACAGCTTATCCAAAAAAAAATTATTTTTACAATCCCAAATAAATTTTACAACCATGAAAAAACTGTTTTTTTTAACACTGACATTATTCGTTGTTACTTCTGCGTTTGCGTTGAACCCAAGCCGTAAATATGCCGCCCGTCCCGGTGATTTCGGGCTCGAATATGATGAAGTGACCATTCAAACTTCGGACAACCTCAACCTCAAAGGCTGGCTTTATAAACCGCAGACGCCTTCGTTCAAAATGATCATCTTAAGCGGCAGCGGCGACGGCAACATGGCCGATCTGATTGAAGTAGCAAGTAATTTTGTTACGCTGGGGTATAACGTGTTAACCTATGATTACAGAGGCTATGGCGAAAGCGAAGATTTTACCATCAACAACAATTTCTTTATCTATGCCCAGTTCGAAAAAGACCTTAATGCGGCCATTGATTATTCAAGAAAGTATTATTCAAAGATGAAAATCGTTGACCTTTACGGTGTTCAGGTAGGCGCGGGGCTTTCCATAGCTGTTGGCTGCAACCGTAAAGAAATTTTCCAGGTGATCGCCGATTCGCCTTATTCCACATTGGAAGGCATCAAAAAGAAATTCAAGGAATTTGCAGGCAAAGACGTGTTGTTGCCTCTTGGTTTTAACAAATACATGATCGAGCCATTTTACGCACTGGAATCAAAAGGCACGGCTATTTACGGAGTGCTGTTAATCGCCGGGGAAAAGGAGTTGGTATATTCCGCTGCGGAAATTAAAGAACTGAGCAAGGTGCAAAAAAACCGTTCCACCGTTGTGATAGTGAAAGATGCGACGGCTGCAGAAACATTTACAAAGGATAAAAACAAATATTTCGAAAATATCAGGGATTTCCTAAAAGACCCTTTATAAAATTTTATGGATGACTGCATTTAAGGCATACGACATCAGGGGAATCTATAATATTGATTTCTCAAAAAAAGAAGTTTACAAAATCGGGTTTTTCCTGCCGGGATTGTTAAAGGCCGACAAGATACTGGTGGGGCGTGACGTGAGAACTTCGTCCCCGGAAATTTTCGAGTACCTCACGCAGGGTATCACCGATGCCGGGGCAGATGTTTACGACCTTGGGCTTGCCACCACGCCTTATGTCTATTGGGCCACGGCAGCTTTTAAATTTAACGCCTCCGTTCAGATCACCGCTTCGCATAATGCAAAGGAATATAACGGGATGAAAATTTCGCGTACCAATGCATTTCCCGTGGGTTACGACAGCGGGCTTCAAACTTTGGAACAATTGGTATTAACCGAAACGCCCCAGCCGGTAGCAGCCAAAGGGAAAATAATTCCGTATGCCCAGCATGATAAATACCTGGCTTTTCTGAAGCCTTATGTGCCTAATATTTCAAAGTTGAAAGTCAGCATAGACTGCTCCAATGGTATGGCGGCCTTGTTTATCCGACGGCTGCTGGGTGAAAAACCCCAATACCTGTTCTTTGAGCCGGACGGCACGTTTCCTAATCACGAAGCAAACCCGCTGGAGCCTGAAAATGTGGAGATGCTGCAAAAACATGTACTTGAAAACGGCAGCGACCTGGGTGTTATTTTCGATGGTGATGCCGACCGCGTGATGTTCGTGGATGAAAAAGGGAAGTTCATCTCTCCCGACCTCATTATCGCTGTTTTGGCGCATTACTTTGCCGATAAAGAAAAAGGCATTGTGCTTCAGGACATCCGCAGTTCCAAAGCTGTGGGAGAATATATTGCCAAACTTGGCTACAGCCTGAGTATGTGGCGTGTCGGCCGGGCTTTTGCAGCTCCCAAGCTGAAAGAAATAAAAGGATTGTATGGCGGCGAATATGCCGGGCATTATTATTTCCGTGATTTCAATTATTCCGATTCAGGGATGCTTGCCTGTTTGCTCGTGCTTGATGTAGTTGCAAAAATGAAAGCGAGAAGTATTTCTTTTTCACAGCTGATAAAAAAGATCTCACCTTATTTTAGTACAGGTGAAATGAACTTTAAAATTGAGAAAAAAATGGATGCGATGGATGCCTTACTCGCACATCATACACAATCGGAGAAACCAGCCGCCTTTTATGATTTTGACGGCTACCGCGCTGATTTCCAGCACTGGTGGTTTAACGTGAGGCCTTCAAATACAGAGCCTTACCTGCGGTTTATTGCAGAAGCCGACAGCCCGGAATTGCTGGAAAAGATCAAGGAAGAAACACTGGCCGTGTTAAAACCATTCTCAAACGCCTGATTTTGTTTAAGAATTTTTCCATAACATTTTTTTTCATTGCCCTGTTAGCATCTCCGGTGTTTTTGTATCCGCAGGTTCCGGAATTGATTGACAGTTCCGTGGTTCAAAGTGAAAACAACAAAGTGAATGCCGAGGGGCTGAATTTCCGTTTCGAAAAACTTCAGATTAATAAGGCGAAAACGCCGCTTTTCAGTTTTTCGGAGGAGCTGAATAAAAAACGCCTCGCTGCGGTGCTTGCCACGGATGCGGTATTGATCGGCACTTCCATTTATGGTTTGAATGAACTATGGTATAAAAACTATGCCCGGTCCAAATTTCATTTGTTCGACGACAGCCGGGAATGGTTGCAGATGGACAAGCTGGGGCATCTGGAAGCGGCGCATATCATTACCGCTTATGGCTATTATTCATTCCGCTGGGCCGGCATGGAGAAAAAGGAAGCTGCTCTGTACGGCAGCGCTGTCAGTCTCGCATATATGACCGCCATAGAGGTGCTTGACGGCTATTCGACACATTGGGGATTTTCGCTGGCCGACATGTCTGCCAATATTTTAGGCACTGCATTTTTTGCCACACAGGCCTATTTTTTCGAAGAGCGGCGGGTCAAGCTAAAGATTTCGTATCACTCGACGCGTTATGCATCGTATCGCCCCGAAGTTCTTGGAAGTACTGCCGCCGAACGTATCATCAAAGACTATAACGGCCAGACCCAGTGGCTTTCGGTGAGCGCCGGCCTGGTGATGCCCAAAAGCACGAAAGTTCCGAAGTGGTTATGTGTTTCGGTAGGTTATGGCGCGGAAGGCATGTTGGGAGGGTTTTCAAATCCGGAACGTAACGAAAAAGGGGAGACCTTACCAACTTTTGAACGTTACCGCCAGTTTTATTTGTCGTTTGATGTGGATTTTGCCCAGGTGAAAACCAATAAAAAATGGGTGCGCGG
>DAOQAT010000056.1:0-20695 GCA_035354195.1 Bacteroidales bacterium | reverse complement strand
ATTCAAACCTAATAATTATTTCTGAAACTTATTTTTTTGCAAACATACGGCCTTTGCTTAGATTTTCAATGTTTTCTGAGGGCGGGCCGAAGCATTCGCCAGGAGGTCATTTTTTGCTTACTTTTTTGGACACGCAAAAAAGTAAGAGAAAAATTTCATGTTTACAACAGAAACAAAAGCATAATATTAAGTTATATAAGCTTTTCTAATTTTTAAACTAATGGCAATCGTTATAATACAGACAGCAAAGCGAGATGAGGAATCTTTATTTAATTTGACACCTATAAAAAATGCTTTAGCCAAAAAAATGGAAAAAATTTTAATATAAAATTGTGATAAAAGAAAAAAATTTTATTATAAATTTGTAGAAATTAACCATAAACCGCATATGAGAAAAATTTCCCCTTTTTTATTTTTAACAGGCTTTGTCCTGTTTTTTGTTAATCTTGGCAGCGCCCAGATCAGTCAGGGCGGCAAACCGCTGAGTTTTAACGCCGAAAATACCGGAATCCTTACAACCAATGTTCCGACGGCCGTTATGCCTTTTGTTGATGTGGCAGCCTTGCAGGCCGAAGACCTCGTGATGGATAAAATTAAAGAAGTTCCCTGGCGTTTTGGGCAAAACCTCGACGTGATCCTGAACCCAACGAACAGCGGGATCAACGAAGTGCTGCCTAACGGTGATAAATTGTGGAGGCTTCGCATTTTTTCGCAGGGAGCCACCTCGATCAATCTGACTTTTGATAATTACCTGTTGCCTCCCGGCGCCAAATTATTTATTTACAACGACGACCATAGCGATGTAATCGGGGCTTTTACCGATTTCAACAATCAGGCAGACCGCGTGTTTGCCACCACGCTGGTCAAAGGCAGTGCTATAACGGTTGAATATTATGAACCGGCTGATGCTGCCTTTTCAGGCGAACTGAATATTTCGAGGGTAACTCACGGTTACCGCGGTATTAAAGAATATTTAAAAGATTTTGGCACTGCCGGAAGCTGTCAGGTAAATGTGCACTGTGCTACCGGAACAGGTTGGGAAGACCAGATAAAATCTGTTTGTATGCTGGTGGTTGGTGGATCAGGTTTTTGCACTGGCGCCCTGGTAAACAATACCGCAAATGATGGAACCCCTTATGTATTAACTGCAAATCATTGTTCAACCAGTAATGATTGGGTAACATGGGTATTTTGGTTTAACTGGGAGGCTCCGACCTGCACACAACCCTCTTCATCACCTTCCTATAATTCAATTTCCGGATCTACTTTAAAAGCCAGAAATACCGGCTCTGATTTTTGCCTTGTACAAATGAATTCCACGCCACCATCCAGCTATAACGTTATTTATGCCGGATGGGACCGCACAGGGGTTGCGCCCACTTCCGGTATGGCCATTCATCACCCGGATGCTGATATAAAGAAAATTTCTCCGTGCAGCGCCATGACAGCCACCACCTATAGTTCCGCTTCCTGTTGGAAAACGCCTTGGTCAACAACGGCCTGCACAGAGCCGGGCTCATCAGGATCACCGATCTTTGATCAAAACAAACGCATCGTGGGACAATTGTACGGCGGGCCATCTTCTTGTACAGCCTCTTCATCAAATATGTATGATTGTTATGGCCGTTTTGATGTTTCATGGACCGGCGGCGGCACCAGTTCCACCCGTTTGAGTAATTGGTTGGATCCTTCATCAACCGGCCTTACCGTTCTGGATTTGTATAACCCTAACGGCGCCGCCGCTCCCACGGTTAATTTCGTTGCCAATGTTACCACCAGTTGTGTCGGAAGCATTACCTTTACTGATCAGTCGACCGACACCCCGACAAGCTGGTTATGGACTTTTGGCGATGGTGGCACATCCACGGCGCAGAACCCGACGCATGAATATACTGCAAACGGAACCTATACGGTAACATTGCAGGCCACAAATGCTGTGGGGCCGGGCTCCCTGACAAAAACAAATTATATTATTATAAACAAACCGGCGGGACCAGTAGGAACGGGAGCCACAGTTTGCAATCCTTCAACTGCAACATTGTCGGCCACCGGCAGCGGCACGATCAAGTGGTATAACTCTTTGGCAAGTTCCACGGCCCTCTACACTGGAAATCCATACACAACCCCCGTTTTATCAAGTTCTACAACCTATTATGCTGAAGATAATGTTACCGGGGCGGCAACGCACGGGGCAAAAGCCGATTCTGCAAGTGGAAGCGGAGGTTATTTTTCAAATGCCTATGTTCATTACGAAGTTTTTGATGTTTATATTCCACTTGTTTTACAAACAGTGAAGATTTACGCTAATGCAGCTCAGACAGGCAAGGTGATTTCACTTCAAAACTCAGCCGGAACAACACTGGCTTCTGCTACGGTAAACCTGTCAGCAGGAATTAATACAGTTACGTTAAACTTCACACTTCCTGTGGACACAGGATTACGTTTGGCTGGTCCATTATCTCCCGGTTGGTATAGAAACAAGGCAGGAATCACCTATCCTATCACCACCCCCGGAAAATTTTCGCTAACCAGAAGTAGCGCAGGCGCTCCGGCATCTAACCCGTATTATTACTATTTCTACGACTGGGTGGTAAAAGAAAACGATTGTATCAGTACCAGGACCGCTGTGACAGCCACGGTTGTCAGCTGTACCGGGACAGAAGAGATGGAAAACACTCAAATGCTCGTGTCTCCCAACCCTGTCAACAACCTTCTGAATATTGACTTTTCGAAGTTGAATGCCATTTCTGTGCAGATCGAAATTTTTGATGTACTAGGCCAGCGAGTTTATAATCAGTCTTTGGAAAACCCTGCAGCGAACTTCCGTAAGTCTTTAGACGTAAGCAACTTATTGAATGGGATTTATTTTATCCGGATCAACACCGGCCAGGTTCAAAAAACCTATAAATTTCAGAAAATTTAAGTTGTAATAAGTTTAGTTTTTTAAAAATGCCTTGTTTTTCAAGGCATTTTTTTTAATACATAGTGGCAAATTTATTGAACCTGCCACTATTAATCCCCGGCCTTAATTAAAGAATATCAAGGCTGTACAACCTTTTGGGCCAAATTCTTGTCCTTAAATACAAGAAACTCGTAAAAAACTGCCGTTAACTTTTTAAAATGCGCCTTTAACTGATTGATAAACATTTAAGCAAATTATGGAGGCTACTTTTACGTTAACACTAAACACAAAAAAAAGAAAGGAACCCAATGGAAACAATTAAAAATAACCCAACCATGAAAACAGCAAAATCATACGTTCTGTGGATTATCTTTGCTGCCTGGATGCTGGCGATACTTGCATTGGTAACCATTTTAGAAAAGCTCTAAAAAATAAGCGTAATAACTCAAGTAAAAATAAGCATCAGCCACCCCCAACGGGGTGGCTTTTTATTTTAATTTTGTACAAAACTGACACATGACGGATAAGGATTTTATAAAAGCGCTGGAGACGAATGACCTAAACCTCATGGCAACAATCCCCAAAAGCGACCTTCACAACCATGCCGAACTGGGAAGCCGCATAGAAGGTTTAGAAAAATGGAGCGGAAAAAAAATTCCCAGAGCGCCACAGACCATGCCCTCCTTTTATGATTTTGAAGCATATCTTGAAACGGCTTTTGATGAAATTCTTAAGATGCCGGGATTCTTTGAAAATAATAAAAAAGCCACCTTTCAGCAGGCTTTAAATGACGGTGTTCGTGTTCTGCAAATAAGTATAGACAGCCGTTTTTATAAAATCACTGATGCTTACGGAGCAGGTATCACCGAAATAGTAAAAAACACCCACCGGAATGTTGCCCCCGAAATTTTATTTGTTCCCCAACTGGGCCTCGACCGTAAACACGAGTTCAGGCAATTGCTTTATGAAGCTGAAACGCTTCTGGATACTGGTTATTTTCAGTCAATAGATTTATATGGAGACGAGTTGTTTGGTGATGTGAAAAATTTTATTCCTTTATACCGCAAGGCAAAGAGCCGGGGGCTTGTATTAACGGCACATGCAGGCGAGTATGGTACCGCCGAATCGGTCAGAAAAGCTGTTGAACTGCTGGAACTGGATCAGGTTCAGCATGGCATTGCCGCCTCAGGTTCGGAAGAAGTGATGAAATGGCTTGCCGATCATAATATCATTCTTAATGTTTGCCCCACGAGCAATGTGATGCTTTGCCGGGCCGAATCCATCGAAAAACATCCGATCCGCAAACTTTATGACCACGGCATAAAGGTTACGGTTAATACCGACGATCTTATGGTGTTCAACCAATCCGTGAGTGAAGAATTTTTTAATCTTTACAGGGCAAAAGTGTTTAATGGTGAGGAACTTAACCATATCAGAAAAAACGGGTTAAATGCTTTTGCAACAAGATAAGCGGTAGTTTTTTTCAATAAGTTCTTCAAAATTTAATTAAAGGGTATATCTTTGCTTATCTAAAGCAAAAAAAATGAAATTTGGCGTTGTAATATTTCCCGGATCCAACTGTGACCACGATCTGTTATATGTGTTGAAAAAGATTTTGAAGCAAGATGTTGTAGCCCTGTGGCACAAGGATAAAAACTTGCAGAAATGTGATTTTATTTTTCTTCCCGGCGGTTTTTCTTATGGCGATTATCTTCGTTCGGGCGCCATTGCCCGGTTTTCGCCTATCATGGAAAAGGTAATTGATTATGCAAACAAAGGCGGCTATCTGATGGGTATCTGTAATGGTTTTCAGATCCTTTGCGAGGCAAAATTACTTCCGGGGGCATTGCTGCATAATAACAACCAGAAGTTTATCTGTAAAAATGTCTTTATCAAGCCGGTATCAAAAAAAGCCGCCCCGGTAAAACACCTTGACCCTAAAATTGCATTGAAAATTCCTGTAGCCCACGCTGAAGGCCGGTATTATGCAGATAAAAAAACAATAAAACAGCTGTACGATAACGATCAGATACTTTTTAAATATTGTGATGCTGCAGGCAACATTACTGAAGAATCAAATATAAACGGGTCCATTGATAATATTGCCGGTATTTGCAATACCAACAGGAATGTTTTCGGTATGATGCCGCACCCCGAAAGGGCCTGTGATACCGAACTGGCCAATACCGATGGCATGTTTATTATGGATTCACTGCTGAGAACACTCTCCAAAAAATAAACGGTCTTGAAAAAAGTCTTGTTTGTTGTTGCTCACCGGCCCGGCCGGTCTCCCGGGCAACGCTTCCGGTTTGAACAATACGTTGGTTACCTTGAACAAAAAGGCTTTTTATGTGATCTTTCTTTCCTTCTCAATGAAAAAGACGATAAATTTTTTTACAGCAACGGATTTTATTTCCGCAAATTCCTGATACTGTTAAAAAGCATCCGCCACAGGTTTAAAGATCTTAAAAGAGCCCGGGAATATGATATTGTTTTTATTTACCGCGAAGCCGTCATGTTTGGCAGTGCATTTTTTGAGAAAAAGTTTAAAAAAAATGGCGCAAAAATAATCCTTGATTTTGACGATGCCATATGGCTGATGGATGTTTCAGAGGGCAACAAAAAACTCAGGTGGCTAAAAAGGCCTTCCAAAACAGCTGATATTTTAAAGATTTCAGACATGGCTTTTGTCGGCAACAGCTATCTGGCAAAATATGCAGGACAATACAACGGAA
The DNA here is from genome assembly GCA_035354195.1 of Bacteroidales bacterium. Classification (GTDB taxonomy): domain Bacteria; phylum Bacteroidota; class Bacteroidia; order Bacteroidales; family CAIWKO01; genus CAIWKO01. The sequence goes on along the minus strand of DAOQAT010000056.1, from coordinate 15,058 downwards.
ATGTAAAAATAATCCCAACCACACTCGATACTGAAAAAACGATCGTTCATAAAAAGGAATCAGACAAACAGGTATGTATTGGCTGGACCGGTTCGAACACCACATTAAAGCATTTTGAACTGGCGGTTCCCTTTTTGAAAAAGATACAGGAAAAATATCCGGGGAAGATCAGGATCAAACTAATTTCGAATGTGAATCATGCCGAAGGCTCAGGCATTTCTTTCTGTAAATGGAGCAAAGAAAAAGAAATTGAGGATTTGTCCGAGCTTGACATTGGCATTATGCCGCTTCCGGATGATGACTGGGCACGGGGTAAATGTGGTTTCAAGGGCCTGCAGTACATGGCGCTCGGGATCCCGGCGGTGATGTCGCCGGTAGGTGTGAACAATGAAATTATTTCGGATGGTGAAAACGGTTTTCTTGCAGGAAGCGATGCTGAGTGGGTTGAGAAATTATCTCTTCTTATTGAATCGCCGGAGTTAAGAAAAAAAATCGGAGATTGCGGGCGCAAAACGGTGGAGGAAAAATACTCGTTTAACGCCTGGAAAGACGAATATGTGAGGTTGTTTGAAGAATTAATTACTATTTCCAATATTTAGCAAAGTAGAGCAGAGCATATAACACGTAAAATATCGATTGGTTTTAAAGCAATTAAAGATTCTCCTTGCTTTTTTGCTGGTCCAAAAAAGTAAGCAAAAAAAGACCTCCTGGCGAATGCTTCCGCCCGCTCTCATAAAACATTGAAAATCTAAGCAAAGTGGTCCCGACGCCGCTAAGCGGGTCGGGAAACACCTGCGGTGACTTTGCAGATTTTCAAATGTTTTATGATTCACACCATCGCTGGCCCGCACGCCAGGAAAAGCCTGCGCACCTAATAACAGCTAACATGTCCCGAAAAAACCGAATTGTTTCGCAGAAATCCGCCATTTGGCGGATGCGTTGGCAAGAAAATATGTCGGTGCCAGGGAGTGGCCTGTGCGAAGCCTGCCTGGCGGCAGACAGGGTTCGGTATATATTTTCTTGAATTTTTTGGTACTTTTTGGCCTGTCCCGTACACGGAGTGTCGGGATTCAAGACAAAAAGGACAATAGAAAAAATGATAATTGATTGATTACCATTGCTTTTATTACGTGTTTTATAGATGTGATATCCTTATATGTGCCGCCCACCCATTTGCGGATGAGCCTCAACAGCTACTTTTTCAGTATAATTTCCCGAAAAAATCACTCGTAATAGTAAATACGTTTTACCCGGCCCGACACGGAAGTCAGGATTTCGTAGGGAATCGTGTCGAGTTTACAGGCCAGGTCTTTGATGGTGGCCGGATCGTTAAAAACATAAACTGTATCGCCTTCTTTAGCTTCGATGTCGGTGATATCCAGCGTGCACATATCCATGCAGACATTACCAATGATAGGCGCTTTAAAGCCATTTACGATCAGATGGCCGTTACCGTTGCCAAGCCTGCGGTTCAGTCCATCGGCGTACCCAATTGGAACAATGGCGATTTTTGCATTTTTTTTGGCGGTCCATTTTCTGCCGTAGCCCACGGTATCTGATTTCGATATGTTTTTAATCTGCGATATGATGGTGCGTAAGGTGCTGACGTTTTGCAGGTTCTGTTGTTCCTCTTCGTAAAACGAAATACCATACAGGCCGATCCCAAGCCGGACCATATCAAAATGAGCATCCGTAAACCGTGAAATCCCTGCTGAATTTAACACGTGAACCAGAAACGGTTCTGAAAGTTCCTGTTTCAGACGGTCACAAACACCTGTAAGCACATTGATCTGCTGTCTTGAAAAATCGTCCTCGTTTTTGTTTTCGCTGGCTGCAAGATGTGTAAAAACCGATTTAACAATAAGGCCGCTGTTTTGTTTCAACATGCGGACCAACTCATCGGTTTCTTCCGGTAAAAAGCCCAGCCGGTGCATACCGGTGTCAATTTTTATATGGATGGGCAATTTTTCATTTCCCTTGTTTTCGTAAGCATTTATAGATTCAATAAGGAGGCGGAGCGTCCGGAAATTATAAATTTCCGGCTCAAGGTTATACTTACTCAACAGGTCGTAACTTTCTTCCTCCGGATTCATAACCATAATGGGTGTCGTAATCCGGGCCTTACGTAATTCAATGCCCTCATCAACATAGGCCACAGCCAGGTAATCAATATTATGGTACTGCAACACGTTGGCAATTTCGTACCCACCGCTGCCGTATGAAAGCGCTTTCACCATAGCCATGATCTTAGTGCCCTTTTTCAACTTGTTCTGATAGTAATTCAGGTTGTGAACCAAAGCATTCAGGTTGATTTCAAGCACCGTTTCATGCGATTTTTGCTGCAGCATCCGGCTTATCTGTTCAAAGACGTAAATGCGCGCTCCCTTGATCAGTATCGTTTCATTATGAAAAGCGGAGCCCGGGACTTTTTCCAGAAAGGCGTCCGTATTCTCATAGAAGGATTTGTTGATAGGGAAGAGTTTTTCGTATCGCGAGATGGAAGGGCCTATGCCGATGATACGGCTCACACCCTTTGAAACCAGCAAATTGGCGATCTCGGCATACAGCTCGTCATCAGACAATGAACTTTGCAGGATATCTGACAAGATCACCGTTTTATTCTGATGCTGATTTTGCTGGCTCATAAAATCAAGGGCGATGACCAGGGAGTTCAGGTCGGAGCTATAGCTGTCGTTAATGATTGAACAATTATTGATACCGGCCTTAAGCTCGAGGCGCATGGCTACAGCCACCAGCTTTGACATTCGTTCGGCAATGATGGTGTTTGAATAACCGAGGTAAAGCATTAACGCCCAGCAATGGTTGGCGTTTTCAATGGAAGCGTCATCGGTAAAAGGAATGGTAATGGCAATTTTATTGGATTTATAAGTTGCTGTGATGACGCTCTGGTTTTGTTTTTTGTCAACCGACGAAATGTTTAAATCGGCCTTATGCTTGTAGCTCCAGGTAAAAAAACTGTTTTTCTGGAAGATGCCGGATTTAATGATACGGTCCTGAATATCAAAATTATCGGAGCAATAGATCAGCGTTTCTGTTTTCGTAAACAGATTCAGTTTTTCACCTACTTTTTGCCGTATATCAATAAAATTCTTCTCATGGGCGGTACCGATATTGGTAAAAATTCCGATGGTCGGATTGATAACGGGTTGAAGAATTTTCATTTCTTCCGGCTCGGAAATTCCGGCTTCAAATATAGCCAGGTCGTGTTCGGGCTGCATCTGCCAAACCGAGAGCGGCACCCCGATCTGTGAGTTGTAACTTTTCGGGCTGCGGACAATATTTTTATCGGGTGAAAGCAGCTGAAAAAGCCATTCTTTTATGATGGTTTTTCCGTTACTTCCCGTGATCCCAATGACCGGAATTGAAAATTGCCTGCGATGATGTGCGGCAAGGGCTTGTAACGCCACCAGGGTATCTTTTACGAGAATAAAGGTAGCGTTCTGGTATTTTTCATAATCAGCGGGCAGGGCAGATACGACAAAGTTGTGCACACCTTTTTCGTATAAGTCGGGTATGTAGTTATGCCCGTTGTTTTTTCTGGTTACCAAAGCGAAAAACAATGAATTTTCGACCGAGACAATTTTCCTGCTATCAATCAACAGGTACCTGACAGGGCTGTCGGAATCGTTGTTTTTACAAAGGCTGCCGCCAACAATAGCGGCTATTTCTGAAACAGTATAGGAAGACATGGGGTAGGACTGGGATTAGTTTTCTTTACCCGAATCATCATCGGATTGTTTATGAGTTGATATTTTAAGCGGGTTGGCAGTTAATGTGTCAAAATTATTGCGGTGGTTGAAAATATCGCAGGCCAGGTAAACGGCATTGCGGAACGATTCGGGCGAGGCCATGTTTTTTCCGGCGATATCATATGCGGTTCCGTGTGCAGGAGATGTCCTTACAATGGGAAGCCCGGCCGTGTAGTTGACGCCTTCGTCAAAGGCAATGATTTTAAATGCGATCATTCCCTGGTCGTGATACATAGCCAGCACGCCATCAAATTTCCTGTATTTCAGGGAGCCGAAAAACCCATCGGGAGGATAAGGGCCAAAACAGAGAATGTTTTCACCCTGTGCTTTTTTCATGGCAGGAATGATCACCCGGGTTTCCTCATCCCCGATAACACCTTCATCGCCTGAATGCGGGTTCAATCCCAGCAAGGCAATTTTGGGCCTGCTGATGCCAAAATCGCGGATCAGCGAGTTGTTCATCACCACCAGTTTGCGAAGAATAAGTTCTTCGGTGAGTTGTTCAGAAATATTTTTTATGGGAACATGGCCGGTCACAAATCCGATCCGTAAGTCACGGGCAACCATCATCATAAGGAAATTTGACGAACCAAAACGTTCGGCCAGGTATTCGGTATGGCCTTTAAAAGAAAAGGTCCCCGACTGAATATTCTTTTTATTAATTGGAGCTGTAACAAGGACATCGATGTGTTTGTTCTTCAGATCGTTGGTGGCCATGTCGAGCGCAGTAAGGGACAGTTTGCCTGCAATTTCGGTGGATTCGCCGATGTCGATCTTCACTTCCTGTTCGGTGACATTCACAATATTCTGACGTTTGGAACTTGCAAATTCGGCTTTCTTAACAAGATTAAAATTAAAATCGTTAATATTCAAAGCCTTGCGATGATAGGATGCAATTTTGGAAGATCCATAAACCACCGGGGTACAAACTTCAAGCATGCGGGGCTCCATGAGTGTTTTGATGATAATTTCGTAACCGATACCATTGAAATCACCATGGGTTATACCAACCACCACCTTGTGTTCTTTATCATTTTCTTTTATGTTTGCCATATCAGATAATTTTTACAAAGATACTTAGAAATTGTTTTGATTTTTTCTTCTAATATCTTTATGCGCCTTTTTTGCTGCAACTTCGTTAGATTTTTCGACATAGGGTAAACTATGTCAGCAAAATCTGCCTTGTTTCGCTAAAAAATCCATCATAAATCTTATTTAACATATCCGCCGCGGCGGATCAAAACAGTTTCTTATAAAAAAACATTTAATAAATCGGGAAACAGATAATAAATGCCCCAACTGTAACTTAAAAAAACAAAGAAAAATTATCCTTCCCAGAAAATATTTTCCGGAATTTGAGAGATTATTTTTTTGGAAAGCCCGTATTCAAACAGGAAATTAATAGCATCTTTTCCTTTACTGCCAAGGCTTTTACTGTATTCATTCACGTAAAGGGCAATATGTTTGTTTATAACCTCGTCATCTATTTCAACGGAATGTTCCCTAATGAAATCTTTGGAGGATTCCGGGTTTTGGAAGGCGAAGTCTACGCTGGCCTTTAAAATCCTGCTTAATTTCGACTTCAGTTCTGCAGGCATGTCTCTCCGGACCACAATGCCCCCAAGCGGGATCGGGAAACCGGTTTTTTGTTCCCAAATCTCCCCGAGGTCGGCAAGTTTTACCAGGCCTTTTTCAAGGTAGGTAAACCTGGTTTCATGAATGATCACGCCGGCGTCCACGATATCTTTTAAAATCTTGTTTTCGATTTTATTGAAAATAATTTCGTGGAGGTCTTTTGCTTCGGGATAAGCATAATTTAATAACAATGCCGCCGTGGTGTATTTCCCGGGGATGGCAATCGACAGATCGTTGATTTCGGCATTGGTGTAATTTTTTTTGCTGATCAGCAGCGGGCCGCAATTAGTTCCGAGGGCGCTTCCTGCATCCAAAAGCTGATATTTTTCAGCGATGTGTAAAAACGCATGAAAACTAACTTTCGTCATGTCGAGATCTTCATCAAAAGCCCTCTGGTTAAGCTGTTCGATATCTTCGGCATCACAAATAAAATCGATACCCTCGGTGTCAATTTTCTTATTGATGAGGGCGTCAAAAATAAAGGTGTCGTTAGGGCAGGGCGAAAAACCAAGTTTTATGATGTAAGACATAGAAAGGCAGATTTAAGATTTCAGAAGGCAGTCCGCCGCGGCGGATAAAAATTCTGAATTCTAAACTCTGAATTCTGAATTTTGAATGCAAAAGTATTGCTAAAAATGAAATATAACAGACCTGGATGAAAATTTTTCAGAAAGCCGCGATTATTTCAAGCAGTTGTTTGTTTAAATTGGCAATAGCGAAAGGGATATTCCAGTTGTTCAGATTGCGTGGCTCAATATAATTTGAGATGGTACGCAGTTGGAAACAGGGGAGGTCTTTTTTCAGGCAGCCGTATAAAAATGCTGCGCCCTCCATACTTTCAACATCCGGGGCAAAAAGTTCTGTTACTTTTTTTATCCGGGTTTCCTCGCCGTTTATGGTGTTGACTGTGATACCCCTTACTTTTTTTAATTTATTAATCACCAGATTAACGGTGGTGGTGTGGTTTTGAATTTCACCATTTTTAGTGATGAACTTTTCTGAATATTCATTGCCAAAATCAAGATCAGCCAGCGGAACAAACTTGTCACCGTAATCGGCGCCCAGTTCTGCAAAAAAGTCGGAAGCAACATTGACCAGCTGGCCGACTGGCAGCTCTTTGCTGAAACTTCCGGCAATACCGGCATTGAGCGCGATATCAAAATCTTCTTTTTGAATACCGCCCAGATGGTAAGCGGTTGCCACCATGCCAACCCCCGTGATCATGATCGTTATGGTGTGGCCGGAATATTCAGAGTGGTAAACCCTGTTGCTTTTGTTTACCGTAATTTTAAGTGCATTAAACAGCGGTTGTAATTCGGCAATGGTGGCGCTAACGATTAAAATCTTCATGAGAAAACCTGTTTATAAAAAGAAAGTTGCCCTGAATCACAGAACAACTTTCCACAATAATTATCTTTATAAAACTATTTTTTAATGTTCGGGAGTTGTAGTCCGTAGCCTTTCTTTTTGTCTTCGACCTTTAACAGGAAGGCAAATAACAGGGCTAAAATACCAAAACTCATAAAAATAATCATGGGCAAGGTATAATTGTAAGAAGTTACCATTTGGCCATCCACCATGTTTTGGCCCGTAATGCAGTATTTATCGAGTACCCAGCCGATAAGTGCCGGAACGCCCATTAATCCCCAGTTTTGAACCCAGAAAATCAACGAATAGGCGGTCCCAAGTTGTCTTTCAGGAATAATCTTGGGAACAGAAGGCCACATAGCTGATGGGACCAAAGAGAAGCCAATCCCCAACACAATGATTAATGCAATGGCCATTACCCAATGATTTAAGAAAGGAACGGCGAACATGGCATGAACAGCGATCAGGATTATGGCACCAATAATCATAATGGTGGCGCCTTTACCTTTTTTATCGTAAATACCACCAAACAGTGGGGTTAATAAAATATTTCCGAAAGGCAGGAGCCCTGGGATAATACCGGCGATCGATTCATCTACGCCAAATTTATTGACCATCAGGCTGGTGGCATATTTGAGGAATGGGAAGACGGCTGAATAGAAAAGCACACAAAGAATAGCAATATACCACCATCCTTTATTTTTAAGAATACTGAAAATGTCTTTTATCTTGAACTCTTCTTCAGCGGGTGTGTCGTTATCGATATGGGCTGCTTTGACAGATGCGTCAAGTTTTTTATCCTGGATGGTGTAAATAAAAAATGCCAGTAAGCCGATACAAAGTGCAATGAGGCAAATTAAGACCGGCATGGAAACCGTTCCAAAAGCTTTTGCAATAGGCGCAGAAGTTGACAGCGCCAATGCAGTACCCAAACGCGCAACCGCAAGCTGGATGCCCATGGCCAGAGCTATTTCATAGCCTTTAAACCATTTAACAATAATTTTGGTAACCGTGATACCTGCAACTTCAACACCAACGCCGAAAATCGCGTAACCAATTGCCGCCATCATAACCTGTGCTTTCCAACCAAATAATATAGAACCATCAAGTGAATGAGTTGATATTGCCCAATATTTAATTGCCGTACCAACCACCATGATAATGGCTGCCATCAGCCCGGTAAAACGGACTCCCATTTTATCGAGAATGATACCGCCGATGATCAGGAAAAACAGAAAAACATTAAACCAGCCGTAAGCGCTGGTAAAAAATCCGTATTCACTGGCGTTCCAGCCAAGTTCTTTTTCCAGCATTCCCTGAAGCGGGGCCATCACGTCGGCAAGGAAGTATCCTGCAAACATCGTGAAAGAAACAATAAACAATGCGGCCCAGCGGGCTGCTTTCGAGTCGCGTAGTATGCGATGAATTTTTTCGGTCATAAATTTAAATTTTAGGGTGCAAATATAATGTTTTGTTGGGTTTGGGTTTGCTAAAAAATAATAAATATAATTTCCGGATTTTATGTAATTTCGGTCGGATTTAATGTCCTGAACCTATGTTAATCACAATACTTGGCCCGACGGCCTGCGGAAAGACACAACTGGCGGTGGCTCTGGCAGAAAATATCCACGGGGAAATCATCAGCGCCGACTCGCGCCAGGTATATCGCGGCATGACCATAGGAACGGGCAAGGACCTTGATGATTATGTGATCAACGGGCATAAAATTCCTTATCACCTCATTGATATTGCTAACGCTGGTGAGGAGTATAACCTGTTTCGGTTTATGTCGGATTTTAAAAAAGCATATGACGAAATCGTGGGTCGTGAAAAAGTCCCTGTAATTTGCGGAGGGACAGGAATGTATATCGAAGCAGTACTGAAAAATTATTTAGTGCCCGATGTTCCCATGAATGAAGAATTTCGAAAGACACTTGAAAACAAAACGGATGCGGAACTGGTAACCATGCTGGAATCGTATAAGAGCTTACATAATGATACCGATACCGAAAACCGCCGCCGCCTGATCCGGGCCATTGAAATAGCTCATTTTTCCACGGAGAAGAAAATCTCGCAGGAAACAAGATTTGTTGGAGGAAGCTATGTTTTTGGCGTTCAGATGCCCAGGGATGTTGTGAGAAATAGAATTACCGAACGCTTGTATAAAAGACTGAATGAAGGCATGATAGCAGAAGTGCAGGCCCTGCTGGACGCCGGCGTAAGCGCCAGCCGTCTCATTCGGTACGGGCTTGAATATAAATATATTACGCAGTATTTATTGAAAGAATATTCGTACGACGAAATGCTACGTTTGCTGAATATTGCGATACACCAGTTTTCGAAACGCCAGATGACCTGGTTCCGGGGCATGGAACGCCGGGGTTTGAAAATAAACTGGATAGACGGTATGTTACCCCTAGAAAGAAAAATTGGACAAATTCAAACTTTTATTGCCGGTAACCTAAGCTCGATATAACTAAATCAATATTTTTTTGTCAAAAAGCGAATTATCAAGCTGTAATATTTGCCTTAGGCAATTAATATCAATAGAAAAATGGAAATTTGAAATATTTTGGACGTAGGACATAAACATTATAAAATGTCAAGAGGCTGTCTCAAATCACTTGGTGAACCTTTGGGCAGGCCTTTGTGCAACTTTGTGGTAAAAATAAGTAGTTGAACCACAAAGGAACACTAAGTGCGCACTAAGGATTCGCCGTGGCGAACACAAAGGAAGATTTCAATAATTTTGACTATTGAGACAACCGCATAATTGTATTTTGTATTTTTTTTCTATTGATATTTAACTCCTAACGGAGTAATTATAGAATATTCTTAACCCGAACTAAGGTGGATAATGCGATTACCAGCGGCTGAACCCGGGCTGTTGCCTGTTATAACCGAAGGGGCTATAAGAATTACACCCCTGCTGGCTTCCACCAAAATAATTGTCCTGATAAAAAGGTGAACAGCCGTTGGTGTTTCGGTCAGAAATGTTGAGTTGTGCGCCGATAGTTAAATGTTCGGTGATTTTATATTCAGCCCCGACCATAATACCATAGTTATCAAAAGTTTTTTTCTGAGTATTCAGATCGGAAGTTTGCGGTTTGTTCAGGTCAAACGTTTTGTACACAGCACCGGAAATAATTAATTTGTCTGATACCAGGTAATTGCCACGGGCAAATAACGAAAGGTATGAGGGGTTTTTGCCAAAGAGATATTCATTTATTCCGGAATTGTTAAAACCCTGAATGTAGCTGGCGCCAACATCGAGCCGGAATTTCGGGGATACCCGGTAACTCAAAAATGGGGCAACGTAGGTATAAGATCCCACTCCGTATTTTGACCCTGTTACCCCAACGCCCATTTCCATAGAAAAGCCGAGGCGCTTATGTTTCAGCAAGGATGCATTGTTTCCGAAATTGTCAAACCCGGATTTTGAGGTTGAGTCTGATTTGAATCCGATTTGAGCAAAACCGGCGGTTGTCGCAAAAAGCAAAACAAAAGAGGCAAGGATAACAGATTTAATAGTTTTCATTTCTGTGCTTTTTGTTGTTGGTAATAACAAATATTAAGCGACATTATTGCAACAAAGATAATAAAAAAACAATCGGGTTGGCAAGTTGGAACCCAACTTCATGTGGTACTGCGACCGGGCAATATCCTTGTTAGTAAAGAAATCCAAAAAGCCACAGTGGAATTTTATCATAAGCTCCAATTTCAATGTCGTCGGCAACAACATATGAATCAGGGGTTTCGCGGATTTGTTTTTTTGTTTTGTTTTTACCGCCTATTTCAAAAATATAGTTGTTATCAACAATGAAATCACCCACTTTGGAAGATTCAACCAAATGATTGCACCGTAATTGATTAAGGAAAAAAGTTTCTCTCAGCGTGCCTTTATCGGGAGTATTGTTGGCAAGTAAAAAAGATAAATTGGTATTGTTAAGATATATTTTTTCGGGTTTCTGAAGAATGCTTGTGCTGACACCTGAGTGATAAACCATTTGAATTATCTGGGCTTTTTCGAGATAATGCAAATAGGAGATCAGTGTGTTTCGCGAAATTTTTGTTTTCTCACTTAATTTTAAAATATTGGGCTTAAAGGGCACATTGACAGATAAAATATAAAGAAGTTGTTTTATTTTTTGAATATTACCGTAATCAAATTCCTGAATAAAATTAAGATCATTTTCAAGGATCAGCATTAGTGTTTGTTCGAGCCGGCGATAAAACAGAGACGGATTTTCATAGAAGTACGGATAATAGCCGTATCTCAGGTAGTTTTCAAAATACTGAAGCGGCTTAATATTTTTAATTATTTCAGCCGACAGTTCCACATGGTTATGTATTATATTATCAAGAGTTATTGGCTCAGCCTTGTAAATATCTGCTAAAGAAAGGTATTCTCTGAACGAAAGCCCTGTGAGGTTATAAAATATTGCTCTGCGGCTCAGGTCGGCATCTTGCTTTCGAATATCAATTATCGATGACCCGGTAAAAACAATATTTAATCCGGGAAATGTGTCGTAAATATTTTTTATTTCCTGTGACCAGTTTTTGTATTTGTGTACTTCGTCTGCAAAAATATACTTACCGCCCTTTTGATGAAATTCTGCTGCAAAATCAAAAAATCTGTTATTGCTGAAATAAAAATCATCCAAACTTACATAAACGGAATCGTCATTCAGCCCGTGCTCATTTTTCAACCGTTGCAGAAGTAAGGTTGTTTTTCCTGTACCACGCGCTCCTATTATACTGTTAAGCCGCCAGGACCAGTCAATTTTTTCGTACAGATAGCGATTAAATTTTGCTTCAAGCTGTAAAATCAACTGATTTGATTTGTATTTTAACTGTTCCATATCTAAAAAATGATTAATCAAAACAGCAAAAATAATAAAAATTGCTCAATGAAAACAGCAAAATATAAAAAAATTGTTCAATTTAAACAGCAATTTTATTCCATTACTGGAAACCCCCGCTGCCGTTTAGCCTCATAAACCATCACCGCTACCGAATTTGACACATTCAGCGAATCAATGGTGCCGAGCATGGGAATTTTAACGATATGGTCTGCTGCCTCCCGCCATTTAGCCGTAAGCCCTGTTGCTTCTGTCCCGAAAACAATAGCGGAGGGCCTGGTAAAATCGGCCTTGTGGTAAAACTTTTCGGTTTGAAGAGCCGCAGCAAAAATGGTGATGTTGTTTTTTTTCAGCCAGTTGATAGCTTCGTCCGATGAGCAGGCAAGGACTTTCTGGGTAAATACACAACCGATGCCCGACCGTATTACATTGGGGTTGAAAATATCGGTCTCGGGGTCGCAGATAATAAGCAGGTCAACACCGGCAGCATCGCAGGTTCTCAGGACGGCGCCCAGATTACCTGGTTTTTCAACGGTTTCGAGGATCACGATCAGTGGGTTAGGGGAAAGCCTGACAGATTCAAGGCTGAGGTAGCGGGATTTACCTAAGAAGATGATTCCTCCGCTGTCGTCGCGGTAAGCTACTTTTGCAAAAACTTCTTTTGTGATATAAAACAGGTTTTCAGGCGGGCAGGCTGCGATACAATCTTCAACTAGTTTTTTATTTGTGGCGATTTCGGGGCAAATAAATACAGAATCGGCTTCAATTTTCGCGGTTAGCGCCTGACGGATCTCTTTTTCACCCTCCACGACCATGAGCCCCTGGGCTTTGCGCCCGGATGGTTTATGCATCAGGAGTGCAATGTTTTTTATTTTTTTGTTGCTGAGGCTGGTGATGGTTTCGGGAACGGGGTTCATGGTTGAATATTCTGAAAAACAAAAATATTTAAAAAATGAATCAAAAAGAATTATTTTTTATAAGGGCTGAAGCCCTGTTGGTTGGTGTTAATTTTTAATAGCCCCGCCGTTAACGGCGGGGCTATTTGGAGATGACCCTTTTTTGCGAGGGCTTTAGCCCTTCAAACATTTAAAAATTGTTTTTTATTTTAATTTTGTTAGAAAAAAATTTATGTCATATACCAAAATCCTTATTCACGCCGTATGGGCAACAAAAGACCGTAAGAAATTCCTGCAAAATGAAAATATGGCAACGATGCGTGACCATATTTCAGCATACGCGAAAACAAAGGATATTCACATTATAAATGTAAACGGTTTTGAAAATCATATCCATTGTTTTATTTCCATGTCGTCGCATCAGAATATAGCAACAATAATGAACCTAATCAAAGGAGAGTCGTCGCATTGGGCAAACAAAAACTTGAAAATGACGGAGAAATTCGGATGGCAGGATGATTACTTTGCTGTTTCTGTGAGTCAATCACAGTTTAATGTTGTGAATGAATATATCAACAACCAATACGAACACCATCATATAAAATCATTTCAGGAGGAATACGATGAATTTATTAAGGATTACAATTTTGAGGATTGAAAGGGCTGAAGCCCTATCTGGCTGGTATTAATTTTAATAGCCCTGCCGTTAACGGCAGGGCTATTAATAAAAAACCTATGTGAGGAAGGGTTATAGCACCTTTAGCCCTTATTGTTTTTGTTGCTTTGCAGCTCTTTTTTTGCGGGCTTTTTTAACAAAATGCCGAACAATAAAAAATGTTATCAGGCAAATCACCCATAACGGCCACAGGTAAATCAGCACCAGGAAAAATGTGACCAGGCCGTGCCAGCCCCACGACAGCGCTTCTTTTAATTTGTAGCCGAAACTTTCACTTTGCACCGGGATGATATTTCCCTGTTCGTAAAAGGTAACGTTTATGGTGCTGAGTTCCACTTTATTGCTCAGGTATTTCAACCTTCCTTCCAGCGATTCGATTTCTTCCTGCAAGGTGCGGATGTATTGTTGCACTTCGAGAATATCATTGATCGAATATGCTTTTTTCAGGATGGTTTCGTACTGGATCATGGCATCTTTTTTAGATTTCAGGCGTGCCGTTATATCCACGAATTCCTCCGTAACATCTTCCGCATTAATTTTTTTATAATCCACGAAAATGGCTTCTTTGAGGAGGTCGTCAACCAACGCATCGAAAGCATCAGAGCCAACCCTGATCACCATGACGTTGGTCGTACGGTATTCGTCACCGGTTTGGTTTTCGGATGCCACATAACCGTTATGTTTTTTTATGATCCCAAGAATTTTTGTGCGGGCGGTGTTGTACTTTTCGACTTTAAAGCTGAGATCGGCGGTTTTGATAATCTTTTGAGGGATTTTTTCTGTTTCTATCTGAGGTTCTTTTATTTCAGAGATGTCTTTTTCGGATGCATAGGCCGTGCTTTTATCAGCACTGGCTGTTCCTGCTTGTTCTTCGACGGGTGTTGACTCTGCTGTTGATGGAATGTTCAAGTTAAGCATCATCTCATCTTTCGATTTTTCCGATTTGCTTCCGCAACTGTTGAAGAGGAAGAAAGAAAAGAAAAATAATAAAAAAATGATCCTGTTTTTCATGGCTTTTGGTTTTTTGGGTTATTAATTTTTGGAATTGGCTCTTTAGATGCGCTGATTTCAAAAATCCATAATAAAAGTAAAAATTTTTCTTACTGAAAATCAATTGCTTTATAAAAATATTTGAAATTTTTCTTGACTTTTTATTTTTCCGTATTAACTTTGTGGCGCAAAGTACTTTTAAAAACAAATAAAATGAATCAGCAAAACGAACATTTAAAAAACCTTTCGGAGATCCGCTCCCTGATGGAGTCTTCAACAAAATTCCTTTCTTTAAGCGGATTGGCAGGTGTTTTTATTGGCATTTTTGCATTATGCGGCGCGTTGGCGGCCTATTTGTATTTGAGCCTGGATTTTTTCAGCGATAATTACTACATACATCTTTCCAGCGGAAAAATTTTCAATTTCGGGAATATTGCCTTTTTTGCGACGGATGCCATTATTGTTTTGTTATTAGCGTTAACCGTCGGAACGCTATTAACCATGCGCAAAGCGCGGAAAAACGGACAGGCGATCTGGAACAAAGCGGTAAAAAAATTCCTAATCAACTTGTTTATTCCTTTGATCGCCGGGGGGTTATTTTGCCTGGCCTTACTGTTTCATCATAATGTTTCCCTCATAGCACCCGCCATGCTGGTATTTTATGGAATCTCTCTGGTGAGCGCTTCTGTTTTTACTTTTAATATGATCAGATACCTGGGATATTGTGAAATTTTCCTCGGGCTCCTGGCTTGTTTGTTTGTAGGCTATGGATTGCTTTTCTGGGCGGTGGGTTTTGGCCTTCTTCACATTATTTACGGGATTGCGATGCGTTACAAATACGAAAGATGAGCGAAGATTTCG
>DAOQAT010000055.1:0-20702 GCA_035354195.1 Bacteroidales bacterium | reverse complement strand
CGCCGCTTTCTGATCGTGTGGTTTTCCAGATGTCCATGTTTCCCTTGCCTCCATCACGGGCGCTTGCAAAATATAGGGTTTTTCCGTCGGGTGAAATACTCGGCTGGGAATCCCATGCCCCTGAATTCACTTTTATTCCCATGTTCACCGGAGTGCTCCATCCGTTACCCTGGCGTTGCGAAATATACAGGTCGCAGCTTCCCACACCATCAGAACGGTTGCAAATCGTAAAGAACAAGGTCTTTCCATCCGGTGAAATACTTTGTGCGCCTTCGTTGCCATGAGAATTCAGCGGCGCGCCAAGCCTGCGCACCCTGCCCCAGACGCTGTCGTTACGCTTAACACTCATATAAAAATCTTCCTCCTTGTCAGACGAATGTATGGTATATTCGTCGCGCGGCCGAAGTACAGTAATTACTAATGTTTGTTCGTCAACTGTTAGTGATGGAGAATATTCATTATTGGCGGTATTGATACTGTCGCCGAGGTTCACCGGCTTGAACGGGACCGGATGTTGCAGCGCGCCGATAGCAAAATTGCAGCATTTCAGCAAAAACTTCGACCTTTTAAGCACCTTTGGGTCCTGTCCGGTATAGGATAAATATTTTTCGAGGTGTTTTTTTGCATCCTCATATTTTCCGATGGAAAATTCGTCGGAACCGATATTGTAATAGATGCCATCAAAAAATTCAGGATCAATCTCAATGACGTTGTTGTAAAAATGTATGGCTTTTTCTGTTAATTTCTGTTCATCGTAAATATTTGCAAGCAACATGTGGGCTTCGATAAACTGATCATCCTGATTAATGGCTTTCAACAGGTTTGACTCGCAATTCATCAGATCCCTGGCCTGGAAATAATCCATGGCTTTGTCAAAGAGCTTGATTGCCTTTTGGTCTTTGGTAGAATATGTGATCTGCGCAAAAGAAAATTGGAGGCAAAACACCAGGAACAAGGCTGATATAAGAAATTTTTTAGTTGCCATAATTGAATTGTTTACTTTATATAACCTCACAAATATAGATTTATTTTGCAAATACTGACCTGGGATTATTTATTAGACCTGGAAGGCCTAAAGATGGATTTCGGGTAAATGAAGCAGCGCAAGTACTTGATTTTGCTGCAATTTTCTCGTAAATTTATATACACTTTTACAGCCATTAATTATTTGTAAAAGTCTGTATCATAGCGTGCCTTGACATATCTTTTTACAATTGAAAAACGGTTTTAAACCGAATATAGGTTATAATAATATTTTGAAAACAAAAACCTATGAAAAAGTTATTCCCCTTACTCATTATGTTGATTTTTATCCTGTCGTGCACTCATGTGGCCCATGTGGAGAAAAGAAAATACCTGCCGGGATATTACGTCAGCATTTACGGCCATATTGAAAAAAATCCCGGAGTAAAAACCCAATCAAAAAACATCAGCCAACTTCCGGTTGAAAAAGCCATTTACATTTCAGATAATTTAAATAATGAAAATCCAAAACAGGGGTTTTCATATACAGAACCTGAACCATTTGAACGCTTTAATACCGGTTTCAAGGCAACAAACAATTTACGCGTTTCCCTAACACCCATAAAAAAGAGTTCCTCCAATAGTTTCAGGACATGGCACGGATCAGTGAAATCAATAAAACCGGAAGCTAAAAGCGCCATCCCACAAAAAGAACCCGTTGAAAATTCAGGTAGCGCTAATAAATCCAATGCTCTGTTCCTATTGCTGGCGGGGCTTTTGGGAGCAACTTCCCTGTCAATTTTTATAAAGCGCTTTAAAGAACCCGGAAAAATCTCATATTGGGCATTGTTCAACAGAAAAAAAGCTGTAAGTATCTTAGTAGCTGCTCAAACGCTTGTCTGTGGCATCGGCCTTTTCACGGGAAAAACATTAGCTGAAATGGGCCTTCAGACATCTGAACTTTCGACAAATATTCTTCTTGGCTTATCAGCTGCCATCGTTTTCTTTTACCCTAAGCGCAAAGCGTTAAGCGGTATTTTTAAAAATTCCTATAGAAAACAGCGGCTATTTTCATTACTGTTGACATTAACCGGATTTCTCCTGATGGCAAATGTAAGCGACAGGGCTTATTATGAAAAAGATCTTTCCCCTGTCATTGCTAAGGCATTTCACAAATCAGACAATGCCGGTTATCATAATACAAACACAGCTTCATTTGAAACTATCAGCCAGGCATCGAAAGAAGGGCCTCAGGCTGATCCTAAAATGGGCGTAAAAATTTTGCTCACCATCGTGGCCGTTATTCTTTTTCTTGCGCTATGCTTTGGAATTGGCGTCCTTTCGTGTTCCTTGTATTGCAACGGGCAAGGCGTCCTGGCCACCATAGTAGCCGTTGGAGGTGGAATAGGTTCATTGATTCTGCTCATTTATGGTTTGAGGGCAATATGGCGAACAGATAAGCCGGACCGGAGGCAAAAGATCAGTGAGAAGGTAAGCATCCGGTAATGTATCGTTCAGAAAAATACAATTACGGTATCCGCATAAATTTATGCGCCTGCAATGATACAGCCCATCGGGGATGTTGAAGAATGTAATCAACAATGCGTGGGATCATCGTTTTGTAGCGGCTCCATTCGGGCTGCAGCAAAATCCTGCACGAAGGTTTTACAAACCGCGCATTGGCTTCCGCCCAGTCAAAATCTTGTTCATCATAAATGATGACTTTCAGCTCATCCGCCTGTTGAAATATTTCGGCCAGAGGCGGCGCATTACGTTTGGGCGACAGGCATATCCAGTCCCATTTTCCAGTTAATTTTTCGCTTCCCGAAGTTTCAAGATACGTTTTTATGCCATGCTCTTTCAGCTTAGCGCACAGATAATCCAGGTTATAAAGCAGCGGCTCGCCGCCGGTAACAACTACGGCTTTAGCCGGACAGTCCAGCGCATGGGCAACGATCTCATCAGTGGATGTCAGGGGATGAAATTCCGCCTGCCACGATTCTTTCACATCACACCAGCGGCAACCGACATCACAGCCGCCGATTCGGACAAACCATGCCGGTATCCCGGTCTGAGTGCCTTCGCCCTGCAGGCTGTAAAACTCTTCCATCAACGGAAGCAGCTTCCCCTCGTGTAGCAGTTGTTCCTGGCTCAATTTTAACTAATTTTACCTGTTATATTCATTTTTGGCGGCTTTCAGGGTGTTCATCAGCAGCCCAACAATCGTCATTGGCCCGACCCCGCCCGGAACCGGTGTGATATAAGAACATTTTTTCGACACTTCATCGAATTTTACATCACCTTTAAGCCTGAACCCCGATTTTGTAGTACTGTCAGCGACTCTGTGAATACCCACATCGATCACAACAGCACCTTGTTTTACCATATCGGCGGTTACAAACCCCTGTTTGCCAATCGCAGCCACAAGGATGTCTGCATTGCGACAAATATCAGCCAGATTCCGGGTTTTGCTGTGGCAGAGTGTCACCGTGCAGTTTGCGGATTTATTGTTTCTCGACAACAGGATACTCATGGGTGTCCCTACGATATGGCTGCGGCCCAGAACCACACAATTTTTGCCTTCGGTTTCAATCTGGTAACGCTGCATCAGCAAGGTGATCCCATAAGGTGTGGCGGGAAGGTGTGCCGGTATCCCAAGCACCATCTTACCGGCATTTACAGGATGAAAACCATCCACATCCTTTTTGGGGTCGATGGCTTCTATGATTTTTTGTTCGTTGATATGCTTGGGTAATGGCAGTTGCACTATGAAACCATCGACATCCGGGTCATTATTTAAAAAATCCACTACCTTCAAAAGGTCGCTTTCTGATGTGTTGGCAGAGTATCTGTAGATGGAAGAAATAAAACCCACCTCTTTGCAGGCACGTTCTTTTGATGCGACATACGTCTGACTGGCCGGGTCATCCCCTACCAAAACGGCTGCCAGGTGCGGCGCTTTGCCTGTTTCGGCAAGCATCTTACGCACTTCGTTGGCAATTTCGCATCTGATTTCTTCAGATACTTTTTTTCCGTCAAGTAAAATCATGATATTATATTTAATTTTTCGGTGCAAAAGTAATTATTATTGGTTAACAGTATCCAAAACCGCCCATATTACTTTGCCTCTTTCTGGTTTTATAACGCAATTTATTTTTATATTTGCCGGAAAACTAAAAAAACGAAACCAGATGTTTGAAAACCTGAGTGAAAAATTCGACCGCGCGTTTAAAATTATCAAAGGACAAGGGCACATTACCGATATCAATGTTGCCGAATCACTTAAAGAAGTAAGAAAAGCATTGCTCGATGCTGATGTCAGCTATAAAATTGCCAAAAGTTTTACGGAAGATGTCAAGGCCAAGGCCTTGGGCCAGAATGTACTGACGGCTGTTTCACCGGGCCAGTTGATGGTCAAGATTGTGCATGACGAACTGACGTTGCTGATGGGCACTGAAAAGGCGGACATCAACATCAAAGCTAATCCTTCTATAATACTGATTGCAGGCTTGCAAGGATCCGGTAAGACTACATTCGCAGCTAAACTGGCCAATTACCTGAAAACAAAAAAAGGCAAAAACCCCATGCTGGTAGCTTGCGACGTTTATCGTCCTGCTGCTATTGAACAGTTAAAAGTCCTTGGACAACAGATTGGTGTTGAAGTTTTCAGCGATGAAGAAGATAAAAAGCCTGTTTCGCTGGCCAAAAAAGCCATTAGCTTTGGAAAAGAAAAAGGACACAACGTGATCATCATCGATACCGCAGGACGTCTGGCTGTTGATGAAGAGATGATGACCGAGATTGCCGACATAAAAAAAGCGATAACGCCTCACGAAATATTGTTTGTGGTTGACGCCATGACCGGCCAGGATGCGGTGAACACGGCCAAATCCTTTAACGACCGTTTGGATTTCGACGGTGTAGTGCTGACCAAACTTGACGGTGATACCCGCGGTGGCGCTGCCTTGACCATCAGGTCGGTGGTGAACAAACCGGTAAAATTTATCGGCCTCGGCGAAAAGATGGATGCCATTGATGTATTTCACCCCGAACGTATGGCAAGCCGTATCCTGGGTATGGGCGACATCGTTTCGCTGGTGGAACGCGCGCAGGAACAGTATGATGTGGAAGAAGCACAGAAACTGCAGAAAAAAATCGCTAAAAACCAGTTCAACTTCAATGATTTTATCGATCAGATAAAGCAGATCAAGAAAATGGGAAACATCAAGGATCTTGTCGGTATGATACCCGGTATGGGCAAGGCGATGAAAGATGTCGATATCAACGATGATGCTTTTAAAGGTATTGAAGCCATTATAGGTTCCATGACCCCCAAGGAACGTGAAAACCCGGACATCATAAACGGCAGCCGCCGGAAACGCATCGCCTCCGGCAGCGGAAGCACCATCCAGGATGTCAACCGCCTGATCAAACAGTTTGAAGATACCCGCAAAGTGATGCGTTCCATGAGCAATGCAGGCAAAAATCCGGTCAAACAGATGAGAAACATGAGGCAGATGATGGGGAAATAGTTATCTTTACCAACTATTTCATATAATTACAAATTCCAGGAAATCACATGTGAAATTCAATAACAAATAACAAACAACAAATAAAATAAAAATGAAAAAACTAACAACGCTTCTTTTATTAACAGCTGCGATGCTGCTTTTCGGGAATTCGGCTTTTTCACAACCCGGCTCCTCTTGTGCCACACCATTTGTAATCACGGCTTTGCCGTTTACTCAAGCAGGTATGACCACCAACGGTTTCCCGGATATTTTTGATAACACTTCTGCCTGCAACAGCAATTATATGACAGGCAACGATTTTATTTTTACTTATACTCCTGCTTTTACACAATACGTCAATATTGCATTAACAAACACCGGTTTTGCTACAGGCTTGTTTATCGTGGACAGTTGCCCCAGCCTCGCAGGCGCTAATTGTGTGGCATCCGCCGAAGCTATCGCGGGCAATCCGTCTCTTTCTAATGTTAGCCTGAATGGTGGAACTACCTATTACATCATCGTTTCAACCTGGGATCCGGGATTTCCTCCGAACCCTTCCACTGCTTTTGATATTCAGATGGATATGATAAATCCCTATGACCTCTCTGTGGCATCAATAATAAATCCTGTCTCAGGATGCGCCCTCACTGCAGCAGAAAACATTACCATAAATATTGCCAACAACGGTATCGCCGCCGTTGATTCGTTTATGGTTGAATATGCCATCAACGGCGGAACACCAGTCATTGATACCGTGTTCGATGAGATCCTCCCGGGCGGAAACTTATCTTTTACTTTTACAGTACCCGGAAATTTTTCAACACCCAATACCACCTATAATCTTGTTGTTTATAGCGATTACGCTGACAGCAACCCTGCCAATGACACAGCCAGTGTATCAGTTACCAACGCTCCTGTAATCAGTGCTTATCCTTATTATGAAGATTTTGAAGCTGACAACGGAGGATATGGCTCAAGCGGCACCAGTTCGTCATGGGCCTGGGGAACGCCGGCAAAGCCAATAATTACACACGCATCATCGCCAACAAAATGCTGGGTGACCAACCTGACTGGAAATTATAACCAGGGCGAGGCTTCTTACCTTGACTTTCCCTGCCTTGATTTTTCAAGCCTGACAGCCCCGGTCCTTGAGTTCGATATTTGGATGGCAACCAGCGGACTATTGGATTATTGCAGGGTTGAATATTCAAAAGACGGCGGGGCTTCCTGGATTGTTCTTGGACAGCAAAATGATCCTGTGAACTGGTATGATGGAGCCGATGGCTGGGCAAACGCACAGGCTGGTTTTATCACTGTGCGCCACCGTGTTGACAGCCTTGCCGGCAACGCAAACGCCAAATTAAGAGTTTATTTTTACGGCAGCCTGATCAGTCAGACCGATGGTGTTGCTATTGATGATATTAAAATCTATCAGGCACCTGCCAATGACCTTGCTGTAACTCAAATACTTTATCCCGGTACTTCCTGCGGCCTCACCAATACCGAATATATGCAGGTTACCATCGAAAACTTAGGAACAGCAGCTCAATCCAATTTTAATGTTGGCTTTTCCATCAACGGCACAAACTCAACACCTGAACTTGTTGCTGCTACTATTAATCCGGGGGCTTCAATGCAGTATACCTATACTACTCCCGCAAATCTTAGCAACACACAGCAGTACCAGATAAAATGCTATACCGGCCTTGTTGTGGATGCAGACCTGACCAATGACACGGCCAGTGTAACCATTAACAACCTTCTTGGGATCAGCACATTTCCTTATGTTGAAAACTTCGAAACCAACGATGGTGGCTGGGTTGGCGGCGGACTCAATTCGTCATGGGCATGGGGAGAACCTGTAAAACCTACCATTAACCATGCTGCCTCACCAACAAAATGCTGGGTTACCAACCTGACCACCAATGCCAATATGCTGGAAACGTCAAACCTTACGGGCCCATGCTTTGATTTTACTACACTTACAGCTCCTGAAATAGAATTCAACATTTGGTATGCGACGTCGTCCATGGCCCCGGGAATGGACAGCATTGTGCTGCAGGTTTCCATTGACAGCGGAGCTACATGGAAAAGTGTCGGGCATCTGGGTGATGGCTTTAACTGGTACAACACCGATTATGGATGGAGCGGAAACTCCGGTACATGGCTGCATACGCGCCATACGCTTGACAGCGCTGGCGGGAAACAAAATGTCCGCATACGCATCAGCTATTACGGCCCTTATGCTTCTGTTTGTGAGGGTATGGCTATCGACGATATCTATATTCATGAAGCTCAGGCAAACGACCTTGGTATGATTGAAATAAATGCTCCTTCCAGCAGTTGTAATTTGTCGACTAATGAATATGTTGGTATACGCTTCACCAATTACGGGCAGAACTCTCAAAACTATTTCCCTTTAAGTTATCAGATAAATAACGGCCCCTGGCACTCCGACACCATAATGTTTGACATTTATTACGGAGAATCTATTTATTGGGTATTTTCCCAGACGGCCGACCTCTCCGCATTGGGAACTTATGTTATAAAAGCTACGACCGGCCTGGCCAACGATGGAGATCATTCGAATGATACCATTGTAAAAGTCGTTGAAAATGCTTCTGCTATTTCCACTTTACCTTATACTGAAGATTTTGAATCGAACGACGGTGACTGGTACACCGAAGGCACTTCCTCCTGGGCATGGGGCGTTCCGGCTTCCACCGTCATCAACACGGCACACTCACCGTCTCATGCATGGAAAACAAACCTAGCAGGTAATGCCATAGCTGGCGAAGAATCGTATCTCTACAGTCCCTGCCTTGACTTTACCAATTACAATAATCCATTTATTGACTTATACATCTGGCACGAAACAACTCCAATGATGGGATCTTCAGCGGTTCTGGAAGCATCTTACGATGGTGGAATATCCTGGAATATCATTGGCCCGAACGACATTAACAACTGGTATCAGACCAATCTGTCCGGTGGTAACAGCTGGACAGGAAGTTCTGCAGGTTGGGTATTTAAAACTCATGCATTGGATTTGTGCGCAAACCAGCCGGGAGTGAAACTCCGTATTCATTATATGCCCGGACAATTCTCCATGGTTCCCGAAGAAGGGATTGCCATTGATGATATTCACATTTACGAATGTGTGCTTCCAGTAGCCGGTTTTACCTATGCTGCCAACGGTGCAACCATTAATTTCACCAACTCATCAACAGGCGCTACAAGCTATGTATGGAGTTTCGGAGACGGCACCAACGGTACCAGCGCCAATATTCCACATACCTATGCCGTTTCAGGAAGTTACACGGTAAGTCTTGTTGCAACTAGCGATTGCGGCTCCGATACCGCTACCCAAACAATCAATGTTAACGTGATTGGAATGGAAGACAACACTATCGAAAATAATATTTTCTGTTCCCCCAATCCGGGCAACGGGATCTTTAACCTGATCATTAACGGTAACGTTACCGGAAAAACAGACCTGGCCATTTATAACCTGACCGGCAGCCTTGTATATCATGAAACCATGGATGGTGTCTCTGGAAAACTTGTCAAACAAATTGATATTTCCACATTCGGCAAAGGGATTTATTACCTGCATCTTAATGGAAAGGATATAAATTCGGTACGGAAAATTGTAGTTGAATAATCGGGAATTAGAACATTATCAAACAAAGCCAACGAAAAATCGTTGGCTTTTTATTTTTTAAAAATTATTGGTTACATACCATCAGGGTAAAAAATCTATGTAGTGTATAATTAGAAACAAAAATTTCAACTATGAGAAAAATCTTTTGCCTGGTGGTTATCACGATGCAGATATCCGCATTATCTGCACAACTTTCTTACCCAACGGTTGGCACAAATGTCACCACGTGTTATGACGCCTCTGCTCCTATTACCTGCCCCACAGATCCTTCTGAAGCCTTCTTCGGGCAATTTCAGGGAGCCACTCCTTCTTATCATGATAATGGTGATGGAACAATCACTGATTTGAATACCGGGCTGATTTGGTTAAAAGAAAGAGGTACAAAAACCACCTGGGACAGTGCTTTCATTAAAGCAGAAAATTGTACAACGGGTGGGTACAACGATTGGAGGGTTCCTAGCATTAAGGAACTGTATTCCCTGATTGATTTTAACGGGAGATCCGGACCATCCGCATCACAATGCATTGCCTACCTGGATACAAATTATTTTCAGATGGCTTATGGCGATTTGACTGCAGGCGAGCGCATCATTGATGCACAGGACTGGTCATCGACACAATACACCGGCCTGACCATGATGGGCGATACAACGATTTTCGGTGTAAATTTTGTCGACGGGCGCATCAAAGGTTATCCTAAATATACACCACCGACGTTCACTAAAGGACAAAAAATGTTTGTGCGGTTTGTCAGGGGCAATGTAAATTATGGAATTAACCATTTTGTTGATAATGACGATAATACCATTACCGACAGCGCTACAGGATTGATGTGGATGAAAGATGACAGCCAGCTGGCCATGAATTGGGAAGCAGCATTGGCATGGGCACAGGAAAAAAACTCGATAAACTACCTGGGGTACAACGACTGGCGTTTGCCAAACACCAAAGAGTTGCAAAGTATCGTCGATTATACGCGAAGTAAAGACCTCACAAATTCTGCCGCTATCGATCCAACATTTATCTGTACCTCCATCACGGATGAAGGAGGTTTTGCCAACTGGCCATGTTACTGGTCCAACACCACACACCTTGATAATATGTATGGCGTTTATGTGGCCTTCGGCGAAGCCCTCGGATATATGAAAATACCTTCCACAGCAACCTATTACACCCTCCTGGATGTGCACGGCGCCGGCGCACAACGCAGCGATCCAAAAAGCGGCAATATCACATCCTATTATCTCGGAACCAACCAGCTGGGCGATAGTGTTTTTGGGAAAGGCCCACAGGGCGATGTCATCCGCATCAACAATTATGTAAGACTGGTCAGAACGGTTTCCACCATCAATGGAATAAACCAACCGGAAAATTTTGAATTAGATTTTAACATCATGCCCAACCCTGCAAGTACTTATGTCGCTATTACAGTTGGCCTTCAGATAACAGAGCCGGTAACACTTAGCATGATAAATTCAATGGGCTCATTAGTTAAAAATATTACAATTACCGGGCCTGCCGAAACCATAATTGAGATAAGTGAGCTTCCAAAAGGCTTGTATTTTATAGAACTTAACGCATCTTCAAAAAGCTGTGTAAAAAAACTTCTTATCAATTAATTTTTTGTAAAGCTTCTTTTCGATAATTGTTTTATAGTGCATAAGGCTCATATTTTTTCCACTGATAATTAAAATAATATTTTTAAAATCAGTTGGTTTGTTATATATTTGTTACTGTTAAAAGTCTGAAATTTAATTCTATTTACAGTATGGATCATTTACATTGCATTGTGATTAAATCCCCGCTTGGTAATATTGTTATAGAAGGAACGAAAAAGTTTGTCACATCGGTTAATTTTTATGACCAGGAAGATGAAGTCAAACAATCTTCTAACCCTTTACTTAAAAGGTGTGCCAACCAGCTGCATGAATACTTTAATGGAAAAAGAAAAAACTTCACCATCCCTGTTCAGCAGACTGGAACTGATTTCCAGCAACAAGTGTGGAATGAGCTAAACGGGATTTCCTTCGGTCATCTTTATAGCTATGAAGATGTTGCTGTAAAAATAAAAAATAAAAAAATTGTTCGTGCTGTAGGACATGCTGTTGGAAGAAACCATATTGCCATCATTGTACCATGCCACAGGGTGATCGGCAAACACGGCGATATGACCGGTTATGCCGGAGGTTTATGGCGTAAGCAATGGCTTATAGAACATGAACAATATTACCTGCTGAACTTTACCAATTAATTCTCAGCGACCTGCGAGCCTGTGTTTTCGGATCTGGTAGATAATTCTTTCGGAAAAAAGCAGTATTAAAACAGAGACGATTCCGTACATGATAATGGGGTTCAGACGGGGCATCCTTAGTTTTTCAAGAATTTCCTTAGCAGAAATCACCCAGGAAGGAGTTTCAAAAACCAAACCGGCTCCTGAAACAAATGCAAGGGCAATAATCGCGAACATAAACACAACCATTATAACGGAAAACTTAATCAATGTCTTCCTGCTATTTGCCTTGCGCAGCATGATCTTATGGTGAAGCTCAACCTGCTGCATAACCTTATTGGTGATAGCCGGCGGGGCTTTGAGGATATTTTCTGTCGACATCATCATATCCAGAGACTGATAAAGATTCAGTTGTTCACAGCATTGGCTGCAAATACTTAAATGAGCCTGAGCTTCTTCCTGTTCGGCAGGTGTCAGCAGCTTGTCGGCCAGGCCCATGATGGTTTCCTCTGATAAATGTTTCATAACAGCGCGTATATATTTTCTTTTAACTCAGTTTTGAGCAATTCAGCCATTTTGTTTCGTGCCCTGAACAATTTTACCTTGGTATTTGAAAGGCTCAGGTTTACCACAGCAGCAATATCATTCAAGGATTGGTCTTCCATGTAAAACAAGGTTACGATAGTCGCTTCATCTTCCGGCAGGGCATTGATAGCCTTTTCCACATAGTATGTCCGGTCGGCTTTGCGTGCAGCTTCGTTATCATCTGCAATAGTAACCTGGATATCATCGATACATTGATGTGCCGGTTTTCTGCGCCTTACTTTTGTCATGGCCAAATTTACTACTATTTTATAAAACCATGTGCTGAACTTTGAATCCCCTTTAAAACCGGCCAGCGATGTATAAGCTTTCACGAAGGCATCCTGGGTTACTTCTTCTGCATCTTCTTCATTCTTCGTGATCCTCACGGCCAACGTAAAAGCAAAATTGCGGTATTCATCCACAATTTTCCTGAAGGCTTCCGTATTGCCCTGCAGGCATTCGTTGATCCAGTTTTGCTCTTCTTTGTTCATATCACAAACAATAGACGCCCGAAATTATGTGAAAGTTACAATTTATTTCAGAATTTTTAAAAAAAAGTTCAAAAAAATGTTGTACCCCCGGATTACGATGCAAATTTAATTTGCATAAAAACTTTCAGAGCCAAAACCTGTCTGCCGAGCGAGGCAGGTCCTTATATTATATATTTTGGAGTTTTTTTTCAACCCCGTCCGCGTTGTCTGGCCTGTCGAAGACAAGGTCGGGGTGGAAAATATAATAAAAAAGCAGAACAAACCATCTTGTAAAATAAATTCCTTCGAAAATAAATACCTAAAACTGGAAATATTTTACTTTTTTTGTAACCGATTTAAAATTCGTGTCGTCATACTTGCAAAACCAACAAAAACTTAAACATCATGGAAACATTTTTTGGAGTATTAGTACCAATCACATTATTCCTCGGGCTATTTACCACATTAGTCTTTGTGCGTAAATACCAAAACGACGAACGCATGGCGATGATCGAGAAAGGCCTGGAGCCACCGGCCCGCAAAAGATCTAACGGGTTTGGGACCCTTCGTTTTGCCTTGCTGGCAATTGGAGTTGGCCTTGGAATTTTAGTCGCGTTTTTAATTGTACAAGCCATCCCGGTTGACCCTGAATCTTTAACAAGGACGCTGGAGGTTGTTGATGAAGAACACATTGAATACCATGGCGGTAATGGTATTGCAGGAGCAATATACAGCGCCAATATTTTGATATTCGGCGGACTGGGCCTGCTATCTGCCTACATCATCCACAGGAAACAAAAGAAGCTGGAAAACTAAATCCGGAATTAACTTATTCAAACGGGGTGAAATTTTTCATCCCGTTTTTTTTTGCAGGCACTCATCCGATGACACAACTCATCCGATGACTCGAAGTCATCGGATGAGTATGTAAAAAAAATAGCAGCTTTTCAGCTGCTATTCCTGGAATATCAAAAAACTTTGAAAACAAGCAATTGTTTTCTTACAAAAATAATTATTCGTTATTTCTGTAATTATTGTTTCTTCTGAAGTTTTCTCTCCTGTTGTTATTTCTATTACCTTCTCCTTCTTTTCTTTCGATGGATTGATTAACGGTAATATTTCTTCCTTTTACATCAGTACCATTGAGTTCGTCAATAGCTTGTTGAGCCTCAGCGTCATTGGGCATCTCAACGAAGCCAAATCCTTTGCTTCTTCCGGAGTACTTATCAGTAATGATCTTAACAGAACTTACTTGTCCATACTCTTCAAAAATTTTTTGTAATTCATCTTCAGTCATACCGTAGTGAAGATTGCCAGCGTAAATTTTCATAATGCGATAATTAATTATTTAATTGATTATTAATTATTGCAAATTTAAATATTTTTAAATACAAACATCAGAAAATAAAAAATTTTCTTTTTTTTTTCGGGAACGAAGGTCTTTTGATAAAACGGTTCAGCGATATATTGAAAACCATCCAAAATGTTTGCTAAATGGCCGTTTCAACAATTATTTTGTTTAGTTTTTCCGCCTGGGTTTCCCAGTTGAAATTTTCCAGCGCAAAGTGATGCCCGCCTTCGGCAATTCTGTTGTAGGTTGCTGTATCATTAAGGAGCAGAGCAATCTTTTCGGCGTAATCTTCGGGCGAATACCCAACCAATATTTCGCTGTCCTCTGAAGCCTGCAACGCATTATTTGCCAATCCGGAAGTGATGCATGGCAGTTTCATAGCCATGGCCTCCAGTAATTTATTCTGCAATCCGGTACCGATCTGCATGGGCGCGATAAAAATTTTTGATTTGGCATAACATTCACGCATATCTTCTACCCATCCGCTAACCTTAACACTTTCAGACGCAAGGTTACGTACTTTTTTATGCGGGTCCGCTCCGGCTATAAGAATTTTAATTACGGGAATTTTCTTCTTTAATATCGGCAACACACTGTTAACAAGGTATTCGACACTGTTCACATTGGGCATATAATTCATATTTCCTGTAAACAGCAGGTCATATTCTTTCTTCAGATCATAAGGTTTGAAATAATCGGTGTCCACACCATTGGGAATGACATGGATCTTTTGTTTTTCCTCATGGTTAATCGCGTCCCTGTCGGGGATGGATATGATCAACTTATTATTGAATTTATCGAAAATTTCCCTTTCATATTTTTCAACACGCCTGGCTTCAATGCGCCAGAAAGGTTTCATAAAAATAGATGCTTTTGTGGACAAGCGTTCCGCACCCTTTGAGAACACGTCCTGATAGTCCAGTGTTTTTGGGATCGGCAGGTCTTTGACATATTCGGAAACACGTATCAGCTGGCAAAAAATATGATCGGGTTTTATTTCAGCAATTTTCTGAAGAACCTGGGCCTTAATTTTTTTATTATAAAAATAACCCAACTGGAATGGCAATCCGGAATGCAGGGCATTGAAGACACCTGAGTATATATTGCCTTTGGACAATTCTGCGATAGTAACCGATTTACAGTACTCGGATAATTTTTTTTCTGCATCCGGATGAAGATGCGTGTCGTTCAGGCAAAACAAATGGATTTCATGATAGTGGGACAAACAGCGGATATGGTTAAATGCCCTCAGTTTATCGCCTTTTTCAAGCGGATAAGGAACTCTCGATAATAAAACAAAAAGCTTCATCCGTAAATTTTGTGGTAAAATTATTTATTATTTTATAATAACAAAATTATTATGGATTAATTTCAGTTTCTGTATAAGCGTTAACGGTGTGAATCCCTTGAAATCAAGGGACATGGAATTATATTTATTTTGGTTGGTTTAGCAACGAACGATAAAGGTCGATAAGTTTTTCTGTTACCACAGGAATATTATGTTCTTTTTCAATCAGTTTCCGGGCATTAATTCCGATGCGTGAACAGAGTTCAGGATTGTCAATACAGAGTTTGAATTTCTCAATGAATTCTTCTGGTGTATTTGCAATGAGCAGGTTTTCCCCGTCTGTATAATTAATGCCTTCGGCGCCGATGGTGGTAGAGATGATGGTTTTGCCCAGCGACATACCTTCTATTATCTTCACCCTGACTCCGCTTCCGGACAACAGCGGGACAAACATGACCTTCTGCGACTGCATGAACATGGATGCATCTTCAACTTCACCTACCACCTGAAGATTATGAAATTTGTAAGTATATATCCACGATGGCATGTTCCTTCCGGCAAGTAATACCTTTGTTTCAGGAAAACGTTCAGCAATCCCGGGCATACATTTCTCGAGAAACCATTTTATGGCTTCCTGATTAGGCATCCAGTCCATGGATCCCAAATGAAAAAATGTAGGGCTGCCATCCTTTTGCGGCTGAAACGTACATTTATTAAAATCCAATCCGAACGGCACTGTCATTAACGGTGTTGAGAACCCGTTACTTTTTATGTAGTCAGCGTCAACATTGGAGATGGCAGCAATGCCATCCACCTTATTAAAAACGGACATCTCGTAATTTTTAAGTTTCCGTGTCAGGTACATGATGTATTTCCGTTTAATAGCATTGCTGATGGTTGCAGCATAACGTTGCCAGATAAGGTGTTCGATATTATGTGCACGAAGTACGATCTTCGCTTTACTGTATTTGCGGATGGTATCAATATAAGGAGTTACATAAATAGTTTCAAGCTGCACTATATCAAAGTTCTTGTTTTTTAAAATCTGGATCAACGTGTTCCTGAATTCCTGCGAATCGAAGCGCTCGATATGGTATGATTTTGATGAAAACAGATTCAGGAAGGCTTCGGTGTATTTGACTCTGGTATCAACAAAAACGGCTGTAAAATTGGTTTTATAGCGATAATCCACGGGCAGCGTGTCAACATCCACCCGGAATTTGAAAGTATTCATGGTAATGATATCCACATTGTGATCATGCATCATCAAGCCGTTCGACAAGTTATACATAGCAATTGGGCCCCCTTCTTTAGGCGGAAATGGTGATTTATTACAGATTTGCAGTATATTCATAATGTGTTATTTTTTAAAAACAAGAAACATCCTTCTGAAAAAAACACCGATTCTATTGAAAATTACGGTCCACCAGTCAATGCTCATTACTTTTGAATCTGTGCTGGCGCTATAGGTCAACAATATTCCTATAGGCAGGTATATCATGGTTGGCAGCCACATACCCTCATATGCAGGCAGAATACCTTCTCTGGCGAATTTTTCGCCGGTCATTGAAATCACATGAAAAATAATAAAAAATAACGTGGAAAAAACCACCGGCAACCCAAGGCCACCCTTCCGGATAATGGCACCCAGAGGAGCTCCAATAAAAAACAGGATCAGGCAAGCCACTGATAATGTGAATTTGCGGTACCATTCTATTTCATGGCGCGCAATCAGCTCCCTCTTCATGTTGATTTCCCTGTTATAATAATCCAATTGCTGATGGATCCCGCGAACATTGTTCAATGCCAAATCAACAATAGGCATTTGTTCCGGTTTTGGGAAATTTGAAATAAAATCAGCTTTAACAGGCGCCGGAGGGTTGGCCGTACTATATTTAGCGGTGTCTGTCCTTTCATAAAAACTGAAATTTTTTTTCACGTATTTTTCAATCATCATTTCCCGCTTAATTTTTTGGTTGACCTGTGTATCGATGGCGACCTGCAGCTGTTTCAGGTTCAGCATCTGGTAATTATCTTTGAACAGGTCTTCCTTGCTGCGTATCATATTCAGCTCCGAAAGATCGATGCGCCGCGTCTCTTCTTCAAACCGGGTACGCTGCATTGCTTTATCAACACGACGTTCTCTGGTTGAAACGGGTTCATAATAGTTAAAGCCGTTATAAAGCGTAAAGATCAGTGTTTTTTTATCAGGCGTGGTTTCCATTTTCCCTTTTTCAGCAAGGGTGGCATTGATATTTCCCATATTTTCGGTATGGTCAAAAATCATCACATTACTGATGTCCACACCGTTCTTGTCTTTTTTTCCGATCCGGATCACATAGCCCTGAAGCTCGCTGTAAAAAACACCTTCGTTGATGTTCAGCGCCGGTTTTTTCTCACGAATGTCGAATAATAAAGCGCCATATTTAAGGTTGGCAATCGGCAGGATATTATTGGAAAAATAAAATGCACAACCACTAAGAATAATAATAAAAACCACCAGCGGGAACATCGTCTTGCGGAACGAAATTCCGGCTGATTTGATCGCCACCAGTTCATAATGTTCGCCAAGATTTCCAAAGGTCATCAGCGAAGCTAACAAAACAGCCAACGGTAATGCCAGCGGCACAAAAGTAGCGGACGCATAAAATAACAATTCGGCCAGCACGTACCATTCAAAACCTTTGCCCACCATATCATCCACGTACTTCCACAAAAACTGCATCAGCAGAATAAAAAGGGCAATGAAGAAGGTAAGGACCATCGGCCCCATAAAGGATTTCAGAACAAACTGATAGATCTTCTTCATTGTTTTTTTACAAATGTAAGTGTTTTATGCTAAAACTTTACGGGTGATGAACTCTTTTATGAACACCGCTTTGTGATTATTTTACCAGTGTCATCTCCTCAATAAGGCGTTGCGCCCCGGCATATTTGTCGATAACAAAAAGACAATACCTGATATCGAGTGAGATATTCCTGCACATGGCCGGTTCAAAAACAATATCACTCATGGTCCCTTCCCACACCCTGTCGAAATTGATTCCGATCAGATGGCCGTCGGCATTGAGAACCGGGCTTCCCGAATTGCCTCCGGTAGTATGGTTGGTGGCCACAAAAGCCACATGCATACTCCCGTCCTTATCCGCATATATTCCGTAATCTTTGCTATAGTATAAGCCTTTCAGTTTGTTGTCAACAGTGTAATCATAAATGGTGGAATCCTCTTTTTCAATAACACCTTTTAAGGTTGTGAAATAATTATATTCCACCGCATCACGGGGTTCGAAACCGGCTACCTGGCCGTAAGCCACACGCAAGGTTGAATTGGCATCCGGGTAAAACTTCTTTTCGGGCATCATTTCCATCAATCCCTGCATGTAAATGCGGTACAACTCATTCGCTTTAGCCTCAAATTCATCACTTTTTGCATACAAGGTATTCCTGTAAAACTCATAGATGCTTATAGCCAGCTTATAAGCCGGGTCTTTTTCAATTTCCTTTGCCTTGGATGGTTTATAGTTTTTCAGAAACTCTTTCACTTTATTTTCATCAACCATAAAAGATTGTTTGAAAAGATCCTCGGAATATTTTTCAAAATTTCCGTTATACGCATCTCCTGCCCTTACGATCTCAGCCGGTATCATGGATTTGTCAAGGCCGTTGTAATATATTTCCAGCAAGGCCGACATCAGTTCATGATCAATGTTGCTGTTGTAATTCTTAAAAAAACTTTCCGATGAGGCCTTCAAACGTTCAAGATACTTATTGATCTCATCGTCATTTTGTTTTTTATTGAGGCTGATTTTTATCAGGTTTTCATACGATGCGGCATACCGGATGATCTCCATTCCCAGCCCGGCTTCATAGACAAAATTTGCCGCAAGATTGTATGTTCCGTATGTTTTATAAAGCTCTTCAAACCGCCCCATTAGATTGCCGTACTTCTTTTGCCGGTCAGGATCCGCATTAGCCCAGGCAGTGAATTTCTTTTCGAGATCCTGCTTTTCGGCAATTATATTGGTACGTTCCACACCTTTGCTTTCGCCGATCATTTTTTTGTAATAATTTTCTATTCCGAAGTATTTGGAAGAATACTGTATCCTGGTTTTGTTGCTTTGTTCCATGTATTTCCGGATCACTTCGAGTTTTTTCCCTCTGATCTTAATAGCTGCAGGGTTTTCATAATTGGCTATACGGTCAACGGCATATGAAACCAGGTATTCGTTGGTAGTTCCGGGATATCCGAAAACAAACGTAAAATCTCCGGGCTTCACACCCTTTAAAGAAATGCTTAGATGATAGGCCGGCTTGTAAGGAACATTTTCTTTAGAATACGCTGCCGGGTTGTTATCTTTACCAACGTAGATACGAAATACTGAAAAATCTCCTGTATGCCTTGGCCACACCCAGTTGTCGGTATCCCCGCCAAATTTCCCTATTCCTGAAGGTGGAGCTCCTACCAGCCGCACATCCTTATATATCCTTGAAATGATCAATATGTACTGATTCCCGTAATAAAACGGCTCCACCGCAACTTCATAGGTGTTGTCCTTTTTATTTTCCTTAATAATGGCATCGATCTGCAATTCAATAAGAGCGTTTCTTTTTTCAGTGGAAATGTTGTCCGGGATGTTTTTCAAAACTCTGGAGGTCACATCTTCCATGTAACTCAGTATCGATACCTGCAATTTGGGGTTTGATAATTCTTCTTCAAGGGATTGTGCCCAGAACCCTTTGGTGAGGTAATCCTGCTCAACGGAACTATGGGCCTGGATAGCGCTATAACCGCAATGATGATTGGTGAGTATCAGGCCTTTATCCGAAACAATTTCTGCGGTACAGCCACCACCAAACAGACAGATGGCGTCTTTCAAACTTGGTTTATTAAGGTTGAAAATATCTTCAGCAGAAATTTTCATACCCAGGCGTTTCATTTCAGCCTCCGGGCCTTGAGAAAGAAGGATGGGTATCCACATCCCTTCGTCTGCAACAGAACGGAAACATATAGAAATCAGGATCAGGAATAATAACAGGATTTTTTTCATAGTTGTTGTTTGAGGGGTGTCAAATTAATAAATTATGCCGAAGCAATCACAGAAATTTCAATCTTTGCATCTTTAGGCAAACGCGCCACCTGAACCGTTTCGCGTGCAGGAAAATCGGATGAAAAATACGAACTGTACACTTCATTCACTTTGGCAAAGTCGTTCATGTCAGCCAGAAAAATGGTGGTTTTCACCACATTTGAAAAGTCCAGTCCTGCTGCCTTCAAAATGGCAGAAACATTTTCCATCACTTGTTTGGTGTTAGCGATGATATCATTTTGAACCATCTCACCGTTTGCCGGGTTTACAGGAAGCTGTCCTGAAACAAAGAGGGTTCCGTTCGTTAGTATTGCCTGGCTGTATGGGCCAATAGCAGCGGGAGCATCAGAAGTATTGATTGTTTTCTTCATGGTATAAAATTGTTACGTTTTTAATATCACAAAAATACTTTTTATAGTTTGAAAAAATAACTTAAACTATAAAAAAAACTGCTGTTTTAGACAAAACCGTATGTCAATCTTTAGAGCATCTATATATTATAACATAATAGTGTTCACATCAATCAGCGTTTTTTTTAGAAAAATAAGTTGAT
>DAOQAT010000054.1:0-20922 GCA_035354195.1 Bacteroidales bacterium | reverse complement strand
CAATAGTAATTAAGGAATAAATTTATCAACTACATTTTAGAATAGAGCCATATTTAATTGAAAAATTTTAGAGTTCAAACTTAGTACTATGAAATCCCGAAGGGATTGAACATGAATAAGCCCGCACGCAGTGCGGGACAATGAAACAAAAGTAAGGGCCAACCCTGATAAGGGTTGAACAATCAAAGAAGAAATTTCTTATCAAAATGAATTCTGTGCTCTGTTAATAACTCCAAATATTCTTCCTTGAAAGATTTTATCTTATGGTGGTTTTTCTGGTTCTTGACATAATCAATAAGCCGGTCTTTATCTTTGATAGAATAGGTAAAAGCACCATAACCGTCTTGCCATCCATGGAAGTTTTTAAAATGGCGTGTGTCTTTATTCCAGGAAGTGCAGGCAAGTTTTATATCTTTAATCAGGGATGCAACCGCTATGGAAGGATGAATATGGGTTACAATATGGATGTGGTTCTCAATTCCGTTTACCTGGTACAGATGGCAATTTTTATTTTTAAGAATTCCGGAAACATATTTATATAAGGACTCTTGTCCTGATTCCACCAGAGTTTCTTCACGATTCCATGTTGAGAAAACCAACTGGTACAGAATTTGGGTGTTGGTACTCATATTTTTATTTTTTATTCAATCCTTTCAGGATTGTGTTGTTTTTATTTTTCTTTCCCCGCACCCAGTGCGGGGTTATTCAAGTTTGACCCGCTTTGCGGGTCTTATAATTTACTTCAGGAATGGATAGCGTTATAGTAAAAAACAAAAAGACAATAAAGTTCTGTATTTCAAATCGATCCATCTGTTTTTTTGAGATTATTATTATTTTCAGCCTGTACTGCTTTTTTATACTTTCTCTTTTTTGAATAACTCACAAAAAACAAAATGCCTATAATAAAAAACGGCAGGGCAATAGTGGCCACTATTCCAAGGCTTATCCATACCGAATGGTTCATCCTGTAATTCAGGCTGTAGATAAAGGGCATCATTACTAGCCCGATCAGGCCAAAGGCAATGCTTCCGACAAGCTCCCATTTCCAGGCAAGGATCAGGATGGCCAGCAACACGAAGGATGGTATCAAATGAATAAAAAAACCTGCAATTTGTTGCCAGAATGTAAGTTCAGGGGAGAAAGAATCTGCTGCAAAAAGGCTGATGAAAAGGATGGCTATAATGCATAAAATGCGTGGCAGCCAATGAAAAAATTTCGAGGGTGGTTTCATGTGGGCGCTATTTATATATAACAAATTTAGCCTTTTATAAGGTAAAAGTCAATTTATCAGATAGAAATTATGTTAGATTGAACTTGCTTGTGTGCAAGGTTTAGCAAGCAGCTATTTTATTCCTTCGATCACCTGCACCAAAAGCCTGGTGACATTTTCCACATTTTTCTGAAACACTTCCAGCACAGCCTCCCACGAAACCGGTTCTTCGTCTGTTTTCCAGCAGTCGTAATCGGTGCTGAGCGCGATGGCCGCATAAGGTATCCCGGCTTCGTTGGCGAGCATGCATTCGGGGGCGGTACTCATGTTGATCACATCGGCGCCCCAAAGCCGGAACATGTTTGATTCGGCTCTTGTTGAGAAGCGCGGCCCTTCGATGGTGATGACGGTACCTTTGGAGTGCATTTTCAGATTTAAGCGAGTGGCGGCCGCAATGATCCGGTTTCTTAATTCTTTGTCAAAAGGCTCAGCCATGGCTGTATGTACGGGTTTGTGAGGTTGAAAACTTTCGAAAAAAGTATTTTTCCGGAAACGGGTAAAATCGATGAACTGGTCCAAAACCACCATGTCGCCTCTTCCGATCTCTTCGCGCAGGCTCCCACAGGCCGTGGTGGCGATTATATGGGTGCAACCAAGCTGTTTTAGTGCCTCAATGTTGGCCCGGTTGTTCACGTGGGTAGGAGGCAGGGTGTGCTCCTTGCCGTGCCTGGATAAGAAAACAACAGGAACATCAGCAATGGTTCTTTCTAACAATGGGGAGCTTGGCTTGCCATAAGAAGTTTCAATATTTTTTTCTGTTGGGTTCTTAAAGATGTCAAGTTTTTCCAGCCCGGAGCCGCCTA
The DNA here is from genome assembly GCA_035354195.1 of Bacteroidales bacterium. Classification (GTDB taxonomy): domain Bacteria; phylum Bacteroidota; class Bacteroidia; order Bacteroidales; family CAIWKO01; genus CAIWKO01. The sequence continues at coordinate 18,849 of DAOQAT010000054.1, read as the reverse complement.
TGATCGCTATTTTCATATATGTAAATTAAATAGCACAAATGTAAAAAATTGATGGTTAACCAGCCCAAAAATTTGTTTGTTCAAATGTTAAGACAAAAAATGAATAAATCAGTAGTTTTGGTTCCCATTTTCCCAGGATACTGTTAAATTTAAATGTGTTTGGATGATGTATTCGCGGCTAAAAATCTGTATCTTTGAATAAGAAAGAATGTTTTTTTTATCAGGTGTCCAAGCTTTTGTTTGAAACTATAAAAACAGTTGGCTATGAAAAATAAACTTGTCCCAATATTGATTATATTCCTTTTTGCGGGTATAGTTAAATCCTATTCACAGGATAGCTGTAAAGTCCTGAAACCTGAGATTTCCGGTACATACCAGGGCAGGTGTAAAAACGGTTTAGCAGACGGAAAGGGTATTGCCCAAGGGATTGATAAATATGAAGGCCGCTTTAAAAACGGGCTTCCGAACGGAAGCGGCATATATACCTGGGCGAATGGCGACACATACAATGGCTATTGGAATAATGGCATGAAAAACGGAGAAGGTACTTTTAAATATAAAAAGTATGGCGCTGACAGTCTGTTGACCGGCATTTGGGAAAATGATAAGTTTATAAAAAAAATCAATCCCAACCCATACAAAGTTTATATAGCCCGTGACCTGGATAAATATTCCATCACCAGGGCACGTGATGGCAATAAAGTTTCTTTGAAATTACAACAAATGGGTATGACAAATACTGATATTTCCGAAATTACTTTTTATGCCGATAATGGCTCATACCAAGCCATCGGAAATACCTACGTTTATTCCCAGGTCATTTTTCCGGTATTAATAAAGATCAGTTATACAGCCAAAAACAAACTAAAAACAGCGGATATAAACCCGGTTCTGGAGGTAATTATTAATGAACCCGGAGAATGGGAGATTGTTTTAACTAATTAAAAAGAACACATTAAGATAGTAATTTTAACCAATATCGATATGTTAAAAGCGGAAGAAATTATTAATGGGCTTCAAGCAATCGTAAATGAATATTCATTTATTGCCATGATATGGCATGTAGCCTTTTATGCGTTAATTGTGGCGTTATTTGCAAAATGGAAGCCATCATCCAGAATATTGGGGATAATGCTTTGCCTGCCGCTGCTTTCAGTAGCTGTTTTTGCCTGGCTGGCAGGAAATCCATTTAACGGGACTATGTTTTCTTTAGCGGCCCTGCTGGTGTTTATTTTTGCTTTTAAAGCTTCCGCACAGCCGGTAGTTTTTGCTAAACTTCCTTTTGTTGTTGCCGGGATGGTTATGATCGCTTTCGGGCTCGTCTATCCGCATTTTATAAATCCAACATCCATTATTACGTACCTGTATGCTTCACCTGCAGGTTTGATTCCGTGCCCCACCTTATCAATCCTGGCCGGACTGATGTTGCTTTTTAATGGCTCAGGAATTAAATCTCTGACGATAACGTTTGTAGTTTTAGGGTTGTTTTATGGAGTCTTCGGCGTTTTTAAACTTGCCGTTTACCCCGACTTGTTTTTATTGGGTGGAGCACTAATACTGCTGATCAAGTATATTCTGTCGTTCAGGGTTCCTGCTGCAAGGGGTTAAATACTCACAGGCAATTAAAATTATTTTCAGCACACCTGATTTTAGCATGTTTATTTACGATGAATGCAAATTAATCTGCCTCCGTGCTGATATAATCAAATAAATAAGATTTTTAACTTGGAGCTTTCAATTATTCTTCTTATCCTTGCATTTATATTGTATCATTATATTCCTAAACCGCACACAGGCCGACATTTTTTCGAAAAATTCAATGAAAAACCAAATGAGACATAGCATTCAATTAGTTATTATTCTGGGATTTATTTTCTTACAACACGCACATGCACAGTATTATACATTTGAGAAAACCCCGGACTGGGTCAAACCGGTTGACATTCCTGAAAATTCTTTAATATCAAAGTACGACATATTGTCGGGGTATTATTTAACCCTCGGTGATTACCAGGTGAATTTAAAAGAAAATGCCATTTATACCCATGAAGTAATAGACGTTGTGTCGTACAGCGGGATCACTAATGCATCCCAAATTTCTGTTTCACTCGATACCGCTTATCAGAAGCTGAAGATCCATCACCTGTACATCTGGAGAAAAGGGAAAAAAATTGATCAGACAAGCAGTCTTAGTTTTGAGATGATGAATGAGGAGACCAAACTGCAACAAGGAATTTATACGGGGCTATTATCAGTATACGATATTCTGACCGATATCAGAAAAGACGATTTGATTGATTTTTCTTATACCCTGGTTGGAAAGAACCCGATCTTTAATAACGAAAAATACCTTTTTGCACCGATAGAGGCCATGAACCCGGTTGATTTATTTTCATTACGCGTTTTATACAGTAAGGATAAGGACTACGCATACAAATGTGTCGGTTGCGACAGCCTGATTTCGGTATCAGAAGTGAATAATTACAAGCAAATTGAAATACAAAACAGAAATGTAAAAGCTGTGGTGCTGGAAGACAATATTCCCACATGGATTGTCCCTTATAAATATTTCATGATAAGTAGCTTCAAATCCTGGACGGATGTAAATAAATGGGCACAGAATGTTTTTGCTATAAAAGACAAAATAAATCTCGATGCTGTCTTTACTGAGATTTTTACAGGGCAGGAAACCACAGAAGAAAAGATCAATAAAATCATTGATTATGTTCAGGATGAGATAAGGTACATGGGCGATGAGTCAGGCATTGGCAGTATCAAACCTCTATCGCCCGACCTGGTGGTAAAACAGCGTTATGGCGATTGCAAAGACAAATCATTGTTGTTAGTTTCATTACTGAAAAAAATAGGTGTTGAAGAAGCGTATCCCGCGCTGGTAAATGTTGATATGCAGCATGAGCTTGAAAAATTCGGGCCGAGTAATGAAGTTTTCAATCATTGCATTGTCACCTTTAATTACAATGGAAACTCTTATTGGGTAGACCCCGCTGTTCCTATGCAAGGTGGAGATTTTAAAGATTTGTATGTGGAGAATTACGGCAGGGCGCTAATCATTGGTATGCCTGCCGATACGCTGCAGCTGATGCCTCCGGGAAAAACGGATGCATACGCTGATATCGTTGATGAATATACGATCAACTCATTTACAGAACCAGCCAAACTAAAAATGACATCAAACAGGTACGGTTTTGAAGCAGACAACAGACGGCTGGTGCTTGAGTACTATAGCTCTGCAAAAATTTTAGAAATGGTTGAAAAGGATCTGAAAACCCAGTTCCCGGTTGTGAACAAAACTTCAGGGCTGGAAGTTTCTGATGATATGGAAAAGAACAGATTTTCGCTTACCTATAATTTTGAAGTGAATGGTTTCTGGCAGGATGGCGATAAAGGAACGGATGAGATCACAAAAGGCTTCTGGATATTCCGCTACGAGCCCATGATGCTGTATGATTATTTTACCACTACTGTCTGTGAAGAACGTAAATATGATTATGAAATGAGCTATCCCATGAACCTGAATTATAAAGTCATTTTCCACCTTCCCAAAGATTTGTTCATCAGTGATGATTATAAATCATACAACAATGAAGCTTTTGTGTATGAGGAAAAACTTGAGCAACTCAGCAGCAATTCGTTTCAGATAGAATATAAATTCAGGACAAAGTCAAGATATATTAAAGCAAGTGACTATAAAAGAATTTGCGATCAGAAGGAAAAAATAGTCAAAAAAATGCCGTTGGCAATTTATTTCTCTAAATAAAAACAATTATGAATAAAATATTGATTTCGTTGCTTATGATCTTTATGGCATCAGCATCGCTTTTTGCCCAGGATACCATAACGGTTTATTACAACAAAAACTGGCTTGAGATACCGGACAAAAATGAAGCGGTTTTTTACAGGAAAGCATTTATGGATAGTAATCATGTCTGGACAGCTCACGACTATTACATCAGTAATAAAATTCAAATGACGGGCACCTATAAATCCAGGAAGCTGGATGTGAAACAGGGTCATTTTATTTATTATTTTGAAAACGGGAATAAATCCTCCGAAGGTAATTACATGGACGATAAAGCTGAAGGCATTTGGACCACTTGGTTTGAGAACGGGCAAAAAAAATCTGAAGGTCCCTATAACGACGATTTGGCGGACGGTATCTGGCAATATTGGTATGAGACCGGAGAAAGAAAATCCGAGGGGACATGTATGAATGATAAAAAAGTGGGCGTATGGAATTATTGGTATGAAAGCGGTGAGCTGGAAAGCACCGAAACCTATTCAAAAGCCGGGAATTGCACCTATGAGGAATATCATGAAAATGGCGTTATGCGTTGCAAAGGAACTATCGTGAATAACCAGGTTGACGGGCTTTGGACCTATTGGAACAGTGACGGAAGGATCTTTTTGAAAGGTAATTTTGACCGTGGATTAAGAAATGGCGAATGGGTACGGCCTTTTCGTGAAGGTGAGATGAAACTGATTTTTAAAGATGGCGTTCTTCAAGGTAAACAACTTGGCGGAATAGACAGAAGCCAGTAATTTCTTCTTTTCACCAGCAGTTGTTGAGATTAATTTTGCATACAGATAAAAGTATTCCGGATAATCAGAATTATTTCTTGAGTGCTGCAAGTTTTCTATAAAGTTCTTTTTCTTCAGGGGAAATATTTTTTGGCACGGCAATATAAACACTGACATAAAGGTCGCCTTTATTGCAGGGATCGGTATAAATTGGCATACCCATACATTTAAGACGAAATGTTTTTCCATTTTCTGTTTCAGGCGGTATCGTCATTTTTACCTGGCCGGAGAGGGTGGATACTTCAATTTTCCCGCCCAGAACGGCTGTGCTGATATCAATAGCCTGTTTGCGATACAGGTCATCGCCCTTGCGACTGAAAACCGGGTGGGGATTTATGGCTATGATTACATATAAATCACCCGGGGCCGCGTTTCGGGATCCTTTTACCCCTTTACCTTTGACCTTAAGTTTTTGCTCATCCTGGATGCCGGGTTTGATGTTAATTCCGATCTTTTCATTCCCCAGGTCGATGACCCTGCGTGTACCGTTATAGGCTTCTTCAAGTGTCAGATGGAGCGTTGTCTGAAGGTTTGTGCCTTTTTGTGGCTGACGGGTGTATGAGCTTTCACCACGCCCGCCGAAAAATGCATTGAAAAAATCAGAAAAACCCCCGCCACCTCCAAACAGGTCGTTCAGGTCGCCTGAAAATTCCTGCCCTCTGCCGCCACTGCTGTAAAAGCCTTGCGAATAGCCTCCTGCTTGTGAATAATCCTGATTCTGATACTGGTTCCAGTTGCTTCCCAGCTCATCGTATTTTTTACGTTTTTCGGGGTCGCTAAGCACGTCGTTGGCTTCAGCAATTTCTTTAAATTTTTCTTCTGCCTGTTTATTCCCTTTATTCTTATCCGGATGATATTTAACAGCCAATTTGCGGTAGGCTTTTTTGATTTCAGCCTGCGTAGCGGTTTTGCTTACACCCAATACACTATAATAATCTTTGTAATCCATTTTGTGGAGTTTTAGGATTTTCGGTGGTTTTCAATTTTTGTACCAAGTTACGAAATATGACAATATTACATTACTACCAGGCCTTATTTTAAGAATAAACAAATTCACGGTTGGATTTCAATCGTTGTTTTCTTCTAAAATCCGCTCTGAATGAAGCATTCAGTGTTAAAGATGATTCTAATTTTATAAGACTATTAGTACGGAATAATTCTATCCGGTTTTTTTAAAAAATGTTATATCCGGAATCACGTTATTTTTCTAATTTTACAGAAGTATTGATCCATGCTTCACTCTATGTTGAACCTGCAGGTAGAAATTGAACTCAGTTCGGGTTTTTGTTTTGGCGTGAAAAACGCCATCAAAAAGGCCGAGGAGGTCCTGGACAGTGGTGATGAGTTATATTGCCTTGGCGAGATCGTACACAACGATCAGGAAATAAACCGCCTGGTTAAGAAAGGGATGAAGATCATTACCCACGAAGAGTTTAAATTATTGAGAAAAAAAACGGTGTTGTTCAGGGCTCATGGTGAACCGCCGGAAAGTTACGAAATTGCCAAAAAAAATGAACTTCGGATCATTGATGCCTCCTGCCCGATAATTCTCAAACTCCAGGAAAAAATTTACAAGTCCTACCTGAATAAAGAGACCATTTATATTTTCGGGCTTCCCAATCATCCTGAAATTATCGGATTGAATGGAAAAATTGAAAATTCGGCTGTTGTTTTTGAAAAGTATGAGGATCTGGATTTAAAAAATATTCCGGAACAGATTACCCTGTATAGCCAAACTACCAAAAGCTTAAGGCAGTTTTATGATATTATCGAACGATTAAAAAAACACGGCATCCGCGTGAAAGTCGAAGATTCAATTTGCCGGCAGGTATCCAATCGTGAACAGGATTTACGTGCGTTTTGCAGACGGTTCGACAGTATCGTTTTTGTGGCCGGGACAAACTCTTCGAATGGGAAGCAGCTCTATGACATTTGCAAACAGGAAAATTCGAATATACATTATGTCAGTGCGGTAAACGAAATTCAACCAGGATGGTTTGGAAAGGATGAAAAAGTGGGTATTTGCGGTGCCACATCTACCCCATTGTGGCTTATTAAAGATGTAAAGAATTACCTGCTTACGCTATGAGCTTTTCAGCGGGTTGCCCGTCTTCTGTTTTTGACTGATAAATATCCAGCGCCACTATCGCAGCAACAAAAGTCCAGAATGGTACCGAAGATTTATCGGTATCAAGAAAATTGTTCAGGGTGCCATGGATGAAATATGTGACGAGTCCGAGAAAATAAACCAACGACAGAAGTTTCACTTCCTGATTTTTTGTTCGTTTATATAAACGTACGGCTGTGATACTAATTGTGATGACGATGGAGAGGATGCTTAGTAACCCAAAAACTCCCGATTCTGAAAGCGGGCCAATATATTCGCTGTGAGCGGTTCCTTTATCGCCTGCATTGGTGCTGATTATAGTTTTATTCCTGGTTTGTTGAAACGGAGCGTACACAAACTGGTACGTTCCGGGCCCCCAGCCAAAAATGGGGCGTTCCTTAAACATTTTTATTGCAGATTGCCAGCGGTTTATACGTTCCAGATTGGAAGCATCCGAAGAAATATTTGAAATAGATTCTACATGTTCCACAAAATTTGCTGAAGAATCCTGTTTGTTTTTCTCGAGTTTCATTAAAATATCCGTCTGAAAGTAAAAGAACAATCCCAGCAGTACGATCAGAATGGTAAACACCCAACGGAATTTTATTTTAAAAAACAACAGCAATGCAATACACAGGGCAACCATCACGCTTATCCAGGCGGCACGGCTGAAAGAGCAGAACAAACCAACCAGCAGGAAGAATAAAAATATGCCGGCAAAGAGCTTTGTGGTGCGATTGTATTGTTTATCAAACAGAAATCCGGCAAAAACCGGGACGAAGAATGATAAAGCAGCTCCGTAAGCTGTATGGTCATTGAAAAAAGGATCCATAACCCAATGTGCTGCCTGTTCATCGAATGCCCGAAGGTACAAATTGAAGGTTGAGTAGATAATTACTATTGTTAAGGGTATTACATAAAGCCAGCTTAATGTTTTGATGGCTTTGATGTTTTTAAAAAGGATGATAGCAACAAAATAAAATGGGATTACAAACCATAATCGTGCAAGAAGGAACTTGAACGACACCAATGGCAACTCACTTGTAAGTGAGGTAACCAGCATCCATAATAAGTTGATCAGAATAACTATGGTAACAGGATGTTTCAATACTTTTGAATCGTAGCGGCGTTCAAACAACAATTTAAGAAAAAACAGTAATAACACCCCGAACAACAGAGGTTCTGTTGGAATTGACAACGAGATTCTCTCGTCAAAGTCTCTGAAATTAATGGCCAGTGGAGTACAAAAAGTGATTATATAGAGTACTTTGTCGAGTGCAAAGAAAAAAAGCAGCAGGATGATTAGTGCGATAGGCAGCAAAGAAAGCCAATAAAACTCTTTGATAATGAAAAATATGTTGAGGGCAATAAAGATTGCACTAATAACATACACCCATATTAGTTTTGATTTATCGCTCAAGTTGATGTTATTGAGAAATTTTTTCCGGTTTTCTTACACCGTCAATGATTGAAAAAAGCAATAACGAAAGCAAAAATGCCGAAAGGGTTGTAACACAAACGATAAGCCAGCGTATCGGATATGATTTTTTATCAGCCGGGATGGGGTTTGTAACTACGTTTGCATACGTAAGTTCTTTTTTCATATCCCCCAGGGATTTGTCGTATTCTTTTTTAAGAGCTATATAGGTTTCGAGTAACCCCCAGAGGTTTGCATCTAACTGACGGAATTCACCACCGTATTGTTTCAGATTGTCGAGGGTGACAGCAATATCATCTTTTTTATTACCTCTGCCGTTGGTGATATTTTTGACATATCCTTTGCTGTATTCCTTAACCTGGATGTTGTAATCCAGAATGTTATATTCTTTACGAAGAAACTGAAGGCGGTTTTCTATACTATCAATCTCTTTCTTCTTATCATTCATCTGGTCGTAGTATAGTTTTACTATTTCAGAAGTTTTATTACGCTGGAGGTTCCGTGCTTTTAAATTCATCAGGTTGATAAATTCATTAACCATGGAACATGCCTGACGAGGATCATTATCATAAACTTCAATCAATACCGATTCGTATTCTGTCCTTTTTATAGAAATATTATTTTCCAGTTCTTTGATTACTTTCCCCCGGAAATACTTATCGTTAGTATCAATTTTGTATTCCTTATATAGTTCGAATTTTTTAACAACATCGAACAACATGTCTTCAGATTTTAATAACTGTAATAATTGTTCGGTATTTGTTTCGGAAGAATAAGGTGCGATATTGGCGGGGTAGATGACAGCGTAAGACCTGAATTTGGGTTTAATAAATGTTGAACCTGAGAAAACAGAGGACAGGGCTATTGCCACAACAACAGTAATCAGCAAATGCCATTTCCATTTTAAAACAAGTTTAATAATATAGGTGCTTTTAAAAAAATGGTTCATATTTTCATCTAAATAATCAATTAGAGGGTATTGTTTGTTTTCAGGTGTGGCAATTGCATCATAAATTTTGACTTTTTCAGTAAATAATGGTTTTATTTCTACATCATCAATATCAAGGGTCAGGTTATATTTCTCGTAGGTTCCTGTTTGTCCGCCAGAAATTTTTTTTTTGAAAAATTTTCAATAATTATTAAGACCATTATAGAAAGAAAAAAGACCGAGATGGTGGAAAGGGCCACAATTAACCATCTGATTGGATACGATTTGCGTTCAGCTTTGTAGGCGCGGTCTACAACAAATTTTGATGGCAGGTCTTCGGTAGCATCCACCTTTGCTTCTTCATATTTGGCCTTTATGGCACTCAATTGTTTTTTCTCAAGCTCGAGTTCGTCGCGTAATGAAACATAGGCGCTGCCATAATCTCCGAGCAGCTGCAGCCTTTCTTCAATAGCCCGCACAGCGGCCATATTGTTTTTTGAAAGGGCAATGGCAAGCTGGGTATTATAGGCTTCTGCCTGGGTTTCGTAATCGTTGATGCCCATTTTCCTCAACACGGTGAGGGAGTCTTCCATCGCCTTAATATCATTCACCAGTTTCTTGTATTCGGTTTCAACAATCCCAAATGCTTTTACGGCGCGTTCTTTCTGCATTCTGTTTTTAACAGAATCGAGCTGATCCGAGATGTAATTTGCTATATCAGCAGCTATCTGAGGATCTTTATCAAGAACCGTAATTTCAACAGCCATATATTCGGTACGCCGGTAAGTAATATTGCTGTTGTACTCATCATACATTCGTGTCATTTTGTATTTTGAGTCACTCTCAATATCGTAATGCTGCATCAGGTTGAACTTCTTTATCACGCGGGAGCGAATCTCGTTCGAACTTAATATCTGCAACAATTGTTCAGTCTGTGCTTCCTCACCGAATTCCAGAATATCTAATTTTCCGCCATAATTGTCGGCCAGGAGGGCTTTAGAGATGGCATTGGTAGAAGTAGGGAATAAAATGACAGAGGATTTATATTTAGGAGTAATCAAAAAAGATAATGCTCCGGAAAGAATTGCGGCAGCCAGACTGATAATTATCAGAGGTTTTCTCCATTTGTAAAGGAAAATAAAGAAGTTGGTAGTATTAAAATTAGCCTGCTTGGGGTCCTGTTCAGCCATATACCGTTATTCTGTCAATTATAAAATTAAACAAAAGTAATTTTTTTTTTTTAATTCAATAATTATTTTTTAAGTATTGTGCATTTTAATTATGCTATGGATTATTCTTTCTTGAGGATGAGCTGGATAAATCCTCTGATGTTCATGAGCCGTGTGGCCCCTGCTGCGAATACAGCCATTATGACCATGATCAGAAAAGATATTTTCCAATCCATATAATTTTCGGTTGAAATTACATGCGTCCCGAAGCTGAAAAGTATAACCGCAAAAACAAAAACTGCCAGACGAAGAAGATAGCTCATATTCAGCTTGAATTTAAAAACTTTGGCGGCCAGGATCACCTGTAAAATAGCTGTTAATGCCTGAGTGGTCAGGCTGGCATACGAAGAACCGATAGCCTGATACACCGGAATGAGAATAAAATTCAAGCCCAGGTTCAGCACCATACCGCAGGCTGCCATGATGTTCAGGTATTTCAGATTCCCGTTGGCGGTTAAAAGGGTGCCGAAGATATAGGTTGTTGAAATCGGAACAAACCCGAACATAAGCATGCCAAAAATCCAGGAAGTCTCTCCGATGCGGAGGTTATAATCAGCCAGAGTCTCGCTTATATGCTGCGGGTAAAGCATCGTCATGACTTCGGTCCTGTAAAAAAATGAACCGACGGCGACCGTTACAGAAAGGATAAAAATCAGTGTAAATGCCAGCCGTGCCAGCTTTTCAACGTCATCCTTCAGTTTGATCATCCGGGCAAACATCGGGAGTAAAATCACCGAAAACAGGTAAGCGATCATGTTTGCAGCATCAAGTAAGCGGTATGCCGACGCATAAAGGCCTGCCTGTTCCTCTCCTTGATGGTCCGGGAGGATACGTTCGATCATCACCGAATCAATGCGGTTGTAAAATGCCATAAGCAGCACCAATACTGCAAACGGGAAACTCTGCTTGATAATGATGACAAAAAAAGTATAATCCCACTTCAGCCGGTTGAATTGGGCTTTTTTTATTACAATACCAAGAGCAATCAGGGTGGTTACGATATATGAACCGGTTTGGGCAAGAATGAACCATTCTATTTTGAATGGTTGTTTGGTGACGTGTCCCCATAGCAACACACCGCAGATTACGATCATGATAAAACGGTCAAGAACAGAAATAATACTGTCGGTTTTAAAAAAGTGCAGGCCCGAAATGTTGGAACGCAGGTATAAAATAAATGATATCAAAAATTGATTAAAACACAATATCCCCAGCATCAGCATCTGGTCGGCATTATAGCCGATGATCAACCCGGCCGACAGTGTAACCACAGAATAAAGGATGGCCAGCAGGAACTTTAAAATGACAATACTCGAAAAATATTTGTTGAGCAGGTGGTGGTTTTGTGCAATATTTTTATTGTTGAAATTGGTGATGCCCATATCAAGCAAAATATTGAACAGAAAGGTGAAATTGAATAATGCAAAATAAAACCCGTATTCCTGAGCGCCTACCGAATTTTGTACACCTCTGTCAATACCCAGTATCCAGAATGGCTTGATGAGCAGATTCAGGAATAGCAGTATGATCAGGTTGGTGATGAATTTACGGTTCATGCAGCTTTTTTATGTTATTTGGGTATGAAGAAAAAATTTTGTGTTTTATGAAGCAATGGATCAAAATTACAAAGCTTATTTCCGTGCAAAACCTGAATATTATAGCCGAGTTCCGTTAAGAGCGCAAAACAGTCTTCACGGTTTTTATTTTCCCAAAGCTCGCAATAAATAACAGGTTTGTACTTTTTTAATGTTTCTGTGGCTCCTTTAAAAACAAAATATTCAAAGTTTTCCACATCGATTTTAATGGCAATAATCTGCTTGCCTGAGGGATTATCTTTGAAAAAACTGTCAAGGGTAATGACAGGGGTGCTGAATTTTTCACCTTCGTTGTTTTCGGTGATGCTCTGATGCAAAACGTGGCTAAGGCCTTGCAATCTGGCTGATTTGTGAACCGGCATAACCATTTCGATGGTTCCGGTTTTGTCCCCGAGGGCGCTTTCAATAACAGAAATATTATCGATACTGTATTTACGGACAATCCTTTTCAGCGTTTTTATATTATATGGGATCGGCTCAAATGCACAGATCGTGGCGTTTTTATGTGTTCGTGCCAGGTGCACTGCCATCACACCAATATTGGCGCCTATATCCAGAATCATTCCTTCGTCAGGGATCATATCCCTGAAAAAGATAAAATCACCTTCTTTTTTATTCCACCTGAGCGAACGGATGATGTATATGGCAAATAAGAAAAGATAGTTTTCAAAACCCAGCAACTTCTGGAGAATAACTTTTATGGTATTTTTCATCCTCCGCTGATCAAGTGTAAAACCATAACATCATCGCCTTCTCTGATTTGTGCGGTTGGGTAATCCTGTTGTTTAACCACTTGTCCGTTTATTTTGATGATGAGCAATTTGAACGTAAACTTCTTTATCTGCAGTAGTTCTGACACTGTGAGCGTGTCTTTTTCAATGACTTCCTTGTTGTTATTGAGCGTGATATTCATCTTAGCTGTTGTATTTACTTAAAAGTATTTCGAGTACGGTGTTTGCCTGCATGTTTGCGGCAATACCCACGCGTGGCGCCAGGGGTGGGTTGTCGTCGGTTGCTTCGCTGATCCCATCCCCACAAATAAAGAGGTTGCCTGTACGTTTCATCTGAATGGAATTGCTGTTGCCCCAGCCCGACAGCCCTATGCCTGAAACCAAAGGTTTATCAGGCATTTGGGACAAAACCGTTTCCAGGATCATTTTCTTCATGTCGGCCCTGTCGAAAGCTTCCACAATGACATCGCAATCATGGAATAATTCAGTAATATTTTCAGCGTTCAGCTTTATATCATGAGCTTCAGCAGTTACAAAGGGATTTATCCTGTTGATGTTTTCTTGTAACGCCAGGGCTTTTTTCTGCCCGAGCTGGTCGTAAAAAAAATACTGGCGGTTGAGGTTGGTTTCACTAACAACATCAAAGTCACAAATGATAAGCTTCCCTACGCCAACACGTGCCAGGGCAACGGCACAGTTCGAGCCAAGGCCTCCGCATCCGGCGATACCTACGGATTTCTCTTTTAAAACAGATTTTATTGTTTCGAAATTCATGGAAAAAGAAAGTGCAAAAGTAATTAAAAGTTTACAGGTAGCACTAGTGCTTTTTAAACATCATAATCAACCGGTGCTTATTCTTCATCCCGGAGCATCCGCTTGATGTCGTTCACAGCTCCGTAAATCAGCATGATATCGCCTTCATTTATTACGGTTTCGGAGGATGCTACCCCATTTACTTCTCTTTTTTTGCTTTTCAGGCCAAGCAAACCAAGGGTGCTTTTCGTCTGTATTGTGGTAAGCACCAGTATATTATACCTTCGTGTGAGGTTCAGCTCCGAGAGTTTTTTTCCGAAATAAGCGGATGGCGCCACAATTTCAACCACGTTATGGTCACTGGTAACTTCAAAAGAATCAACATAACCCGGGAGGTTCAGTTTTTTTGCCAATCTTATAGCCGTCTCCTGTTCGGGGTGCATAATTTCATCAATTTCCATGGCATCAAGCACAGCGGCATGCAATGGCGAAATAGCGCGGCTGATAAGGCGCTTAACTTTCAATTGTTTCATGAGTGCTGTGGTCATAATAGAGGCGCCAACATCTTCACCTACCGCTACAACAACCACATCGGCATCTTTCAGAGGCAGGGCATTTACGCCATTAATATCGGTACTGTCTATACAAATGGCATGAGTAATATCATCTTTTATCATTTGTATCTTTCCCATGTCCTTATCCACACCCATGACCTCATGCCCCATGGTGGTAAGCTTTTTGGCAAGAGTGGATCCGAAATTGCCTAGTCCGATAACAACAATTTTCATAGTGATATTTTTTGTTTGTGATTTTTTAGTTTATTAAAATATTTTCAACCGGGTAGGTGTATGTTTTATGCGCGATCTTTTTGAACACTGCCATTAATAATGTCAGCGTGCCTATCCTGCCCAGGAACATGGTAATGACGATCACCAGCTTGCTGGCCTCTGATAAGGTGGCGGTGATCCCAAGGCTTAAACCGACCGTACCATAAGCAGAAAAACATTCAAAAACAATGTCCGTCAGTTTTTTATCAGGGTCAAAGTACGAAACACAAAAAACGGATAACCCGATGACAATAAAGGAGAGTAGAATTATTGCTGAAGACCGCCTCAAGGTAGAACCGGAAATCTGCCTTTTGTAGATCTCAACATGTTCTTTACCTTTTGCAAGGCTGAAAATATTTAGGATGCTTACAGCCAGCGTACTTGTTTTGATGCCGCCCCCCGTCGATGCCGGGGATGCACCTATCCACATCAGTAAAATGATGAACAAAATGGTTGGCAGATGAAGCATGCCATAGTTAATAGAATTAAATCCGGCGGTCCTGGGTGATACGATACTGAAAAAAGAAGTAACTATTTTACCGATACCATGATGTTCAGCCAGCGTATTGTTGTACTCAAGAGCCATAAAAATGACGGTGCCGCCAACAAGAAGGATTAAAGTGGTTAGCGTGACTATTCTTGTGTTGATATTCAGGACCCATGCTTTGTGGATGAATTCCCGGTTCCGGTTAAGCCTGAAAACGCGGTTGACAATCAGGTGGCGTATATACTTGAGAAAATTAAACAGGATGGGAAACCCAAGCCCCCCGAATATAATCAGGAACGAAATAACAAGATGTATTGGATAATTAAACCTGAAGTAAATGTCATGAAAGTTATCGGATAATGTTGAAAAACCCGCATTGCAGAAAGCAGAGACCGAATGAAAAACGGAGAAGAAGATCATTTGCCCGGTACTCATATAAACATCTTCAGGGAAATTAATATAAATCAGCAAGGCCCCGATGGCTTCTATTATGAAGGTCACAATAATAATTCTTTTCAGGATGTCGAATACTTCAGAAATCGTTTCGGAGTTTGCCATATCGCTCATAATGAGCTGGCTGTGAAAAGTTGTTTTGCCTTTGAAAAAATAGCTGAAATAACTGGTAAAAGTCATTATTCCCAAGCCTCCAGCCTGTATCAAACAAAGGATTATTATTTTGCCGGTGAAAGAAAAACACAGCGCCGTGTCCACAACACTAAGGCCCGTTACGCAGATGGCACTGGTAGCCGTGAACAGTGAATTCATAAAACTGATCCCGTTATTGGTGGCATTGGGCAACAGCAACAGCAAGGTGCCGATGATAATCAATATCACAAAACTCACCACAAAGATCATGGCAGGGTTGAAGCGTTTGTTGATCAGGGTAATGCCTGCTATGGTGCTGTCTTTAAATAATGAAAAGAATAACAGAAAATACAACGAGGGCTTATAATAAAAAAAAGACAGGAATCCGTTTTCAGTATCTGGGAAATATAAGCGTTCAATGATCAGAGCAACGATGGAACACATAAACACCATATCAACAACCCACATGAAAATGCGTTGCCGCTTTGGGAAGAAAAACAGATAACGGACGATACTGAAAAACAACAGTATAACTAATGCCGCAACATAATAGTTTTTAATGTCAGGGATATAAGAACCGGGTTTGGAAAAACCAATTTCATAGATGATGAGAAGCACGGCACTTAAGCTGACAACAAAGGAAGTGCCCTGCAGGATTTTTCTCACCAATGATTTAGGGGAAAGTTTTGTCGTCGGTTTTTTTTTGCGGCTCATCAGTGTACTAAATAATGGTTTCAGTTATGATCGGCAAGTAATTTAACCAACAAAAATACGATAAAACAACAGGCTTTATATAAATCGGAAGGATTTTTTATTTCCGTAAATAGAAATAATAAACTGTATTGAATTTGTGGTTAATAAAAAAGGGATATTGAAAACCAATTTGCATTCGCCATGTGGCGGAACAAGCCAAACAAATTGATTTTTTGAAGGATTAAATGAGATTAATTTCCATCAATAGCGCATTCCTGGTATTTATGACTGGATAATTGACAATAGAACAAAAAAACCGTTCAGTAAAATCTAACGATTTTTTTATTATAAAACTATTACTTCATGCGTTCCAGTTAGGTTGTAAATCCATTAAAACTCAATTATAAACTCAACCCGCTGGTTTTTTGCACGATTTGATCTGGTTTTGTTATCAAAAATAGGTTTTGAATCTCCATATCCAACAGCTTTCATGCGAAGTGCATCAATTCCATTTTTTGTAAGATAAGCTTTCAAAGCATCGGCACGTTTTTGAGTTAATAGCATATTTGCTTCGGCTTTTTTTGTATTATCGGAATGCACGTTGATAACCAGATTGTACTCTTTATTTTCTTTCATAACATTTACAATGGTGTCTAAAATAGCATTAGAGCTATACTTTATAAAATCCTTACGGGTTTTAAATTGTATTCCATGCAATGCATTCTGAAATAAATTTTTTACTTCCTGTTTAATAGGTGCACATCCTTTATTTTCAGCGATTCCTTTTACATTGGGGCATTTGTCTATATTGTCGGGTATTCCATCACCATCAGTGTCATGTGGTTCAGATGGTTGTTTTTCAACCGTACCCTGTAAATTTAAAATTACAGTTGAATTGTTTGGGTCGTTGCTGATAACCGTGATCGTTTTATATTGTTTGCCTTCTTTTCCGGCAGTGTTAAAGGTTGCATTGATTTTACTTTCTTCACCTTTTTTGAGTAATGTTTTTTCGGGGTTGGTTGCAGTGCAGCCACAAGAGGCTTTAACTTTACGGATGATCAGGTCATTTACCCCTTCATTTTTAAACACAAAAGTACATTCAACTTTGTCACCTTGTTTTGCAGTTCCGTAATCAAAAGTGGTAATGTCAAATTTAATTTTTGGAGCGTTGGCAAGTTCTTTAGGAGTTAGTTTTGAAAAATCCTCTGATATGCTCTGGCTGATGTTGAGGGTTTTTTCAGGTTGCAAGCTGTCATTACTTGTCATCAGCAGCCTGTCGAACACATAACCGAATTCATTGCGTTGGGTTACATCATAAGAAATAATTACTAATCCTTCTTTACCTGGTTTCAGCGTTTCGGGGACTGCTTTTGCGGTAATGTAGGTTGCAACATCTTTAAATCCAAGTGTCATCGGCTTTTTCCAGGAATTGAAAATTTTCAACGTATCCTTACGTATTTCAGTATTTTTTGTGTTCCCAAAGTTGAATTGGGCTCCTTCAAGACGAAGGTTGCCAACAATCACGGGATAGATGTCTTCAACACCTTTGGGCTTTTGAAGCACTTCACCTTTGATGACCAGGTTGATCATCGGCTGTGAAGGGTCGTTGGTTGTTACAGAAATACCTTTATTGAACGTGCCGGGACGTTTGGCGGGATCAAATTCGGCATTAATATATCCTGTTTTTTTAGGTAAAACACCGGTCTTTGTCCAATCAACAGCGGTACAACCGCAACCGGGTTTTACATTGATGATTTTTAGTGTGTCATCGCCGGTATTGGTAAAAGTAAATGTGCATTTAACCTTTCCGGCTTCTTCTTTTATTTTTCCGAAGTCGTGTTCAACGTTATTAAATTTTATTACAGCTTTTTTCTGCGCATAAATATTCCCTACTCCAATAAAAGCAAGGATGGCACTTAAATAAAGTAACTTTTTCATAAGACTTTTTAATTAATTTTTTTTACAAAAATACGATATATAACGAAGGCAGATTTAGATTATTTTATTTTTTTACAATTTTCTTTCAACCCTGAAAAAATCAGTTTGTTAATTTCGGAAGTGTCTTTCTTGCAGGTTAATAGATATATTTCTGTGAAAGGGTTTTTGTCGATGATCAAATTGTATAAGGTTTCCGGTGAAGGTGTGGCGCTTAGCCTGCTGTATTCCTCGTAAGTGTACTTAATAAATGCCGAATTTATCCCAATACCGCGGTTGTCTAGCAGGTAACCTCCGGCAAGCCTGGTGGGGTAGGCCGGTTCGCCCTGATAAAAGACATCCGTAATATCCGGATAAGAAACTATAGAACTTTTATCTTCTGACATGGCCACCGGGACATTTTTATAATAATCCTTGGTGGTTTTGTAAATGATTACAGGCGGCCGGGCTAACATTTCTCTTTTTTCTAGTTTGTTTTTATCGGGGACACTATCCTGAACGTTAACGGCTTCACTTTCCTTTGGTGTCTTGCATGAAAAAATGGAAAATAAAACGGTCATGAAAAAGAATAGGGCTATAATTTTTTTTAGCTTCATAGTTGTAATGGAATGCTTTTGTTTATGGCTGGTAATTATCTTAAGCAAAAGTAAAAAAAATATTACTTTTGAAGGCCATTTCCAAAAGATGTTTTCTATGTCTCATAAGATCCCCACACCATTTAATGAATATGTCCGGCAAAATTGCGGGCATACGTATTCAATGCAGGACCCCAAAGTGGTTTGGATGACCGGATTATCAGGCGCAGGAAAGACGACACTGGCTTTGGCGCTTGAGAAAAAGATCAGGGAAAAAGGGTTGTTTGCCATTGTTCTTGACGGCGATATCATGCGGGATGGTATCAACAGGGATCTGGGATTTTCAGCTTCCGGGCGGACCGAGAAT
>DAOQAT010000053.1:0-21283 GCA_035354195.1 Bacteroidales bacterium | reverse complement strand
GTGTCCAGTCTGAATTCGGCAATACCGATGGCGTAAACCATGGTATCACCACGCCGGTAAAGGTGAAACTTTTAAGGTAATACGTAAGTTTTATGGCATTGGAACCCAGGTGGCGTCCGAAATCCCAGATATCTTCCATATCGTAAGGATTGAGGTTGTCGGTAGGGTTGAATTTATCAGCCGTCCCCCAGGCGATGCGTTGCCGGCCCACCCTGATGTCAAGGTTTTTGGTAAACAGCCCGTAAATATCAAAATACGCTTCGCGGATATCGGCATCAAAATTCAGCAACCTCTTTTTATCGGACAGGTCGTTAACGCTGTATAATTCCGGGAATCTATAGGTTCTCAGCCAAACCTCTGCGTACATCTTACTTTTTTCAAAAGGCTTGTATTCAAGTTTTGCATCAAGGCGGTATTCCTGAAAATTCAGCTTTCCCCCGTTGAATTTCAGCCGGTCGTCGGATTGGATATAGCCAAAAACCGATAACTTTGGTTCTTCAGGCGGTGTTACGGCAATTTCCTCAGGCGCCACGGGCTCTTCAACAGGCACTATTGCTGTGGTATCAGGCAACTGATACATTGAGGTGTCCTGCTGCGCAAATATTGGCCATGATGCAACCAACATCAGGAGGAGAAATGCGATGGTTTTTGGTCTCATAAAATTCCACTGATTTTATTCATAAATACCAAACAGAATTTCTACTTTATCAGTTCCCGTTCACAGAAAAGATCATCCTTAAAGCCATTGTCAAACTTTGCAGAGGTTATCGTCATTTTTGTTTTGGTGCCGTTTTTTTTGTCTTCCATGACCAGCTCTTTGGCAATGGTATAACCGCCTATTTTCACAATATTATTATCGGTCAGCACCTTGTAAAGCTTACCGCTTTTATCATAGTGTTCGATCTTCACGGGATAATTGTCGGCAGTTCTGACATACATGATCAGCTTTGAATAATCGGTGATGATACCGGATTTCGGCGTAAGTTCAAGTACGTAGTGCCCATTGGCGGTTGTCGTTAGTTTTGGGATCCATTTAGCCGAGTACTTTTTAGCTTCCATGTCCTCGTACGAAAAATCTGTCCCGGCAAATTTTGAATTTTTTACCGACGATGCAATTTTCCGGGTTTTGCCGAATGCCGGCAGGTACACGGTCATATTGTCGTTGGGCAACGAAAGGAACCCTATTCCTTTTTGGTCTGAAGGTGTAAGAAACTTCACCAGGCGTTTGTCACTCCCTTTTTGTTTCATGTCCATGGTACGGACGCTCTGCTTGGATGCTTTGTCAAAAATGGTTATCGTGGTCGACAACAACTGATCTTTAGGGGCATTGATGATATTGTCCACTTTCAGTAAGATCGCCGCGGCATCCTGTGCCACCGCTTTCATGTTTGCCGTTATTATCAGCACTACTGACAATAAGGGAATTAAAAATACTTTTTTCATAGCCGTATTAATTTAGGTTTAGTCACTAATTCTTGTTATTCTTATTTCCTTTTCTTTTACCAGTTTCAGTTTAAACAAGCTGACCACTGCCGGTAAAATGGTTATGGCGCCCAGTCCGCTGAAAAACATGGTGATCGCTATCAAAATACCGAAATTGAGCAACGGAAGCAGGTTGGCAAAAATCAACACCAGAAAGCCAAGCATCACCGTGATCACATTAATAGCAATAGCTTTCCCGGATATCCTGACCGAAAAAGCAATGGCATCTTCCACGCTCCGTCCCTGGATAATGTGATGTTTATATTCGGTAATAAAGTGAATGGCATAGTCGATGCCCGCTCCTACGGTGATGCTGGCGATAAGGATGGTGCAGATATCCAGTGCAATGCCCGCAAAGCCCATAAAACCAAAGATGATGGTGATGGTAAACAGCAGCGGGATCATCCCGATAAAGGCGCTCTTCACCGAACGCAACAAAAACACCATGCATATAAAAATCAGCACCAGCGAAAAAATCATACTTTGCAACAGATTTTTCATCAGGCTGTCATCAAAATTGGAGTAAATGCCGGGCATGCCCGTTTGTTCAAAGGTTACTTCAGGGGAATTCTGTTCAGCCAGAAGCGTATTGATGGATGAAAAAATTTCCTTATACCTTTTTGTCTCAACATTCTTCACGTAAGCCTGAATAACAGCCTCTGTTTTATCGTTGTTGATCATCTGTTTCATCATTTCATCACCCTCGATGAGAAACAACAGGTTGGCGACTTTATCCCGGTTGTCGGGCAGGCACTTTCCTTCGCCCATGCAATCGTTCATTTCTTCAATGAAATCACCTACTGAAGAAACGTTTTTTATATCGGGCTGTTTTTCCAGGAACTCCTGAACTTTTTTCATCTTTTTCAAAACAGCCGGGTCCTGAATGTCGCCCCTGACGCGGACCATAATAGGCAAAGATCCGCCAAACTCCCTGTTCATGATAGAAGCCGTGATGCGTATATCCGTTTTCGGCCTGAAATAGTTAAGAATATCAATTTTGTTTTTAATGAGCGGGATGCCTGCAATCATGCCTATAACCAATACCAGCGAAACAATCAGGATTTTTTTAGGATGATAAATTATAAGATCAGAGAGTTTTTCAAGAAAACGTTCCAGCGGCTCAAACCTGTGAAATCTCGATGATGGCCGGTGAATTTTTTCTACCGGAAAATATGACAGCAGCGCCGGCGTAAACGTAAGAGAAATTATCAAAATAAATAACACGCCCAGCGCTGAAAAAATCCCAAACTCGCTGATGATATTCAGGTAAGCACCAAAAACAAACGACAGAAATCCCATCACCGTGGTGACTCCGGAAAGCAACACGGCAATGCCGATTCTGTTGAGTGCATCAGCCGACTGCTTTAGCTTGTCTTCCGGCGTCCGGACCACCATGCGGAAACGGTTGTACACGTGTATGCCGTACGCGCAGCCAACCGCAAACAACACCACCGGGATTGCATCCGATATCGGTGACAGGCGGACATCAAAAATGCCCATCAGCCCCATGCTCCAGATAACGCCCATGCCTACGGCAATCACCGGAATTAGGACCCCCCTGAAAGAACGGAAACTTAAAAATAATATTACGCCCAGCACCAGGATTATCAGCGGGGTAAGCAGCAATAAGTCTTTTTTAACATAGTCCATGATGCTTAATAACTGGAACGGAAGGCCCTCGAAATAGAACTTTTCAGGAAAATTTTTCGAAGCCACCAGCTCTTTGATATTCTTTGAAACTTCATTTTCATCCACATCAGCATTAAGCTTGCAGACAATGATGGTAAACCTGGAATCGGCCGACACCAGCCTTCCTTTATACAAATTTTTGGATAAGGTATATTGTTTAATATTTTGGCACTGCTCGCGGGTTACCGGGAGGTTGTTCTCATCAATGAGCCTTCCGATTTCAAAGCCTTCCTCAGTTTTTTTAATATCCAACACGTTCGTAATACTGGTGACATAATCCACTCCCTGTAGTTGTTTAAAACTGTTGGTCAGGTCGTTGATGTGTTTGATGGTTTCAACTGTAAACACTTCATCCTGCGCTTCAATAATTACGATGGCCATTGAATTTGAGGAGTAATTCTTTCCGATATAATTGTATCGGGCCACCACCGAATCGCTTTCAGGGAGGTAGGTGGTGATATCCGGGTTGATTTTCAGATCCTTCAGAAAACACCCCATAACAAGCGTGATGATAATACACACGGCAATAACCCACGCCCTGAACCTTATTACAAATTTTGAAAACTTTTTCATAAACTGTATTTCATTTATTTTTTCCCTGAAACGATTCCGTAAAAAAGGATATCAAGCAACTGGTTGATATCATTTCCAAGTTTTTGTAAGTCTTTTTCTTTGGAAAAAGAATATTCGAATCCTTTCATGGCCATGATAATAGCGCCGGCTGTCAGCGTTATATTTTTGCTGACGAATATGCCCCGGGCTACGCCTTCTTTTATGATATCCGATATCATCTCAAGTTCCTGATCGTCGTATTGCTTTCTGATCCGCTCGATAACCGAAAGATTTTCTAAATATTCCTGCTGTATGGCGCCGTAATAATTCACGAGGTTGTGGTATAATTCCATCCTTTTCAGTATATACCTCCGCAATTTATCCTGCGG
Source organism: Bacteroidales bacterium (assembly GCA_035354195.1). GTDB lineage: Bacteria > Bacteroidota > Bacteroidia > Bacteroidales > CAIWKO01 > CAIWKO01. The sequence goes on along the minus strand of DAOQAT010000053.1, from coordinate 17,171 downwards.
GTCCTTTGCGGCATCAAGCTCATTAAACAGTTCATCCCTCAGCTGGGTAACCTCGAATGCCAATACCGCCTCAAAAATTTGTTCTTTATTCTTGTAATAATAATAAAGTGCGCTCTTTCCTTTTCCAATGTAACGGGCAATGTCGTCAAGCGTTGTTTTTTTATAGCCGTACTTGCTGAATATCTCCTGAGCCGCTTTCAGGATAGCATCTTTAATGGCAATACCGTTTTCGTTATTCATAATTAATTTAAATATTCGACTATTTGACTTGAATGTTCAAATTTACAAATTTCCGATCCGGTTTTCAACTATTTTGAAAATAAGTTTTCAACAGTTTGAAAAAACCGGAATCAGGGAAATAAAAAATTGGGGGCCAATTTTAAAGAAAAAGTCCAGGGAGGAATCAGGTCTTCAGAGCGCCGATAATTTCAGTAATAGAATTTACTTTGTGCCGTAAACAATAATCATGGATACCGTGAACCATTTTTTCTGAAACAGCAGGGTCAATAAAGTTTGCGGTACCGACCTGAACTGCGGTAGCGCCGGCAAGTATGAATTCAACAGCATCTGTAGCATTCATGATGCCGCCCAGGCCGATGACCGGGATTTTCACTGCTTTTGACACTTGCCAGACCATGCGCAATGCAACGGGCTTAATACACGGGCCAGATAAACCCCCGGTAATTGTGGATAACACAGGCCTTTGGGTTTCAGCATCAACGGCCATACCCAATAAGGTATTGATCAGGGAAACGCTGTCGGCGCCTTCAGCTTCAACAGCTTGCGCAATTTGAGCGATGTCGGTGACGTTGGGGGAAAGTTTAACAATAAGTGTTTTGTGGTATGCCTTACGAACGGCTTTTGTCACCTCAGCGGCAGAAGCGCAACTGGTGCCGAAAGCCATTCCTCCGGTTTTTACGTTGGGGCATGAAATATTCAGTTCAATGGCTGGGATACCATCAAGATCATTTAGTTTTTCAACCACCGCCACATAATCCTCTATCTTGGAACCGGAAACGTTCACAATTATATTGGTTCTGTAATGCTTGATTTTCGGATAAATTTCGCGGACAAAAATGTCGATCCCTTTATTCTGCAATCCCACCGCATTCAACATTCCGGAAGGTGTCTCCGCCATGCGCGGGTATGGATTTCCTTCTCTGGGTTCGAGCGTTGTACCTTTGACGATGACGCCGCCCAATGAGTTCAGGTCTATAAAATCCTCAAACTCACTTCCATATCCGAATGTTCCGGATGCTGTCAGTACCGGGTTTTTCAGCTCCAGCTTGCCGATGGTTACTTTCAGATCTGCCATTTCAGTTGATTTATGTTAAATACAGGGCCTTCGGTGCATACACATTTATTTCCATGGACCGTTTCGGTGACACAACACAGGCAGGCGCCTATGCCGCAAGCCATGGTATTTTCAAGCGAAACTTCGCAATCAATTTCAGCTTCTTTCGCCATGGAGGCAAAAACCTTCATCATGGGCAGGGGGCCGCAACAATACATTCTGTCGAACATGCTTATATTTTCCAGAACAGAATTGCGTGATATAAAGCCTTTCTCCCCCTGGCTTCCGTCATCCGTTGAAATATAGACGCTTCCGTATTTTTCGAATTCCTTTGCTTCCAGTATGTCTGAGGAAGTCCTTCCTCCCAGCAATATGGTTGTTTTTACATTTTTCTGATGCAGGCATCGTGCAAGATACAGCAGGGGCGCAATACCGCAGCCTCCACCGGCTAATACCACATTTCGAACATTTTCTATATCAAAGGAATTACCAAGAGGGTAAACCAGGTTCAATTTTTCGCCGGCCTTCAACAATGAAAGGCTTTGCGTACCCTTGCCAACGATTTTTATCAGCAGGTAGAGAACATTTTTTTCGCGGTCAACATCATGGACCGATATCGGGCGGCGTAAAAAAACGTCAGGGTTATGTTCCACTTTAAGCTCGGCAAACTGCCCCGGCAACATCTCCGGTAAAGGTTGCGTATCCGTATGCCCGAGTATGAAATAATCGTCGTTCAGCTTCCGGTTGCTGACTATTATAAGGTCTTGAATATATTTTTTCATCGTCATGTGGATAAAAAAAAAGTCCGTCAGACGGACTTTAATTTCATTTATTCTTTTTTAGCACCGCTTTCGGTAACTTTTTTTGCTTTAGGCGCTTTTTTTTCTGTTTTTTCCTCCGGCTTTTTTTCTTCGGGCGCTTCTTTTACCTCAGCAGCTTCAGTTTCTTCAGGCTTTTCTGTGAAATCCAACAACTTATTCTCTACAAGTTGGTTATACCAGCTGAACACCTTTTTAATATCGGAAGTATAAACGCGGTCTTTATCGTAATCAGGTAATACCTGCTCAAAATATTCACGCAGTTTTTTATCATCTGATTTATGATCGATGGTTTTACCGCCGTTTTCTTTATCATAAATAAGCTTGAATACCTCTTTCAGAGGTTTTTCAGCGTCTTCGGTAAAAATCAGAATATCTTCCAGGTTGCTGATCTTGTCTGAAGGATAGACCGGTACTCTTTTTTTATCAATAAGTGATTCAACGATAAGTCCTGTTTTTGTATGGGCAATGGTTTTAAATAAGCCCTGTTTACCTGTTACAGATAGAATTTCCTTTAAATCCATAGATGAGTTTTTTTGGCAAAATTAAAAAAATAATATGAAAACGGTTAATTAAGTTTTGCACATAGTTAATCACCACTATCTTACAACTTTTAAGGTGCGTACCTTTAGTTTTTCACCGCTTCGATGAAGCTGAACGGTGTTGCATTGTTTATTACTTTTACCATCCGGAAACCTGCCATGTCCAACAAAGTTTTGAACTCTTGCTTTGTTCTTTCCTTACCGCCCTGGGTTCCGATGAGCATTTGGAGGTCAATAAATTTTCCGAATGAAGGTTTATTATCCGTCTTGATTATCGTTTCAATCAGAAGTAAACGGGCGTGCTCAGGCATATGGTTATGAACATTTGTAAGAATACGGACAGAGGTTTCATCATTCCAGTCGTGCAAAATGTTTTTCATTATATATAGATCGCCGTTACCCGGAATATCATCAAAAAAGCTCCCTGCTATAACCCTGCAGCGGTCCGCGACTTTTTTCTGTTTGAAATTTTCCATGGCCGTATCCGCCACATGCGGCTGATCCACCAATATACCGGCAACTGATACATTTTCGGCAAGAATCTGTGCAAGCAACAAGCCCTGGCCTCCGCCAATATCAACGATGGTTTTGTAATGCCCGAACGGGTAGGAACCCACCATGATATCGCCAGAAAGCTCCGCTGTCTCCGTCATGGCTTTATTGAAAACCATATTTTCATCCGGATGTTTTTCCAGGTACTCAAAAGGGCTGGTGTTGAATTTATGTTCAAACGCATTTTTTCCTGTCCTGACACAGTATAGCATGTCTCCTGTCAGCTCCCAGTTTGTCTCGCCCAGGTGGTGCAAGGCAAAATATTTTATCGTATCTTTTTGCCCCGAAATAGCCAGTGATAAACGTGAATTTTTAAATATTCTGCCCGGAAGTTCTTTAAAAATGCCATCACCTGCCAAAGCCCGGAGAACCCTGTATAATGCAGAAGCATCGACGGAGGCCTTTTCTGCAAGTTTTTCCACGGTTTGAGGTCCGTCTTTCAGAAGTTGTGCAATATCAAGCCCGGCAGCAATTTCAATAGCCTTAACCTTCCAGATACCGGAAGCTTCTTCCAGCATCACATAGCTGGCCGGAAGCATTTTTCCCGCAATTTTTATAAAGAAGTTGCGCAAGCCTATGGTGGCCCTGATCACAAATAAGGGTGGAAGTTTCTTTTTTCTGGTTGTTTCGGGCATGAGTTTTTTTTCGGTAAAAATAAGATAATTTTTCTGATTGAATTTCGGCTTGCGGTATCGGTAAAAAATCGTTCGCCAAAAAGCACTACTTTTGCCCCGGATTATGATAAAGAAAAATTCGGCACTGACATATGTTTACCTGACACTGGCGATGGTATTCTGGAGCTTTTCCTACATCTGGATCAAGGAAGTTTACAAGTACCTCAATCCGCTTACCACCATATTTCTCAGGCTGGTTATTTCTTCGGTTATCATGATCACCGTTACGCTGATCTTAAAAAAATTAGAAAAAGTTAACAGACAGGACATCCCAAAATTCTTGCTATTAGCCTTTTTCCAACCTTTTCTGTATTTCCTCGGTGAAAGTTACGGTATCAGCCTGGTTTCGCCCACGGTGGCAGCCATTATGATATCCACCATCCCTTTGTTTGTGCCTTTTTCCATGTATTTTCTTGCCCGGGAACCTTTAGGTTCGAATAATTTTGTGGGGATCTTTATTTCATTCATAGGCGTATTGATGGTGGTGCTGAATAAGGACCTTACTCTTTCGGCCTCCCCGCTTGGGTTGTTGTATATGTGCCTGGCCGTAGGCAGTGTCCTTGGCTACAGCAACCTGTTGCAGAAATTGCTTAAGAAATACTCTGCTTACACCATAGTTACCGTGGCGAATTTTATTGGGATCTTTTATTTCCTGCCGCTGGTGCTGATCATCGACTATGAAGACATCACCACCATTCCCTGGAATATTGATCTGATCTGGAACCTGCTTGCACTAGCCATTTTCGCATCTTCGCTGGCCTATTTCCTGTTTAATATCGGAACGAAAAATATCGGCGTGTCAAAAGCCACCTTGTTTACATACCTGATACCCATATTCACGGCCATACTGTCCTATATATTTTTCAGGGAACATTTCACCATCATTAAAATCACCGGTATCTTCGTAACACTTGCCGGGCTGTTCGTAGGCAAGACGCGTTTCACCAAAAAAAAGAATTTGTAAGGGCTTGATTTCCTTTAATTTTTATAGTAGTTTTACCAGTAAATCCAAAAACTACCATTATGATTTGTAAAAATTGCCAAACTGAAAACAGCGACACCTCCGTTTTCTGTATAAAATGCGGTACCAGCCTGGTTAATGGAACGCCTGGAATGCCGGTAAAAAGCAAATATGCCGATACCGTGATCATCATTATCTCCATATTCCTGATGGTGAATAAATTGTTCTGGCTCATGTTCAAAACTGCCAGTTATGACAATTGGAGGATGTTCCGGCATTTCGGCATGTTCTCGGATCTGCTGTTTGCGGCGATACCGTTGCTGCTTGCGTTTATTGTAAAAAACAAGGTTTGGCGCATCCTGCTGATTATTTCGGGCGGTATTTATGCATTGATCAGCCTGATCAATACATTCAGCGCTTACAATAGTTATAATTTTTAATAAAACGCTTACCCAACGCTGCCTTCAAGGCTTACAGAAAGCAGTTTCTGTGCTTCCACGGCAAATTCCATGGGAAGTTTGTTAAGCACTTCTTTAGCGTAACCATTTACGATCAGATTGATGGCGCTCTCCTGGTCAATGCCGCGTTGTTTGCAATAGAAAAGCTGGTCGTCGGAAATTTTTGAGGTAGTAGCTTCATGCTCCACCACGGCCGACTTATTTTCAACCTTGATATAAGGATACGTATGAGCACCGCATTTGTCGCCCATCAGCAGCGAATCGCACTGAGAAAAATTCCGTGCGTTTTCAGCGCCTTTGTTAACCCGGACCAGGCCGCGGTAACTGTTGTCACTCTTCCCGGCAGAAATGCCTTTGGAGATGATCGTGCTTTTAGTGTTTTTTCCCAGATGGATCATTTTACTTCCGGTATCAGCCTGCTGAAAATTGTTGGTAACGGCAACAGAGTAAAACTCTCCAACGGAATTATCCCCTTTCAATATACAACTCGGGTATTTCCATGTGATGGCAGAACCTGTCTCCACCTGTGTCCAGGAGATCTTTGAGTTGTTGCCTTTACATATCCCTCTTTTGGTAACAAAATTAAAAATGCCACCAAGTCCGTTTTTATCGCCCGGAAACCAGTTCTGAACGGTTGAATATTTTACCTCGGCATCTTCAAGCGCCACGATTTCGACCACGGCGGCATGCAACTGATTTTCGTCGCGTTGCGGAGCCGTGCAGCCTTCCATATAACTCACGTAGGCGCCTTCATCCGCGATAAGCAAGGTCCGCTCAAACTGTCCTGATTTTGCAGCGTTGATGCGGAAATAGGTGGAAAGTTCAATCGGGCAGCGGACGCCTTTAGGGATATAACAAAACGAGCCATCAGTAAATACAGCGGAATTCAACGCTGAAAAATAGTTATCGCCGTAAGGGACTACGGAGCCGATATATTTTTTCACCAGTTCGGGATGATTTTGAATCGCCTCGGTAATCGAACAGAAAATTATTCCTTTTTCTTCAAGGGTTTTCTGGAATGTAGTTTTAACGGAAACACTGTCAATGACAGCATCGACAGCCACTCCGGAAAGGATCTTTTGTTCGTCCAACGGGATGCCGAGCTTGTCAAAGGTTTTTAATAATTCCGGATCGACCTCATCCATGGTTCCGGCCTTTTTGGTATTTTTCGGCGCTGCATAATAAATGATGTCCTGATAATCGATAGGCGGTATTTTTAAATGAGCCCAATCAGGCATTTTCATGGTCAGCCATTTTCGGTATGCATTCAGCCGAAACTCCAGCATGAATTCAGGATCATTTTTCTTTTTCGAAATAAAACGGATGATATCCTCATTCAGCCCTTTGGGGGCAACGTCCATCTCCACATCAGTGTAAAAACCATATTTGTATTCACTGTGTGTTAAATCATCAAGTACGTTGTTATTTTCCATGAGGCAAATTTTATAATTTATTTTCTGGTAATTTCCGCGCCCAGCTTGCGTAACCGCTCGTCAATACGCTGATAACCGCGGTCGATCTGTTCAATGTTATAAATGGTGCTTTTCCCTTCGGCCGACAGGGCGGCAATCAGCAGTGCGACGCCGGCACGTATATCAGGCGAAGACATGGATATTCCGCGTAGCGGGTGCTGACGGTTCAAGCCAATCACCGTGGCACGGTGCGGGTCGCAAAGAATAATTTTGGCGCCCATGTCAATCAGCTTATCCACAAAGAACAATCGGCTTTCAAACATTTTCTGATGGATCAGGACGCTGCCGTTTGCCTGCGTGGCCACCACAAGGGCCACGCTGATCAGGTCGGGCGTGAATCCCGGCCATGTAGCATCAGCTATGGTGAGGATGGAGCCGTCGATATAACTTTCTATTTCGTAATTCTCCTGGGCCGGGATGTAAATATCATCGTTGATGCGCTGGAGTTTTATGCCCAGCCTTTTAAAAACATCGGGTATCATGCCCAGGTAATCCCAGCCGGCATTTTTTATGGTGATTTCAGATTTTGTCATGGCCGCCAGGCCAATGAAACTGCCGATCTCAATCATATCGGGGAGCAGGCGGTGTTCGCAGCCATGCAACTCATCAACGCCTTCTATGGTCAGGTAGTTTGATTTCACGCCGCTGATCTTAGCGCCCATCCGGTTCAGCATGTTGCATAACTGAACGACATAGGGTTCGCAGGCGGCATTGAAAATTGTGGTGGTTCCCTTTGCCAAAACTGCAGCCATGATAATGTTGGCAGTACCGGTGACAGAAGCTTCTTCAAGCAGCATGTCACAGCCTTTCAGACGGTCGGCGTGGATTTTATAAATGTTATTCCCGAAATTATATTCGAACTCAGCGCCAAGTTTCTGAAACCCTATGATGTGTGTATCTATCCTGCGGCGCCCGATCTTATCGCCTCCGGGCTTTGGCATATATGCCTTGCCGAAACGCGCCAGTATAGGGCCGATAAGCATGACCGAACCACGCAAACTTGAAGATTGCTTCATGAACTTGGAGGAGGAAATATAATCGAGGTCGATTTTATCAGCTTTGAATGAGTATGTATTGCTGTCAATTTTAGTTACTTCTACGCCCAGATCGGCCAACAGCTCTATGAGCCTGTTGACATCAACGATATCCGGAATATTGCTGATGGTGACCTTTTCGGGTGTCAGCATCACGGCGCTGATCACCTGTAGCGCCTCATTTTTAGCACCCTGCGGAACGATCTCCCCGCTTAGTGTTTTTCCTCCGATGACTTCAAATGTATTCATATGATTTTTTTCCCAAAAACCATTAGTTGAATTAACACTAAATGTCGAAAGCTATTGGTTAATGGCTGTTGTTCTTTTTTTTCCAGTTTTTATCTCTGTACTTGTTAGATTTATTTTCGCCGGTACCGCCGGATGGTGATTTTTTCCTGGTGTTAACGGCAATCAGGTCGCGTGTATTCTCCAGCTTGATATTTTCTGCAAGTTTTAGTTTTCCGCCTGATAGCAATGCTAAATGTTCCAAAATAACCTCATCCGTTACGGAATCACGGTTCCAGCTGATATACAATTTCTTTAGGTGGTTGGCCATATACAGCACCAGGGCATCTTTTTCAGCACCATCTTCCAGCGCGATAGCCTGATCGATCATATTTTCGATATTCTTGCCGTATTGCCTGTATTTGATAAACTTATTCGGATACGAGCACTTAAAAATCTCGTCTTCTTTTGCTGCCACGTCAGGCTTTGGAAAAGGAGAATCAACATCAAGCCGGTAGTTGGAGATCATGAACAGGTGATCCCACATTTTTTGTTTGAACTCCTGAGTATCCAGCCGTTGCGGGTTATTCAGCGAAGCCATGATGGCAACGATGGTGCGTGCAGCTTTATTCCGTTCTTCCCGGTCCTCAATAGTAATTGCATATTCAATCATTTTGTGAACGTTCCTGCCGTATTCCGAAATTTTTAGCAGCGTCCGCTGGGTGTTGTATTCCATTTCCATGCTGTGAATTTATAAGAGATTCTTTGCAAAGATAATCAAATTTTTTGAGTGTCGGAATAACGGTCAACAGCACAACCTTAAAACAAATACTGAAAAAGGTGTCGCCGGGTTTATGCAACCCTCAAAACTTATTTTTTAATTTTTTCAACCGCAAGCATTATTTTTTCATTGGTGGCCGGGATAGCCAGATCCGGGTCTTTAGTATGGCCTCCGACAGCCGACACCGCATAACGCAAAGCCATCCACACCGAAAATGCCAGCATAAAAGGCGGCTCGCCTACAGCTTTACTTTTCCTTATGGTGTTGTAATTTGCAGCATTTTCGAGCAGCTGTACATTAAAAATTTCAGGGATGTCCTGAACGGTAGGAATTTTATAGGTATCCGGAGAGGCTGTGAGCAAACGTCCGGATTCATCCCATTTTATCTCTTCGGTGGTCACCCAGCCAACGCCCTGGATAAAGGCGCCGCATACCTGCCCCATGTCAATCGGTTTGTTCAGGCTGTCACCGACATCATGCAATATATCAACGCGTGAAAGCTTATGCGAGCCGGTCAACACATCAACCTCCACTTCCGATACAGCCATCCCGTATGCAAAATAATGAAATGGCTTTCCTGTTCCTTTTTCCCTGTCGAAGAAAATATCCGGAGTTTTGTAAAAACCTGTGGCGCTCAGGCTGACCTGTTTATAATAGGCTTTGTCAATCAACTCAGTAAATGGCAGTTTCAACGCCTCAAAATTTTTATCAAATACATGATTGTCGCTGAACTCGATCCTGGTTTTGGAAAATTTCCCGCCCGAAAATTTTTCCGTTAAAAGCCCGCATGCCACTTCTGACAAGCGGGATTTCAGTTTATCTATGGCATTCTTAACAGCCGCACCGTTCAGGTCTGACCCGCTGGACGCCGCCGTTGCAGAGGTATTTGGTACTTTTGAGGTGTTGGTGGCATTAACTTTTATTTGCTCCGCAGGTATGCCTAATTCAGAGGCGGCAACCTGAAGCATTTTGGTATTTAACCCCTGCCCCATTTCGGTTCCGCCATGGTTCACTAAAACGCTTCCATCCCTGTAAATATTCACCAACGCACCCGCCTGGTTCAAAAAGGCTGTGGTAAAAGAAATACCAAATTTTATGGGTGTCAGAGAAATTCCTTTTTTGACAAATTCATGTTTTTGGTTGAACGCGTCAATTTCCTTTTTCCGCCTAAAATAATCAGAGCTCTTGACAAGCTTGTCATAGATTACTTGATTCCTCACATTATCAACTTTCTGATGGTAAGGTGTGATATTATTCTTTTTTTCAGTATAAAAGTTTTTCAGGCGTATTTCGGTGGCATCTTTTTTCAGAAAACGCGCTATACGGTCGATGGCGTGTTCGATAACGGCTATGCCTTGCGGGCCGCCAAAACCACGAAAGGCCGTATTTGAAAAATGGTTTGTCCGCCATGCGGTGGCAGTGATCAGCACATTAGGAATAAAATAAGAATTTTCGGCATGAAGCATCGCACGCTCCAATATCGCCATGCTCAGGTCTGCCGTATGCCCGGCATCGGCATTCAGGTCAACCTGATAAGCAAGAATTTTCCCGTCATTATCAAACCCTATTTTATAGGTTGAATGAAAAGGGTGGCGTTTACCGGTATTTTTCTGGTCATCATCACGGAAAAGATGGATCAACACGGGTTTGCGGGTAACATTGGCCATCAAGGCAGCCCAGGCTGCCACATGGTTTCCCTGTGTTTCCTTACCGCCAAATCCTCCCCCCATGCGCTTTACCTCACAAACAACCTCTTTATTTGAAACGCCCAGAACTTCCGCCACTATAGCCTGGGTTTCGGCCGGGTTCTGGCTGGAAGCATACACGGTCATTTCACTGCCCTCGCCGGGCACACAAAGGGCCGACTGCGTTTCCAGGTACCAATGTTCCTGAGCGCCGGTTTCTAATTCACCGGTGATAATATGTTCTGATTTTAAAAAGGCTTTTTTGGTATCGCCGAGTTCAATTTTTCGTGTCGGAGCAATCTTGTTGTCAGCTTTTATAGCGCTTTTAATATCCAGAATGGGGTTAAGCTGTTGATAGGTAATCTCAATCAGCTTTTCAGCTTCAAGGGCTATCTCTTCATTTTCTGCAGCAATCAGCACAACCGCCTGCCCTATTGCGGTAACTTCTTTTTCGGCAAGGCATGGCTCATCATGAAACACAGGCCCCATCTGATTTTCACCGGGTATGTCTTTATACGTAAGCACTGCAGGAACGCCATGTAAAAGCTTCGCTTTGCTGACATCACATTTAATGATATTCGCATGGGCATAGGGACTGCTCACCACTTTTCCAAAAAGCGTTTGCCCGCAGGGTTCCATATCGTTTACATACACGGCTTTCCCTGTTACATGCAATTCAGCGCTCTCATGAGGCAGGAACTTTTCTGACGGTATTTTCATTTTATTTATTCGAAGTTGTTTCTTCATAAAATTTCCATAAAAGATTACGGGAGGCTATGCGGCGGAATTCCTCACCGGAACGGGCATCGGACAGCGGCGTGAACTCTTTGTACAGCAGTTCCGCAGCTTTTTCCACCACCGGTTTCGACCATTTTTTCCCAAGAAGGTAACGCTCCGTATCCACCGCCCTCCGCGTGGTAGCAGCCATGCCCCCAAAGACAAGGGCTATTTCCTTTACCGTATGGTCTTTTTTGTTCAGCTCCATCATAAATCCGGCGCTGCAGGTAGAAATGTCAAGATCCTTGCGTTTCGAGACCTTGTAAGAACGGACGATCTGGTTTTTCTCCGGGAAAGGTATTCCAACAGAACAAATGATTTCATCTTTTCGCAGGTCGGTGGTGCGGTATGATTTGATAAAATCCCTGAGCCTGATCACCCGTGAACCTTTTTTATTGGCCACTGCCACCACGGCATTATAAGCCATAAGCAAGGGCAGTGTATCACCGATAGGTGATGCCGAACCAATATTTCCGCCGATGGTGGCGATGCTCCTGATTTGTTTTGAACCAAAGACGGAAAGCATACTAAACAATGCAGGAAACGATTTTTCTGAAGCTTGTTTTAGCTGTTCAATGGTAACTCCGGCGCCAACGGAAAGGTTTTCCTGTGTTTCTGTAATGGACTTCAGTTCCTCAACGGCAGAAATATCGATGATCTCCGGCAACAATTCATGCTTTTTGGTCACACGCAGGCCCGTATCGGTATTCCCTGAAATGATCTGAGCGTTTGGATATTTGCTTCTTAACTCAAGGGCTTCGGCCAGCAGAAATGGTTTGAAATAACGCTGTTTATCTGTTTTGATAACAATAGTTTCTGCGCTATTAATCTGTTTCAGCAATTTTATCGTTTGTTTTTCACGAACGCTGAAAATATCCTTTTCCCTGATTTTGCATGCTTTTTCTGCGGCTTCAATGATGGGCTGGTAACCCGTGCAGCGGCATAGATTTCCGGTTATAGCATCGCGGATAACTTCCCTGGTGGCTTTTACGTTGCTTTTGTATAAAGCAAAAAGCGACATCACAAAACCCGGAGTGCAATATCCGCATTGCGAAGCATAAGCCTCAATCATGGCGCGCTGGACCGGGTGCAAACCGCCATTTGCATCAGCAAGATTTTCAACCGTGATGAGCTGCTTCCCGTGGATCATAGGCAGAAACACCAGGCAACTGTCTACCGCATAATAGTGAAGCCGGCTTCCGGATAATTCAGCCAGTACTACGGTACATGCCCCGCAATCACCTTCACCGCAACCTTCTTTAACACCTTTGTGTCCGCTGAGCGAACGCAGGTACTTCAATACGGTCGTGGTAGGTGTATAGGCCGATGGGGAAAAATCAACTTCCTGTATTTTATCGTTTAAAACAAAGCTTACTTTGTTCATACTAGCTGTTTAAACTGTTTTTAACATCAATTAATTTTGCAATAATGCTGATCGCAATTTCTTCGGGTGTTTCAGCATTGAACTTTACGCCAATGGGCATGTCGATCTTGTCAATTTCCTGTTGTGTAAAGCCTTCCTTTTCGAGCATTTTCTTTTTCACTTCCGCAACTTTTCTGCTGCTGCCTATCATGCCAAGATACCCGAAAGGTTTTTTCGCCAACACCATCAGGATGCGTTCGTCATACTCATGTTTGGGTGTGACGATGACACTGAATGTTTTTTCAGAAAATGAGGCTTTTTCAATTGCGGCAAAAAAATCTTCGCAGACGGTATTATATGGTGAAGAATCAAATTCATTAAAAATTTCTACCCGCTGGTCGAACAGGGTAACACGAAAACCGAATTCCTGCGCATAACGCGCCACCACCCGTCCGATATGCCCTGCGCCAAAAATATACAGGTCAGGATGGCTTCTGACAGGTTCAAAATACACCTGGACAGTTCCGCCACAGTGCATTCCGAGGTCTTCTTCCAGTTTAAAGGTTTTTATCATCGGGATTCCGTTTTTCAAAACATCAAGCGCATCGGTGATGGCCTGAAATTCAATGCTGCCGCCGCCAATGGTGCCGATAATTTTCCGGCCGGGGAAAACAATCATTTTTGATCCTGCTTTTCGTGGGGAAGATCCTGTGGTACCCGTAACAATACAAAGAACCGCTTCTTTATTCTGATGGATGGCCTCTGATAATTCGTTATAAATATTCATAAAAAAATCTGGTTAATTCAAAATTAAGCATTTTCGGAAAAACAGGTATCAAAACCCGCATTTTTTATATCCTCAAAAAAGGAAGAATATGATTTGGCAACACAGGAAGCACTATCAATATTTACCGTAAAACCCTTTAATGACAAGGGCGATAGCGCCATGGCAATGCGATGGTCGTTGTATGAATGGCAATTTACCGTTTGTGTCGTTTTTAACTGGTTACCATTTTCACTCATGAGGCTGCGGTCAACCTGCCGCCTGAACTGATAACCGAATCTTTCAAGTTCTGTGATCATAGCCGTCACACGATCCGATTCTTTAATGGCCAGGTTCTGAAGCCCGGTAAACCTGCAGGAAATACCTGACGCAGCACAGGTGGCAATCACAGCTGGGAACATATCGGGATTTTCAAAAAAATCAAACTCCGGAAATTCGCTTTTCACGGGGCATTTCGTCAGTTTGATGGAATCGTGCAGCACGGTGGTATGTACACCCAGCTTGCTGAAAACATCAGCAATAACAGCATCTCCCTGCAAAGAATGTTCATTCACTCCTGTGAGTTCAATCTCCGCTTCCTCAGCCAGGGCAGCAATTTCATACCAAAACGCAGCGGCAGACCAGTCGGCTTCAACGAAATAATTTTTCGCTTTATATTTCTGCGGTTTAATTTTTATTATATCCTCGTTCCATTCTGTGGTAACGCCAAAATAGTTCATCAGCCCAAGAGTCATGCGGACATAGGGCGCAGAGGCCACAGCATTTTTCAATGAAACTTCCAATCCCTCCGGTAAGGCCGGCGCTATCAGTAATAAGGCTGAAATATACTGGCTGCTCATTCCTGCATCGACAGAAACTTTTCCCCCTCTTATTTCAGATCCGTTGATGACCAATGGAGAAAATCCCTTTTTATCAAAATAATGAATTTTTGCACCCAGCCTGTTCAACGCCTCGACCAAAGGGCCGACTGGCCGTTCAAGCAAACGGGAGGTCCCTGTCAGCAGCCTGTTTCCGTGAGTTATTGCAAAAACAGCCGTGAGAAAACGCAAGGCGGTCCCGGCATCCTGCACATCAAAAACACGATAATCATAAATGTTTTCAAGGCATTGCCCCAGAATCTTTGTATCACCGGCATCAGAAAGGTTTTCAATGGTAAAGCCTTCGTCACACAAAGCCCTGATAATAAGCAGCCGGTTGCTCAGGCTTTTGGAAGCAGGCAATGAAACACGTGTTTTTATTTTTTTATGACCGATGATTATCCGTGCGTTTTGCATTTTTATGCGAAATATCTTTCTGGTTTTACTTCAACAAATACATCAAAATTCCTAAGTGATCAAAAACACCATTTACAAACCGTTATAAAAGTCAAGCGCTTCAACGATCACATCATCATTCAGGAAATTATCAATACACGCCTCACCGATAGCGGGTAATAAGGTAAAATTGTTTTTTCCTTTTTTGTTTTTCTTATCGTTTTTAATAAATCTGATCAACGCGGCTTTTTCAAATTTGAATTTTTGTTTGCCACAGGCCGACGTTATTTTTTCCTGAATTTCCTGTAACTGCGAGTCAGGCAATCCGCATTCCCCCGTTGAAATCCATGATTCGCAAATCATTCCTATTGCCACAGCTTCACCATGCAGCAACGGTTTTTTATCATGCATCATAGAGTATGACTCGACAGCATGGCCGATGGTATGGCCGAAATTCAGTTTTTTCCGGACATTTTTTTCCAGGGGATCTTCCAGAACGATTTTACATTTCAATCCCACCGCTTTTTTTATCAGGCCGGGACGATCCATGATATCCGGATAATTCAGCGGGTTCAGTTTTTTCCAAAAAAGCTTATCGGAAATCAGCGCTATTTTCAATAATTCTGAAAATCCTGATTTCAATTGCCTTACAGGCAAGGTCTTCAAAAATCCCGGATTGATAAATGTTTTTTCGGCGAAGGAAAAACTGCCGATGATATTTTTCATTCCTTCATAATCCAGCCCTGTTTTTCCACCAATGGCTGCGTCGATCATACCCAGTAAGGTTGTAGGCACATTACAAAAGGTGATGCCTCTTTTATAAGATGCCGCAGCAAAACCGCCCAGATCGGTGATCACGCCGCCTCCAAGATTGACCAGTAACGAATGCCTGTCGGCATGGTTTGCTATCAGTTTTAACCAGATATTGTTGCATGTTTCCAGGTTCTTGTGCGGCTCTCCGACCGGGATCAGAATTTCATTAGCAGCTTCAAGTTCAGGAAAAATGGACAACAACGGCCCCTTACAGTGTCTTTTAGTATTTTCATCCATCAGGAGGTATATTCCTGCATGCCCGGAAAATTTTTCTTTCAGGTATTTTCCAAAAGAGCTATTATCAGCCGGTGCATAGAGGTATGGGCGCGAAACAGGCATTATGATCTTTTTAATTCAACCTCGTAAAGATACAAATTTACGAATGTTTTGTAA
Organism: Bacteroidales bacterium; assembly: GCA_035354195.1. Lineage (GTDB taxonomy): Bacteria > Bacteroidota > Bacteroidia > Bacteroidales > CAIWKO01 > CAIWKO01. Next base: position 1,292 of record DAOQAT010000053.1, on the reverse strand, counting down.
CTTTGTTTTGATATTCTGATCGGAGACTGAAATAGAAAAATTCAGAACTTTAAAATCAACCCTGACAAATTTAAACCAAAAAAGATATGAGTCTAAGAGGAACACAAACCGAAAAAAACCTTTTAAAAGCCTTTGCCGGCGAGTCACAAGCTAAAAACCGATATACCTTTTTTGCCAAACAGGCCAAAAAAGACGGGTATGAACAGATCGCCGAAATTTTTTTGTTAACGGCTGCCCAGGAAGAGCAGCATGCCAAGATATTTTTCCGTTTTCTGGAAGGCGGCCCTGTTGAAATTACGGCTACTTACCCGGCCGGAACTATCAGTACAACGACAGAAAACCTCATTGCCGCCGCTAACGGAGAAAATGAAGAGTGGACGGAGTTATATTCAGAATTTGCCCGCATTGCCGAAGAAGAAGGGTTTCCGCAAATCGCAAATAAGTTCAAACTTATTGCAAAAGTAGAAGCCGAGCACGAAGCCCGCTTTTTAAAACTGTTGCGTAATGTTGAAGACAACAGGGTTTTCGAAAGTGATGAACCGGAGGAATGGGTTTGCCGCAAATGCGGTTATGTGCACAGAGGCAAAAAAGCCTTGGAAAACTGTCCTGCCTGCGAACACCCGAAAGCGTATTTTGAGTTGAAGGCTACGAATTATTAATACCACTTGTATTTGCATCTAAATAATCACTATGTTTGAATCAGCGTTTACAAACCAGATGCAAAAATGAAACAAATAATTACTTTTATATTCCTTCTTTTTTATTTCTCGTCTATAATATTGGGGCAAACGAGGACTGAAAAAACAGAACTCAAAGAACTTAAAATTATAGATACAAATTTAATTTTTGCCATTGACAGTTTCCTATATTATGAACAATTTCGGGATTATTACAATGATTCTTTATATGTCAAAATAGATATTTACAACTACGACTGGAAAGTTGATGAAGAATGCCATTTATCAGATTCGATGAATATTGTTTTTTTCGCAATCAATCATAAACCATTCTTATTCGGGAAAGACAATATAGGATTTTTTTTATAAAAATCATCTTTGTACTGTGAGCGGTCAATATATGGATAAACTGTTTATAAAATCAGCTAATTCAAAAACCTTCAATTTTGAAATTAGTAATTCAAATATGCCATATGTACCAGACGATAAACATTCGATTAGGAATTATTTATTTACAAATAACTTCTTATATCTATTATATGGTGACAAAACTAAATTAAAAGGCTCTATTCTAAGATAAGTATGAAATATGTTATCTTTGCCAGAAATAATAGG
>DAOQAT010000052.1:0-21307 GCA_035354195.1 Bacteroidales bacterium | reverse complement strand
TATCTTCTTTTTTCTTAAAAGCAGCACCTTCTTCTTTATATCCGGCTAATATTTCAGCAGCTAACTTCTGGCACATTGATTTCTCGTGGCGTAAACGGGCATATTTTATCAGGTTTTTCATACCTATAGACATCTTCCTTCCCGGTCTGATTTCAGAAGGGATCTGGAACGTGGCACCACCAATCCTGCGGCTTCTTACTTCAACCGAAGGGGTAACATTGGCCAACGCTTTTTTAAATACTTCAAGCCCGTCTTCACCGCTTTTTTCCGATACTATATCAATAGCATCGTAAAAAATCTCAAACGAAATATTCTTCTTCCCCTCAAGCATGATATTGTTAACGAACTTTGTCACCAAAGTGTCGTTAAACTTGGGGTCGGGAAGAATAATCCTTTTTTTTGGAGTTGATTTTCTCATTTTATATAAAAAAAACTTTATTAATTATTTAGTTGCTTTTTTTGCTTTTGGCCTCTTGGTACCATATTTTGAGCGGCGCTGGTTTCTTCCGTCAACACCGGAAGTATCAAGAGCACCTCTGATGATATGATAACGTACGCCCGGCAAATCCTTAACCCTGCCGCCTCTGATCAAAACGATCGAGTGTTCCTGCAAGTTGTGGCCTTCACCCGGAATGTAAGCATTTACTTCCTTTGAGTTTGTCAGCCTGACCCTGGCAACTTTACGCATTGCTGAATTAGGTTTCTTTGGGGTAGTTGTGTACACTCTGGTGCAAACTCCACGTCTTTGTGGACAAGCATCCAGCGCCCTGGATTTGCTTTTATCTGTTAATTTCTTCCGTCCTTTACGAACTAATTGCTGTATTGTAGGCATATCAACCGTTTTAAAACTATAATTCTTTCCCAGTTTTTTTGGGACTGCAAAGGTAAAACTTTATTTCATAATATCAAGCACTTTGAAAAAAAATTATTTTTAAATACATTTTTTATTTGATTTTTTTCCTTTGAATATTCTTGCTTTTGTGGGACATCATTCCGCTTACGTCTTGATTATCAATAAATTGATAGTTTTTCTCTAAAAAATCGATGGGTGAAAAAAAATTTATTGTTACAAACATTTATTACTTTTGTTAAAAACATATGGTTTATGAATCGAAATGCTTTGTTCCCGGGATCATTCGATCCGATTACCAAAGGACACGAATCTGTTATTTTACGAAGCCTGGATTTGTTTGATACGTTAACGATCGCTATTGGCATCAATGCTGAAAAAAAATATCTTTTCCCGCTGGAGTTACGTTTAAATTGGCTGAAAACGATTTTCGCAGGCATTCCCAAAATCAGGGTGACCAGTTATGAGGGCCTCACCACGGATTTTTGTAAAAAAAACGACATCCAATATATTTTACGCGGATTAAGGACTTCGGCTGATTTTGAATTTGAAAGAAGCATCGGGCAAATGAATAAAAAAATTTATCCGGGAATAGAAACGGTCTTCCTGCTGGCCCTGCCCGAATTCAATGCACTCAGCTCTTCAATCATCAGGGATATTTATCGCAACGGTGGTGATATTACTCCTTACATCCCCGATAATATGCAACTGCCCCCGGTAAAATAATTTCCTGAGTTTCTCCGTTACATAGCATAATTAAGTTTTTTATGAAATCCAGAGTCCCTATAGTTTCCTTTGCCGGTCTGATGTTTGTTTTTTTTGTTTTTTCCACCATAATACAGGGACAGAATGTTACTATTAAAGGAACGGCAAAGGGCGCCGAAGGAAAAACCATTATACTGAAATCGTACACCGATTATTTTACTCTGAACGAAAAATTCTTAGCAAAGGGCGTGATCGACTCTTCCGGAATATTCGAACTAAAATGTAACATTTCTTCTACCGTTCTTGCTGTAGTTCATATTGAGTATTATTCAGGTGAAATCTTCCTCGAACAAAACAAATCCTATACCGTTGAAATTAAAAACCTGGTTTTCAATGACAAGCTTGATAAAGTCAATTACAACCTGAGCCCCTTTACCTGCTTTATAAAGGTGATCAGTAATGAGAAGGAGGAACTCAACAACCTGACCCAAAAGCTTAACATAATGTACAATTCTTTTATTAAGGATAACATTTACCTTTTAAAAACTAAAAAGATCCTCTTCGAAGTTGATACTTTCCTGGTTTCAGTTAACGATACATTTGCCGGAATAAAACACCCCTTTTTCAATGAATACCTCAAATACCGTATTGCTTCGCTAAAGATTCTGACAAACTATTCTGATCCTTATAAACTCATGATCGATTACCTCTATAGAAAGCCGGTTTTATACGACAATATTGAGTACATGACTTTTATGAACACATATTTTGATAATTATTTCCAGGACCTGACTCATCCGGTGCTGATCAGCGACTTTTATATTCCAATTAATGTAAACCAGAGTTATCCGGAACTTATGGATGTTCTTGGAAAAGACTCGTTATTTATCAATGAAAAACTACGCGAGATTATTTTGTTGAACACCCTGAATTACTTGAATTCTTCGAATAACTTCAGTAAAAAGAACATCATTAGTATTTTAACACAAGTTGGCTCAAACAGCAAATTTCAGGAGCATAGGCAAATAGCTAAAAGCATGATTTCCTATCTTTTACGTTTTGAAAAAGGTATGCCTGCACCGGATTTCACGTTGAAAAATACAAACAATTCAGACGTCAGCCTCAGCGATTTCAGAGGTAAATATGTGTACCTAAATTTTTACACCTCGTGGTGCGTGGATTGCATAGACGAAATGGAACTAATGGTCAAACTCCGCCAAAATTTTGATAATGATGTGGTATTTATCAGTATTGCTGCCGACCGGGAGTTTATGAACATGTATCATTTTACCCGCGACCAGAAGTACAACTGGTTGTTTTTGCACCTCAACAGCGATTATGACCTTCTTGAATCCTTTGGAATATGCTCCTATCCGGGGTTCGTACTGATTGGCAAAAACGGGGAATTTATTCAATGCCCGGCCTTAAAACCCAGTGAAAACATCGAACTTTTTTTGACCAATCTTATGAAAAAAGGAAATGGCACACCCGAAGAAAAAAAGTAGATTTTTGTTTACGAAAAAACATGGTGGAACCCAATAAAAAAAAAGGATGTTTAACTTAGTCAAACATCCTTTTCGTTTTTTGCAATAACAAGTTTTACCTCATTATTTGTCTTTTACTTCTTCAAAATCCACATCGGTTACATTATCGCTTCCGCCACCACCCTGATCCTGTTTGGGCGGTTCCTGCTGTCCGGCATCATGCGGAGCGCCTTGTCCCTGCTGGGTAGCGTTGTACATATCCTGACTTGCGGCCTGCCATGCGGTATTCATTTTAGCCAGGGCTGCATCAATCAATTCGATATTTTTACTTTGATGCGCATCTTTTAGTTCCTTTAAAGCGGCTTCAATCGGTGCCTTTTTGTCAGCAGGGATCTTATCACCATATTCTTTAAGCTGTTTTTCGGTAGTAAATATCATCGAATCGGCAGCGTTGAGTTTGTCAACCTGTTCTTTAGCGACTCTGTCTGCTTCAGCATTGGCAGTAGCTTCGTCTTTCATACGTTTTATCTCCTGGTCGTTCAACCCTGAAGAAGCTTCAATTCTTATTTGCTGAGATTTGCCTGTAGCTTTATCTTTTGCCGAAACATTTAAAATTCCGTTGGCATCAATATCGAAAGTTACTTCTATCTGAGGGATGCCCCGAGGTGATGGCGGAATGCCGTCAAGATGGAACCGTCCGATACTTTTGTTGCCGGATGCCATCGGCCGTTCACCCTGCAGCACATGTATTTCTACTGAAGTCTGGTTATCGGCAGCCGTTGAAAATGTTTCAGACTTTTTAATTGGAATAGTCGTATTTGATTCTATCAGTTTGGTCATAACACCACCCAGCGTTTCAATACCTAATGAAAGAGGCGTTACATCAAGCAGCAGGACATCTTTCACTTCTCCGGTCAGAACACCACCCTGAATAGCAGCGCCAACAGCAACTACCTCATCCGGGTTTACGCCTTTTGAAGGGGTTTTCCCGAAAAAGTCTTCTACCATTTTCTGTATTTTGGGGATTCGTGTAGAACCACCAACCAGAATAACTTCATCAATGTCAGAAGCTTTTAGATTGGCATCAGCCAATGCCTTGCGGCAGGGTTCAATGGTTGCTTTGAATTGTTCGTCGCATAACTGTTCAAATTTGGCGCGGGTAAGTTTCCTGACCAGGTGCTTTGGCACACCATCCACCGAAGTGATGTAAGGCAAATTGATATCTGTTTCAGCAGAACTTGAAAGTTCAATCTTGGCTTTTTCAGCAGCTTCTTTGAGACGTTGCAGAGCCATAGGATCTTTACGAAGGTCAATGTTTTCTTCTGTTTTAAATTCCTGTGCCAGCCATTCGATGACATTGTGGTCAAAATCGTCACCGCCAAGGTGCGTATCACCGTTGGTAGACTTTACTTCAAAGACGCCATCACCCAGTTCCAGGATTGAAATATCAAACGTTCCGCCGCCTAAGTCATACACGGCAATTTTCAGGTCGGTAGTTTTCTTATCGAGGCCGTAAGCAAGAGCTGCAGCGGTAGGTTCGTTGATGATACGTTTCACATTAAGGCCTGCGATTTCGCCGGCTTCTTTGGTAGCCTGGCGCTGTGAATCGCTGAAATAAGCCGGAACGGTAATAACCGCATCGCTTACTTCCTGCCCGAGGTAATCTTCGGCAGTTTTTTTCATTTTCTGCAATACCATGGCAGAAATTTCCTGCGGTGTGTATAAGCGGTCCGTGATTTTTACCCGTGGCGTATTATTTTCACCACGTTCCACCTGGAATGATACCCGGCTGATCTCTTTACCCATCCTGTCGAACGTTTCACCCATAAACCTCTTAATGGAGTATACGGTGTTTTTTGGATTGGTGATCGCCTGCCGTTTTGCAGGATCTCCAATCTTGCGTTCGCCATTACTTGTAAATGCCACAATGGACGGAGTGGTGCGTTTTCCTTCGCTGTTAGGGATGACAACAGGTTCGTTACCTTCCATAACTGCAACACATGAGTTCGTTGTTCCTAAGTCAATGCCAATAATTTTTCCCATATTATATTTTTCCTTTCTTAAAAATTTCAATTAGTTTTCGGGCTTCTTTCAAGGTTTATGCCATTATAATTACAAGACATTTTCGGGTAAATATGGCACGAAATCCATGTAAAAACTGATAAATTATGACACGGAATAATGACAAAACGACAGAAAAAGAAAGTGGCAGTTTTACTTTGTCTGGGAAATAAGCAACATCAGCTTTTCTGATTTCTGCTTCAATTCAGCGTTTGAACAGGTATAATTGTTAAAAATCATGGCAAAAGCCAAAAGCTTGCCACCGGCATTCGTAACATACCCAGCGTATGATTTTATTTTATCCATGTTGCCGGTTTTTGCTTTAAGGTTGTTTTCGGCCATGGTATTCTTAAGCAGCGAAGCCATACCTCCCGATTTCCCTGCCACAGGCAGCGACTGGATGAAAACGGCGAATGACTTTTCTTTGGCAAGTACCTTAAGCATGTCGCACAACTGCCGGGTACTTATTTTATTTTTCCTTGATAATCCGCAACCATCTTCCATTTCAAATCCTGAAAGGTCAATATTTTTGGATGCCCAGAATTGCTTCACCACCTCAATGCCGGCCTTTTCCGAACCTTCATTTTTCTTCACCTTTCCCAGGGTTTTCAAAAATACTTCCGCAAAAAGATTTACACTTTTAAGGTTAGTTGGTTTTATTATTTCACTTAGTTTCGGGGAAAGATGTTTTGCAATTTGTGTCCTGTGTGCAGTATCCGACCTGCTGTTCCAGGTAATAACAAGGTCCTCGGCACCCGGATTTCCAACCAGTATCCCTTTATCTTTTATGTAACTGTAAAACAATTCGGCAAAAAACTTTGGCGGATCGGGTATGGAACCATCCACATCAAAATCTGTTTTACCCAGCGGGACGGTTCCTTCAAGCATTCTTAAATATGTATAAGGTTGCCCGTAAATGATCACATTGTCTCCGCTGCCGGCAGATCCGGTGGTTACATTATTAATAAAAGTAATATCATTCATTACAGGACTCATTTTGGTGAGTTCGGCAGGACTGCCAATTTCAGCCCCTGCATCAAAATATAAGCGGTATGAATTTTCAAACACGTTTATTCCGTATGCACCTGATGCGTAGTAGTTGCCAATATCTTCCCACAACCAGCTTCCGGAAGCAGGGTTTTCTTCAAAAACAGAAGCATCGGCCACGATAAATCCGTTAATATGCCTGATATTATTTTGCTTCAGGGCCACATAAAATTCAGAAAAAATGCTGTCGGTACTAACCTTGCTATCAAACCGGGACGAACCGATGGTAGGATCACCGCCGCCACTAATGTAAATGTTTCCGTTCAAAGTACCGGCGGAATCGATAACCCCCGAATATTCTAGTTTTGTTTCAAAAACATAAGCCGGCCCTAATATGGAAAGTGCTGCTCCCGTCGAAACGACCTTCATCACCGAAGCGGGCTCAAGTACGATTTCTGAATTATAACTACAAATCTGTTTTCCCGTTTCCGTTTCAATCACATACAAACCCCAGCTTGCATTTTTCAAACCGGCATCTTTCTTTAGGATCCCGACCTCTTTATCCAGCAGCGATGGCGCATTACCATTAGGTTGGGCGATGGCCTTTGAAAAAAACAAAAGAAAAATTATACAATAATATATGGGGGCTCTCATCAGGAGTTTTTTTTACAAACCTTTATAAATTTGAGCAAATATACAAAAACCGGATATTAAATAACTAATTTATAAAGGTTCACGAGCCAGCTTGTGTTGCGGTTGTGGGAGCGAGTAACAAAAAAATTCAAAGTTTATAGTAGATTTTTATTGAAAAACATTATAGAAACGAGTTTTATGGTCATTTTGTCAGGGGTATGTCAATGGCATATACTTTGAAGGCTGCCGGCTAAACAAAAAAATACTACTATGCAAAAAGGAAAGATAAACGTTCAGACCGAAAACATTTTCCCCGTTATTAAAAAATTCCTGTACTCCGACCATGATATTTTCCTGAGGGAGTTGATCTCAAATGCTGTTGACGCCACACAGAAACTAAAAGTGCTTTCCTCTCTGGGAAAATATAAAGAAGAACTCGGCGATCTTACCATACAGGTAAAAGTAGACGAAAAGAAAAAGACCCTGACCGTCACGGACCGGGGAATTGGAATGAATGCCGAAGAGCTTGATAAATACATCAACCAGATTGCTTTTTCGGGCGCTGAAGAATTTGTTAAAACATACATGGGCAAAAGCGAAACCGACCAGCAGGCGCTTATCGGACATTTTGGCTTAGGGTTTTATTCGGCTTTTATGGTGTCCAAAAAAGTGGAAGTGCGTACCAAAACATACCTGCCGGAAGGCGACACCAAAGCTATGAAATGGGTTTGCGACGGCAGTCCTGAATATACCATGTCTGAAATAAAGGATCATGACAGGGGTACCGAAATCATCCTGCACCTTGCCGAAGATTCTGAAGAATACTGCCAGGAATCACGCATACTGGAAATTCTCAAGAAATATTGCAAGTTTCTGCCGGTTCCTATTCAGTTTGGCATGCAGAAAACCTGGGAAAAGGTCGAAGGGGAAAAAGACAAAGACGGCCATGATAAGACCGTAGAAGTTGAAAAACCCCGCATCATTAATAATGTAAACCCGGCCTGGACAAAAAAGCCTGCCGATCTGAAAGAAGAAGATTATAACAACTTTTACCACGAATTGTATCCGATGAACTTTGAAGAACCCATGTTCCACATTCACCTTAATGTGGACTATCCCTTCAAACTCACCGGTATTCTTTATTTTCCAAAAGTGAAACGCAACTTTGAAGTACAGCGCGACAAGATTCAATTGTATTGCAACCAGGTATTCGTGACCGATTCTGTTGAAGGCATCGTTCCTGATTTCCTCACCCTGATGCACGGCGTGATCGATTCGCCGGATATCCCGCTGAACGTCTCACGTTCATACTTACAGAGCGATCCCAATGTTAAGAAAATCTCGTCGCACATCATGAAAAAAGTGGCAGACAAACTTGAAGAGCTCTTCAAAAACAAGCGCGAAGATTTCGAAAAAAAGTGGGACGACCTGAAAATATTTATCATTTACGGGATGGTAACCGATGAAAAATTTTACGAACGTGCTGAAAAATTCTTTTTGTTTAAAAATACCGAAGATCAGTATTTCACTTTCGAAGAATACAAAAAACACATTGAACCGTTGCAGACCGATAAAGATAAAAAGCTGGTTTACCTCTACACCTCGGATAAGACAGAACAGCACGGTTTTATCAGCAACGCCCGCGAACGCGGTTACGATGTACTCATCATGGACAGCCCGCTCGACATGCATTTTATCAACATGATCGAACATAAAATGGAAAAATCTTCTTTTGCTCGTGTTGACTCTGATACCATGGACAAACTGATCAACAAAGAAGAAGCTGCGATTTCGAAAATCAGTGAAGATGAAAAAAACAAATTGAAAGAGATCATCGAACGAAATATCCCAAAGGACAAATTCATGGTTAATTTCGAAACGCTGCAATCGGAAGATATGCCTTTTATGATCGTCCAGCCTGAATTCATGAGGCGTATGAAAGATATGGCTGCTATAGGTGGTGGTGGAATGCCCTTTATGGCAAACATGCCTGAAACTTATAACCTGGTAGTAAATACCAATAATGACTTTATGCTGAAGGTACTGAATGAAACTGATGAAAATAAGCAAAACGACCTGGTGAAACAGTTTTTCGACCTGGCAAAACTTGCACAAAACCTGTTAAAAGGCGAAGAACTGACCGGATTCATAAAACGCAGCGTTTCCCTTATATCATGACGAAGCAGGTACCCGGCCCTTTCACAACCAACGATATAGAGGATATCAAACAGGCCATCATGCTCGCAGAACTTGACACTTCTGCTGAGATCCATGTGCATTTGGAAGCCAATTGTTCGGGTGACTGCGAAGTGAGAGCAAAAGAACTATTTCAAGAACTTCACCTGGACAAAACTGTGGAGCGCAACGGGATCTTGATTTACCTTTCGTTGAAAAATAAAAGGTTTTGCATATGCGCGGATACCGGCATCCAGACAAAAGTCCCCGACGATTTCTGGGTAGTTATCAAGCAGGACTTCCTTAACAAAATACGAAATGAAAACTTCACCGACGGATTGATAGAAGTGATCCATCATACCGGCCTGCAACTGAAAAGACTATTTCCACGTAAACCCGGCGATATCAATCAGCTTTCAGATGAAGTGACTTTCGGTTAAATCCTAATTACGATAGATTGCAAGTCGCTATTATTCATCATGTTAAAAAGTATGTATAGGATTATTTTAGACTTTAAAAAATAATTAAGTATTTATATGCCCAATAGAAATAAATACTACTTTTGTGTGAAATAGTATTCCTATGAAACACAAAATTGTCATCCTTTCATTTATTTTTTTCTTTGCCTTGCCTGGTGCCCAATCTCAAACCATTGATGAATTGTTTATCAGCGGTTTTACGAATTATCAGAATAACAAACTCAGCGAAGCCATTGATGATTATACAAAGGTTATAGCCATGAAGCCTGATTATACAGATGCTTATTTTAACCGTGCCATTGTATATGAAAAACTAGAAAAATTTAAAGAGGCGATAAATGACTATTCACAGGTCATAGCAATGAAAGCTGATGATGTAAATGCGCTGTTGAACCGCGGAATGCTTTATATCGAGGTCAACAAACCTCAAAATGCGCTTGCTGATTTTAATAAAACCCTTGAAATAAATCCCGGATTCACGAACGCTTATTACCAGAGAGGGCTTCTATACCAAGGTATGGGAAAAGACTCAGCGGCTATGGATGATTTTCATAGTTTTATCAAATTACTACCTGGATCTGTTTCGGGATACGAGGCGCTCGCCATGTTGTATGATGAAATGGAAGAATACGATGCCGCTATCACCATTTACACGAAAATGATCAGCATTGATTCCACTTATTCAAAAGCCTATTTTAACAGGGCTTATGATTACGACCTGATTGCAAAAACAGATTATGCGATCGCTGATTATTCAAAAGCTTTACAACTCAACGAAAAATATGCAGATGCTTATTTCAACAGGGCGTATATTTATAATGACATCAACGAGTTTGATAAAGCGATAGCTGATTATACCAAAGTAATAGAACTTGAGCCTGGCACCCCTGATGCTTATTTCAACCGTGGCATTGCAAAAATCAATTCCGGAAGAAAACACGACGGGTGTTCCGACATACAAAAAGCTGCTTCGCTTGGCGATAAAACAGCCGAAAAATATTGTGCGGTTAATTGCAAATAACCCATAATCACTTATAATTTAAAAAACCATATTAAAATGTCTCGTATTGTAAATATTTCAGAAGCTGCCTCCATCGGGATCCACGTTATCGTTTTAATAGCGCGTTCAAAAAACAACAATATGAACGTAAATAAGCTATCGGAACTCACCGGGGCATCAAAAAATCATATTGCCAAAGTAATGCAGCGTATGGTGAAATTTGATTTTGTAAAGTCCACCCGCGGCCCTTCGGGGGGATTTGTTTTGAACAAGCCACCTCAGGAAATCTCTCTTTTGAATGTTTATGAAGCTCTTGAAGGCGAAATGTCTATCGGAAAATGCCCGTATGGTAATAAGATATGCCCTTTTGAAGAGTGCCTGATGGGAGGAATTGTCCACCGCGTTACCGAAGAATTACGCGATCATTTTAAAAATAAAAAGATCAGCGACCTGATCTGATGGAAATTTAACGGTAGTACCTACGTTTAATAAAACAAAAAATGAAAATACGAATTATCCTTCTATTGACATTTTCGTTAATAATTAAATCAGGGTACGGTCAAAAAACATATCATTGCCTGTTAAACTTCGAGAATTATTATGATTGCTATGGAGACACCCTAATGGTAGATACTGCCAGCAATAATAATTGGGAAATAGGCCAGCCTAATAAAGCAATATTTCAAAGTGCATTATCAATACCCAATGCCATAGTAACGAAGCTTGATACATCATATTCAATTAATGACACTTCTTCTTTTACTATTAGGCATATTGCCGACTTTGGGCTAAATGATTTAGGCATGATGTGGATTAGCGCCTCTTATAAGATTAATTCAGATACCCTGACAGATTACGGTACAATAGAATTTTCTCCTGACAACGGAATTTCATGGATCAATTTTTTAACTGACACCGTTTATGCGCAACAAGGTATCTATTATTGGATTAATGAGAAACCTGTGTTTTCTGGAAACAACTCAGATTGGCAAATGTTTACAATAAACATACAAGATTATAACCATTTGTTCAATATAACATATGACGACACTGTTTTATTTAGATTTTCATTTATTAGTGATAGTATTCAAACATTCAAAGATGGATGGATGCTAGATGATATTGATATAGAAGATTGGCATGAAGGTATTTATGAGGATAATTATAAGCTTGGAAATATTATCACTTATCCAAATCCGTGTTCTTCAGAGTCCATTATCGAATTTGACAATCTTTTGGACCATGCTACCTTAACAGTTTTTAATGCATTTGGGCAACAAGTAAAACAACTAAATGACATTAAAGGTCAAAGAATAATTTTCAATAGTAGTAATTTGCCCGATGGACTTTATTTTATTCAGTTGATAGAAAATAATACGCTCATTGCGACAGACAAAATACAAATCCAAAGATGATCAAAGCGCAGGCATTAGCCTTGTGTCGGCAAGCATCCCGACACTTCGAGTGCGGGACAGGACGGCGGGCACCGGTTTTGCGGTAGTGCATTTTTCTAATTTACAGTTTGGTGGGCAGGATTGTGCTTTTATCTCCGTTGAAAACTTGCACCCCGATTCGGTATAATTCACGCCTCTTTTCGAACATCCTTTTATAAATTACTTGATTATTAATCTGGTTTTTAATAATTTATTATTCAGAATACTATAAACATGTCTATTTTAATTTTTTTTTATATATTTGTGTACTTATTTACCTTATTAAATAAAAATTTTAATTTCTTGTGTAATGAAAAGAACAATAATAAAAATCGACGAAGAAAAATGCACGGGCTGTGGCTTATGTGTCGGTGGGTGTCATGAAGGAGCGCTCCAGATCATTGATGACAAAGCACGGCTGGTGAGCGAACTTTTTTGCGACGGCCTGGGCGCCTGCATCGGCGAATGCCCCGAAGGAGCCATAACCCTTGAGGAGCGCGAAGCGCAACCGTACAATGAAATCCAGGTCATGGAACGGATCAGCAAATCCGGTAAGGCAACCATCATGGCACACCTGCGCCATTTGCGCGATCACAACGAAAAAGAATATGTAAAACAGGCAATACAGTATTTGCAGGATAATAATATATTTCCGGAAATTATTGAAGAATTTAAAATGGAGACACATGCTATGAATCACGAAACACACCACGGAGGCGGTTGCCCCGGATCCAGGATGATGGATTTTACCAAAAATGAAGTCAAAACAAACCATACAAACGCTGTTGTTGAGTCGCAATTGCGCCAATGGCCCATACAATTACATTTACTAAGCCCGACAGCCCCGTACTTCAGAAACGCTGATATTGTTATAGCAGCTGATTGCGTTGCTTTTTCGTATGGAAATTTTCATGATGATTTTCTTAAAGGGAAATCATTAGTTATAGCATGTCCCAAACTGGATTCAGATACCGAATCCTATATTGAAAAAATAAAACTGATGATCGATGAAGCCAAAATAAATACCATTACGGTAGTTATGATGGAAGTTCCCTGTTGCGGCGGGCTGTTACAAATGGTAAAACTGGCTTTGCAACAGGCTTCGAGAAAAGTACCCGTCAAAGCTGTATACATCAGCATTCAGGGAAAAATATTAAATGAAGAATGGATATGATTGGATAAATGCTTTAATTTTATTATATTTACATAAAAAAGGAGGAAAACTTATGAGTATGTTTTGTTATCAATGTCAGGAAGCAGCTAAAGGTATTGGATGCACAATTGGCGGAGTTTGTGGCAAAAAAGAAGATGTAGCTAATCTTCAGGATATGTTGATTCATATCCTAAAAGGAATTTCGTTATACAGCACGGCTGCCCGGAAATCAGGCGTTAACGATCCCGCGCTGAACCGCTTTGTAATTGAAAGTTTGTTCACCACCATTACGAATGCCAATTTTGATAAAAGTATTTTTTACGAAAGGATCCGCAAGGCTTTGGAATGGCGTGAAAAAATAAAAAACGAATGTATCTCTAGAGGTCTTGATGTATCAATAATCAAGCATGATGCTGCTATTTGGACAGGCTCGACCAACGCCGAAATTGATGAAAAATCAACATCTGTCGGTATCTTATCCTACGAAAACGAAGATATTCGTTCGCTGGTTCACATGGTTTTATTTGGGGTTAAAGGCATGTCAGCTTATGCAGAACATGCATCAAACCTGGGTTCCGAAAATGACGATGTTCATGCTTTTATTCAACACGCGCTGGCGGAGATCACACGTGATGATCTGGATGCCGATTACCTGGTTTCCCTGGTTATGGACTGCGGTAAATACGGTGTTGAAGTGATGGCCTTGCTGGATGCTGCAAACACTTCGCATTACGGCAATCCGGAAGTAACCAAAGTTGACATTGGTGTTCGAAACAACCCCGGTATTTTGATCAGCGGGCACGACCTGCGGGATCTGGAGGATTTACTTGACCAAACCGAAGGCACCGGAGTGGACGTTTACACGCACAGCGAAATGCTTCCGGCACATTATTACCCATTCTTTAAAAAATATAAAAGCTTTGCCGGGAATTACGGAAATGCCTGGTGGCGGCAGCGTGAGGAGTTTGAGAGTTTTAACGGCCCGATACTTTTTACCACCAACTGCCTGGTTCCTCCGCATACCAATGCCACTTACCGCGATAAAGTTTTTACCACCGGTGCTGCAGGGTTTGAAGGATTTAAACATATCGCAGACCGCCAAACAAACGGCAAAAAAGACTTTTCGGAAATTATTGCGCTTGCCAAAAAATGTCCGCCTCCCACACAAATCGAATCAGGTGAAATCATCGGCGGTTTTGCTCACGCGCAGGTATTTGCTCTTGCAGATAAAGTGGTAGAAGCTGTGAAAAGCGGTGCGATCAGAAAATTCATCGTGATGGCAGGTTGCGATGGCAGAATGAAAAGCCGTGAATATTATACGCAGTTTGCAGAAAAACTCCCCAAAGACACGGTGATACTTACCGCAGGTTGCGCAAAATATCGTTACAACAAGCTACCACTCGGGGATATAAATGGAATTCCAAGAGTGCTGGATGCCGGACAATGTAATGATTCTTATTCCCTGGCAGTAATTGCCCTGAAACTGAAGGAAATTTTCAACCTGAACGATATTAATGAGCTGCCAATTGTCTATAATATTGCCTGGTATGAGCAAAAAGCAGTAATTGTATTACTCGCTTTGTTGTATCTCGGGGTCAAGAACATTCATTTAGGGCCTACCCTGCCAGCATTTCTGTCGCCCAATGTGGCCAAGGTGCTGGTTGAAAAATTCAAGATCGCAGGCATTTCAAATCCTGACGAGGATATTAAAACACTTCTTTAAAAAAAAATTTTAAGAAAAAAGCGGGCTTAAGCCCGCTTTTTTTCTTATACCATTTTTACGGAGGAAGTTTTTATATTTCGTCCTCGAAATAATTTTTTTTATAATTCTTTTTGCATTGAATATATTTATAAATTAGCACGTTTATTTACTCATTAAAAACTAAATTTATGTTAAACATCGATTGGAAAAACCTGCCCTTCGGTTATGTAAAAACCGACTACAATGTGCGCTGTTACTGGCGTAATGGCTCCTGGGGCAAATTGGAAACTACGTCTTCTGAATATATAAACATGCATATGGCAGCTACCTGTCTTCATTATGGCCAGGAAGCTTTTGAAGGTATGAAAGCCTTTTCCTGCAAGGATGGAAATATACGCGTTTTCCGATGGGAAGAAAATGCAAAAAGATTTCAGCGTTCTGCCGTTGGAATTATGATGCAACCTGTCCCTCTTGAATTGTTTAAAGAGGCTATGGAAACAGCAATAAAACTTAACCTGGCTTATGTCCCGCCACAGGAAACAGGTTCATCACTTTATATCAGGCCACTGCTAATAGGTTCAGGACCAAAAGTCGGTGTTTCACCTGCTGATGAATATATGTTCCTGATCTTTGTTACCCCCGTTGGCCCATATTTTAAAGAAGGGTTTAAACCTGTCAGTGCTCAGATCATCCGCGACTTTGACCGTGCTGCTCCACTCGGAACAGGTACTATTAAAGTAGGCGGTAACTATGCAGCCAGCCTTGTGGCGGGTATGCGGGCACACGACGAAGGATATTCCACAGCCCTGTTCCTGGATGCCAAAGAAAAGAAATACATTGATGAAGCCGGCCCTGCGAATTTCTTTGGTATAAAAGGAAATTCTTATGTCACTCCTGAATCATCCTCCATCCTGCCCTCCATTACCAATATGAGCCTGCGTACACTTGCAGAAGATATGGGAATGAAAGTGGAACAAAGACGGGTGAGTGTTGATGAACTAAGCGAATTTGATGAGGTTGGCGCATGCGGTACCGCTGCCGTTATTTCTCCGCTCAAAAAAATCCAGGACCGCGATACAGGAAAAGTTTATGAATATTGCAAAGATGGTTTGGCCGGCCCGATTTCTACAAAATTATACAACCGGCTGCGCGCTATTCAATATGGAGAAGAACCTGATAAATTTGGATGGACCTACATCATAAAATAATGATTCAAATTACAAATATCAAACATTCAAAAAAAGCTCCGGTTGGAGCTTTTTTTTTAATATTTCTTCTCGCTGTTTAACATGCCCCGGATGTATTCCTCTTCAAGGATCAGCTTGCCAGATTCATCATAATATTTCCATATGCCGTCCTGCTTGTAATCCCCGTTCGTTATATTCTGGATTTTTGTGCCGTCCTCCTTTATATTTCCATTACTATAATACTCTTTGTAGGTGTAAATACGTTGCTTTTTATCTATAAGCTCAAACAAGATTTTGGGTGAACCGTCTTCGTAATAAATGCGTGTATACAGATGGTATTCAATCCCCTTGTCATATTCTTCAGCAAATTCATAATGACCATCTTCATAATAATCTTCCCACTTGAGCATTTCACCGTTAATATATTCACCCTTGGATTTTATTTTACCGTTGGGATAATATTCTTCGATGACTCCCCTGGTATCTGATTTTGCCTGAAAGTGGCGTTCCACATTCCCGTTTTCAAAGTAATTGTCAAACATTGAAATGAGCTGCCCGCCGTCGTAGTAACCTTTGTGCTTCAGTTTCCCGTCAGGATAAAAATCTTTCACCTGGCCAACACATTTTATTCCGTTACAGAATCTCACAGAATCGCCACCTAAAATCGGACAGAGTTTGTTATATATTTCGAAATTTTCCGCGCTCTGATCAGTAGTAATTGAATCTTGCGAATAGGAAACAAATCCTATTAAGGAGAACAAACAAAAAAGTAGAAGTCTCATCGGTTAGATGATTGAGAATTTACGGAGTTGAGTCTCCATTTCAGATTGTAGCAATCGAGCTTCCTCACGGGCCTTTTCAGCAAAATCTTTCTCACCGGAAGCATATAAAATGCTGCGGGAGGCATTTACCAATAATCCGCAATCACGATTCATACCGAATTCGGCAACCTGCTGAAGGCTTCCACCTTGTGCGCCAACACCTGGAACAAGCAAAAAATGCTCAGGGACGATTTTACGTACTTCCTTCAGCATATCTGCCTGTGTGGCTCCAACGACAAACATCATGTTTTCGGGTGTTCCCCATTTGGATGATATTTCAAGTACTTTTTGAAATACATATTTGGGTTCAGGTTCATTGATTTTTAAAAATTGAAAATCATTGGCACCTTTATTTGAGGTCAACGCCAGCAAAAGCACCCATTTATCATGGTGTTCCAGAAACGGCGCCACCGAATCTTCCCCCATGTATGGGGCAACCGTCACCGCATTAAAATCAAAACCGGAAACTTTTTTATCAAAATAGGTTTTTGCATATTGGGCCGAAGTATTACCGATATCTCCGCGCTTGGCATCAGCGATTAAAAAAACCTCACTGCGGTATGGTTCCAGGTAATTGATCGTTTTTTGCAGGCTGTTCCATCCCGGAACGCCCATTGATTCATAAAAAGCTATGTTGGGTTTATATGCAACCGCGTAATCAATAGTAGCACTAATGATTGCCTTATTAAATTCGAAAACGGGATCTTCTGTTTCGAGCAGATGTTTCGGGATTTTTTTTAGCTCGGTATCCAGGCCGACACAAAGAAAAGATTTTTTCTTTTTTATGTTATTGATTAATTCTTTACGGTTCATAAATTCCTTTTTAAATTATTCTCCGGCAGCTTTTAGCCGCTCGGCATTTTCTGCTAACTGTAACGCGTCAATTAATTCCTGGACGCCGTTCCCTTCCATAATAGATTGCAGGTTGTACAGCGTAAGATGAATACGATGGTCGGTCACCCGGCTCTGGGGGTAATTATAGGTGCGGACTTTTGCGGATCTGTCGCCGGTAGAAACCATGGTTTTTCTTTTTGACGAAATAACATCCAAATATTTCTGATGTTCCACCTCGTATAAACGGCTGCGAAGGACTGTCATTGCTTTTTCGAGGTTTTTTACCTGTGATTTCTGATCCTGGCAAATAACAACTGTTCCGGTAGGAATATGCGTCAGCCTTACTGCCGAATAGGTAGTATTGACCGATTGTCCCCCAGGTCCTGAAGAACAAAATGTGTCCCGTCGTATATCGGAATCTTTCAATTCGACGTCGAATTCATCTGCTTCGGGTAACACAACAACGGATGCGGCCGATGTATGAACCCTGCCCTGGGCTTCCGTTTTAGGTACACGCTGTACACGATGAACACCCGATTCGTATTTCATTTGACCGTAAACATTGTCGCCATTAATATTGAAAATAACTTCTTTATAACCGCCTACGGTGCCCTCGGTCAGGTCAACGAGTTCTGTTTTCCATCCTTTGATCTCCGCAAACCTGATATACATGCGATAAAGATCTCCGGCAAAAATACTGGCTTCGTCGCCACCGGAGCCGGCACGAATTTCCACGATGGCATTTTTACCATCTTCAGGGTCAGCCGGGATGAGCATAATACGTATTTCTTCTTCGAGCTTTTCTTTTTCAGCGGAAAGCGTTTCAATCTCTTCTTTGGCCATGGCCTTCATATCGTCGTCCTTTTCATTATACAGGACATCTTTGGCTGAGGCAATGTGGTTTATAATGGTCTCATACCTTTTGTATGCCTCAATAATCGGTGTAAGGTCTTTATAATCCTTGCTCAGTTTTATAAATTTCTTTACATCATTTATGGCCTCCGGTTCGTTCATCAACCTTCCGATCTCTTCCCAACGTTCGTTGATTGCCTTGAGTTTGTCAAGCATGAAATTAGTTTTTTACAAAATTAATAATAAAACAGCAGCTAATACTTAAAACTGCCAAATTCTGATGCTATGGTCAAAGATGGGTGGTCGGAGGATTCGCAGTGGCCAATGATCTGGGATTCAATATTGAAATCTTTAGCAAGATTTATTATTTGACCGGCAATTTTTTCCGTAGTATATATTTCCATCCGTTGGCCCATATTAAAGACCTTATACATTTCTTTCCAGTCGTAACCGGCTTGCTTCTGTATCAATCTGAACAATGGTGGAACAGTCATCATATTATTTTTGACAACATGCAAATTGGAAATAAAATGCAGGATTTTTGTTTGAGCGCCGCCTGTGCAATGAATCATTCCATGGATCTCATCCCGGAAATTTTCCAATAGCTGTATTATTAGTGGTGCATAGGTTCGTGTGGGTGATAATAAGGCTTTACCGATATTAACAGGCATTTCAGGCACCGTGTCTGTCAACAGATAGTTCCCGGTATATACCAGGTTTTCAGGAATGGAATTATCAAAGCTTTCGGGATATTTTTCGGCATAAACCTTATTCAGCATTTCGTGGCGGGCAGAAGTAAGCCCATTACTTCCTATACCACTGTTATATTCGTTTTCGTAGCTTGCCTGCCCCGCTGATGACAGTGCGACAACAACATCGCCATGAGAGATCTTTTCATTGGTAATAACCGCATCGCGTTTCATACGGCATGATACAACAGAATCGACGACAACAGTACGCACAAGATCCCCTACATCAGCTGTTTCTCCACCTGTTGAATAAATTTCAAGGCCATACTTGCGCATGATTTCAAGAAATTCTTCGGTGCCATTAATGATTGCGGAAATAACCTCACCCGGGATCAAAAATTTGTTCCTTCCGATCAGTGAGGATAAAAGTATCTTCGTAGTTGCACCAACACACAGCAGGTCGTCTGTATTCATTACAATCGCGTCCTGGGCTATTCCTTTCCAAACGGAAAGATCTCCGGTTTCTTTCCAATATAAATAGGCCAGAGAGGATTTTGTTCCAGCTCCATCAGCATGCATCATGGCACAATAATCGTCATTGTTGCCAAAATAATCGGGGACAATTTTACAGAATGAAGACGGGAATAATCCTTTTGAAATATTTTTCAATGAATTGTGCACATCTTCTTTGGAAGCTGATACACCACGCTGATTGTACTTTTCGTTGGTCATTATTTTTTTTAATAAAAAAAGCATCCCGATAGCTATCGGGACGCTTTTTCATGATATTTACTATTTAGCTACTTATTTTCAGGAACTACAGGAGCTGTTCCAAAAATAAGTTGTTTCTTTTCATCATCAATGTAATATTCGCCAAATTTGGTCAGGACTTTTGAGCCCATGATTACATCCGGGGCAAGGTCTTTTTCAACAGTAGCGGTCAAAAATTCCTGAGTTTTCTTTGCAATATTAACTCTTTTAAGCGTTACGACCTGATTTTCTTTCAAGGTGCCATCTGGGTTGAAAGCGGCATCTTTTTCTTTAAAATCAGATTTAGTAATACGATATTCTGTTAAAAGCCTCATGACCAACTTTTCAGAAATCTTCATTCCTTCTTCATCGGCTTCATATTTAAAGTCAGTAGAAATCCCGTTAATGATACAACGGCCTTCAAAGGTACCGCTCCCGCTGGGCAGAATCGTAAGCACATTGTCCATTGGGTTAACCTCGATAACAACATTCTTAGCATTGGTATCATTGGATGAGGCAGGGACAAAATCTTCGCTGAGCACTGTAAACTCTGTTCTTCTGTTCAACTGATGTGCGGCTTCTTTTTCACAAGTTGTTTTTAAGCTTTTAATATAATCAGGGGTCATCACTGTACCTTTAGCAAAGAAGAACGGCTTATCTTTACAGGCTGGGTATTTTTGCGGATCAAGGTACACGGTTTTATCACGGTCCAGAACGCGTGGGCGGTTAGCTCCATAACCTTTAGCATAGATTCTTCCGGGGTCAATACCCATAGAATCGACAATATATTTGACAGCTGAAAGAGCTCTGCGTTGTGAAAGCGTATCGTTTGTCATTTTTATTGGCCGGATGTCAGTATGAGATGATAATTCAATCACCCAACGCTCGTTGGTGTTTAAAATATCAACAAGCCAGTTCAATGAATCCATGGCCTGCGGAGTTAGGTACCATTGGCCAATTACATATAAAACATCGGGTAAAACCTGCGGCTGCTTTGGTATTGGCACCAGATTAAAATCATGGATCAGGTCTTTGCTATTTTTAAGCCCAACGGTAGTTTCTCTTCCTTTTGTTCCAACAAAATTTTCCTTTGAAACAGTGAGTTCATAGGAGGTGTTTTCAAGTATCTGGGTTTTGCCAAACTGATAGGTACCCGTTGCATCCGTAGAATCAATGATAAGTGTTCCATCAGAGCCTTCCAGTTTTACAATTGCACCCGGGATTATCTGTTTCGTACTGTCGTCTCTGACAACACCCTGAAGCGTAAAGATCAAAGGTGGGAGATAAAAATAATAAATATCATCGAATCCTTTTCCACCTTTGCGGTTTGAACTTAAGAAACCTTCATTCTTATCGCCTTTGAAAATAATACCAAAATCATCACCGGCAGAATTGAGGGGGTATTTTAAATTTTCAGGTTTTGACCATTTGTCGTTTTTGTATTCCGACTTAAAAATATCAAGTCCGCCAAGACCCAAATGCTCGTAACCATTTGATGAAAAATATAGGGTC
>DAOQAT010000051.1:0-21393 GCA_035354195.1 Bacteroidales bacterium | reverse complement strand
AATTGTTTGTACTCTCTGCTGAATGATTTTTTCTTTAAACTTGCCCATAACGTTCTGGCGGTGTGCTGTTCGGTGGCTCATCACTAAACTTTCTACGAAGAACAAAGGTTTCAATAAGCTCGTCACTGTCATACGAGGCACTGCCCCGCCACTGACAGCAACCGCCTGTTACCGTTTCGTGCTTTTTATTTTACCCGTGTGCCCCCCTATAATTTACTCTTTCAGTTGTATAACGGTTCATATTATATATAATCTGATTTATTAATTCCATGCGTTCATTTTGAGTATGACCATTAGGAAATGAAATCGGGATAGGTAAATTATCTCTAATCTCTCTACATGTTTCGCCAGCAGCACCTGTTCCATGTTGATAATTTACTTCAACCCAAATATGATTGTCACGTCTCTCAAGAATTGGCATATAATTATCATTATCATGAAAGCCACAACGATATTCGATGCCATTAATGTCTTGGAAAAAAACTCCGAAAAATTGAAATGCCATATTATTTAGATTTAGATTCGTTTTGATAAATTGTTTGCAAGTGTTTTATAAATTGTTTCATGCTTTGTGGAAAAATATTGATAAAGTAGATTAAGCGTTGTTCTTTCAGGGAAAAGTGTTAAAACAATTTCTTTAAAAATTTCTTCATTTTCAAATAATTTTCTAAAAACCAAAGGCTTTAAATCTTTTATTTCTTCAAAAGTGTGTTGAGCATCTAAATCAAAATTTATTTCAGGTAAATCGGGAATCTCTTTTTTCCATTCAACGAGATAAGTTAAAACTTCTTCCCAGATGTCAGTATAACCCAAATAATCAAATAATGGTTTTCCATAAAATATTTGTGTTTCTACGTTGTAATCATTTGTCATTTTTGATAGTTCGGCAACATAAAAATTTTTATTTTTCACTAAGTCGGGATCAATGAAATAAAAAACTCCTATCAATTCTTCTTCTTTGTAATTCGTAAGCATTATGTCTAATTTCTTTTCAAAGTTTAAAATTTGCCCACGTTTTTTGGTTGAATCATGGTCATCTCTCACTTTCTGCTCAATGAAATATACTTTGTTATCTTTACGAAAACACTGGTCAATATTCAAAACATCTCCATCACCATTTGTAAATCTTTTTGGTAATAATTCACAACCCTTAATTTGTAAATATTTTTCAATTGCATGTTCAAATGCATCACCAAAACGGATTTCGTGCGATTGAAGTAAGTTTTGTAGAATTTTTGCTTTAGGTTTTGTAGGTCTAAACAATCCAATATATCGTGAAGGCGAACCTGATATTTTTTCAAGTAGGTCAGCTTTTGATTTCTCAAAAATTGTTTCATTAAAAATCTGTTTAAACAGATTATATTCCATTATTGCCATAATTTAAAAAACTTTCTTCTGGTTCATTAATAATATTTTTTTCAAACTGTAATTCAGTATTATAATTTTTTGATTCCGTTTGCATAAATTTCTTTTCGTAATCATGACGAAGTTGATCTATACTTATCATACCTTGTTCTCTTTTAATATACCAATAACTCCAACCATTATTATTTTCTTTTTTAAGAATCGTTGCGCTTATTTTATGAATTGAACCAACTGAACCATTCAATGAAAGTGATGAGTCTGCTTGTACTTGTGCAAAGAATTTACCATCTTTGGAATACAAATTTTCTCCAATTTTCACATATCCTTTTTCAATAAGATTTCCAAAAGGAACTTTTGGTTTTCTTTTTTCAATTTTATATTCAAGTAATGGTTTATCAATTGGTTTGATTTTTTCCAATCTTTCATTCCCAACTTTTATATAAAATTCTTCTTTGTCAAAAGCAATAAATCTTCTGCCTAATCTTTTAGCAACTGCTGCGGTTGTGCCACTGCCAGAGAAAGGGTCTAAAACAATGTCGTTAGGATTTGATGATGAAAGAATTATTCTTAAAAGTAATTCAGCTGGTTTTTGTGTAGAATGGGCTTTTTGTCCATTTACTTTAATGCGTTCATCTCCCTGACAAATTGGTATTAGCCAGTCGCTTCTCATTTGTAAATCATCATTCATTACTTTCATTGAATGATAATGAAATGTATAATTTGAAGATTTAGATTTTGTTGACCAAATTAGTGTTTCATGTGCATTATTAAATCTCGTTCCTTTAAAATTAGGCATTGGATTAGTTTTTACCCAAATTATATCATTCAACATCCAAAAGCCGATATTTTGAAGTATCGCACCAACTCTGAATATGTTGTGATATGTGCCAATCACCCAAAAACTGCCAGAGGTCTTTAAAATTCTATGACATTCTTTCATCCATAAAATAGTGAACTTATCATATTCTTCTTTTGAATCAAACTTATCCCAAGCATCATCAACGGCATCAACCTTTGTTTGATTTGGTCTATAAAGCTCTCCATTTAACTGTAAATTATAGGGGGGGTCAGCAAAAATCAAGTCAACTGAGTTGTCAGGTATTTTTTTTAATAGTTCTATACAGTCACCTTGATGTAACTTGTTTAGTTCTAGTGGTCCAATGTGTGTCATTCTTACTTTTTTTATTTTATCAAAGGTAAATAAATTTCTTGATTTTACATAATTGTTTTAAACACAAATTTCTTAGCATGAACGGTAACTAGTTTATACCCTTACCAAAGGTAATGGTATACACCAAAAAAAAGTTGGCTTTACGTACCTTTTGGTTGGTTTATTTTTTTTATTACAGTTTTCAATATACAAATATACAAGAAGTTTAATTGTATTACAAGAAAAAACTTTTACCTGCCACCCACATTCCGAATGGCGCCCGTTTCCGGATACACATCAAAACGCCGGGTTGCAGCAGGCAAATTAGTCAGGACACCGTATTGTGAAATCAGGAATTTTCCACCGATATTCTCTGTGTTGGAGTCAAAAAGTTGCACTTCTGCATAATCGGGAAGACGATAATAAAAACCATGGCTCTTAGTTTTCAACAAAGCTTTTTTGTTGACATAAGCATTCAGGGAGTCGGTATTGCCCGTTTTTTTTATGGAAAGATAAACCTCTTCGCCATAAACATCGCCGGTTTCGAGCATGCCGCGCAGTTTTGAAAAACGGAACAAAGCCACCGAATCAACAGGCCTGGAAGGGTCCGGAACATAAACAAAACTGTACGTGATCTTTTTTGTAAAAATGATCCCGGTGAAAAGTTTACGGTATTCATTCTCCATCTTTTCCAGTTCCTCGTTCATGTATTTGAAGGTTTCCTTGTCATAGTTCACCTCCTGAAAGCCGCTGATCAGGTTAAAGCGGTTTTCCTTTACCTTGATGATAAAATCTGCCGCATTCTTCGCCTTTTGCTCAGGCGTTTTCTCCACCATGGAGCGTTTAAAAGTCATCTTTTCCACCATCATGGAATCCACATTCACTTTTTCAATAATGGTATCAACCTTTTCAAACATGTTGAGGTCGGCGTATGATTTAAAAATATCGGGAAAAACATTGCTCCCTTCTTCGAAAACATACACGGGTTTTTCAGATGAAAAAGTATCGATGAGGGCTTTGGTGCCGAGGATCATTCCTGTTTCATCCAGCGCCAGCCTGAACCTGTTCAGCTTTTTGGGGCAGGAACTTTTTGTTTCTACAAAATAGAACTGCTGCGGATCAGGCTCTGTATAAGTTGAGATCTTAAACCCGCTGATGTCGTAACTGGTCGAATTGTTTTTAATGACCTGGGTCAGCCCGAGGTATTTCTCGGCAAATTCAGCATAGGGGCCTTTGATTTGCTCGGTTTTGCTGACGACAACATCCACTTTTACCACAGTGCGCGGAAGGGCGTAATAAAAACCACTTTTTTTAGAAGGTTCCCGGCTGTTGGACACCTTCACCACGTTGATCTGCGGCGAGCACCCGCTTAATAAGGCCATGGCGAAAACCAAAAGGAAAAGCTTATCAAAAATTTTCATTCGTTCAAATTTTCTAATGCAAACTTACAAGTATTTTTCGAATAAAAACCATATACAAATTCGATGGTAATTTGTAAAACAGTTATCCTATTTGTTTTTTTGATAATTTTGAACCATTGTTGTCCGGTGAAAATTTTTCAAATTTATGAAAAGAATTACTATCCGCCGCTGCGGATGCTTTTCATCAATTTATTTTGCCTCCTATCCTAAAGGATGTAAATTAATGAAAATCAATACTTCCTTTAGGATAAGAGGCCGAGAACGAAATATTTTTACATCCTTTCTCAATAAAAAATTTTATCGGACACTGATAATTTTGAACAAATAATCACATGCTTTCAAAAAAGACACAATACTCCTTTTATGCCCTGATACATCTTGCAAAAGAATATCAGCAAGGGCCTGTGCTTATCAGTACCATTGCTGAACGTGAAAAAATACCGAAAAAATTCCTCGAAGCCATTTTAGTGGAATTGAAAAAGAATGGTTATGTGAACAGTAAAAAAGGCAAAGGCGGCGGCTATTTTCTGGTGAAACCTCCTGAAGAGATCAACCTTGCTGAGATTTTACGCCTGTTTGAAGGCGCCATTGCGTTGCTCCCCTGTGCGGCATATAAATTTTACAAGCCCTGCACACAATGCAAAGACGAGAAAAAATGCGGCATACGTTCCATCATAAAAGACATCCGCGACGAAACGGTCCGCCTGCTTAAAAGTTATACGCTGGCAAGTGTGGTCAGGAAAGAAAAAAAATTGTTGAAAAATTTTTAATTTTTTTTTGCTTAAATAGTCTATTATTTCAGTAGACTTTATAGCTTTGTAGAAAAAATCATAAAAAATTGAAAAAACTAACTACAATTTCATTAATTGCCTGCTTTTCAACACTTTTATTTTTTGCAGTTTCTTGTAACCAGGCTGTCAAAAAGCAAAACCCGGAAACCTTAGAAGGTACTATTTCCATTTCCGGCGCTTTTGCCATGTATCCGCTCACCGTAAAATGGGCTGAAGAATTTAAAAAGCTTCATCCAAAGGTTACTATTGATATCTCTGCCGGTGGCGCCGGCAAAGGCATGGTTGACGTGCTGAACAAGCTGGTGGACATGGCCATGTTTTCGAGGGAAGTCAGCCCCGAAGAACAGGCCAAAGGCGCATGGTTCATTGCTGCCGCCAAAGACGCTGTGCTGCCGACGATCAACACGGCCAACCCGGTCTACAAGGAATTGGCAACAAAAGGCATGAAAAAACAGGATTTCATCGACGTTTTTATTACCGGAAAAATAAAAACATGGGGACAACTGACCCAAAGTAATTCTAAGGCTAAAATCAATATTTATACACGTTCCGACGCCTGCGGCGCTGCCGAGATGTGGGCAAAATACCTGGGAAAAAGCCAGGAAGACCTGACGGGCGTTGGTATTTACAGCGACCCGGGCATGTGTGATGCCGTCAAAAATGACATCTACGGAATTGGTTATAATAATGTGGCTTACGCCTATGATCCGAAGACCAGGAAAAATTATGAAGGCATGGCCATCATTCCCCTTGACCTGAATGAAAATGGGGTAATTGACAGTTCGGAAAACTTTTACGGCCAGCTCGATAAACTTACCACTGCCATAAAGGAAGAACATTTTCCATCGCCACCTGCACGTAACCTGTATTTTGTCACTAAAGGCAAGCCAGACAATGTGCTGGTCGTTGAGTTTTTAAAATTTGTACTTAACGACGGGCAAAAATATATTCATGAGGCAGGATACGTGGAACTCAATGAATCTAAGCTGGCCAAAGAATCCGCAAAACTGAATCAATAAGTACACGGTATGATTTTACTCAGGCAGGAAAAAATCACCTCCGCATTCATGTACCTGTTTCTGGGAATAATCATCCTTTTGCCCTTTATCCTGATCCTTGGGCTGGTTGTAAAATCAGGCAGCGTTCTTCAGGATAACAGCCTATCCGAACTGTTATTCTCTGCCGAATGGAAACCTTTTCAGGGAAAGTTTGGTTTTTCGACGTTCATTTATAGTTCCATCCTGGTTACGTTGCTGGCTGCATTGATGGCGGTTCCGCTGTGCATACTCACAGCAATTTACCTCACCTATTATGCTAAACGCAGCTATCTTAACATTATCCAGCCGGTAATTGACATCCTTGCCGGAATACCTTCCATTATTTATGGCGTATGGGGCATTCTTATCGTGGTACCGCTGACTTCAAAATATGTAGCGCCATTTTTCGGCATCGAATCAACGGGCTATTCGGTTTTTGCCGGCGCCGTAGTGCTCGCGATCATGATCATCCCGTTCATCCTGAACATTCTTCTTGAGATTTTTAAAAGCATTTCAAAAGAACTGCCCGAAGCTTCTATTGCGCTGGGCGCCACCAAATGGCAAACCATAAAATTTGTGGTGATGCGTAAGGCATTAGCCGGAATAATTTCATCCGTTGTGTTCGGGTTGTCCAGGGCATTCGGTGAGACCATTGCGGTATTGATGGTGGTGGGCAATGTGGCCCAGATCCCAAAAGATATTTTTCAGCCCGGCTACCCGCTTCCAGCGCTCATCGCAAACAATTTCGGTGAAATGCTTTCGATACCCGGTTACGAATCAGCCCTGATGTTTGCCGCCCTGATCCTGCTGGTCATTGTGATGATATTCAATTTGGCTGCAAAATGGCTGATTGCACGCTATGAGTCAAAAGTCACCATATGAGAAAAAAATTACAACGCACCGAAGAACTATTTTTTCTGCTGCTGATGAAGCTTTCGGTGGCCATAATTTTATGTGTGGTTTGTGTGATCGTTTTCACTGTGTTTTACAAAGGATTGCCGTCGTTGTCGTGGGAAATGCTGACACAGACATCCCGCGGCGGTTATTATTTTGGCAAAGGCGGCGGCGTGCTCAACGCGATCGTGGGTTCGTTGTACCTGGCTTTCGGGGCAACGCTGCTGGCGCTCATCATCGGGCTTCCGGTTGCGATGCTTCTGAATATCCATTTAAAAAAATACAAACGGCTGGTAAATTCCATTCGCTTTCTGCTTGATGTTCTGTGGGGAATACCCTCCATCGTGTATGGCGCTTTCGGTTTTTCCATCATGGTTCTCATCGGGTTAAAAACCTCGTTGCTGGCCGGTATCATCACCGTTGCCATGCTCATTTTGCCGATCATGATACGGGCCATGGATGAAGTGCTTAAGGAGGTTCCTGCCGGGCTGCTGCAGGCATCCCTGTCGTTAGGATCAAACAAACCGCAGACCGCCTTTATGGTTTACATGAGGCAATGCTCATCAGCCATAATTACGGCCATTATGGTCTCGTTCGGCCGGGCCATCGGCGATACCGCTGCCGTGCTGTTCACCACAGGTTACACCGACAATGTTCCTACATCGCTTTTGCAGCCTTCCGCGACACTGCCGCTTTCCATATTTTTTCAGCTCAGTTCTCCGATACCCGAAGTTCAAAGCCGCGCTTACGCATCAGCTACCATACTCACCATCCTGATCCTTGCCATCAGCGTGTTATCACGAATGCTGTCCAACAAATACAATAAAAACAAAATATCCTGATATGGAACAAAAGATCAGCATAAAAAACCTGAACGTCAGCATTGGCAAAAATCATATTCTGAAAAATATCAGCCTGGAGATCCCGCCCAATCAGATAACCGTTATCCTCGGCCCGTCGGGCTGCGGAAAGACCACGCTGATGAAATGCCTTAACAGGCTCATCGACCTGGAAGAAAACGCCGCCATCAGCGGCAGCATATTGCTTGATCATCAGGACATACTGAATACCAGGTCGGGCCTGCCGGAGATACGCAAAAAAATGGGATTGTTGTCGCAGCGCCCCTACCCGCTTCCCATGAATATTTTCGACAACATCGCGTACGGCATGCGCATCAATGGTACCCGAAACAGGAACGTGCTGCGCGAGAAAGTAACGCATTACCTGAAACAGGTTAATTTATGGGAAGAAGTAAAAGACCGCCTGAAAGAGCCGGCATCATCGCTTTCTATAGGGCAGCAGCAGCGTTTGTGCCTTGCACGCGGACTGGCAGTTGAGCCGGAAATCATACTTGCCGACGAGCCCACATCGTCCCTCGACCCGTTGTCAAGCGCTGCTATCGAAAAAAAATTCATTCAGCTGAAAGAAGATTATACCATCGTCATGGTTACTCATATCCTGCGTCAGGCAAAGCGCATGGCCGATTATGTCATTTTTATGTACCTGGGTGAAGTCATAGAATGCGGAAAGGCTGATCAATTTTTCAGTGATCCACAGCAAGAAAAAACAAAAGAATACATAATGGGTACATTTAATTAATAATACCATAACATCGTCAATTTTCAACCGAAGCAATTTTGTAAAAAAAATAAATTATGATGAAATTAAGAACAGCGCTGCTAATATTGATCCTGCTCACCGGCATTAATTCTTATGCCCAGTTTAAACTCAGCGCTGAATACCGCCCGCGTTTTGAATTCAGGGATGGCTTTAAATCACTGCCGCCTGAATACGGACAAACTCCTGCATACCAGTTCAGCCAGCGGACACGGCTGAATGTTGGTTTTAAATGGAACATCATCAACACCTATCTTTCCATACAGGATTACCGGCTCTGGGGCGACGAACCCATGAAAAAGGATGTGGCCGGGCTGGGATTGTATCAGGGATGGGTTGAAATAAAAGCCTGCGACAGCCTTTTTATTAAAGCAGGCAGGCAGGAGTTTTATTACGATTACGGCCGTTTGCTCGATAATGGCGGATTCAACCAGAAAGGGACCGTTCACGACGCGCTCTTGCTGAAGTACACCCACAAGGGCTTTTCAGCCGACCTGGGTGTTGCGTATAACCAATCAAAAGATACCATGAATTCTACCGATTACAACACAACACTCGGTAATTATAAAGCGCTAGGATTCTTATGGCTGAAATACGATATCAGGAATTTTGGCATACAAGCATTCCTGATCGCCGACGGGTACCAGAAAAAATTAACAACCAACACCATGTATGTAAGGGCGACTCATGGCGGAATATTAAGCTATGGCAGCAAATACATCTGCGCAGATGCCCGCGGCGCCATACAATTCGGGCAGGACGAGTCCGGGAGATTTATCAATGCCTATTATGCAAATATTGATATTACTGCGAAACCGCTGAAATTTTTAAACATCGTTACGGGCCTGGATTTTCTCTCGGGCAATGACCAGACAAAAACCGGGGACAATCGTGTACGGTATTTCACGCCCTTGTATGGTTCGGGGCACCGTTTCAACGGGAATATGGAATATTTTTCCAAACCTTCAGGAACAAAAAATTGCGGCTTGATCGATGTTTATTTCGACCTTGTTTTTAAGATCAAACAGAAATACCAGCTTCGCGCGGATGTGCATTATTTCAGGCTGGAAAACAAATATGCCATCAACGGGACCGCTCAAAAACCTTACCTGGGGACTGAAGCCGATATCTCTGCAAAAATTCCCATCATCAACGATGTGGATGTACAAATTGGCTACTCTGCCATGTTTGCAAGTAACACGCTGGCAAATATCCAGGGCGGCGAAAAAAAGAATTTCGGGCATTGGGCTTTTGTCATGCTTTGCGTAAAGCCGACTATTTTTACTCACGAAGTAGAAAAAAACAAATAGCAACACTTGCAGTTTCTTATAATGGTAAAATCATTACCTTTAACATTATGAAATTTGAACTGACCATATTGGGCAGCAGCTCTGCCACTCCTACCAATGAACGCAATCCCAGCTCGCAGGTGCTCAATTGCGACGACAGGTTATTCCTGATCGACTGCGGCGAAGGCACACAGATGCAGATGAGAAAATACAAAGTAAAATTTCAGCGCATCGACCATATTTTTATTTCGCACCTGCACGGCGACCACTACCTGGGCCTTGCCGGGCTGTTGTTTACCTATCACCTGTTCGGGCGCACCAAAAAATTACACGTTTATGCCAATGCGGCATTAAAAGAAATTATCGATTTGCAGTTAAAAGCTTCTGCAACAACACTCCTTTACCCGCTTGAATTTCACGACTTGCCGGAAAACCAGGCAGCCAACCTTTTTGATGATGCAAAAATAAGTATAACTTGCTTTCCGTTGCTGCACAGGGTGCCTACGCATGGTTTTATCTTCAGGCAGAAATTTACCGGGCGTAATATCATCAAAGAAAAGATCGAAGAGCTCCAAATACCCATGAGGCAAATGGCAGCCATCAAAGGCGGCGCTGATTTTACGGATAAAAACGGAACGGTGCATCCAAACTCAGAGCTTACTTTTGAATTGCCCCCCGCAAAAATGTATGCCTATTGCTCGGATACCGGCTTCAGCCCGAAGATTTTGCCATACATAAAAAATGCTTCGCTGCTTTATCACGAAGCCACATTTATGCAGGATATGCAGGCCAGCGCCGATTCAAAACAACATTCCACCACTGTTAATGCCGCTACCATGGCCAAAAAGGCCCAGGCCAACAAATTACTAATCGGGCATTTTTCTGCACGTTATGATGAATTAAATGAAGTTATTGAAGAAACACGCAGTGTGTTTCCAAATGCTGACCTGGCCGTTGAAGGAAATACTTACAAAATATAGCACAACCGGAAAAAAGGGCTTTATGTATTACGGTTTAAAAATGAAGACCTTTCTGCAATAACAAACGTGATTATGAAAATAGAAGAAGTATTGGAACTGTTACCCTGACCCCATCCCCATCCCTTCCCCTAATATTAGGGGAAGGGCGCGGGCCTTGTGCGCTGGCGAAGGGGTCAGAGCTCGGAAACTCGTCGCCCGTTTGTGCGAAGTTTGTAGTGCACGTTGCACAACTGGAGTTAGTCTGCGACTAACGGAACGGCGAATGTAGTCGAAAACTACAAATTACAAAATGCGAAGTTGCAAACTTCGCACAACCGGAAAAAATAAATATAAAATTGCTGTTGATTTTCGCAAAATATTTTTATATATTTGAATATATATTCTTTTAAAGCAAAACCTTAAATTTTTTCAGGCATATAAAATAGACATTACGTTTTCTAAAATTCATTGATACAACCCACAAAAACTTATTAAAATGAAAAAGAACAAACTATTATATTTGTGTATTGCATTTTTAGCGATTGCCTGTAACCAATCAAATGTACTGATTGGTAATTGGAAAATAACCGAAGTCACCGTTGACACTAATTTAATACCCGGCACCATGGACCTGCAAACTGCTTCGGGCCTTTTCGTACTGGATGAAACTTCAAAGCCGACAAGTATCATTATCACAAAGGACTCCATTCAGCTTTTGAGTAATTCAGAGCGTGTATCGAATAAAATTTCGAAAATCAATAAAACTGAAAAAAATAAATACAATATTGATTTTGAAAAGAAATCCGGAGTGTTTGAAATTCAGGAAAATGGCTCGGCGAAATTCACGGTTGATGCCATGACCTATTATTTGAAGAAGAGCGAATAAACCAGCAACGTCAACGTTGTGCGAAGTTTGCAGTGCCCGTTGCACAACTTAGGAAGGGCGCGGGCCTTGTGCGCTGGCGAAGGGGTCAGAGCTCGGAAACTCGTCGCCCGTTTGTGCGAAGTTTGTAGTGCACGTTGCACAACTGGAGTTTTAAATCCAGAAAAAAATTACTTGTTGTTTTTCTGAAATTCAGACTGGTAAGGTGTCCGGTTCAGGATGGAACGTCCCAGGGTAACTTCATCGGCATACTCCAGCTCGTCGCCAAAAGAAATGCCGCGGGCAATGGTAGAGATGCACACATCGTAAGCGCATAATTTCCGGTAAAGAAAAAAGTTGGTGGTATCGCCTTCCATGGTCGGTGGCAACGCGAGTACGACCTCTGTGCAATGCCCGTCAGACAATCTTTCCAGCAGCAGCTGAATATTCAGGTCGTTCGGGCCGATGCCGTCCATGGGTGAAATAATACCGCCGAGAATATGGTAAACCCCGTTGTACTGGTTGGTATTTTCAATGGCAATGACATCCCTGATATCTTCAACCACGCAGATGACGGACTTGTCGCGTTTTACATTGGCGCAGATATCACACACCTCATTTTCAGTAATGTTAAAGCAGTGTTTGCAGTAACGTATCTCTTTACGAAGTTTTACGATGGCGTTTCCAAGAGCATCGGCCGTTTCGTTGTTTTCGCGCAGCAGGTGCAGCACCATACGCACCGCCGATTTGCGCCCGATACCGGGCAGTTTGGCAAATTCATTGACCGTTTGTTCGAAAAGTTTTGAAGGATAGCTTGCCACCGGTATTTTTTTACAAAATTATGAAAAAAAAATGAATCCGGCACATGAAATTATACCCTCCGCTCGTTCGGATTTGCTTCTGTCAGTTGGCTAAAAGATTGAGGCGGGCAAGCATGAGGTTCTTATTAATTTTTTCTCTCATACTCATAAATTATCATTTTTTTTAGCGAACCATATAGGTTATAATATTTGACTTTTGCCAATAACCCATTCTCATTATAATAAAATAATGACTTTTCTTTAAGAACAAAATTATGATGAATATTTATTCTGCCATTTTCGTCGCATTCATATAACTCTAAATTAATTTTTTTTAAAGTTTTTGAGTATAAATAAACCAAAATACGCGCTAAGTTTTTGTTTTTTTTAAAGTAATACATTACGGTAATAATACCCAAATCGTCATAAACATAATATGTTTCAATGATCTCTTTGTAGTATGCAATTGAGCCAGATAAACTATCTTTTTCTCTTTCCTTTTTTGATATCCTACCGGTAGAATATTTATATTCAGCCGAGGTTGTGAGATCAGATAAAACGCCATTTCTTCTTGCGCCGGCGTATTGCTGAAAGCCAATTACCTGAGCCTTATTATTATAGGTGAATGCATATTTCTGAAAATAATGAGGTTTATATGTAAAAGAGACAATACTATCAATTTTTTGCTTTGAATTATAGTAAAATCGCATTGTATCATTATTTTGACTGCCTATTTTTGATTCATTCACTTGCATTCCTATTTGTCCAAATTCGTTCAGGTAATATGTTGCATTTAATCCTTCATTATCATTTGTATCATTATTAAAAAAATAAATAAACATCGTTTCTCTGATTTTGCTTATATCATCTGGAAATGATTTGTCATAAATGAAATAATTAGTAAATAAGGGGTAGATATTCAATAGTGAAAAATCTTGCGATTTTACACTTGTGCTGATACTCGTTAAGCCGAAGGTGATAAACCAACAAAAAAAGATGTGTAAATAATAGACATTATGAATAGCTCTCATAATTATGGAATAATTTTCAACCTTATTTTATATCCTCTCGCTCACATTGCATCCGCTCGCTGACGGATAGAGCAATCTGGGAATAATAATTTATTGGCCGGATATTTTTATTAACTTCTCGCGTCCCGCCAGATTCTGCCCCTGGTACAAATGAAAAATATAAAAACCGTCGGCAAGTGAAGAAATATCAATTTGGTTGTCCTTACTGTTTATCGTGCCACTTTGGATATTTGCTCCGGCCAGGCTGGAAATCCTATAATAAAAATTACCGGGTTCATTTATTTCAATTGAAACAACTGAAGTTACCGGGTTCGGATATATACGCCACGACAGTTGTTGGGCATTCATTTGCTGGTCAATTCCCATCGGGATCACATTGATTTCAATCACCGCCGTATCTGCCATCCCGCAATGTGCGGCAATCAGCGATACCGTGTATGAACCGGTGCCAGGGTATACATGCACAGGGCCGGGTTCAGCAGAAGTATTGCCGTCGCCAAAGTTCCATGTATAAGAATCCGCGTAGGTGGAGTTGTTCAAAAAGGTAATTTGATTTTCCCCGGATACGGAATATGAAAAATCAGCAGCGGGATCATATTCCCCGATATGCCAGTTCATCAGGCTGTCGTATACGATCAGCTTGGCAGCATTTCTGATGTTTTGAGCATCCGTGGCATTGAGTGTGGAGGTATAAGTAATCGAGGTCGGATCCTTTCTGAACATTACAGCATAAAAACAACAGGCGGCAGCATAAGAACCCGCTATGGAAGGATGGCTTTCGTCGGCATTATACAATTCGATGGCCGGGTAGTTTTGCCTGATATAATGCCAAACGGCGCCAACAGGCGAAAGTATCGCATCATTGCTGTCGGCCATCATACGGTACCTCAGATTCAACAGGCTGTCCATGCCTTGGTAGGTGCACACCGGCGGCCATACGGCGCAATTGGATGCATCGCCGTTCTTCCTGCCCCAGGTCATAAAAAAAACCGTTTCCGCACAGGGATTGTTCGCATTGATGGTGCTGTCAAGCATTTTAGCATACGGAAAAACTTCTGCTTCCACCTGCGCAATCGGAAACGAAGGGTACTGGCTTTGTTCCTGCAATATTACATAATCCCAGTTACCCGCCGCAATTTTGCTGAGTGTGGTGGCATTAACGGAATGTTGCTGAAATGTATAACCGCCAATAGAATTGCTGTCGAAAAACAGGGTGTCGCCTGCCGAAACCGCTGCATCAGCCACCATCTGCGGCAGATCATTCACATACGTATAGCTGTTGCCAATAAATAAGGCCCTCTTTGCAATGTGTTGCGCAGATACAGCTGTACAAAGCAATAAAATCAGCGCAGTAGTAATATTTCTCATCAGTGTTTTATTTTTAATTATGTAATGATAGATTCCCAATTAAGTTCCCACAAAAATACAATAATGTTATTAACCCGGCTGGGAACCTCCGGACGCAAAACAAGAAACGTAAAATCATTTCAAACACTTTGTGTTCATAAAAAATAAATAAACGGAATTTGTAATGGGTACGAAATGCTAAATTTGTAAAAAATCCGGAAGCAAACCCATACCATTATTTTCAGATTACTCCCATTATGAAACCAGTTTATATTCTTCTTTGCTTTGTTGCTTATACCATCATGTTGTTTGTGGTAACATGGATAACATCGCGTAAGACCAACAATGATTCGTATTACGTCGGAAACAAAAGTTCGCCATGGTATATCGTGGCCTATGGCATGATAGGAGCCTCGCTGAGCGGAGTTACGTTCATGTCGGTTCCGGGCCTTGTCGGAACCCAGCAATTTACCTATCTGGGGCTGGTGTTTGGTTTTCTGATCGGTTATACGGTTATCGCCACCATCCTGCTTCCCTTGTATTACAGGCTGAACCTTACGTCTATATATGCTTATCTGAATCAGCGTTTCGGATTCTGGTCCTATAAAACAGGAGCTTTTTATTTTCTTCTTTCACGTATTATTGGCGCCTCATTCCGCATGTTTCTTGTGGTAAATGTACTGCAGGTTTTTGTTTTTGACTACTGGGGTGTTCCTTTTTGGCTGGTGGTGACCGTTTTCATTGTGCTGATTGTGTTATACACCTTTGAAGGCGGCGTTAAAACCATCATCTGGACCGATACCCTGCAAACCACATTTATGTTGCTTGGGGTGATACTGTCGATATATTTTATTTCCCAGGAACTCGGTATCGGGCTGGGCGATATCTTCAAAAAGATCAGTGATGCCGGCTATACCCGTGTTGTGGAAACAGACTGGCACAGCAAGAATTTTTTCCTGAAACAGTTTTTTAGCGGTGCATTCATCGCGATTGTCATGACCGGCCTTGATCAGGAAATGATGCAGAAAAATATCAGTTGCCGCAATTTGAAAGAAGCACAAAAAAACATGTTCACGTTCAGCGGCATCCTGGTCGTCGTAAATATCATGTTTTTGACCTTAGGCGCTGTGTTATACATGTATGCCTCATCAAAAGGCATTGAAATTCCGGGCAAAACAGATAATTTGTTTCCTCAGATCGCATTCAATCATTTAGGGCCGATCGCCGGGCTGGTGTTTATGATCGGACTGGTGTCTGCTGCCTATCCCAGCGCCGACGGTGCTTTAACCGCACTGACAACTTCTTTTTGTGTTGACTTTCTGCGATTTAAAGACAAAAGCAAACTCAATGAAAAACAAAAAAAGAAAGTACGGTATATCGTGCATTTGAGTTTTGCCTCTATTCTTTTGATCGTAATTCTCATTTTCAGGGCATTGAATAATGAGGCCGTGATCAACGCCATTTACACCGCAGCTGGTTACACCTACGGCCCGTTGCTTGGTTTATTTGCCTTTGGCTTATTCACGAAATATGCCGTCAAGGATGGCTATGTCTGGATCGTGGCCATTATTTCCCCGGTTTTATGTTACTTTTTAAGCATGTATTCTGAAATTCTTTTCAACGGATATAAATTTGGCTTCGAGCTGCTTATTCTCAACGGGCTGCTGACATTCACCGGGCTGTTCATTTTACGCAAAAGAATATCGTGATAAAAAAGAAATCACATATCAGGAAACTCATCGAACAGGGCGAACACCAATGCCTTGACTTCAAATTTGAGATTTCCGACTCACGAAAAATTGCCCGGAGCATCTCGGCCTTTGCCAATACCGACGGCGGTATTCTATTGATCGGTGTCAAAGACAACGGAAAAATTGCCGGTGTCCGCAGCGACGAAGAAATATATATGGCCGAGGCCGCGGCGCAGATGTACTGCCAACCGTCGATGGATCTGAAAATTAAAGAATGGACCGAAGAAGGGAAAACGGTTCTTGAGGTTATCATCCCGAAACTGGCCGACGAGATCTGTTACGCCCAGGATTACGATGGCAAATGGCTTGCCTACGTGAGAGTTGACGATAAAAACTTTTTGGCGGCACCGGTGCACCTTCGCGTATGGAAACGCAAGCTGAAAGCTTACCCTACCCATATCACCTACACAGAAAAAGAAAAGAAACTGCTGGATTACCTCTCTGTAAATCCACATATTTCATTGAAAGAATTTTGCCTGCTTGCCAGTATCAACAAGAACATTGCTGAAACCATTTTGGTAAACCTGATAATGCTGGATATCGTTGAAATTTTTTACACCGAACAGGCGGTCCTTTATCGTTTGAAATAGAAGGTTTTGTATCTTTGCAAACCGTTTAACCATGATTTATGTTACACACAAAGCCCACTTTTTAATGCGTTCAACATTTATTTTCGTTTCCGTATTTCTGTGTATCATCACCGCTGGGTATGCGCAGCAAACCGTAACAGAAAACACAGGCCTTGTAAAATGGCTGGACCTGAAGACGGCCCAGGAACTGAATAAAACCCAGCCCAAACCGATGCTTATCGACGTCTACACCGACTGGTGCGGCTGGTGCAAGCACATGATGAAGACCACTTTTTCAAATGAAGGCATTGCAAATTACATCAACAACTATTTTTATCCGGTGCGCTTCAACGCTGAAACTATGGATACTGTTGAATTTTTAGATAAAAAATACATCAATAAAAATATTGGCAACCGGTCACCAAACGAATTGGCCATTATACTTCTGGAAGGAAAATTATCGTATCCGACCATAGTTTTTTACAACAATAATTACAAGTTCAAAATGCTGGCTCCCGGTTATTTGTCACCAAAAGATATTGAGCCTATGCTGGTCTTCACAGTGGAATATATTTTCAACACCACCAGCGCACAGGATTTCAGCAAGTATTTCTTCAAAGCGTTCTATCCCGATTCAGGTTTTGTAAGCAAGGACACCATTACCTGGATGAAATCCTTTAATGAAGCCGTTGAAAAAAATAAGGTGCAGAAGAAAAAAACTCTTTTGTTTATCAATACCGATTGGTGCAACGGCGGCAAGACCATGTTACGAAGCACGTTCAACAACAGTATCGTTACGAACTATATAAATGACAATTTTCATGCAGTAGCCATGGACGCCCGATCAATGGATACGATCACTTTTAACAACCAGACCTATCACAACACCGCTGATAACAAAGGGTTTCATCCGTTTCTTCACATGGTTATGGGAGAGCGGATCGTTCTGCCTTCCATCCTGTTTTTTGATGAAGACATGACCTTCATCTCGCAGGTGGGACAATACCTTACGCCCGAATCTCTGTACCCTGTACTGGTGTTTTTTACAGAAAACCGTTATAAAAATCAGAAGTGGGATGATTTTATCAAAGAATACCAGGAAAAGAAAAAATAAAAATTTTCAATGTTGACCGACAAATAATATTTATTACAATGCCACAAAGACACTATGGCACTAGGTTGCACTAAATCAAAAATATAAAATAATAAAATCTTTGTGTCTTCGTGCCTTGGTGGCTAAAATATAAACAACCTCATTTAAAATGATATATCATATACAGCTTGTTTGTCTGTAGTTCAATGCATTTGTATGATTTTTAGCCGGACAGTGATGAAAAATTTTCTTTTATTTAAATTCGATAAAACTCCTTGACATTTTCACGACCAGGCTGCGAGGCGCCAGCTTTCCCAGGTTTGCCAAAGTCTTATTTTTAAAACCATGTATGGCGACTGCTTTGCCTTCCATCATAGCGTTGTAACCGAATTCGGCCACTTCTTGGGAGGTGGGAAGTTTTTTGCTGTTGGCCATTTTGCTTTGGTTCATAGCTGCTGCATCCACAAAACCGCTTTCGGTAAGGCCGGGGCACAGGGCGGAAACAGTGATTCCTTTTCCGGCAAGTTCGTTGTTTATGGCTTCCGAAAAGCTCAACACAAAGGCTTTTGTGGCGGCATATACGGCCATGAGCGGAAGCGGCTGAAATGATGCCGTAGAGCCGAGGTTCATTATTTTACCGCCACCGTTATGGATCATTTCTGGTAAAAACAACCTGGTTAAATGGGTAAGCGTAGCAATATTCAGTTGTATCATACGGGATTCTTTTTCCCAATCAGTTTCCGCGAAAAGGCCGTAATCGCCAAACCCGGCATTGTTTATAAGATAGTCAACCTTTATGTTTTGTTTTTGTACAGCATCGAATAATTCACGGGCAGCATCAGTTACCGCCAGGTCCATGCTGATTACAAGCACTGTGATATGGTACTTTGACTCAAACTCTGATTTTATGGCATCCAGTTTTATTTTGTTACGCGCTACAAGTACCAGATTGCCTCCATTTTGTGCGTGAATGCGCGCCAGTTCAAGCCCGATGCCGCCTGATGCGCCTGTGATTAATGCTGTTTTTGACATGAATAATTTTAAAATTGAATTCAAAATTAACCATTATTCCGTTAACACGAAGATATAAATCAATTCACCGGTAACTTTGAAATCATAGAAATTATAATAAATCACCCCAGCCATCAGCAAACACAAAATAGCATCGCATGTTTAGGGAAACAAAGTATTCCTTTATTAATAATCAATCAGCAGAATAAGTATCCCAAACGATACCGCTCATGTACTGGCCATTAACCTGATGAATTTCGACAACACCCTGATGAAGATTGTTAGAGCCTGAGGTCAGGATTATTTTCAGGTCATCATTGCCACCAGTAATATCAAAATCCTGTGATACGCCATTTGTCAATGTACCTGAACTTCTTACACCATTAACATAGGCCACCCAATCAAGATTATCAGCAGAGGTACACCTTATTCTTATTCTTCCTGAAACACTTACCGTTTCGAGTACACCATTAACAAAAGTATGTAAGGTTGTTGTTCCACCCGAAATTATCTGCAACCATTCTGTATGAACTGCCTGATGTTTTCCATCTACCATGTCAGCATTCAGGTTGGTAACCGTTGTGGTTGAAATGACTGACATAGGAGCGGTTCCTGTAGCCTGTGTCGAAATGAACTGGCCTGTCGTTTTTACTGACCCCCCATTTATATCAAGTTTCTGCGACGGAGCAGATGTCCCAATTCCCACATTAGTACCGTCATTATAAATTGTACTGTTGGCCACCCATGCAGATCCGCTGTACCTCAACGTCTGTCCGCTTGATCCAGCAGGTAGCATGCTGTTATTCCAGTTTGTTATGTTTCCGCTTGTAATTCCTGCAGCGGGTGATATGCCAAAGACCGGATCGGTTTCGGCATATCCTGTCAGGTAACCTGCTAATGCATGGTTGCCCCAACTGTAGGCCTCATTCCATTGCGTTGAGTTTCCGCCGGTAGCAGAAATCACCCCGTTCACAGCCAGCTTATCTGTTGTAATGCCCGTGCCAATGCTGATATTGCCGGTGTTGTGATCAATAAATAGACGGTTATATCCTGCGCTCTGATTAATGGAAAAATCGCCTGAATTCGTTGCACACAGATACCAATCCACGCCCCCGGTCAGGTCCCTGATTCCCACATAAGTATTAGATGATGCCATTGCCGATTCACCTACAAATCGGGCAACAACCCCATAACCGTTTTGGACCTCAAACGTTGATGTTGGGGACGTAGTGCCAATGCCAATGCTGCTGCCTTCATCATATATCAGGCTGTTGCCTAAACTCGAACTGCCGGTCCACTTTGGTAAATAGTTAATATTGCCGGCAACGCCCACCGAAGCAAAATCTGTAGCATG
The DNA here is from genome assembly GCA_035354195.1 of Bacteroidales bacterium. Taxonomy (GTDB): domain Bacteria; phylum Bacteroidota; class Bacteroidia; order Bacteroidales; family CAIWKO01; genus CAIWKO01. The sequence continues at coordinate 1,052 of DAOQAT010000051.1, read as the reverse complement.
CTTGCCGTCGACCAAATCCACATTCAGATTGTCGACCTTTATAGCAGATGTAACATACATGGGAGGCATACCGGATGAATAGTTAATATATATTGGGCCTGAGGAAATCATTCCCTGGTCCGCTTCAATCGGAAAATGAGTATAAAGACTATTAATCCATATTTCAAAGCCGTTGTTAGTCATATTGCTTGACGGCAACCACGAAGTTCCGTTATGATATAAGGTTTGGCCGCTTAATCCTGCAGGCAACAGGCCATTATTCCAGTTGGTAATATTTGTACTGGTTATACCGGCAGCCGGCGATGCGCCATAAACCGGGTCGGTTTCAGAGATAGAACCTGTTACACTTTCGGCTGTTTTGGCATGCAACGCATAAGGAACACTCAGTATTTGACTGGATCCCGTGATCGTATAATTAGTACTACCGGCAGGATCAGTTTCTGTTTTAATGAAATAAGGACCGCTTTCCCAGTGTATAGTGTCAAAGCCGGTATAATCCCCACCGATTTCTATAGATACCAGGCCGTTTGCATTGGTAGTAGGCGTTTGTATCTCTTGATAAACCAATATGCCGGTGTTTGGCGAATTCTTCATAATGCTGATCCTGATCCCAACTAAACTGTTAGTTACAAGCTGATTACTGGTATTACGAATCACTGCCTGATAACTTATTTTCTGAGGGCTTTGCGCCAAAAGGGTTGCAGAAATTAATACTGCTGTCAGAATTGTAATTAGTTTTTTCATGATTATTGATTTTTTATGATTTTAAAAACTTTTATTTCTTCATTGTTATCTGTCAATTTCAGAAAATATACGGCAGAAGTATAATCTACCAGCGAAATAGCAGTTTCAATGCTTGTTATATCTTTATTTTCCAAAATTTTTCCTGCTATGTCGTATAGTTGATAAGCCAGCTTTTCGCTCTTATAATTTATGATTTTTAAAGTGAAAAGGCCGGCTGTTGGATTAGGGTATGCGCTGCACACAAGATCAATATCTTTGGCTTGCTCAATAGCTGTGATCACCGAAATCTCATAAGGTTGCTGAACGCC
>DAOQAT010000050.1:0-22303 GCA_035354195.1 Bacteroidales bacterium | reverse complement strand
CATTGGCACAAAGGTATGGATGGGAGAAAACCTGAGAGTTACAAAATATAACGATGGAACAGATATTCCATTAGTAACAAATGGTACAACCTGGGCATACTTAACAGGCCCGGGTTATTGCTGGTATGCAAACGATCAGGCTTCAAATGGTGATACATATGGGGCATTATACAACTGGTATGCTGTAAACACCCTTAAACTTTGTCCTTCCGGTTGGCATATGCCCAGTGAGGCCGAATGGACCGCACTTACAACTTATACAGGAGGCCTCAGTGTTGCCGGTGGCAAACTTAAAGAAACCGGTACGCTGCATTGGACAAGCCCAAATACCGGTGCAACCGACGAGAGTGGCTTTACAGCCCTTCCGGGTGGTATTCGTCTAGGGGATGGTGCTTATTCCTCCCTTGGATCCCAAGGTGTCTTCTGGAGTTCCGACTCGGTTTCTAATGCACTTGCTCATTCACTGGGATTGACTTTTAACAGCAGTGCAGCTATGAATTCCACCAACGGAACTACCCAGGGGCTTTCTGTCCGTTGTATATGTAATTTTGGCGCCCAGATTAATGAAATTAAAAATAATATTGAAATCAATATATTTCCTAACCCTTTTTCAGATTATGCTACTCTGAGTCTTTCAAAACCTTTGTTTAATGCGTCTTTGATTGTTTATGATATCATAGGTAAAGAAGTGAATCGAATAGAAAATCTCAATGCAAAAGAAATACGGATATCAAGAAACGGAATGAGCAAGGGGATGTATTTCTTTAGGGTTGTTGATGGGAATATCAATGTAGGAAAAGGTAAAATGATTATAGAATGAGCGACTTAAATTTCAAAAAAAATGTATCATTTTTATTTTTGCAGAAATTGAATGTGTAAATAAAATTGTATGTAAAACTGTATGTAAATAAAATTAAAATGCCGGAAAACATCGGTTTTTCGGCATTTTAAAAATTTCTGGTAGCCCCGACAGGTCTTAAATACAATTCTTAATTAATTTTCTACCAATATTTTGTTCCTACGGGACAGTTTCGTATGGGACAAAATATTGGTAGACAAAAAGAAGCCCTATTATATTTCAAGTCTCGCAGGGACGTAATGAAATAAAGTATTTTAGGGATCCAACAAGCATTTTATCGGTCAGTAATAATTTTTCTGAACAACACCGTTAAAATAAGTTATCCCATTTTTATTACTTTTGCACTTAGTTAAAAATTAATACTATGAATTACGATATTATCATTATTGGTTCCGGCCCCGGGGGTTATGTGGCAGCTATAAGAGCCTCGCAATTGGGATTTTCAGTTGCCGTGGTTGAAAAAGCTGAAGTTGGCGGTATTTGCCTTAACTGGGGTTGCATTCCTACAAAAGCATTATTAAAATCTGCACAGGTCTTTGACTATGCCAGGCATGCCGTGGATTACGGAATAAAAATAAACGGAGAACTCACCCCGGATTTTGAAGCGATAATTAAACGTAGCAGGGGAGTCGCAGAAGGCATGAGCAGGGGAATTCAATTTTTGTTTAAAAAAAATAAAATTGAAGTCTTAAGCGGTAAAGGGAAAATTTTACCCGGGAAAAAAGTGGAAGTTGCCGACAATGATGGTAAAGTTTCTGTATACGAAGCCAACCATATTATCCTGGCAACCGGCTCACGTGCGCGCGAACTGCCTCATTTGAAAATCGACGGGGAAAAAATCATTGGCTACCGGCAGGCCATGACACTGGAAAAACAACCGCAATCTATGGTTGTTATCGGCTCCGGGGCTATTGGTTCTGAGTTTGCCCACTTTTATAACACCATCGGAACCAAAGTTACCCTGGTAGAAATGCTGCCCGCTGTTGTTCCTATTGAAGATGAAGAAGTATCCAAACAGTTGGAGCGTTCCTTTAAAAAAGGCGGAATGAAGGTCTATACGTCTTCGGTGGTTGAACAGGTTGATACCAGTGGAGATCTTTGCAAAGTTTCCATTAAAACGCCGAAAGGCGAGGAGGTCGTGGAGGCTGAAATCGTATTATCGGCAGTTGGAGTGAGCACGAATATAGAAGGTATCGGCCTGGAAGAAACAGGAATAAAAACGGAAAGAGGGAAAGTGCTGGTGGATGATTTCTACCGCACGAATGTGGAAGGTTATTATGCCATTGGCGACATAGTTAAAGGCCCGGCATTGGCGCATGTGGCTTCCCGTGAAGGTATTGTCTGTGTTGAGAAGATTGCCGGTAAAACCGTTGAACCAATTGACTATAATAACATCCCTGGCTGTACCTATACACATCCGGAAATTGCATCGGTGGGTTATACCGAAAAAGCTGCCGTTGAAGCCGGTTATGAACTGAAAATCGGAAAATTTCCATATACGGCTTCAGGCAAAGCAAGCGCTGCAGGTTTCAGGGATGGCTTTATCAAAGTGATTTTTGACGCAAAAAATAACCAATTGCTGGGGGCGCATTTCATCGGTGAAAATGTTACCGAAATGATTGCTGAAGTTGTGGTGGCACGTACCATGAAAACTACGGCTCATGAAATTTTAACCTCTGTCCATCCGCATCCGACCATGTCTGAAGCCTTTATGGAAGCTGTGGCTGCGGCTTACGGGGAAGTTATTCATATTTAAATTCAAAACAGGATGTGTGGCATTTCAGGTATAATTGCTTTACGGGAAGAAGGGCGGAAATACCTGGACAAAATTCATAGTGCTGTTGCGGTAATGCAAAAGCGCGGGCCGGATAATACGGGCGTGTATATCAATAATGACGTTGCTTTCGGGCATAACCGCCTTTCGGTAATTGATGTCACAGAAGCCGCTTCGCAGCCATTTACGGATAGTTCAGGACGATACACGATCATCCTGAACGGAGAATTTTATAATTACAGGACATACCGCGACCAGCTTATTGCGCAGGGGGTACAGCTAAAATCGAGCAGCGATACCGAGGTGCTGTTGCATATGTATATGCTGGAAGGACCTTCATTTCTCGAAAAAATCAACGGATTCTTTGCGTTTGCAATTCATGATAATGTTGAAAACACTGTATTCATAGCGCGTGACCGTTTTGGAGTTAAACCGCTGTTGGTTTATCAGGATCGGGATAAATTGTGCTTTGCATCAGAGATGAAAGCCCTGTTTGCCATGAATATTCCTAAAGTGCTTGATACGGAATCGTTATACGCCTATCTGCAGATGAATTATATTCCGGCAAATTTTACCATGGTAAGAAATGTGGTAAAGCTTGACCCCGGTCATTACCTGATGATTAGACAAAATTCGGTGGAGCTAAAACAGTATTATGCGATACCATACTCATCGCCGAATATGGAGCTTACTCATGATTCCTATGACACCGCCATGAAAAAAATATCTTCACTCTTACAAGCATCTGTTGAAAGAAGGATGATTTCGGATGTGCCGCTAGGCGCATTCCTGAGCGGAGGGGTGGATTCTTCGGTAGTGGTTGGGCTTGCCTCCCAATTTACCAGGCAATTAAACACATTTTCAGTGGGATTCAGGGATGAGCCTTTTTTTGATGAAACCCGTTATGCACAAATTGTAGCCAAAAAATTCCAAACCAACCATACGGTTTTTTCACTCACTAACGACGATCTGCTGTCGGTGTTGTTTCCGGTGCTTGATTACACTGATGATCCTTTTGCCGATTCTTCGGCTATTGCGGTTTACCTGCTTTGTCAACAGACCAGAAAGCATGTAACCGTTGCTTTGTCGGGGGATGGCGCGGATGAACTTTTCGGGGGGTATATGAAACATTCCGCTGAACTAAAGATCAGATCAGCCGGCAGTTTCACAAAGCTTTTAAAATATGGTACACCTTTGTTTAATTGGCTTCCGCAATCGAGGAATTCAGCGCTCTCAAATAAATTCAGGCAACTGGCGAAATATGCCAACGGGCTGAACCTTTCCGAAAAAGAACGCTATTGGCGTTGGTGCTCCTTTATCTCTGAAAAGGAAGCTGAACAAATCCTGGTAAAACAACCCGATGGCAATGATTACCTGCACCGCAAAGAATCGATAATCAATAATGTAACTGGCGGGGGTGACCTGAATGAGGTCTTTTTTGCCGACATGAAACACGTTTTGGTAAACGATATGAATACCAAGGTTGATTTGATGTCGATGGCAAATTCACTTGAGGTGAGGTCGCCTTTTCTGGATTACGAGCTGGTAAACTATGTTTTTTCCTTGCCGGATCATTATAAAGTTCAGGGAAATTTCAGGAAAAGAATTTTACAGGATACATTTAAAGAAATGTTACCTCCGGAGATTTATCACAGGCCTAAACATGGTTTTGAAGTACCGTTGCTGAAATGGTTCCGCAATGAGTTGTTTTCACTGATAAACGACGATTTGTTGAGTGACGACTTTGTTGCTGCCCAAAACATTTTCAGATTATCCGAAACAAAAAATCTTAAAACTCGTTTACAATCCAATAACCCCGGTGACGTTCATGCTCAGATCTGGGGGCTGATTGTTTTTCAATACTGGTGGAAAAAATATTTTAATTAAAAAGGATAGCTCGTTTATGCCCAGAGTACTAAGGATCATCAACCGTTTCAATCTCGGCGGCCCAACCTACAACGCTTCATACCTTACAAAATATATGGAACCTGAGTTTGAAACCTTGTTAGTGGGTGGTAAAAATGATGATACGGAAGAGAATTCAGAATTTATCGTAAAAAGCCTGGGAATAGATCCGCTAATTATACCTGAAATGCAGCGGCCGATCAATTATTATAGAGATGCGCTTGCTGTTAGGAAAATTTCTCAGATTATCAAAGATTTTAAACCGGATATTGTTCATACTCATGCCTCCAAAGCCGGTGCACTGGGCCGGAGGGCTGCTTATAACTTAAAAGTTCCTGTTATCATTCATACGTTCCACGGCCATGTCTTTGATTCTTATTTCAGTGGGATCCGGTCTGCTGTATATCAGCAAATAGAACGTAACCTTGCTAAAAAATCAACCAAAATAATTGCCTTAAGCAAAATTCAAAAGCATGACCTGGTGCTGAAATATAAAATTTGCCCGGAGGAAAAAGTCGCTGTTATTCCTTTAGGATTTGATCTGAGCCGTTTTCATGAAAATATGGACGAAAAAAGATTGAAGTTCCGCGAAGAATACCTTGTTGATGATGATGAAATTGCTATTGGTATTGTCGGACGTATTGTTCCTATAAAAAATCACGGGCTGTTTCTGGAAGGGATAAAGCATATCAGTGAAAGGTCAGGGAAAAAAATCAGGGCCTTCATTGTTGGTGATGGTGAGGACAAGATCAAAATAAGGTCAAAATGTACTTCACTGGGTTTGGATTGGGTAGATTTCACTAAAGAAAAAAGAAAAGCGACGGTTACCTTCACTTCATGGATAAAAAATGTGGACTATGTGAATGCTGGAGTGGATATAATTTCGCTGACCTCGTTGAATGAAGGAACTCCTGTAAGCCTCATTGAAGCGCAGGCTTCCGGGAAACCCATAATTTCTACCGATGTCGGGGGGATTGAAAACATACTTTTACCCGGGCAAACCGGATTTCTGGCAGACGTAAATAACCGCAAAGATTATTACAACAAACTCATGAACCTTTTGCAGGATGAAGAATTGAGAATAAAATTCGGTTCAAAAGGATGGGATTTTGTAAATGAGAAATTTTCGTACCACAGGCTGGTCCGGGATATGAAAAATTTATACAATGTTTTACTGTCGCAATAAATTATCAAATAAGAAAGTATTAAATTTGTAAAAAAATATTAATGAAACGTTTTTTATATTTACTTGTTTTTATAGTTTTTGCTTCAGGTTGCCGTGTTTTTGCCCCTTCTCAGATGCTGAGGGTGGGCGACTACCCGATCTCGGAATTCACCGACTCTATAAAAACTCAGGAATATATAATTTCTCCCAATGATGAGCTTCAGATATCCATTTATACCAAAGATGGCGAGCGCCTGATAGACCCGATAAGCACCACCAACCTGCAATTAAAAACAGAAAATAAATACCTTGTTGAATTTGACGGGCAGGTAAAACTGCCTATACTGAACAGGGTTGTGATTGCCGGGAAAACCATACGCCAAGCAGAAATGATGCTGGAAGAGCGTTATGCTACTTTTTTCAATAATCCGTTTGTTCAATTAAAAGTAACCAACAACAGGGTAACGATTTTTCCGGGAGGAGAGGGAAGCCAGGCGATGGTTTTAACGCTGGACAATACGAACACCACCCTTTTTGAAGCCCTCGCAAAAGCCGGAGGCATTCAGGATGGAAAAGCTCATAAAATAAGGCTTATCAGAGGTGATTTGAAAAACCCTAAGGTTTATGTTATAGATCTTTCTACCATTAAAGGGATGACAGAGGCCAACCTGGTATTACAGGCTAATGATATCATTTATGTTGAGCCGCGCAACAAAATACCGCAAAAGATATTGGAAAACATTACTCCTTACCTTTCATTGCTCACTACGTTCTTATTGATTTATCAAATTTTTGCAAAATAAATGGTACAGAAGAAAAAAATATCTCCGATTAATGATGAGATCGACCTGAAACTATTCCTGTTTATTTTCAGAAAGAATTTTTATTTCCCTCTTATTTTTTTAGTGGCCGCCATTGTCCTCGCCTTCGTTTATATACGATACACACTTCCGGTTTATGAAGCGAGTTCTGTAATTCAGATCGACAGGAATGAAGAGGCTAAAAATCTTTTGCCGACCACCTCTCCCTTATTGGAAGAGGATAATTTTTTAGCAAAGAAGATCGAATTGATAAAATCTGCAACGTTCATCCAAAGGGTTGCTGATAAACTCCCGCTCAATATTTCATATTTTAACAAAGGCACCGTCCTTGATTATGAGCAATATAAAAGTTCGCCGTACAAGGTAAGTGTGAACGTTAAAAACCCGGCCATATACGGTACACCCATACAGGTTGATTTTCCCAATAATTCCAGGATATCCTTCAGTTATGTTTCGGGAAATGGTGTTGAGGAACGTAAAGAAATAGGATTTAGCCAAAAAGCAATTTTTCCGGATATGGATATTACAGTTACTTCTGTAGACCATGGTCATATAGATGGAAACGAGGCTTTTCTTACGGATAACCGGTTTTATTTTATTGTGAATAATCCTCAGAATATTGTAAATATAGTCATTTCAAAACTTGAGATCAGCATTCTGAATGAGGCAGCAAAAACGATACTGATAAAATATCAGGATAACTGTGCTGAAAAAGCCACCGACATTGTCAATACGATTGCAGAAGAGTTTCATAGTTACGACATTGAAAAGCAAGCCGAAAGCGCCGATAAGATGTTGAGCTACATTGATGAGCGGATGGGGATTATTTATGATACCCTTGTCAAATCTCAAGGGGAAATTGCCAGTTTTCTGAAAATACATAATATTGATTCCGTTCAGAATAAACCCTTGCCAACTTTTGCTTCCAGGCTAAATGATTACCAAAACCAGATTGTAATTCTCGAACTGGAATCGAATAAATTACAGGAAATCGAGAAAAACATTAAAGCCTCCGACAATTCAGACATTTCACGGCTTATTGCCATTACTTCGGGTAGCGAATTCAAGGGGTCCATTTCGGGTTTGCTGAACACCCTGCAAGAGCTTATCTTAAATCGTGAAAAATTATTATACAACCTGACCGAGAATAGCGGTCAGATTAAAGAGATCGATTATCAGATCGGGATACAGAAAAAACTGATAATTGAAAGTATTGGCTATCTTAACAAAAATATAAGCGACAGGAAACAGGAAATCAATGAGAAAGTACAAATGTATGAGGACCGGTTACAGTCGAAGACGGATAACTATAATTCAGTGGATTTGGCAAGCCTGCAAAGAATTTACGAAATCAATGAACGCTATTATACACAACTGGTTGATAAAAAGGCCGAATTTTCTTTGGCTAAAGCAGGTTACGTATCACAAAATGTGATCTTGCAACGTTCATCGGTTGCGGCTGAACCAATTTCACCGGTAAAAAAGAAAATATACTTAATAGCGATTATGGCCGCGCTGTTTTTTGGGTTAGGGATCATTGTTATCAGGTATGTTTTGTTTAACAATATCCTTAGCCTGACGGATATCTTTAAATACACCGACCTTCCGGTAATTGGGCTCGTGCCTAAATATTCATTGAATATTCCGGTTTCTCAGCTTATTGTGGATGAACATCCCAAATCGCTTGTTGCCGAAGCATTGAGATCAATCCGCACCAATTTACAATTTTTAAATAATACCCCTGGTCCTAAAATTATTGCTGTTTCATCGACTATTTCAGGTGAGGGTAAAACTTTTGTTGCAATTAATCTTGCAGGTGTGATTGCATTTTCAAACAAGAAAGTTATCGTAATCGATCTGGATTTGAGAAAACCTAAGATACATATCGGATTCGGCACGGATAACCACCAGGGAATGAGCACCATACTTGCAAATAAGACGGATATTGACCGGTGTATTAATCACAGCGCGATAAAAAACCTGCATTTTATTACGGCCGGCCCCGTTCCGCCAAACCCCTCCGAATTAATATTCAGCCAGAACACGGATTCCGTTTTGGATTACCTCAAAACAAAATATGATTATATTATTATTGATAATCCTCCGGTGGGCCTGGTTACCGATGGTATAAAAGCCTTATCAATTTCTGATTATCCGATTTATGTGATAAAGGCCAATTATTCTAAAAAATACTATATTCTCGATCTTGAACGCATGGTTGAAGACAGCAAGCTGAAGCATATCTCCATAATTTTAAATGCTGCCGAACCGGTAAATAACACCTTTTATAGAAAAAAATATTCATCAAAAAGTACCGGTTATGGATATGGATACGGTTATGGATACGGTTATGGATATGGGCATAGTTATGGTTTGGAAGATCAGGATGAAGCAGGAAATGTGATTACTCATGACAAGTCAAAGCCATTTTTTAAAAGAATTCTTGGGTTGTTTAGATTGAAAAAAAATAAAGAATGATAAAAATACCCACCGCAATACCTGATGTTTTTGTTATAAAACCTACTGTTTTTGAAGATTCCCGCGGCTATTTTTTTGAAACCTTCAATCAGAAGCAATGCAGAGAAGTGGGAATTCTATATGATTTTGTACAGGACAATGAATCGTTATCGGCAAAAAACGTCCTTCGTGGATTGCATTTTCAAAACCCACCGTCCGAACAGGGGAAATTAGTAAGGGTGATAAAGGGCGGCGTTATGGATGTGGCGGTAGACATCAGAAAAAATTCTCCGTTTTATGGGAAATGGGTGTCTCAGGAACTCACAGAACAGAACAAGCTGATGATGTGGATCCCACCTGGGTTTGCACATGGTTTTATTACACGTGAAGACCAGACAATCTTTTCTTATAAATGTACCGGTTTTTATAACCGCGATTCAGAACAGGTTATTTTATGGGACGATCCGGATATTGGTATAAATTGGAACGTGAAGGATCCGGTATTGTCTGACCGCGATAAAAGCGGGATACCTTTTAATAAATTTCAATCTCCATTCATTTACAAATAAATTATTTAGTACCTTTGCAGGCTAAATTTTTTTACTGTGGAAATCGGAGAAATATATTCACTTGTCGCATATTTTTCTTTTTTTATCGTTTCACTCTTTTTTTCAATCCTGATCAACAGGATACTCGTTACGTTTTCAAAAAACTTAGGGACCAGAAGCAAAACAGAAAATCTGATACGCTGGAATACAGGAGATAAACCTTCGTTTGGAGGAATTTCTTTTTTTATTATCTTTTTACTTTCGCTGGTCGCATTATCATTTTTTTTCCAAAAAGACAACTTGTTTCATAACTACAACCTGTTAGGAATCGTTGGGGCTACCACCCTGGGGTTTATCATGGGCTTGTTTGATGATGCCTATAATACTAAAGTTTTAATAAAACTGATTTCGCAGATCTTATGTGGAATTATATTGATCGTAACGGGTACTTATATTACGATTTTTGATAATAATTACCTGAATTATATTTTGACATTACTGTGGGTGGTTGGTATCATGAATTCCATTAATATGCTTGATAATATGGACGGTATTTCAACATTGGTGGCGGTTTCTATTTTTCTGGGAATTTTCATTGACAATATTTTGATTCAGGGAATCAGCACCAACCTTAACATGATCATTTTGGGGATTATTTCTGCACTCATCGGATTTCTGTTTTTTAACTGGCCACCCTCAAAAATGTATATGGGCGATACAGGTAGCCAGTTTTTAGGAGTTTTGCTGGCTGCGTTCGGAATCATGTTTATCTGGAACCACAAAGAATACAACCTTGATGAAGTGCCAACCAAGCAGGTTTGCGCCGTGCTGCTTTTCTTTACATTACCTATCATTGATACAACAACAGTTTCAATAAAGCGAATTTTAAAAGGAAAATCTCCGTTTGTAGGAGGCAGGGATCATACCACACACCATTTATCCTACCTTGGGTTGTCCGAAAAAAAAGTGGCACTTATTTTTGCGGTGGTTTCTGGTATCTCAACCGGTCTCGGCTTGGTTTGTTTAAATATTCCGGTCTGGAACCATTACTATACGGCTGCCTTTGTGGCCTATTTTCTGGTTCTTTTTATCATACTTTTCTATATTGCGAATATCAATAAAGAACGAAGCCAGGAATGATATGAAAAGGATACTTATTATACTCAGCATTTGTTTAATTGCTTTTTTATTAGGACAATTCTTTATTTTTTCTAAAATAAACAGCACTGGCAATCCCACAGATGGCCAATATTATGAAGCTGGTAAAAGGTTCTATAAAATTTTTAGCATAAAAATACCGGAAACCCTCACTTTTGCCGGTGAAAATGTTCCGCTTGAAAAATTCTATGTCCGGGAAGGGCTTGACCGGGAACTCCTCGTCAATTCATACTGGCAATCAAATTCCGTATTGTTGTTAAAGAGGTCTTTCCGCTATTTTCCATTGATCGATTCAATATTAATTGCTAACAAAGTGCCCACGGATATTAAATACATCGCCCTGATAGAAAGCGGCCTCGAGAATATTGTTTCGCCGGCAGGAGCTGCAGGGTTCTGGCAATTTCTAAAAGCAACAGGTGTGAGTTATGGGCTCGAGATTAACCAGGAGGTTGATGAACGTTATAACGTTGAAAAAGCCACGGTTGCTGCATGTAAATACCTTAAAGATGCTCATGCGCGTTTCAATAGCTGGACCGCAGCAGCAGCAGCCTATAATATGGGTACGGATGGCCTGGACGCAGTCATGAAAAGCCAAAAATGCAATAATTACTACGACCTCTACCTGAATAAGGAAACACAACGCTATGTATACAGGATACTGGCCATGAAGCTGATATATCAATCTCCGGTTAATTATGGATTTTACCTTCGTACCACCGATATGTATCCTGAAATTCCTGCTTATTCGGTTGTGGTTGATTCTGCTGTTGCCAGTTGGCCGGACTTTGCAAAGCAAAATAACTCAAACTACCGGATTTTAAAAGAACTGAATCCCTGGATTATTAAGTATACGCTTACGAATAAAGAAAATAAAAAATATAAAGTTTTGTTTCCTAAGCCTGGGTATGAAAATTATTCAAAATTATTTTCAGATATAAAACAAGATGGGTCCTTGTTTAATGATACGCTAAAAGTTGACCAGATACGATAATACCCCTTTCATGAAATGCCCGAGACTTTAAAGAAAACCGACAAGTTGGATGATCTGGCCTTTGAGGATGAATCAAAATTGTCCGTCTATGGGGCCAGGGTTCATAACCTGCGTAATGTCGACCTGGTTATACCCCGTAACAAATTAGTGGTGATAACCGGCTTGAGCGGAAGCGGAAAATCTTCACTGGCCTTTGACACTATATATGCCGAAGGGCAAAGACGTTACCTCGAAACATTTTCAAATTACATAAGGCAATTCATCGGAAACATTGAACGGCCTGATGTCGATAAGATCACCGGCCTTTCTCCGGTAATTTCCATCGAGCAAAAATCATCAAACCGAAACCCCCGTTCCACCGTTGGGACCATTACGGAAATTTATGATTTTCTCAGGCTATTGTTTGCACGGACCGCTGATGCTTATTCGTATGTTACCGGCGAAAAAATGGTCCGGTACAGCGAACAACAGATCATTGAACTCATTTTACAAAAGTATACACAGAAGAACGTGGTGATTCTTGCCCCCAAAATAAAAGGGCGTAAAGGGCACTACCGCGAATTGTTTGAACAGATACGGAAACTGGGGTTTGTAAAAGTCCGGGTTGACGGCGTTGTGAAGGAAATAAACCACGGGATGCAACTGGACCGGTACAAAACGCATGATGTTGAAGTCGTTATTGACACCATTTCCATTCACAACGACAATAAGTCACGATTATCACAATCCGTTCAGACAGCACTGAGACATGGTAAGAATTCGTTGATGGTTCTGGAGACAGGTTCAGGATTGGTGCAACATTTCAGCCGGATGCTGATGTGCCCCACGAGTGGTATTTCCTATGATGAACCGGAACCAAATTCGTTCTCGTTTAACTCTCCGTATGGTGCATGCCCTAAATGTACCGGGCTTGGCGAGATCCTGCAGGTGGATTTGAAAAAGATTATTCCTGATTTTTCAAAAAACATACACGATGGTGGAATAATTCCCATCGGCGTATATAAAAGTAACTGGATATTTCATCAGCTGGAAGCCATCGGAAAACGCTATGACTTTACCCTGGAAACCCCGCTGAGCAATTTTTCCGAGAAAGCCATAAACATTATTTTATATGGAACGGAAGAACTGTTTGCTGTGAAAAACGAATACCTGGGCGTTTCTTCTCCTTATAAAATGAGCTTTGAAGGGATCATTAATTTTATAATAAATCAGAATAATGATGCCTCATCACCCGGAATAAAAAAATGGGCGGGAAGTTTTATGAACAAGACCGTATGTCCGGAATGTAACGGGGCACGCCTGAAAAAAGAATCACTTTGTTTTAAGATTGATAATAAAACCATTGCCGATCTTGCCGGAAACGATTTATTCGGATTAAAAAAATGGCTGGACAATGCAGAACTATTTTTCGAACCGAATAAATACGTCATTGCTTATGAAATTATCCGCGAGATACAGGACCGGATTAGTTTTATTCTTGAGGTCGGCCTGGATTACCTCACCTTAAACCGTCCTGCCGCTTCACTTTCAGGTGGTGAGTCGCAACGTATCAGGCTGGCCACGCAGATAGGCTCTCAACTGGTGAACGTCTTATATATACTCGATGAGCCGAGCATCGGCCTTCATCAGCGTGATAACCACAGGTTGATCGCTGCATTGAAAGAATTGCGTGATGTCGGGAATTCGGTTATTGTGGTGGAGCATGATAAGGATACCATGCTTGCTGCGGATCACCTGATTGACATCGGCCCCGGCGGAGGCATAAACGGAGGATATATTGTGGCGGAAGGAACGCCGGAAGAAGTGATGAAAACCAACAGCCTCACATCTCTTTACCTGAATGACATCCGCCAAATAAAAATACCCGATAAAAGACGTAAATCAGACGGAACAGAATTGAAGCTGATCGGGGCAAACGGGAATAATCTTAAGAATATCACAGCAGTTTTTCCTCTCGGTATTTTCATTTGCATCACCGGCGTTTCAGGTAGCGGCAAATCTACATTGATAAATCAGACCTTATACCCGATATTAAGCAAACATTTTTACCGCTCCGAGAAAAAACCGCTGGAATATAAAAAAATCGAGGGAATAAAATACATCGATAAGGTTATCGAAATTGATCAATCACCGATAGGCCGTACGCCGCGTTCCAACCCGGCCACCTATACCGGTGTTTTTGATGATATACGTAAGTTGTTTGCCCAGGTGCCGGAATCGAAAATTCGCGGTTATTTACCCGGAAGATTTTCATTTAATGTTAAAAGTGGACGGTGCGAAACATGCGGGGGCGCCGGCATGAAAATAATTGAAATGAATTTTTTACCTGATGTATATGTTTCCTGTGAGAGTTGTAACGGGAAACGTTATAACCGCGAAACGCTCGAAATAAAGTACAAAGGCAAATCCATAAGCGATGTGTTGGAAATGAATATTGATGCCGCCGTGGAGTTTTTTGCCCAGATCCCTTCCATTATTCAGAAAATTAAAACCTTGCAGGATGTGGGATTGGGATATATCAGGCTGGGACAACAGTCCACCACCTTATCGGGTGGCGAAGCGCAACGGGTAAAACTGGCTACGGAACTTTCGAAAAAGGACACCGGAAAGACACTTTACATTCTTGATGAACCGACTACCGGGCTTCATTTTGAGGATATTAATGTGCTGTTGAACGTGTTGGATAAATTGGTTGAAAAAGGGAATACCGTCATTGTGATCGAACATAACATGGATGTGATCAAAATGGCGGACCATATTATTGATCTTGGCCCGGAAGGCGGCGACCGTGGCGGACAGATTGTTTGCGAAGGAACACCGGAATCAATAAACACATGCAAAGAAAGTTATACCGCTCAATTTTTAAAACCGATTTTATTAAAACAATAAAAGAAAATTCTAATAGTTATTAATAAAAAAATTAGTTATGCATAACCTTAACGAGCAGGAAGAAGAGCAAATAAAAGATGCTTTAACCCAAAAAGATTGGCAGGAAATAAAAATTAATGATTCCTGGCAGATTTTTAAAGTAATGTCCGAATTTGTTGACGGCTTTGAAAAACTCACGAAAATCGGTCCTTGTGTTACCATCTTTGGATCCGCCCGGACATCTTCCTCACATAAGCATTATGAACTTGCCCAGGAAATAGCGTTGAAACTGACAAGAGCAGGATTCGGTGTTATTACCGGTGGCGGTCCCGGCATCATGGAGGCAGCAAACAAAGGTGCGTATATCGGCAGGGGCAAGTCAGTGGGATTGAATATCGAATTGCCTTTTGAACAACAGGCCAACGATTTTATTGATAAGGACAAGAATCTGTCGTTCGATTATTTCTTTGTACGCAAAGTTATGTTTGTAAAATACGCTCAGGGCTTTATCGTTATGCCCGGAGGTTTTGGCACACTGGATGAATTTTTTGAAGCTGTCACATTGATCCAGACAAAAAAGAATGTCAATTTCCCGGTGGTACTGGTAGGAAGAGATTATTGGAAGGGATTGATCGACTGGATTGAGGATAAAGTTTTAAGCGAAAATAATGTCAGCCCCGGCGACCTTGACATATTTGAAGTGGTTGATACAGCTGATGAAGCGGTGAAATGCATTGAAGACTTTTACAAGAAATACTCCATCAAACCCAACTTCTGATCATCTTTTTTATCTGATTATAACAAATTTTCTGCTCCCCAGATTTGTGAGATTTTTCTGATTATTTACAGCAGTGGCCTTACAAATATAGAACCCGCTTTTCAAACCGGATAATTCAACTTCCAATTCATCAGTAAAAGCACCTTCATTGATAAGAACGGTGTTCCCGATGATATCATAAATTTCAACGCGTATAAGCGAACCATAAGTTTTGCTGAAACTTATTTTCAGTGTTGTGTTTGCAGGATTCGGGTAAAGGTTGAATCCTTCGCCATTAAGAAGTACAGCCTCGTCAATTCCACTTGTCGCATGAGGTATCGTCCCGTAATAGAATGATAAGCCACCGGAAAAATTTCCCGTGACCATGTCTTGGTATCCGTCGTTATTAAAATCAAATACGGCAACTCCTGAACGCATCCCATCGTTGATATAATTGGTTGCCGAGTCTTTATCAATAAATATCAATACAGAATCAACAGCTGTGAACTTGCCGCCAAGGTTGGATTCAATATTTTTGTAATAAAAAATACTTCCTTTTTCAGATCCTGTAAACAACTTGATTTTATTTGAATCCGTAAAAAAACACGGAGAACTATACCCGTGGACTGAAATACCCGGATCAGTAACATTAACCTGTCCCAGATTGTCTGTAATTTTTGTAAAGACCGGGTTGTTGATACTTCCTGTATTTTGAAAATATGTAATGGTTCCATTCTTTTTACCGACTGCCAGGTCTAATAAATTGTCGCTGTTCAAGTCAAATAGCTGCGGGACGCTATAATCGCCGACATCAACTGCCTGGAAATTAAATACCGGTGCATTATAAATTGGGATATTTCCGCTTCCTGCCGTATTTTCGAAATAAATCAAACTGCCGTCCGAATTACCACAGATCATATCCATATCACCATCATGGTCCAGATCGCCAAAAGTTGGGACAAGCCCCGAAAGCTTCAATTGTGAGAGATCCGCATAGTCGTTGTCAACAATTTGAAAAGAAGGGTTTGTAAGTGATCCATTATTTTCTAAAACGGCAATTTGTGAGCGGAAGACTGATTTCAGATACCCCAAATCATAATAGGATGAATCCAGATATCCGTAGTTGCCCAGGATGATATCCTGCAAACCATCACTATTGTAATCGTACACAACAGGATAACACCCGCTTCCTGTTTCTATCATTTCACCTTGCAAAAAATCAGGTTTAACAAAACTAAAGTTTGGGATCGTTGTGCTTCCTGTATTTTTATATAACCAGACACTATTTGTATTTTCAGCTAATGCATACACAGAAGAAAAAGGGGATACCAGCAGGTCTTTTTTTGAATCGTTATTTAAATCCAAATAACTCGGGACAGGGAAGGAATTAAAATTTACCGGAATGGATTCTGATGGAAACAGTGTGTCCTGGCTTACCATATGCGCCGAGTCAGCAGTTCCGCCGTTGGTGAGTTTTATCAGGTTGAAATAATCAACATCGCCAAGAATCAGGTCGGTGAGCCCGTCGCCATTGAAATCATCTGCGAGCATGGTTGAACCGGTGTGTCTTGTGGCTTTATCATCTTCCGTGTTGTCACGCCAGGGGCATTCAATATCCAGGTTTAGCGTGTTGTCTAGAGAGCTTTCAGTAAAATCACCCCAGCAATAGTAGCTGAGTTCATAAAGCAGTGTGTCGCTGTTGCTGAAAAGTTCCTGTGAGAGGTTTTGATGCATTTGAATAAAAGTCCCCAAACCAAAAAAGCAAAGAATGTCAAGGTCTCCATCGTTGTCGATATCAAAAATAGCCGGGTAATCGTCATACGTGACACTGATGTTTGAAACACTGCTTCCCATATCAGAATTCAGCATGGGATACAGAAGCTGGAATTTTAATATAGTGTCAGAAATGTTTTTGTATACCATTATTCCACCGGGTGTATAGGTGAAGATGTCGTTTTTCTGATCGTTATTATAGTCAATGAAATGCACCCACCCGTTCAACTCAGGAAAAAATTTTCTATAGTATGGGTCAAAGGTATAACTGATACTGTCTGAGATCCCATTATTGATGAAAGTCAATAATTTATTTCCTGTTTTATCAAATGAAACAAGGTCATTAACTCCGTCCAGATTCAAATCGATGGCAGAAAAATGACAGGAGTTCATGCCGCTGCCCCATGCATTATCAAGTGGTGCTCCGCTGCTGTCGAGAACACTTATTGAAAAATCTTTTTTAAACCCGAAATCATAAACAGTTTGTGCGCCAGAATATTTTAGTACCACAAAAAACAAAAAAAGTATAAAAAAGATTTTACTGGATGATTTCATAACCGGCCCTTGAAATTGAATTGCTGGATAACAAAGGTAATTAAAATTTGCATAATCTAAGTTATTCGTTAATGGCCCATAGTCAATGATTTTATTTGCCTGAAAACAAAAATATCCATTAGCGCCGTCCATGCATTTGAGGTTGGAGATCAACCAGATATACAATATAATATATGGCGATGTTGTTTTTTTTTACAAACTTTTTAATATATGATTGGTTATTTACAAAGGATATTCTATCTTTGCACGTTCAAAAAAAATGATTATTATAAAAACGTTGTAAGATATGCAAAACAAAGGAGTTTTCAAGTTTTTGGCGATATTGATCGCGCTGGTATGTGCATTTCAGCTTTCATTTACGTTATGTACCCGGATGGTTGAAAAAGATGCTAAGGAATATGCCGTAAGCGGTAACAGTGATAGCCTTGCCAAGGCGCTTTCAAAGGGCATGCCGGAAATGGAACGTTATTATTATGATTCCATTACCAACAAAAGAGAGCAATATTATCTTGATTCAATGTCAAGTGAAGTAGTTTATAATTTTGCCTGGATTCGTAAATATACCTATAAAGATTGTAAGGCCCGTGAGATTAACCTCGGGCTCGACCTCAAGGGTGGTATGAACGTTACGATGGAAGTTTCAGTGCCGGATATTATCAGAGCACTGGCCCAAAACACAAAAGACCCATTCTTCAATAAAATTCTTGATGAAGCTATAAAAGCACATGAAAATAGCAGCAAAGATTTTGTTACTCTTTTTTATGAGTCATTTAAAAACAACAATAAATCCAATGCGAAGCTTGCATCATTTTTTATCGTTGGATTAAAAGATAAGGTAAATTTTAATTCCACGGACGATGAAGTAATTGCTGAAATTCGTAAAGAAACAGATGCCGCTGTTGACAGGACTTTTAATATCCTGCGTACACGTATCGACCGCTTTGGTGTTACACAACCGAGTATTCAGAAATTATCCACCTCAGGCAGAATTCTTGTTGAATTACCCGGTATCAAAGAGCCGGAACGTGTCAGAAAACTTTTACAAGGTACCGCCCAGCTTGAGTTCTGGGAAACTTATGAATATAAAGACGTGTACGGATATATCGAGTCAGCCGATAAAAAATTGAAAGCCTTAGAAGCCAACAATGGTGATTCGCTGTCAATGATAGATTCTATTGCTTTAGCTGTAAGAGACAGCGTTAAAGATATAAAAGCTTCAGTAACGGCACCAACTAAAAAAGATACTTCCCTGGTTGAAAAAGCAAAAAGCGATTCATCAAAAGATTCAAACCAGAAGGCTGAACAGTCTTTTGAAGAATATGCTGCCGATCATCCACTTCTTGCTTATCTGCAACCCGCACTGGTGCAGGATGAAGCAGGCAATTATTATCCGAACAGGGGCCCCGTTGTCGGTTATTGCAAGGTGCTGGATACTGCAAAAGTTATGTCTATGTTGCGTAATCCGCAGATTCAATCAATTTTCCCGCGGGAACTCCGTTTTATGTGGTCTGTAAAAGCAATTGATGAGAAAGGAACAACACACCAGTTAGTTGCTTTAAAATCCTCAAGAGATGGTTCCGCTGCATTGGGCGGAGATGTAATTACGGACGCCCGTCAGGATATTGACCAGAGACAGGGTAACCAGATTTCTATGAGCATGAACTCAGAAGGTGCAACCAAATGGAAAAACCTGACAGCTGCAAATATTGGTAAATCGGTAGCTATTGTTCTTGATAACGTTGTTTATTCGTTCCCGACCGTTCAGGGAGAAATTCCAAACGGACAATCATCAATCACCGGAAATTTCACTCTTGAAGAAGCAAAGGATTTAGCCAATATATTAAAAGCAGGTAAGCTTCCTGCACCTGCCCGTGTTGTTGAAGAAGCTGTGGTGGGGCCGACACTCGGTAAAGAAGCTATTAATTCTGGTATTGGATCAATGTTAATAGCATTCATTGTTGTTTTAATTTACATGATTTTTTATTACAACCGAGCCGGTATTGTTGCGGATATTGCTTTATTGGCCAATATGTTTTTTGTGTTTGGTATCTTAGCTTCATTGGGGGCCGTTCTCACCTTGCCAGGTATTGCAGGTATTGTGCTGACCATTGGTATGGACGTCGACAAAAATGTTATTATTTATGAGCGTATTCGTGAGGAGATTCGAGCGGGTAAAGGAATTCGCCTTGCCATAGATGACGGGTATCACCATGCATACTCGGCAATTATTGATAGTAATGTGACAACACTGCTTACCGGTATTGTGTTATTTGTCTTTGGGTCCGGGCCTGTTCAGGGGTTTGCTTCCACGTTAATTATAGGTACCCTTAGTTCATTATTCTGTGCGATATTTATTACCAGATTGCTTTTTTCATGGATGATGGATAAAAATGTCACTATTAATGTATGGAACAAATTCACAAAGAATTTCTTAACGAAAGTACATATCAATTTTATCGGCGTTAGAAAGTATTATTATATTCTTTCTTTAGCATTGATTGTTATGGGTGGTATTTCTTTGGCAACCAGAGGATTAAGCTATGGTATTGATTTTCTTGGAGGCAGAAGCTTTGTGGTTCGTTTCGATCAGGATGTGAAAACAGAAGATATCAGGCTTGCCCTAACAAATGTTTTTGATGGACAGCAGCCTGAGGTAAAAACCTTTGGCCCTAACGACCAGGTTAAGATTACAACTTCATACATGTTGAATGATAAAACTACAAAAGCAGATGAAATTGTTGAATTAAAATTATATGAAGGATTAAATAAATTTTATAAAAACAAGATTTCGAAAGAAGATTTTATTTCTCATGCCGAGAAAAAAGCCCTGGGCCGTTTAAGCTCTCAGAAAGTGGAGCCAACCATTGCTGCCAGCCTTTTAACGAAAGCATATTACGCGGTATTCTTTTCCCTGTTAATCATTTTCATCTATGTGGCTATTCGTTTTAAAAAGTGGCAGTGGGGATTAGGCGCTGTCGGATCACTTGCTCATGACGTTTTTATTACCATTTCAGTATTTTCACTGCTTTGGGGAATTTTACCGTTCAGCCTTGATATTGACCAGCATTTTATTGCTGCTATTCTAACAATCATAGGTTATTCAATTATGGACTCGGTAATTATTTTTGACAGGATCAGGGAATATACAGCCCTTTATCCAAAGCGCGATTTGAAAACAAATATGAATGATGCTATTAACAGCACCTTAGGCAGAACCTTGAATACATCCGGTATCACTTTTATGGTTTTGTTAGCCATGTTTATTTTTGGCGGTGAAGTTATTCGCGGTTTTGCTTTTGCATTGATGTTTGGTGTCGTCATCGGTACTTATTCTTCCATTTTAAATGCTTCTCCGATTGCATATGATCTGTTAATGTGGCAACAAAAACGCAAAGAAAAGAAAGCACTGCAACTTCAGGTTAAAAAATAACGTATAACTGTCCAGAAAAAAGATATGTTTATAGTTATAAACTTAAAAATTAATAAAAAATTAAATATTAATTCAAAATTGTTATTTAATTAAGTAATTGATAACTAATAATGTAGTTGAGTTAAAAAAAAATAATGAAAAATGTTCTTTTTTTAGTATTAAATAATTATTTAAATTAGCACGATTATTAATTTAGGGTTTAATAAATTTTATATGAATAAGAAATTATATTTTTTGGGAATTGCTGTTTTTTTATTATTGCTTTTAGGGCAAAGTAACCAGACATTTGCACAACGCAATTATTCATCAGATGCTGACCAGGCTTACGAGTTGGAACAGTATTCTGTTGCCATTGATTTGTACAAACAGGCTTACAACAAAATAAAAGGAAACAAACCTGAAAAAGCAAGGGTGTTATTCCGGCTGGCTGAATGTTATCGCCAAACCAACAATCATAAACAAGCCATTAACTGGTACAGCAGGGTTGTAAAATCCAATTACCCCGATCCAATTGCGCATCTTTATCTTGCTGATGCATTAAAAGCTGATGAACAATATGCTGAAGCAATTATCGAATATAAGGAATATGTAAAACTGGCTCCTAACGATCCTCGTGGAGGTTATGGCGTGGAGTCGTGCGAGTATTCCATTAAATGGAAAGAAGACCCTACCCGGTATGTCGTCGAAAATGTTAAAAAATTCAACAGCAAACAATCAGATTTTTCACCTTATTGGGCCGATAAAAATTATAAAGCTTTATTATTTACCTCAACACGTGAAGGTTCCACGGGTAAATCTGTCGACGGATGGACAGACCAGAATTTTTCCGATATATATGTTACCACCCTTGATAAAAAAGGAGCATGGAGTGAACCCTTACCAGCCGATGAAAATATAAATACCGAGGTTAATGAAGGTACTCCCTGGGTGAATAAAAAAGCAAACGTAATTTATTTTACACGTTGCCCGATTATTAAGAAAGAAAAAATGGGTTGCCAGATTTATTTTGCAAGGAAACAAGGCCGTGGATGGGCAACTCCTGATACCCTGAAATTAAGTGATGATATGAGCCTGCATATGGGGCACCCCGCACTTACTGAAGACGAACTCAACATTTATTTTTCTGCTGAAATGCCCGGTGGATACGGCGGTAAAGACATTTGGCTGGCCAAACGTACTAAAAAGACCAAACCTTTTGATAAAGCTGTCAACCTCGGGCCGGTTATCAATACTACAGGCAAT
>DAOQAT010000049.1:10642-24097 GCA_035354195.1 Bacteroidales bacterium | reverse complement strand
GTGTCTATGATGTATCCCCCGCTTTTCAGGCAGATCATTTCGGTGAAGGTGGTGGTGTGCTTGCCTTTCAGGAACATTTCGGAAATTTCGCCGGTCTTGAGGTGTTGCGAGGGATCAATGGCGTTGATAAGCGCACTCTTCCCCACACCGGAGTGGCCGGAAAACAAATTAATCTTCCCTTCCAGCAAATTTCTTAATTCGCTGACATTATCTCCACGAAGTGCAGAAACCTCCAGGCAGGGATATCCGGCAGCAGTGTAAATGGCTTTTAGTTCTTCATAGTATTGCCGGAGTTTTTCATCATACAGGTCGATTTTATTAAAAATGATACTTGCCGGGATGTGATAGGCTTCGGCGGTGATGAGAAAACGGTCGATAAACCCGGTGGACGTGCGCGGCTGCGCCAGGGTAACCACCAAATAAGCCATGTCAATATTGGCGGCGATGATGTGAACCTGTTTTGATAGTTTTTTTGATTTGCGGATGATATAGTTTTTGCGCGGCTCTATTTTGTCGATCATCCCGACCTCTTCATTGCCGGGGAAATAAAATTCCACATGATCGCCCACAGTTACCGGATTGGTGGCTTTCAAACCCTTGATACGGTATTGGCCTTTAAGCTTGCACTCGAAAGTTTTCCCATCATCAGTTTTGACGGTATGCCAGCTTCCGGTTGATTTAACAATGGTTCCTTTCAAAGGGTCTTATTTAAAATTATAATGTTTCCGGACGGGTTTTTTGACATTCCACACACACTTCAACCCTTTTTTAAACGTAACAAAATCGCCGGGATGAATCTCAAAGTTCCCTTCCGGAGTTTCAATGAGTATTTCCCCATCAAGGATCAGGCATTCCTCCTCGCTGTCGTAGTACCAGTCGAAGCGCGAAACCTCTTTGGTCCATATGGGCCATGAGCGGATTCCCCTGTTTTGAATTGTTGTTTCAGAAAGCTTCTCAATGTTCACCCCAGCCATATTTTAAGAATTTTTTTATTAATTTTTTGTTAAAATTGTCATTTTATTAAAAAGGTGTATCTTTGCACCCAAAATTAATAAAAAAAACTATGAAAAAATCATTACTCTCTATTGTTTTTGTAAGCCTTTTCGTTTTTTCTGCAGGCTTTGCCTTTGGACAATGTACTCCTGATCCGCTTGTAACCGACCCCGAAGGTAACGGTGAAATGGTTCCGGATACTATTGAAGCCCAGGAAAATGTTCCTTTAAACCTCACTCTGACCATTATTTGCCCGGACACTGCCAGTGTTGGATCATCCGGCCATATCACCATTGACCATATCGTTGTTAAAAATTTACTTGACAAACCGGCATGGTTAAGCTATGCATGCAATCCTTCAAACTGCGAATTACCTGCAGGCGAAGCAAAATGTGTATTGGTAACAGGAACACCTCCAATTGGAAGCGCCGGCTATACCTCAGTTACGGTACTGGTTGATGTGTATTCATTAATTTTAGGCACACCGGTTTGCGTTACTTGTCCTACAAATCCTGATGGTTATGATTCGGGCATGCCGTTGGTTGTTCATGTAAGCCCGGCTGCATCTGTTGCAGAAAACACTCGTGGTGCTTTTGGCATTATTGAACCGCAACCAAATCCTTTTAACTCAACCATGAAACTCGGGTGCTTCACAGAAATCCCGCAAACAGTATCTTTAAGAGTTTTTGATATGGTTGGCAGCGAAGTTTATTCAGAAAATCTGAATACCAATGCCGGTGAAAATTATTTTAATTTTAACGGCAGCAACTTAAACGATGGCGTATATTTTTATTCTATTAAGGATGAAACCAAACGCGTTATCACCGAAAAATTTATCAAATCAAGGTAATTGATTTAAAGATTATACTATAAAAAAGGCGGCTCTGAAGGCCGCCTTTTTTATTTCAACCCCTTTACATTGGGCTTTCCGGCGATAAAATCTTTCAGGTAAAAAGGTTCAAAATACGCGACGTTCTCAAAATTGCCAGTACGGAATTTCTCAAGCGCAGGAAGAATCATAAATTTTGCCGAAGGCAAAAAGCCATCAATAAAATTAACTGCGGAATTTTTTTCAAAAAGAGTTTTGCATTTTTCCATACCATCGCCGAAAAGCAATAAATTGTGGCTTTTTAACAGCTCCGAAAACGAATGTTCATCCATGATCTCCGCAGCCGGCTCCTGAAATTCATCCAGGTTTTTGGTGTACAGCGCATAATAAACCTCCATGCGGCGGGCATCAAGCATGGGGCATAATAATAGCGTGCTATCCATTTCAGTAGTTTGCTGTACCGCGCCGTAGGCCATAGCCGTCAGGGTTCCAACACTTATAAGAGGTTTATCAAGGGCATAACACAAGCCTTTTGCAACAGATACACCAATACGCAAGCCTGTATAAGAGCCGGGGCCCATACTTACGCTCACAGCATCTATCTGCTGTAGTGCCGTTTTAGCCTCCGCCATCACTTCCTGTATAAATACCGTAACAAGTTCGGAATGGGAATTTGTCTTTGCCGTTTCGCGTAAGGCCAGCAATTTTTTATTGTCAGACAAGGCAACCGAACAAATATTCGTGGCGGTTTCAATATGTAAAATCAGGGCCACCGTTACAAGAATTATTTCTTTTCCTCTTTGAACAACTCTTTCTTATCTACTTTTTTAACCGCGGCATTGTCTTTAAGGGTTTTGGTTATGGCCGTATACGGAGACGTCACCACTTCGTCGTTTTCTTTAAGCCCGCTGAGAATCTGGATATACATATTGTCTTGTATACCCGACTTCACTTTCACCATTTTCACTTTTCCGTCATTATAAAGAAAAACATATTCCTGCTGCGGCTCGGCGTGCTCGGTTTTCTTTACAGCCGTCTGGGTTTCATCTGTCTCCTGTTCAGGTTTTATTTCTTTCTTTTCTTTATGGGCGGTGTCTTCCCTCACGGTAACAGCCTGTATCGGCAGCGACAACACATTATATACGGTTTTGGTCTGGATATCGACCGTTGCCGACATTCCCGGCCTGAAGGGAGAAAGGTTCGGGTGTTCGGGATTTATCAGATCCTGATAACTTTCACGCAAAATCCGGATCTTAACAGTGAAATTTGTTACCTGGTCGGTCGTGACGCCTGTGGTTTCAGCGGAATTAGCGATCTCAGTAACGATGCCTTTAAATTTGCGGTTCAGGTAAGCATCCACTTCAATAAGCGCCGTATCATTGAGGCCCACGCGGACGATGTCGTTTTCATTTACGTCAACACTCACCTCCATTTCGTTGAGGTTGGCGATGCGCATGATCTCGGTCCCGGCAAACTGGGTGGTTCCGACAACACGCTCGCCCAGTTCGATGTTGAGCTTTGAAATAGTTCCGTCGACAGGCGCGTAGATATTGGTCTTTGCAAGGTTTTCACGGGCTTCTTTCACCGTGGCGTTGGTGCTTTGCACGTTGAATTGTGCCGCTTTGTATAATTCTTCAGCGGCTGCAACTTCTTCCTTGGCTACATCAAAAGCTGTTTTAGCAGCATCGTATTCCGACTGTGAAATAGCATTTTGCTTGAAAAGGGTCTCGTTACGGTCATAGGTAAGTTTGGCATTGATGAACTGCGACTTCACCTGTGCCAGGCGCGCCTTGGCGTTGGCCTCGTTGGCTTTTTGTGAGTTCAGCGCCGCCTGCATCTGCTCATAATTGGATTCATAAATGTCGGGCTTTATCTTGGCAAGAAGATCCCCTTTTTTTACTTTATCGCCCTCTTTGATGAGGAGTTCAACCACTTCGCCCGACACGTCCGGAGAAAGCTTCACTTCCACTTCGGGTTGTATCTTGCCGCTGGCCGATACTGTTTCAATAATGGTTC
Source organism: Bacteroidales bacterium (assembly GCA_035354195.1). Classification (GTDB taxonomy): domain Bacteria; phylum Bacteroidota; class Bacteroidia; order Bacteroidales; family CAIWKO01; genus CAIWKO01. The sequence continues at coordinate 20,259 of DAOQAT010000049.1, read as the reverse complement.
TCTTCGTAACTTTTTCGGTAGAAACTTCTGTGACATCCTTTTTTCCTATCCATCCTGCTTTCTTCCCGACGGCAAGAAGGATGATAATAAGCACTACTCCGATAATTGAAAAACGAATGATTCTTTTCTTTTTCATAGAAACATTTTATTTGAGTGTAAGAGGATTGCCCTGATAAAAATCAAGCACCTTGATCCTGAAAACATATTCATATTTGGCCTGTAACAGATCTGACGTTGCTTTCGTCAGTTTGTTTTTGGCATCGTTATAATCTATTGAGTTTACCATACCAACATCAAATTTTTGCTGGGTGTAGGCAAAAGATTCGGTAAGCGCCTCCACCGTTTTCAGACTTGCGTTATACCTGTTCAGCGCGGCCCGGGCATCGGCATAAGCCTGTTGTATGGTTTTTAAAAGCTGGTTTTTGGTATTCTGAAGCACGAGTTCGGCGTTGGCTACAGAAATCTTTGATGTGCCGATCATGGTGTTTGTCTGCCATTTGTTGAAAATGGGAATGTTAAGATACAATCCCACCGAGCTGTTCAGGTTTTTATCAAGCTGATCCCAGAACTTCACATTTTCGTAAGTATACTGGTATGTCGGCCCGTAAACCATTTCGTTCGATTCGGTGACCCCGATAGTTTGGTACCCGGAAATAGTGGCGTTGGTAATATTTTTACTTGCGCCGGAGTAGCCTGTCCCATAAGACGCGTTGAGGGAAATCGTCGGGCTCATCATCCCCCATGAGGACTGCAAGCCTTTTTTGGCGCTCCTGACTTTCAGTTCAGCGCTTTTAATATCAGGCTGGATGGCGATGGCTTTATTGAAAATGGCATCAACCTGTTGCAACAACACATTGGCGTCGGGTAACGTTAAGGCCGGTTTTTCTATTTCAAAACCCTGTGTTGACTGAAGGTCGAGAAACTGCACCAGCGAAAGGTACGCCAGGTCAAGCTGATTTTGTGCCGTCACCACCTGAAGTTCATCAGCTGCTGCCTGCGCTTCCATCTGTAATAAGGTTCCTTTGGCAATGGTTCCAACCGAAAACAGGGTTTTGGTCCGTTCGAGCTGCTGTTTGCTGATCTCATACTGGCTTTTGGATGTTTCCAGCAGTTCGCTATTGTACAAAATCTGAAGATAGGCGGTGGCAATAGTCAGCGAAATGTCGTTTTTCATTTTTTCGAGATCGTACTTGCTGGCCAGGAAATCGAGTTGTTTTTGTTTTAAGCCGTTAAGAAGCTGCAGCCCGCTAAACAGCACCACATTGCCGCTCAGGTAAAAATTATTCGACTGAACGGTTTGCGTAGCAAAAGAGTTGGTGTACATATCTACCGTCTGGCCGTTGTTATAAACATGGGTGGCGCTGGCGTTGATCGATGGAAAAAGCGCTGCTATACTCTGGTTGTATTGAAGTTTCGAAACCGCCGTGCTCAGCTGCTGCTGCTTTATCTGGATGTTGTTTTCAAGGGCATGGGAAATGCAATCTTCAAGCGTCCAGACTTTTTGCGAAAAGGCGTAAGGTGAAAAAGAAAAAATGAAGAATAAAGCAGTTAAAAAATACTTTTTCATAAAATTCTCAATAAGACACAAAGATAAAATCTTTTAATAAGCTGATGCCCCGCCAAATCAAAATATTTATCGGAGCACAACATAAAACGGAGAATGTTCTTATTTTTGTATGTGTTCTCTAACTTGAATAATACGCATTGTGGACTAAAGTTCTGATTATTGGTTATTTTTATAACCCCGGTGGCGGTGGCTTCGACAGGCTCAGCCACCGCCACAAGAATAATGAAATTGAAATCCTTGCAAAATATTTTTCAACTATGAAAATAAAAAACCTCCTCCTCATACCCTTGTTTTTGACAGCAATAACTGCCTTTCCTGCAAAACAGTCCAAAGCCGTCAGCGATTCTGTTGATGTCCTGAATTACAGCATCAACCTGGACCTTGTGCATTTATCAACCAAAACCATCTCGGGATTTACCACACTTACGATCACGCCCAACGTAAACAACCTATCGCAGATAAAGCTGGACCTGCTTAAGCTGAATATTGATTCTATAAACTTTCAGAACAACCCGCTGGCCACCTTCACCTATAATGATACCGTCATCCGCATCGACCTTCCCTATTCGATAAACATAAACGATACCGTGTTGCTTTCGGTTCACTACCATGGTATTCCGCAGGTTGACGAATCCGGCTGGGGCGGTTTTTATTTCACGAACGACAGTTCCTTTGCCTACAACCTGGGTGTCGGCTTCCAGGCTGTTCCGCACAACTATGGCCGTGTCTGGTTCCCGTGCCTGGACGATTTTGTGGACCGGGCCACCTACGACTGCTTTATCACCGTGAAGAACGATAAAAAAGCCGTTTGCGGCGGCACGCTGATGTCGGTCACCGATAACGGCAACAACAGCAGCACCTTTCACTGGAAAATCCACGCCACTATTCCCACATACCTGGCGTCGGTAGCGGTTGGTGATTATGTTTCCGTTACCGATACGTTTAACAGCATGTCGGGCAAGGTCCCTATAAATATTTATGTACGGCCGTCTGACACCACTTTGGCAAAAGGGTCTTTCATCAACCTGAAACAGATCCTGGCTATTTTCGAAAACCGCTTCGGGCCATACCGCTGGGAACGCGTCGGCTATGTAGGCGTGCCGTTTAACAGCGGCGCCATGGAACATTCGACCAATATTGCATACCCGCTTGTGTGCATCAACGGCAACCTCACCTATGAATCGCTCTATGCGCATGAATTGTCGCATCAGTGGTTTGGCGATCTGGTTACCTGCAGCACCGCTTTAGACATGTGGATCAACGAAGGCTGGGCGCGTTACTGTGAATCCGTATACATGGAATTGCTCTACGGTACAGATGCATACAAACAAAACGTCAGGGAAAATCATTTCAGCGTGATCACGGAGGCTCATGTGGTGGATCAGGGATACCGTGCGGTTTACGGAATCCCCGACGCGTATACATACAGCAACACGGTTTACGATAAAGGAGCCGATGTGGTGCATACATTAAGAAATTATCTGGGCGACAGTGTCTTTTTTGCTGCTGTGAAGGCTATGACCAATGATTTTCAGTTTCGGGATATTTCGTCTGCCGGCATGCGCGATTACCTAAGCACACAAACCGGAGTGAACTTGAATGATTTTTTCCAGGCATGGGTGTTCAGCCCGGGCTTTCCGCATTTTTCCATTGATTCTTTTGTGGTTACCCAGACAAGCCCAGAGATCAAAGTCCGGGTGTATGTAAGGCAGCGCCTGCACCATGCACCTGCATTGGCCAATTCCAACCGGGTGGAAATTACCTTTGGAAAAAACAACTGGCAGTTATTTTCGGATACCATCCAATTCTCAGGAAGCGCAGCAAGCAAAGAATTTGTAGTGCCTTTCATTCCTGACGTTGCCATGATGGATTTTAATGAAAAAACTTCCGATGCCATCACAGACATGTATAAAGTCATCAAAACCACCGGCACGTACGACCTGCCACTCACCTATTGCCGGGTGGATGTGAGCGGCATCAACGATTCCGCACTGGTCCGCGTGGAACACAACTGGGTGGCCCCCGATCCGCTGAAGGCCGCAAACCCCGATATTCTCAGGCTTTCGGATGTTCATTACTGGAAGGTGGATGGTATTTTCCCTGAAAATTTTATTGCCAGCGCACGTTTTAAATACAACCGTAACGCAAGTACGTCAACAGTAAATATCGACAATATCCTGCTGCCTGTATACACTTCGACGGATTCGCTGCTGCTGCTTTACCGGCCCAATACCGCTGCCGACTGGAGCATCACGCATTTTTCACGCCTTGGCCCTTCGACAGTGGGATATCTGATTGTCGATACCCTGCGTAAAGGCGAATATTGTTTTGCGGTTGGAACGCCTTATGTTGCTTCTGTAAACAACCCCGAAACTCCGAAAAATCATTTGGAAGCTTTTCCCAACCCGTCAAATAATTCTTTTACTTTTTCGTTTGATATTAACGAAAAAGCATCCATAAAAATTTATGATGTGGCAGGAAACGAAGTCAGCGTGATTGAGGCCGGCAGCAATGAACACAAGGCCATATGGCAGGCAGCGGATGTTGCAGCCGGAACGTATTATGCGCGGCTTTTCTCGCTTGACGGAAAGAAAAAGCTGGGTGAAAAAAAACTGGTATTGATCAAATAATTTACAATGAAGTTTTTCATTTCTCTGACGGTTGGGTTATTAGCAGCGGCACAGGTGTTTGCTCAAAGTAATTTTTTGATAAAAACCGAAAATGGCGATTGCAAAAAACCGGTGGAAATAAAAGATACCATCTTTGGCCCGACCAATGCCCCGGCGGGGTACGGCTCCGTCATGGAAATTACCGGCACCAAAAACAGCCTGTACGAATTTGAAAAAGAACACAACACCTGCTGGTATTTTTTCAAAGCAAAATACGACGCCACCCTTGAGATCGACATCATCCCGGTGAACGTCAAAGACGATTATGATTTTATCCTTTACAAATACAGCGGAAAAACATTTTGCACGGATGTGGCGGAGAAAAAAATCAAGCCGGTACGCACCTGCATCTCGCGCAACGATTTAAAAATTAAAAGCAGGACCGGCTTATCAAAACAGGCCCCCGATGAATATATACATTCCGGGCCCGGGGCTTCGTTCAGCAAAAGCATCGCGGTAAAAAAAGGAGAAATCTATTACCTGGTGGTTGACAATGTTTATCCCAACGGCAGCGGGCATACGGTGATCCTGCATTATTCCGGAATACGAAAAACAGCAGAGCCTGTAATAACTGAAAATAAGACGCCGCAGAAAACGGTTACCAAGACTCCGGAAAATGCCACGGTGAATATAAATATTGTGGACAAGGAAACACAGAAGCTGGTGGCCGCCAACCTGAAAATATATTATAAGAACAAGGCGAACCTGCCGCCTGCCGCCGCTGCCGACAGCGTCTCATCTTATGTGGCGAGTTTGGCGCTTTCCGGATCTTTTGTCATCAAGGCCGAAGCTCAAAATTATTTTGACAATGCCAAAGATTTTAAAACCAGTGCAACAGGCGAAAACACCACGGTAAAGCTGGAAATGAGCCGGATCAAAGTCGGGCAAAATGTGGTATTCGAAAACATTTTATTTTATGGTAATTCGGCACAAATACTTCCCGAATCAAAACCGGCGCTCGAAGTGATTGCCACCACCATGAAACGCAATCCGTCGCTGCATATTGAGATACAGGGGCACGTCAACTGCCCGACCACATGGCCCGACTGCGACAATATGGAAGAACACAACATGCAGCTGTCCATCAACCGGGCAAAAGCGATTTACGATTACCTGGACGATGCCGGGATCGATACACAACGCATGGCGTTCAAGGGTTATGGCGCCACCAAAATGATATATCCCGATGCCCGCAGCGAAGATAAAATGGAGAAAAACCGGAGGGTGGAGATTTTGGTAACGGGGTTTGAATGATTTTCATGTCTTATCCTGCTCCGCGGGATATTATTTTACATTTATAGAACAAATCATTTTACACTTTTAGAGCTTTTTACTTTACACTTTTTGAATTCCGGTTAAAGAAGGTTCTCTTTGCGCAGAAATTTTCTCCGTGTAAATTTCCACAAATTTGACAGATTGCACCAAAAGCAAACGGCCCCCAAGTCATTAACAATCCAGAATCCGTTTTATTTCTGAAACTCCTGACCAGATGGGCTTTCGTCCAACACGGCTTCATGTTAAACTGCGCTACACGAAGCCTTATCGTTTACGCGCTGGATATTAATTCTCATCTGAAAATAAAATCCTTTTTTGTCGCTTGTTCAATTATTGTTTTAATTATCGCATTATCTAATGTCACTGAAGCATCTTCATTTCCTGTGGAAGTTTTAATAAACTCTTGTGCTTTGATATAATATGTATTAATTCCTTCCTTATAAAGTTCTCTTTCTGTATTTTTTTGTTCCAAATATTGTTTCTTTTTTTCTGTTGTCATTGATTTCATCTTATCAGGAAGATCATTCAATTTAATTTTATTTAAAATTGTGCTGTCATTCATATAAGCATCAACCAGGTCCCAAAGAATATTCTGATAGTTGTTTGAGGCTTTATAAACTACCCTTTCTCTCATAAATGCATTACCAAAAGATAAAACATTTTCATCTTGTTTCAGTAACCGTTGGAACCATTTTTCACCCTCTAAGCCATAAGGAATATAGGTTTTATTAAGTTTATCGTTGTATTCAATAATTTTTTTGTCCCAAAATGTTTCACCATATTTTATTAAGGAGTCTTGATTGATTACCATATACTTTCCCCTTGCTGTTTTTGCACCATCTTCCCAAAGGTCTTTTATACCTGCTTTTTCATCACCACAGTAAATTGTATTTACAAGAATGTTTTTCTTGACAGCTTTCTTGCATGTTGAAATATAATCAATGCTGCCTTGATTGAATGGTTCATTTCCAGCAATGAATATTAATTTCAAATCATTTTTATTCTTTGACCATGCAAGACTGTCTAACGCAAAATTTATTGCAAAGCCGCAATATTCCAGGTTTCCTCCTGTCGTTAAGCTATAAAGATTTTCAGATATTGAGTCGATGTCGCTTGTCAATGGTGTGTAAAGATGAAAATAACCATTCTCACCAAACGCGCCATTGCCAAATGTTCCAAGGGCTATTTGAATTATAGGTTTTTGATTGTTTTTTTGTGCTTTAGATAATTCATTGACCATTCTCCAAATTTGGCCTTTAGCTTGAGATAATAAATTATCCATACTCCCGCTAACGTCTAAAAGTAATGCAATTTGAATTTTATCTTCAACGCGGGCCTTACTTTGTCCCGACGAATACGAAATAATTAAAACGCAAAAAAATACAGCTATTATTGTCTTAATATTCATCGGTACCGTTTTTAAACTCACCCATAACGGTTTGGGGCTTTGCAGCGGGCGGGCTTTAAACCGGCCTGCCGTGTCAACCCGTCCATAAAATTAATTAATTTTCCATTCGTTTCAAATTTTTCCCGCACCCGCCTGATGCAAAGCCCCTGTGTTAGCGTTTCGTTGGTTATTCGCTCATTTTTTTTCTCATTGTAATTTGTATTAAAATAAAAAAATCGATTGCGTCTCTGTAATAATCAAATAGCTTAGAAATCCTTGACACACCTGACACTATGGCCTGCAAGCTTGGTGGTTGCAGAACTGTGCGCTCCTGAGTTAAGAGAAGTCAAGTAACAGTACCTTGCACTTTGCGCATTATACTCTGTTGCTGTCCACCATAAACCATGTATACCCGCGCCATCGTAATCCCCATTATTGTATCGTAACCCACCGGCTATCGCTGTGAAGCCACTGCTGTTATTACCAGAGCCTGGTATCCATGAAGTACTTTTTAATTTGAAACCGGCAATTGTTTCGCCACCCAAATAATCAAAAAGTACTGTCCATTCGGAATCACTTGGAATATGCCAACCTATGGGACAAAGATTTCTGTTATCATCAACTGTATACCAATTATATAAAGCACCATAAACCGGGGCAGCTGAAGCAGAGTCATTATTCCAATAACATCTTGCACCTGTTGTAAGGACGCTCCATGCTGAATTATTTATTACATTAGGAATTTGATCTCCATTACGATAATGTGTTACATTTAAATTCTCCATCATCCATATCTGTGTGCCAATATGTACTGTATGATAAACATTACCATCAATGTCAGTTACTGTTGGTCCATAGTTTTGAGTCATAAATGAAACAGTTTCTCCATAACTTGTTCCCACACTATTTGTCGCATATGCGCGAACATAATAAGTAGTATTTTCTGATAATCCGGAAATATCACTTGTAAAACTACCAGTTTCTGCACCATCTGTAGTTTTATTTTCCTCAACTGTTGGTGTTTGATTAGTACCCCAACATACCCCTCTCGCGATAATTGCTGCACCTCCGTCATCAGAAATATTTCCTCCACAAGTTGCAGTTTTTAGTGTCACACAGGTGACTTCATTTGTTGTCAAACTGGGAGTTCCAACTTTTTTGCAACTATAAACCAAGAATGATAAAATAATAACAGCGGCAAAGTATTTTACATTTTTCATAATAGAAAATTTTTGTTTTGCCAATGACCGCAAACTTATTTATCCCCACCACAAAATACCAAATCCAACACCCATTAGCCCGGCTTTGGTTACTTATTATTGTTTTTTGTTGGTTACCGTTGACAATTTCTTACAAACATCCAAACAAATTTATAATTTATTTATATAAACCATTAAAATATCCAAAAATAATTTTTATCCGGCGCGTTTTCACACACGTACCACCATTTGCTAAATTGCTGATATCCCCGAAAATCTGTATTTTTGATGTGATTAGTTACGAATTATTTTTTATCCTTTTTATTTTTTATGGTGTGTTTAAATTTCAGCAAGGCGAAATTTAATTCCAATGTAGTTTCAGTTTCGCTTAACAACAAATCGTCATCCAATATTTCGGCAATGATTTCGCCACTTCTTTGAAGAAGATTTTTTTTACTTTCATCGTCTTGTTTTTCTGATAATACTTTAATATTGCGCGAAAGATGTTTAATTCTTGTGAAGGTTTCAATTATAGAAAGTGTTGTTTGTGTCGCTTTTGGACCCTTAAGGATGGTTGCAAGCATATAAAGGCCTCTTTCAGTAAATGCTTTGGGGAGTTGAGGTGAGAACTTAATTCTTTCAAGGTGGTGGAAAATTTCCACCACCTTGGTTTTCTCAGTTTTGGTTAATTCAAAAATATAACCTTCCGGAAATTTTTCCGGATTATTTTTTACCGCTTTATTTATATCGCGGGTTTGAACCCCGTATAGTTCAGCAACATCAATGTCCAAAAGTACCTTCTGGCGCCTGATTTCAATTATTTTATTTTCTACTTCTTCAAGTCTGATAATGGCTGCCATATAATTTATTTATTAAAATTACCAGGGTAATAATTTGACAATAAATACAAACACATTTCAAAGATACTATTATTTGTTATAAAAAGAAACCTCACGTATTTTCAAACACCTAAATTTTGTCTTGTCCCGAAAAATTACGACCTTTGCATGCTTTTTTAAAAACCAGCAGGTTATGACCAGCGAGGAAGTTAAAATCCGTTTAAATAAAGTCTTTTGCAAGGTGTTTAAAGACGACACCATTGTGATTCATGAAAAAACAACCGCAAATGATATAAATAAGTGGGATTCGCTGACACACCTGACATTGATTTCCGATACCGAAGAAGAATTCAACATAAAATTCAAACTGAACGAACTTATTGCCATGAAAACTGTGGGCGATTATATTAAAACGATCCTGGCTAAAGTCAGCTAAAATTTTTCTCTCATGGGACACAAACCCGTAAAAGTCATCATCCTCATCTTACTTAGTGAAATCCTGCTTGTAGGATATTCATTTTTCTACAATGCTACAGGAAATCAATTTATAAAGGAACATTGCCGTTTCTTTACCCCCACATCCCTTTTTGATTTTTCATCTTCCGACGGAAACGCCATTGCCGACAGCCTGCTGCAGAACTATCTGGCAAACACCGTGAGCGATGATATGATCCTGAAACG
>DAOQAT010000049.1:3816-10542 GCA_035354195.1 Bacteroidales bacterium | reverse complement strand
CAAATATAATTACAACACGATCTCCTACCTGTATGGCGAAAACAAAGGAAACTGTATTGTAAATATTTATAACAACGCTACCGACGATATGATCAAAAGCGATACCCTGCCACCGTGCAATACCGTAAGCTTGCATAAAGAGTATATCGGCCCGTTCCTGAACATCCGCGTGGAATTTATCGCAGATGAAAGCCCCGATTTTTATGGCATGTATTTCGACAGCGATCACGGTGTCCAGGTTGATAATTACGCCATCCGCGGGCATTCCGGCGACGGGCTGGCGCTCATCAACGACGATCAGCTGAAAAAAATGCTGAAACAAACCAACACCCGCCTGGTAATTTTCCAGTACGGCGCCAATATGGTTCCTTACGTAAGGTCAGAAAAAGCCTGTGAATGGCTGGGCAAGATCTATTATGACCTTTTTATGAAATTTAAAAAAGCCAATCCTGAATTAAGCATACTGGTGATCGGCGCGGGCGACATGGCCCATGGCAGCGAAGGGAAACTCTGTTCCTACTCCTGGCTGCCGAAAATTACCGCCACACAAAAACAAGCTGCATTGAAGGCAGGATGCGCTTATTGGGACTTATACAGCATGATGGGGGGCGCGAATTCCATACTTACATGGGCAGATAAAAACCTGGCGGTTACCAACGGGCATTTTTCATCCAAAGGACAGGAAATCGTCGCAAACGAATTGGTGGAGGCCTTGATGATCGAATTCAACAATTACACACACCTGGTACGAAAGAAAAAATAATATGCAGCTGATCCATAAACATAATAAAACACTATTTGTGTTGCTGTTGGCAACCTTATTGTTTTTTGTTTTTCAGTCGTTCATCATTTTTTCCGAAAACAAGGAAACGACGGAAGACCCGGTGCACCTAGCCATGCACGTTGACTCCCTGATAAAATACCGTACTTATTATCCGTTTATCCATTACGAAAAAAATTATATCGAATGGTATAACGGCGCGGGCATCAGCAGTTTTTTTTCTAAGGTTTCCAAAACCGGCACACGCAAGCTTAAAATTTTACACATCGGCGATTCTCATATTCAGGCGGACATTCCGTCGGGATATATCCGTGAGCGCCTGCAGGAAATTTTCGGATACGGCGGGCGCGGCCTTGTCTTTCCTTTTAAAGCCGCCGCTACGCATGCCGCATACGACTATAAGACTTCCTGTAGCGGCCGGTGGGAATACAACCGGAGTATTCAAAGCAATATCCGCTTTGATATGGGGCTTATCGGCGCTACCATTTACACCAACGACAGCGCGGCTTCTTTTAAGCTTATCTTCCGTGATGGTTTTATCCGTGAAAATTTCACCTTGCTCAAAATATACTGCAAACAGGATTCACTCAGCTACGACCTGAAAATAAAAACATCCTCGGGCGTCAATCCCATATACATTGATTGCAACGACACAAGCACCGGGAAACCTTATGTGGCCCTGAAGATCTCGAAGGCCACCGATACCCTGGAAGTGTTCATCAACAAAACGGAGGCAAAACAAAATTTCTTTGAATGTTACGGCCTGATGATCGAAAATAACGACGACAATGGTGTATTGTACAACAGCACCGGAATAAACGGAGCCGGCTACCACAGCCTGCTGCGGCAGCGGTTGTTTGCACAGCAACTGAAGGAGCTGAGCCCCGACCTGGTGATCATCGACCTTGGCGCCAACGACTTTAATTCACGGGTGTATAAAGACAAGGAAATGGAAAACAACCTGACCAGCATCGTCGATATGATCCGTAGCGGCTCGCCGGAAACAGCCATACTTATTTCGAACGCCCAGGATATTTATTACCGGAAAAAATATGATATTGTGCAGTGTAATGATTTCATGGAAATGACCAGGCGCGTAGCAAAAAAATACAACTGCGCATTCTACAATTATTATGAGGTTAGCGGCGGTAAGAGGTCAATGGATAAATGGCTGAAGAACGGCCTGGCGCGCAAAGATAAAATACACTTGTCAGCGCCCGGATATTATATCAGGGGCGAACTGTTATTAAACGCCATGTTCAATTCATACGTGATGTGGCTCCAGAATCAAAACGACACGCTCATCGCTGCCGACCATATCATTGACACGCTCACACTGAAAAAATATTTTAACGAAGACATCTGCTTTAAAAAAGAAAATGCCCGGACAGAAACACACGCCGCATATAGCAACGAAGAAACAGAACCTGACGGAAATAATGCAGTTTATTACAAGATACGTTCGGGAGATAATCTGGGAAGCATCGCCGAACGCTTTGGCGTGAAAGTCAGCCAGCTGCAATATTGGAACGGAATCTCGGGAACCAGGATCATTGCGGGGGAAACACTCGTGATATACAAAAAAAACAATACTGTCCCGCCAACCAACCAAACCACAAAACCAACCACCGTCACCCCTGTGAACAGAGCGGCCACACTGCCCACAAACACAAGGCCCACCGGCACGAAAAGAACATCCTATAAAGTGGTTTCCGGCGATAACTTGTGGTCGATAGCAAAAAAATACAACACGACTGTAGACAAAATAAAACAACTGAATAATCTGAAAACCGACAAACTGAATGTTGGCCAGATTTTATTAATACCCTGATAATAATTTATGTTTGAATTCTCACTGACCGGTTTTTTACAAAGTTTGTTATATCATCCGAAATCCCCACTGGTATTTCATTCGGTTCTGTTTATTGCGCTGTTCACCCTGTTTTACCTGGTATATGTGGCCGTTTACAAAAAAATCAGGGTTCGCAATGTATTGTTGCTGTTGTTCAGTTTGTATTTTTATTATAAGATCAGCGGTGTTTATGTCATAACGCTGGTGCTGATTGCCAGCAGCGATTTTTTTATCGGGAAACTGATGTTTTCCAAAACCGCCAAAAAATCCAAAAGGAACCTGTTGTTGCTTTCGCTTCTTATTAATCTTGGGCTGTTGATCTTTTTTAAATATACCAATTTTTTCCTGAACGTTTTCTTCGGGATCGCTACCGGAGAAGCCTCTCCCCTGGTCCTTGACCTCATCACACCTGTCGGGATTTCCTATTTTATTTTCAAAACACTTTCGTATACCCTTGATATCTACAAAGAAAATATCGAGGAGCCTGAAAAAAATTACATCAACTACCTGCTGTATGTTTCTTTTTTCCCGAACATCCTGTCGGGGCCTATTTTACGGGCGAAGGATCTGTTGCCTCAGTTCAGGCAGGCGCTGCAACTGAACAAAGAATTTATCAGTAAGGCTTTGTTGTTGATCCTTATCGGCGCGTTCAAAAAAATTGTCATTGCCGATTTTCTGGGTGTAAACCTTGTTGACCGGGTCTTTGATTCACACGTATATTTCACATCGTTTGAATACCTGATGGCCGGATACGGCTACCTGGTTCAGTTGTACTTTGATTTTTCGGGCTACACCGACATGGTGATCGGCATCGCCATGTTATTGGGATTTACCAGCGCACCAAACTTCAACAAACCGTTTTTGGCCCAAAACATCTCCGATTTCTGGAGGCGTTGGCATATGACACTTTCAACATGGCTGCGCGATTATCTTTTTAACCCGATGTCCATCCGCATGAGAAACCTTCGTAATGCAGGTATGGCCCTTTCGGTGCTGCTTACTTTTGTCATTTGCGGATTGTGGCATGGCCCTAATTATACTTTTTTAGCCTGGGGAACGATACACGGGCTGTTGATGGGCTGGGACGTTATATCCCGGCGAAGGCGTATGATGGTGCAGAAAAAAACCAATAAAACATTGTATAAAGTACTCAGCATTTTCATCACCTTCCATGTGCTGATGTTTACGTTTATCATTTTCCGCGCCCCGGACATCAGTGTAGCGGCGGATATGCTGAAGAAAATCTTTACCGGTGTGGATTTTTCACTCGCAGGGCAATGGTTCGGTTTTTATAAATATCCGTTTTTTATACTGCTGGCAGGGATAGTGTTACATTACACCCCGCTTGACTGGAACACAAAACTTACCGGCCTGTTTAGCCGGTTACACTGGACGTTGCAGGCATTCATCATTTTTATTGCCGTTATTTTTATTTACCAGTTTTTCAGCACCGAAGCACAACCGTTTATTTACCTTAACTTCTAGAGAGAATGACGCCGCGTTTCGAAATTGTAAATAATCAATACAACATCGCGTATTATTGTACACGCCACCAATGCCTGAAAGGAAATGCAGAAAAAACGGCATTCCGCTGGATTGATCATAAAGGGGAACGGGCAAATTATACGTTTCGTCAGCTTGATGCGGAAAGCAATAAAATGGCTAATGCGCTGCTGCAATTAGGGATAAAAAAGGATGATGTCGTCTTTACTTTTTTACCGAAAATGCCGGAACAGTTTTTTGCATTTTTAGGAATCCTAAAAATTCAGGCAATAGCCGGCGCCTTGTTTTCAAACTTTGGTGAAGAAGCGCTTGCCGACCGCCTTGGCGACTGCCGTGCCAAGATAGTGATCACGAAAAAAAGCATGCTGAAAAAGCTCCTGCGTGCCCTGCCGTTGCTTGATAATCTGGAAACCATCCTGGTGGTTGACGGTGATGAAAATGATGAAAAGATAATGAGTTTACCTGCCTTGCTGGAAAAGTCTTCTGATAGTTTTGAAATCCCTTTGACCAGTCCCGACACGCCGTCGGTACTGCATTATACGTCTGGATCAACAGGAAAACCCAAGGGCGTGCAGCATGTGCACAAAAGCATACTCACCCAAAGTTATACTGCTATAAATGTGCTTACCCTTAATGATGAAGATGTTTACTGGTGCACGGCCGACCAGGGCTGGGTTACCGGAATTTCTTACGGCATCATTGGCCCGTGGAGTATCGGCGTTACCCAGGTACATTATGGCGGCGCCTACAATGCTGAAACGTGGATGAAGCTGCTCGAGGAAGAAGGCATAAGCAAATGGTACACCGCTCCTACAGCCTTGCGCATGCTCATGCGGGAGGATAAAAATATGTACAAAAAGTTTTCTCTGAAAAAACTGCAGCATATTTTCAGTGTGGGAGAGCCGCTGAACCCGGAAATCAACGCATGGGCCATGGACGTTTGGGGAAAAGAAGTGTACGACACCTGGTTCCAGACCGAAACCGGCAGCATCATGATATGCAACCGTCCTGCAATTAAGGTTAAACACGCAACCATGGGCAAGCCGGTGGATATAATCAATGCTGCCATTATTTCCGACGATGGCAAGCCATGCCTGACAGGCGAAACAGGGAACCTTTGTATAAAAGCTCCGTGGGATTCCATGTTTGTCGACTATCTGAATAACACCGGTGTTTATAATGAAAAAATTAAAAACGGTTATTATTATTCAGGAGACTTGGCCTTTTGCGATGCAGAAGGTTATTACCATTTTGTCGGGAGGAACGACGATGTGATCAACACCGCGGGGCACCTGATCAGCCCGTTTGAGGTGGAAAGCTCGTTGCTTGAAATTCCTGAAATTGCCGAATCAGCCGTTATCGGCGCTCCCGACGACATACTGTTCGAAAAAGTGGTGGCTTTTATCCGCCTGAAAAATGGCATTACCTGGTCAGATGACCTGGAATTAAAGATCCGGATATTTCTGTCAAACCGCTTGTCTTCCATTGCCACACCTCAGGATATACGGATCATAGAAGAAATACCAAAAAACAAAAGCGGAAAAATAATGCGGCGGGTTTTAAAGGCCTGGTATAAAGGCGAGGACCCCGGAGACATTTCAACAATGGAAATCTAAAAATTTTGATTATGGGAACATTTGATGAATTAAATGCAATTTTTTGCAAAGTCTTTTACGATGATGATATAAAGATATCACGGGAAAATACCGCTGACGACATAGAAGGCTGGGATTCCTTGTCGCACCTGAATCTGGTGGTGGCCATAGAAAAACACTTCAGCATAAAATTCACCAATGCAGAAATTGCCAAATGGAAAAATATCGGGGAAATGTATGATTCGCTGTTATTGCTGATTGAGAAAAAAGGAAAATAGCAATTAACAGCATGGCCCTGGAGGGGCCAAACATTTTTGTATACCACCTCAAAACTCCAAACATAAAGATGGTGAACTTTTTCAATCGCGGTTTTCATTTTGGCTTCTGATCCGCCAGGCGAAATGTTCTTAATTTGTAATATTTTTTAATATCGAATATCGATTAACGATTGCAGAATTATGATCGTTATTAATCCCTTCTGTAATGATATGTTGTGCACTGTGGCCCCGGAGGGGCCGAACATTTTTGTGTACCACCTCAAAACTCCAAACATAAAGATGGTGAACTTTTTCAATCGCGGTTTTCATTTTGGCTTCTGATCCGCATGACGAAGTGTTCTTAATTTGTAATATTTTTTAATCTCGAATATCGATTAACGATTGTAGAATTATGATCGTTATTAATCCCTTCTGTAATGATATGTTGTGCAATATGGCCCCGGAGGGGCCAGACATTTTTCCATGTCAAAAAAACGTGATATTCCAGAAGAACGTTCCGCTCCGCTGGAGCGGGATGTTAAGTCTTTGATGCTATTTTACCAACATCAAGCTCCTACGGAGCTGCAAGATCATAAACCAGGGGGCGGACACAAAATCGCCGCTGCCCATAGCGCTAATCGCCTGAATTAAGCAATTCTCTTTCATTCCGTAGGAATGAGATGTTGGTAAAAAGCAACAACCCGCGAAAGTTCCGCTCCAGCGGAGCGGGATGTTAAT
>DAOQAT010000049.1:0-3716 GCA_035354195.1 Bacteroidales bacterium | reverse complement strand
TTGGTAAAAAGCAACAACCCGCGAAAGTTCCGCTCCAGCGGAGCGGGATGTTAATGTTGTACGATTATTTCACCAACGTTTACCTCTTCAAGAGTAAAATCTTTTGAAATATCCAACACCCTCGCCTGACTGTCTGGTCGCCAGATCAGACGGGCAGGGATTAACGATCGAAGATTTACGATCTTTTCTAAAAATTCTATAGTCGATCCGCCCCGGCGGAATGTTGATAAACGGTCCCGGAGGGGCCGAACATTTTTAAAAAATCCAATCTACTTTCCGATCTTGCCCCGGAGCGGGCAAAACATTTTTCAATGTCAGAAAAACGTGATATACCAGAAGAACGTTCCGCTCCGCTGGAGCGGGATGTTAAGTCTTTGATGCTATTTTACCAACATCAAGCTCCTACGGAGCTGCAAGATCATAAACCAGGGGGCGGACACAAAATCGCCGCTGCCCATAGCGCTAATCGCCTGAATTAAGCAATTCTCTTTCATTCCGTAGGAATGAGATGTTGGTAAAAAGCAACAACCCGCGAAAGTTCCGCTCCAGCGGAGCGGGATGTTAATACGATATTCTCACTATTGCCCCGAACCGGGCAAAACATTTCACCTTCAGTGCTGATTGAAAAAAAAAGAAGAAGCCGTAACGCCGAATAAATACCAAATCTGGCAATACCTTACGGCATTATAAAGGAAATCTCATCCACCCACAACTTGCTTCCCACCTGCCCCTTGCAGTTCATAAGGTCGTTGAACCTTATATCGGCGCTTGAGCATATCAATAATGTCAGCGTATCAGGTGTGACGTCGGTAAAGTAATAATTCAGCGGAAGGTCAAGCATGGTGTAGGTTGAAACCGGGTTTGTAATGACTTGTCTTGCTAATGCGATAGTATCCCTTTTGTGCGCTCCCGTATTATATTTTGACAATAAAACAGAAAACAGCGCCGAGTCTCCGCCGACAGGCTCATACTTATAATACCCCTGAAAACTAAGTGGTTTTGACGTATAGGGCTTCCCAACAATGATCGTTCCATTGGGGATATCAAGGGAATCGGTACCCAACAGGCCTGGAATTAGAATACTGGTTCCTTGCGGGCTGAAAGAGCCAGTAACTAAAAGAGCCGCATAAGTTCCCGAGTATGAATCTTCCGTGTTAAAGGTGGTTTTCGGGCCCGGCCCACCAGCCGCTGCCGGCAGTGTGTAAAGATAATTCAGTGTTCTAAGGAAATCGCCTGCCGGCTCCAGACTCTTATAACCAAAGCCATCATCGACCAATTCCCACTGATCAAGGCAACCACCTCTGATGTTTAAGGTACAGAGCAGATCTATCGGGGTTTCTTCAACCGGATAATCAATGTAATCCCTGCAAGATGTAAATGCCATAAAGAGGCCAAAAAAAGACAATATGGCAAGAATGAAGGTATATTGTAATTTTTTCATAATACTATACTTTATAAACGATTTGAATGGACGTAACACGCGGCGGTTCAACAGAAATCGGCCGCAAAGAGTATTCGGTATTCAAAACATTGTTGACCAGCAACGTAAATTTAAAATGTTTTTTCAATTCATAACTCAGGCGTGCATCAAAAACATAGTCCCCTTTATGATGATCCCTTCTGTACTGCCTTATACCGGTATTAAATAAGCCGGGGCGGTCGGTTTCCATAAAAAACTTATCAATATTGTACATAAAACCATAATACCTGCCGCTCAAACCGAGGGAAAAACTTTTATAGGTAAACTCCACATCAAGTTTTGCCAGTTGCTCAAAACGGTATTTAAGAATATTGTCACGGGTATCGAACGAGCTGGTCATATAAGAAAAATCCTGTTTTAACAAGGTGTCTCTGTAATAAACCTTATCCGGTTCCAGGCAGGTGGGCCTTGAGAATGTATAACCTCCCATGACTGCCATAGAGAAATTTTTGGTAAATTTTCCTTCTCCCATCAGGGCAACATCAATGCCCCATACCCGTGCATCCGAAGTGTTTAAAAATTTATAGCCCAGGTTTTTGCTGATATCCAGATTCCCTAATGAATCCACATTTCTTCCCCATAGCCCTGCATTAAATTCAATATAGTTTTTATATTCCTGCCAGAATCCGCAGATGTCAATGAATCCGACAAACTTTTTGATTTTGAATAATTGTTTTATCCCGAGTTCTGTATTCCAACTTGTTTCAGACTTAAGATCAGGATTGGGATAAATGCCGAAATTTCCGGCGGAGGTAGAAATATAACGTTCGCCTATGCTCGGAAACCGGAATCCTTGTCCGAAAGAAGCCCTGATGTATGTACCGCGGGTTGCCTTAATATTCACTCCCGCGCGGAATACAGGCCGGCTGTCAACATAATCGCTGAGTTTGAAATATTCCCAGCGTGCCCCTCCGGAAATTGTGAGTATCTTAAAAAATTTCTTTTCTAACTGAACATAAACCGCAAGATTGTCTGACGACTTAGCCGCTTCTTCCCCGAATTTTCCGGAGAATACTTTTCCAAATGAATAGGCGTAAATATTCATGACTCCCGCATTGAACACCAGGTTCCCGGCTTTCTTAAACATTTTTGAAAACTGGTATTCATTATAAAGGGAATACGACATGGCCGATTGGGAGTTTCCACCTTTATTGTCGCTGTAGTAAAACCTGTTTTTCAACGAATGGGATGCGCCTTTAGGCCCGAAGTATTTTACATAGGGATCGAGGTAAAACTGAAAATCGGCGAAGTTGGTTATAGCTCCGGGATAAGAACGGAAAATATTGGAATCGGCATCCATCCAGAAAAAGGCCTGGGTGTTTTTCGAGTACATGAAATTTCCGTTTAGTCCGTAGGTCAACCCTTCAACTTTCGTGGAGCGTACCCTGGTGCCAAAGTTCAGGCGAAAGTTCTTCTCAAACTCCCCTTTGTCGTATTCGCCCGAAGTATCGTGTGGCGGAGCGCCGATACAGCCCGGGTCGGAGAGAAAATTGCCGCCGACCACAAAGTCAAAATTGTTTATTCTTTGGGAGTGTATAAAACTGGCGCCTAAAATTATGGGGTTAAAACCTTCCCATGATTTGGTATAACGTTTCGGGGGCGTGCTGTAAATTCCGCTATGGATGGTGACTTTCGTCAATGTTTTATCTTTCGGATAAGCCGTGCGCACATTGATCGCACCGTTTAAGGCCGAGGAGCCGTACATTACCGAAGATGCGCCCTTCACCACTTCTATCTGTTCAACATCTTCAACGGGCAAAAAACTCCATACCGGGCGGCCTGCGTCAGCGCGCATCAGTGGAATTTCGTCAATAAGAATCATGACCCTGCTTCCAAGGCCGGAACTAAAGCCGCTGCCTCCGCGGATCTGCGGCTCATTGTCAACGATGGCAACACCGGGAACAGACTCAATAGCCTTATCGAGGGTGAGTATATTTTTATTTTCGATCATCGTCGGCTTGATTACCTCAACAGAGTTGGTTGCATCTTCAAGTTTCTGTTCGTATTTCGAAGCCGAGACCACGGTGGTATTAAGTTCTGTAACGGAAACTTTCATCGAGACATTAACCACCAGGGTTTTGCCCTGTTTGACGCTGATCTTCTGAGAATGTTTCTCGTAACCCACACACGAAAAAAGCAACATATAATCACCGGGGGCCACTTCAAACTGATAGTTGCCGTCCATATCGCTGATCGTACCGGTTCGCTGGTCTTTGATTCCAATACTGGCAAAAGG
>DAOQAT010000048.1:0-24348 GCA_035354195.1 Bacteroidales bacterium | reverse complement strand
GGAGAATTAATCAAATTACTTTTAAGTATTGAAGGTGGGATTGGTATTCTATTTTGGCTATTTGTTTCATATACACGTGCTATTACAACTGAAGAAAGTGTAAAGAGGTAAGGTGAAGCAATTGGAAAGCAAAGTGAACAAATTGAATTATCTCGCAAAAGCCAAATTGATGAAAGGTTTAAAAATGGTATTGAGCATTTAGGTAGTGATAAAGAACCAATAATATTAGGTGGTATTGCTGAATTAAATCAAATTGCAAAAGAGAATCAAAAAGAATATGCAGAAGTTGTTTTTATCATTTTATGTAGCTATATTCGGAGTAACACGAATATTTATGAAAAATTAGCAACGGACTTTAATCATACCGCTATCCAAATGATCATAGATTGCCTATTTAAACTACCAATTAATTCCAATAACCCATATATTAATTGCAATGCTAATTTGTCACATTCTAATTTAATCGGAACAAATCTTGATAACTGCAATTTTTCAAATGCAGATCTTTCTTTTTGTTTAATGCCAAGTTTAGAAAATGTTAACCTCAAAAATGCGAATATTAGTAAAGCAAAATTTACACTTGCAACATTGCATAATTTGGATTTTTTTAATACTAAAATTTATGGAACAATTTTTCAATATGTGCAAATAAAAGATATTACATTTGAAAACTGTCAGACACCAATAGTTCTACATTTTATTGATTCAGAACTAAAGAATATTAATTTTGAAAATTCTAAAATAAATTCTTCTTCTTTTCTTTCTTCCCACCTATCAAATGTGAGTTTCAAAAATTCAGAAGTTAGTGATACAAAATTTTCTTGTTCTATTCTCTCAAAAATAAGTTTCTTGAATTGCGATTATATGTATGAACTTGATTTTAGAGCATCAGGTTTAACAGAGGTCATTTTCAATTCATATATATTAAAAGCAAAATTCAACGGTTGTGATAATTCTTATAAAGAATATCGTCCATTAATAGAAGATCGACTAAAAGATAGAATAGGTAAAATTGCTGAGGTTAGTTCTATAAACTACAATACAACTTCTTTTGATAAATGTCAAATCGGAATTTTATCACAACTTGATGTTGATGAAATAATGGGATTTTATGATGAACTAGGAAAATCAATATCCCCTCGTTCGGCTAAGGCTACTCATAAATAAGTTTAATCAATAAAATTAGTTTAATCAGCGGTTCAGACAATTTCTCCCAAAGCTTGCGCGCACCTCCTGTCTCAATACATCTTACTTCACATCCTCGTTCCAAACCACAATATTATACAAACAAATACCAAGAAAAATATCATAAAAATTATTTCGCCCCAACTAAATTGCTCTTCTGTTGCGAAAAAAATATGCAAAAAATCCGATAATTTTCTTTGATTTTTTTTTCATAATTAATTAGCAAAAAAAAACTCCCGAAGCCCAAACCCCGGGAGTCTTTTATTTTTTATTCCTTAAAAATTATTCCAAAGAATGCACCACAAGCCCGCTTCTTAATTTAGGTTCGAACCAGGTGGTTTTCGGAGGCATGATATTGCCGGTATCGGCAATGTTGATCAATTGATCCATAGATACAGGGTAAAGCGCAAAGGCTGCTTTCATTTCACCTGAATCCACACGTTTTTTCAATTCACCAAGTCCGCGGATACCGCCGACAAAATCAATGCGCTTGTCGGTTCTAAGGTCTTTAATGCCAAGAATTTCGTCAAGCACAAGTTTGGAAAGTATAGTAACATCAAGGACGCCGATAGGATCGTCATCGTTGAATGTTCCTGGTTTTGCGGTCAGTGAGTACCATTTGCCATCCAGATATAAACCGAAGTTGTGAAGCATGTGGGGTTTATACACGTCAGCGCCTTTCATCTCAACTGAGAAAACTTGCTCCAGTTTTTTCAAAAATTCATCCGGGCTAAGGTTGTTCAGGTCTTTCACCACGCGGTTGTAATCAATGATCGTCAGCTGATCAGCAGGAAAATGAACAGCAAGGAAGAAATTGTATTCTTCATTTCCGGTGTGGTCCGGGTTATTTTTTTTCTTTTCATTACCAACAAGCGCTGCAGCAGCGGTACGGTGGTGGCCGTCGGCAACATAGGTGTACGGGACGTTTTTGAACAATCCGATCAATTTATTTATGGTATGCTCATCTTTGATAACCCAGAAATGATGCCCGAATCCGTCGTTTGAAGTAAAATTATATTCCGGAGTATGGTTTTCTACAATACTAGCAACAATCTCATCAATTTCTTTTACAGCCGGGTAAGTGAAAAACACAGGTTCCATATTTGCGTTGGTAATGCGTACATGTTTCATCCGGTCTTCTTCTTTATCTTTCCGGGTGAGTTCATGTTTTTTGATGATGCCGTTCATGTAATCTTCCACGCCGGCACAACCCACGATGCCGTATTGTGTTTTGCCGATCATGGTTTGGGCATAAATATACAGACAGTCTTTTTCATCGGGGACCAGCCACTTATTTTCACGGAATTTCCTGAAATTTTCTTTTGCTTTATTATAAACCGATTCATCATGTTCATCGATGTTTATATCAAGGTCGATTTCCGGTTTTATGATATGAAGTAATGAATATTCGTTTCCATCAGCTTCGACCCGTGCTTCTTTTGAATTGAGCACGTCATAAGGCCTTGATGCCACAAGTTGTGCAATTTTTTTTGGTGGGCGCAGGCCCTTAAAAGCTTTTAAAATAGCCATGTTAATAGTTTTATATAGTTAAACAATAATAAATAAAGGCAACATTCTACCTAAAAAAATCATTAAGAATGGAAGATTAAATAATTTCTGAATTCAGGTTGTGGTTCGGATTATCATCAAAATCATCATCTGTTTTTTCGCCGGGCCTTTCGCTTCTTTGCAAAGAAGCTATGAGGGCGCCAATCATCTTTGTCATTTCTATCAGCACATTCCTGGAATCCTCAACATTATTTTCACCGAAAAAACCGAGTTTTTCAGCCACGGTTGTATATACAATACATTCCCTGATGGAGCTTTTGGCCATTTTCAGATAATAAATAAACTGAGTCTTGTTTCTGCTGGAGCCTTCAGAAATATTGATGGCGATGCATTGTGCGGCACAGATGAATTTATTGGTCAGGCTTAGCCTGTTAGTTTCAGGAAAATGCTGTGTGTTATTATACACCCAGCTGACGTAATCAAGCGCTTTGTTATAGATCCTCAGGTCTTCAAACCTGAAGAAGAACATGTTTTTGTCAGTTTCCATTCTTTTTAATTTTAATAGTCAGAACTTGTTGAAAAAGGCTTAGAATTTATTCACCTGAAATTTTGTTACTCCGTTTTTGAGGAAGCCGACTATCTGGTTTGCCGCGGCCAGCCCGGCATTGATGTTGGCTTCAGATGTTTCAGCTCCTTGTTTTTTAGGGGTGGCATAATAACGTTTTTCGTATTTGCCGTCAATTTCTGCGTGGCAATCCGGGGCTATATCGGAGATATATTTAAAATCAGGGCGTTCGTCAAGCATCCGTTTTAAATCATCTTCGTTGATGACTTCCTTACGTGCGGTATTAACCAGGGTAGCACCTTTAGGCATTTTGGACATAAGGTCGAAATTGATGGATTTTTTTGTCTTTTCATTGGCAGGAATATGCAATGAAACATACTGGCAGGTGCTGTACAATTCTTCAACGCTGCCAACAGCTTTTACGCCGTCTTGTTCCATCACTGATTTTTCGATAAAAGGATCGAAGGCGTAAAGTTCCATCCCGAATCCTTTAGCAATTTTAGCTACATATTTTCCTACATACCCATAAGCATGGATGCCTAATTTTTTTCCTTTCAGTTCTGAACCGGGGCCGCCTTTAAAACAGGCTCTTGAAATAAAAACCATCATGCCAAGTGCCAGTTCTGCAACAGCATTGGAATTTTGCCCGGGGGTATTCATGGCCACAATTTTATGTTCGTTGGCAGCCGCCAGGTCTATATTGTCATAGCCTGCACCGGCGCGAACGATGATTTTAAGGTTTTTGGCTGCATTGATCACTTCTGCAGTGGCCTTGTCGCTTCTGATGATCATGGCATCCACATCGGCAACGGCTTTGATAAGTTCGGCGTTGTCGGTATATTTTTCAAGCAATACGGTTTCGAAACCGGCTTCGTCAAAGATCTTTTTTATTCCGTTAACAGCAACAGCTGCAAAGGGTTTTTCGGTAGCTATCAGTACTTTTGCCATAACAAATAGTTTTAAATGGTTTTTTAATTGGTTTTAAAAGATTTAACAACGAAAATAATTAATATTTCAATAAAATAAAAAAAAAGGATAAAATAGTTTTTTCAGAAACTACTTTATCCTTTTAAGAAAGGATCAATTATATTTTAGAAGCTTCAAATTCTTTCATACAATCAACTAATGCCTGGACACTTTCGATGGGCAGGGCATTGTATGTGGAAGCTCTGAATCCTCCAACGGAACGATGGCCTTTGATACCGACCATGCCTTTTGATTTGGCAAAGTTCATGAATTCCTCTTCGAGGTTCTGATAACCTTCTTTCATCACGAAGCAGATATTCATCAGTGAACGGGAATCTTTTTCCACGGTGCCGACAAATATTTTACTTGAATCGATGGCATCATAAAGTAATTTTGCCTTGGCCAGATTCATTTTTTCGAGTTCTTTCACGCCACCAATTGATTTTATCCACCTCAATGTTTCCATAATCGTGTATATCGGCAGACAGGGAGGCGTGTTGAACATAGAACCTTCTTTAATGTGAGTTCTGTAGTCGAGCATGGAAGGAATGACGCGTGTAACTTTTCCGAGAATATCTTCGCGTACAATAACAAAGGTAGCGCCAGCAGGCCCGAGGTTTTTCTGGGCGCCGCCATAAATCATGGCATATTTCGAAACGTCAACCGGGCGGCTGAAAATGTCAGACGACATATCTGCCACCAAAGGAACGGGGCTGTCCATATCGTACCTGATCTCAGAACCGTAAATGGTGTTGTTGGTGGTGATGTGCATGTAATCCACGTCTTTCGGTATTTCCCAGCCTTTGGGGATGTAATTGAAATTTTTATCGGCAGAAGAACCTACGATCTGTACTTCACCAAAAAGTTTTGCTTCTTTGATGGCTTTTTTGGCCCATACACCTGTTTCAAGGTAAGCAGCTTTCTTTTCCATGAGGTTGTATGGCACCATACAGAATTGCATACTGGCGCCGCCTCCCAGGAACAGGACATGATATCCTTCGGGAATTCCAAGTTGTTCCTTAAAAAGTGCTACAGCTTCGTCAATGATGGCTTGAAAATCCTTGCTTCTGTGGGAAATTTCAAGGATTGACATTCCGATTCCGTTGAGATCTAATACTGCTTTTGCAGTGTTTTCTATTGCTATTCGTGGCAGAATAGAAGGACCAGCATTAAAATTGTGTACTTTTTTCATGTTAAATATAGTTTATGAATGTTATATTTCTTTTCTGTTTGCAAAGTAAACAATTTAATTGCAATAAAAAAAATGTAAATCAATAAAAAATAACAATTTGTTATCCAGTATTTTACAACTGTGGCGGCGTGATTTTTTTCTTGTTTTTCGGTTTGGGGTTGCGGGCATCAATATCTTTCACGAATTGCCATTTTCCGTTTTCGAAAATAAAACCGTCAAAAACATTGGATTCAGGAACATAAAACTGATACTGGCCTTCCAGGTTGGCTGCATATTTTGAGGTGCGCGTATCCATGGGTGAAAGGCGGTCGAAAACAATCATATCGGCTTTCAGGGTTTTTATTTTTGCCGGGACCTTTTTATCAGACTTTAAGGCTTTATTGCTTTTTTTGTCTTTTGGGTTGTATTTTGTCTTTATAGTTTTTGCAGGACGTGTCACCGTATGTATCATTTGCTCATCGAAACGCATGAGCATGCTAGCACGGGACGAATATTCAAAGATTACCCGCGTGGTTTTTTCTTTGTATTTCCGGAACAGTTGTTTGCCGAAAACGGGGGTGCCGACCGTGCGGAACGAAAGAATTTCGATCACTTTTTTTGTCGTCAGCTTGTTGTTCCCTTTCCATCCCAATAAGGTGTAATTTCTTTTTCCCTGGTAAACGGTTGGAATGATCTTGTAATAGATGGCGCCATACCATTTGCCAAAATCAGTCACTTCATTTTCAGGATACATTATTTTATCCGTATTGTCGGTCAGTTTAAAAAATCTTTTTTTTAACCCTGAGTTTTCCGGAAAGAAAATATAGCCAAAAAACTCGTACATACCGTCTTCTTTGGCAATTCCCCAGGTGATAATTTTAAATTTTTTGTCGGGGGAGGTGAGTGCGGAATATTTTTTAACGGAATCGAAAGGAAATTCAAAAGATTTTTCAGACATGAAAATTTTTTCAAGCAGGTTTTGAAGTTTTTCGTTGGCCGCATATTTATTAAAGTCGGCCGTTTCGCTTGCAATCGTATTGGTGTAGGATTTAAGGGAGTCCAAACGGGCTTCTGCCTCCTGCGATCTCAGTGTAAAAGGCAGAAAAAAAACCATCAGGAAAAATCCGATTAAACGTTGCGACATGTGTTTTTCAATAAATCTTTTGATAAACGAAATTTTTACAACCTTTATTTTGCATGATCAAAATCGTTTACTTTTACAAAAATATATAAAATTGGTGGAAAAACAGATTATGATAACATTAGACGAACATATTGATAATTTCGGCAAACTTTCGGATTTCTTATCTGCCTTTATACTTGGTAAAACAAATCCGGAATATCATGTGCCTAAATGTTTGGCGGAAGCTGTTGATAACAGCATGATCCATAATGGCTATTTTACCAAACAAAATATTTTTCTTGCATTAAATTCAATAGCCATAATGCTGGAAAAAGATAAAATCAAAAAATGGATACATCACTACGAACCACTTTTTAAAACGACATCAAACCCGTGCAAGGTAGGAGTGGTGCTGGCTGGAAATATTCCCATTGTGGGTTTTCATGATTTTTTGTGTGTACTGGTCAGCGGAAATATTTTTATGGGAAAGTTATCCCAAAACGACCGTTATTTATTGCCTGCCATTGCTGAAGTTCTATCAGCAATTGACAATCGCTACAAGGACCTGATTTATTTTACTGAAAATAAACTGGAAGGTTTCGATGCCGTGATAGCTACCGGAAGCAATAATACCTCCAGGTATTTTGAGTATTACTTCGGGAAATACCCTCACATTATCAGGAAAAACCGCAACAGTATTGCTGTTTTGGCCGGCAACGAAACCGATGATCAGTTGACCCTTCTGGCTGCTGATATTTTCAGCTATTTTGGCCTGGGTTGCCGTAATGTTTCAAAAATCTATATTCCGGAATCATTCGATCTTCAGCGGTTCATCGATGCCATGAAGCCGTTTTCGTTTATCCTGGATCATCATAAATACAAGAACAATTATGATTACTATAAGACCATTTTTATCATGGATAAGCGAATAATAATTGATGGCGGATTTTTTCTTTTAGTGGAAGACCCTTCCATGTATTCCCCGGTTTCCGTAATTAATTTTGAGCGGTATTCTGACATTAATTCGGTACAAACCTTTTTGCAGGAACATTCAGATTCCATACAATGCATAGTCGGATCATCTTCAATTGATACTGCGGCTGTTCCCTTTGGAAAAGCTCAGCATCCTGAATTATGGAATTATGCTGACAATAGTGATACTATGAACTTCTTACTTACATTATAATTGTTTAATAAATTGTAAAATAGATAGTAAAAAAACAAAATAAATATAAAATTAATTCGAATTAATAAAAAAATATCATGAAAGTCTTGTTTATAAATAAAAGTAGTGTAATTTTGCACTCACATTTATAAAAAAAAGTAAGTCATGAAAAAAGGCATTCACCCGAAAGATTATCGTTTAGTAGTTTTCAAAGATATGTCAAACGATTATTCATTTATTACACGTTCAACAGCTCAAACCAAAGAAACTATTGTATGGGAAGATGGCAAGGAATATCCTTTGGTAAAACTCGAAATCTCGCACACATCCCATCCGTTTTACACCGGTAAGATGAAATTTGTTGATACTGCTGGTCGTGTTGATAAATTTAATACCCGTTATAAAAAACATATTGTTAAGAAAGCTGAGCCTCAGAAAGAGGAACCGCAAAAAACTGAAGAATAATTTCTTCGAAAACCCCGGAATTTTTTCGGGGTTTTTTATTTTAGCTTATGATACAACATTTTTAATTCTTTGCTGTTAGTATTTCTGGAAAAACTTTTTTCATTTTTTTGAAAAATATCATGTTTTATTCTTATTATTGTACTACACTAAACACTTTTGAACATGAATTATATTCTTTTTGATGATTCGTCACGGATGGATTTATTTCCTTTGACATTGACCAGGCCTGCTGCTGAAATACGGATAGGTA
Organism: Bacteroidales bacterium; assembly: GCA_035354195.1. Taxonomy (GTDB): domain Bacteria; phylum Bacteroidota; class Bacteroidia; order Bacteroidales; family CAIWKO01; genus CAIWKO01. The sequence goes on along the minus strand of DAOQAT010000048.1, from coordinate 15,949 downwards.
TTCTTACCATTCGTCAGAAATGGGAAAAATACCTGAAAGCAGAAACCTCCACACTGACCGAACGGCACCTTAGCGAAAAATACCCGATTATAAAAGGAAAGAATAATATTCTGATCAATGCTACCATATGCCCCACGCCCGAACTTGTAAAAAAAATAAATGAGTTAAAATCCGGCCAGGCATTGGTGACAGAGGATTATATTATTGCCTATAACATTGATGAAAAAGACCTTGAGGCCAGCGAAAACATCGAATCTGCATTGGTTGATGATGGCGACAAGCATGACCTTGAAGGATTAAACGAAATTTTATGTGATATCCCGCATATTAAAATTAATTATCCGTGGGACATCTTTTCTTTTAATGAAGAAGCGATAAAGGAAGATTTTAAATTGATCACAAAAGGACGGAAGTCAAAAGCCATAAGTACCACAAACAGGGTAACTGATGAAAAAAATATTTTCATTGAAGCTGGAGCGAAGGTTGAACATGCCATTATTAATGCTTCTGAAGGCCCGGTATACATCGGAAAAGATGCCGAAGTCATGGAAGGTGCGATGATTCGCGGCCCCTTTGCCTTGTGTGAACAAGCTACCCTGAAAATGGGTGCCAAAATATATGGGGCCACCACCATTGGCCCTCAATCGAAAGTAGGCGGTGAACTTAACAACACTGTCATATTCGGTTTTAGCAACAAAGCACACGATGGATTTATCGGTAATTCGGTAATTGGCGAATGGTGCAACCTCGGTGCTGACTCTAATAATTCGAACCTGAAAAATACCTACGATGAAGTTAAAATGTGGAATTATACCCAGGAACGCTTCATACCAACAGGTTTGCAGTTTTGCGGGCTCATTATGGGCGATCACTCCAAATGCGGAATAAACACCATGTTCAACACCGGAACCGTGATAGGAGCGAATACCAGCATATTTGGCCATGGGTTTCAGCGTAATTTTATCCCATCTTTCAGTTGGGGAAGCTCTGTTTCCGGATATACCACCTACGATATTGCTAAAGCTATAGAAGTTGCAAAAAGCGTTTACCAACGCAGGGGCATGGAATTTTCAAAAATCGATGAAAATATTTTGAAAAACGTTTACAACCTGACTTTTGCGTATCGCAAAAATGTTAAATTTATCAGGTAACTTTTTGCCCTGAAAACCGTTTACAAGAAGCTTGGCATTTAAATTGACAAACTACCCTGTTCATTTGTGAAATTTATTGATATTCCTGGTTTTTAGATTAAATTGTTACATAAAATATTAATTTAACTGACACATTGTCATAATTGTTTTGTATGGAATTTTCTGCAGAATTAGAAAAGAAATTGAAATTGATGAGCCTCGTAGATAGCGAAACTGAGTTCATTCCTTTGTTTACCTCCGAAGAAGAAGAGCAAATGAATTCGGAGCCTTTGCCCGAGACCTTGCCTATATTGCCTTTGAGAAACACGGTTTTATTTCCCGGCGTGGTAATACCCATTACAGTCGGGCGTGACAAGTCCATCAGACTGATCAAAGAAGCGTATAAGGCTAAACAAAATATCGGAGTTGTTTCACAAATAGATTCAAATATCGAAGACCCATCTTTTGATGACCTTTACAAGGTGGGCACAGTGGCCATCATATTGAAAACCCTGCACATGCCCGACGGAAGCACCACGGTCATCATACAGGGTAAAAAACGTTTTACACTGCTTGATATCAACTCAACGGAGCCATACTTCACCGCTCATATAGGAGCGTTTGTTACCAACGAAGCGGTTAAGAAAGACAAGAAATTTCAGGCGCTGATTTCTTCGCTCAAAGATTTTTCGATTCAGATGGCAAAGCAGTCTCCGAACATACCTTCTGAAGCGGCTTTTGCCATAAAAAACATTGAAAGCCCGTCGTTTCTGGTAAATTTCATCTCATCCAATTTGAATATTGAACTTTCCGAGAAACAACATTTACTTGAAACCCCCGACCTTACCGACCGTGCTAACCAGGTGCTGAATTACATGGTTAAAGAACTTCAGATGATTGAGCTGAAAAACCAGATTCAGAACAAAGTAAAAATTGATCTCGATAAGCAGCAGCGTGATTTTTTATTGCACCAGCAGATCAAGCAAATTCAGCAGGAGCTGGGCGACAACCCGCAGGAGCAACTTATCAGCGAGTTACAGGAAAAGGCTGCTCAGAAAAAATGGCCGGAAGAAATTGCACAGGTGTTCGAACGTGAGCTCTCCAAGTTTCAGCGGATGAATCCCCATGCGGCGGAATATTCGGTTCAGACCACTTATCTTGAAACCATTGTAGAACTGCCCTGGAATGAATATACTCAGGACAATTTCGACCTGAAAAATGCCCAGCGAATTTTGGATGAGGACCATTACGGCCTTGAAAAAATTAAAGAACGAATCATTGAATACCTTGCCGTACTCAAGGTGAAGGGCGATATGAAATCTCCGATTTTATGCCTCATAGGCCCTCCGGGTGTTGGAAAAACGTCGCTGGGAAAATCTATTGCCCGGGCCCTTGAACGTAAATATGTGAGAATGTCGCTTGGTGGTTTACGTGATGAATCTGAATTACGCGGACACCGCAAAACATACATTGGCGCCATGCCCGGGCGGATCATCCAGAATCATAAAAAAGTCAAATCTGCCAATCCCGTTTTTGTACTTGATGAAATTGACAAGGTAAGCGGAAACAATGTCAGCGGAGACCCGCAGGCTGCCTTGCTCGAAATCCTTGACCCTGAACAGAACACCAATTTTTATGATAATTTCCTCGAGGTGGATTTCGACCTTTCGAGGGTGATGTTTATTGCTACGGCGAACAATCTTTCAACCATTTATCCTGCCTTGCGCGACCGTATGGAAATTATCGACCTGAGCGGGTACCTGCTTGAGGAAAAAATTGAAATTGCCCAGCGGCATCTCATTCCCAAGCAGCTGAATGAACACGGCTTACAGGGAAAACAAATCGTTTTTAGCAATAAGGTCCTTGAAAAGATCATCGACGATTATACCCGGGAATCCGGCGTGCGTATGCTGGAGCGTACCATAGCAAAGATCATCCGCAACCGTGTGAAGAGTATTGCCATGGACGAAAAGTATAATAAAAATATCCAGCAACCCGAATTGCCTAAGATACTAGGGAATCCGATATACCAAAAAGATAAAGACATCCCTCATGATATCGCCGGCGTAATTACCGGCCTGGCATGGACTTCCGTGGGGGGAGAGGTGCTGTTTATTGAAGTGAGCCTGAGCAAAGGAAAGGGCGCACTCACACTGACCGGAAATCTTGGCGAGGTGATGAAAGAGTCGGCAACCATCGCTTTCGAATACCTTAAAGCACATTCACATCTTCTTGATATCAACAGTGAGGTTTTTGAAAACTGGAACGTTCACATTCATGTTCCGGAAGGAGCCACGCCTAAAGACGGGCCTTCTGCCGGTGTGACCATGTTTGCCGCGCTTACCTCTGCATTTACACAGCGCAAGCCAAATAAAAATATTGCCATGACCGGTGAGATCACCTTGCGCGGAAAAGTCTTACCTGTGGGCGGAATCAAAGAAAAGATACTTGCAGCCAAAAGGGCGAATATCACGGATATCATTATTTCAGTTGAAAATAAGAAAGATATTGAAGAAATAAACAAAACCTATATCGAAGGCCTCAGGTTTCATTATGTTTCAGAAATGATGGAGGTCATTGATCTCGCATTATCTCATCAAAAAGTTAAAAATCCATTGAAAATAGCATGAACGGAGCAGCAGAAACCCATAAAAAATTTATCGACCTGGTCATAGAAATGGCAGAAAAGAATGCGTTATCATTGAATGGCGGCCCATTTGCAGCTTTGGTTGTCCGCAATGGGGAAATCATAGGCAAAGGCACCAACAACGTAACTTCCACCAATGATCCTACCGCGCATGCCGAAGTGGTTGCCATACGTGACGCTTGTAAGAATATCGGTTCTTTTCAGCTTGCTGATTGCGACCTGTATTGTAGTTGTGAACCTTGTCCCATGTGCCTCGGAGCGATATACTGGGCGCGGCCGTCAAGGGTTTATTATGCGGCCTCCAAACATGAGGCTTCGGCAGCAGGTTTTGACGATTCCTTTATTTATGAACAGATACCGCTGGCTCCTGAAAAACGCTCCATACCGTTCATTCATATCGCACATGAAGGTTTAAACCAACCTTTCGAAAAGTGGAGTAAGAACGGAAATAAAACCGAATATTAGAATTCGGCATCTTTTACCATAAATCTGAGTTCGGGTTAAAAAAATTCCACTAATATCGGATCATTAGATTCAGATGATTAATTCACAAATTGGACTAAAGTCCAAATTATTAGTTTGTTTTATTAACCCGGCCCTTATGGGCCGGGTTAATAAACCTCTTGGTAATAAAGGGCTTGCCTGGCTCGGCAGACAGGCTTTAGCCCTGAAAATTTTATTTGAGAATTAATATCCTGCTGCAAATATTACAGATAAATGATTAGCATTTTTTTCAAAAACAATGTTTAATTTATCCTGAACTCAGGTTATTATTCCTTGCTAAGCAATTTCGAGTACAGATCAAAATTTTCGTTGCCGAAGCAAACAAATATCACTTTTTCAATTGTGGCATCAGACTTCAGGAATTTTTGTACTTCATTCACAACAATCACTGATGCCAGCGGCTTGGGAAAACCATAAACACCCGTGCTTATATTGGGAAACGCTATCGTTTTGATGTCATGGGTAACGGCCAATTGGAGTGAGTTTCGGTAGCAGGATGCCAGCATTTCTTCTTCGTTCTGGTTCCCGCCGCGCCATACAGGGCCGACGGTATGTATGACGTACCGGGCAGGAAGCCTGTATCCGTTTGTAATTTTGGCCTGTCCTGTCTGGCATCCGTTCAGCGTACGGCATTCTTCCAGCAGTGCCGGCCCTGCTGCCGCGTGAATGGCACCATCCACGCCGCCACCGCCAAGCAGGCTGCTGTTTGCTGCATTTACAATAGCATCAACCCCAAGTTTGGTGATGTCACCTATTATTAACTCAATCCTGTTTTGGCTCATGGAAATGTTTTTGTAATAAATTCATGAATTCCTGATGTAACAAGCTGTTTGACGTAATAATCTCGTTTCCGAACAGGTAGTTATTCCCACCTTTAAAATCGGTCACCCTGCCACCTGCCTGTTGCACGATCACGGAACCGGCCGCCACATCCCAGCTGTTCAGGTTGTATTCATAAAACAGGTCGAAACGCCCGCAGGCGACATAGGCGATATCCGTGGCTGCGGAGCCAAGGCGGCGAACGCCATGGGAATCAAACATGATCCCTTTCAGCAGTTCCATATATTCCGTCAGCTTTGAATAATCTTTACTCGGGAAACCCGTGGCCACAAACGACCTGCTCAGCGCACTTGTTTCAGACACTTTGATAATTTCATTGTTAAGAAAGGCCTTCCCGTTTATATGCGCACTGAAACATTCATCCAGGTTTACTTCGTAAACTACGCCGAGTATTTCTTTCCCGTGATCGGTCAGGGCGATACTTACAGCGTAAGGCGCCATGCCATGTATGTAATTGGTGGTGCCGTCGAGCGGGTCGATGATCCAGTTAAATTGTTTATTATTATTTTCCCGGTGGCTTTCTTCAGCAATGATGCCGGCTTCGGGAAAGATGGACGATAATTCTTCGATAAGGAATTTTTCTGACGCTTTGTCAACATAAGTAACAAAATCATGATCGGACTTTGTTTCAATATTTTTTCCGGAAATGTTATGGATTTCAGATTTCAGAAATGAGCCGGCTGTCCGTGCTATCGAACAAACATCGGCTAGTAATTTATCAAGGTCCATGAAAAATGGTTTATGATTCTTTGAGGTTAAAATTACATAAAAAATAATTGGAGTGCAAAGATTATGGGCCTATATTTTTATAAAAGCAGATAGTGGAAAATTAAATTCATTAATCTTCATAATACGTTTAATAATATTTCCTGTATGTCCTGAAATGCTTTACTCATTATAGTTGGTGATTGCAAAAAAAAATATAAATAGAATATTAATTATTTGTCTTATTTCGGTTGCCTATTATGTTTCGGTGGTTTGCGTTCATTCTTTTTCAATGCTGGTCGCTTAATTTTTATACTGTTATCAGCCCAGGCAGTGATATTGCCTGATGCGTCAAACAAACTAAATTCAACTTCAAAGTCATTACTAATGCCAAAATCAAAAGCTCCTGAGCACATGCCGTGTCCAACTGCAATTCTTTTACTGTCGGGCTTTAAGTAATATATTGTTTCTATTCCAGTAGAAAGGTTTTTCACAACTGTTTTGATTAATAATTCCGAATTGTCTGTAGCGGAAAAGGTGAAAATTGCGAAATTCTTTGGTCCGCAGCCAAACATTTCATCAGAGTAATTTTTGAATTTTGGCGTCTTTCTCCATTTAGGCGCAATAGTGTCTTGCCCTGCGATTACAGTCCATTTTATTTTTTCTTTGTGATTTGTCAATTCGCTATAGCGAGACAATTCATTGTCAGGGTCTGGTAAGTTATTAATGATTAACTCATAAGTTTCTCCAACTGTAAGATTTGTTTCAGGTCTTAAAATTGCTTGTGTCAATCCAAATTGTCCTACAAGAGTTTCTTGAACTTTTAAGTTTACTATTTGTCCGCCCGACTTCAAATAAACCTTGTATTTCGTCTCAAACCCAGTAATTATTTCTTGACTTCCTAAATATCCATCAATAACAAAAATCGAATTTTCGCATACTGTCTGGCCAGATGGCCAAAAATAAAGTCCGCTATCTTTGCACCTTGAATAGCCGTCAACTGTCATCAGAAGTAGGATTAATATCTGAATTAGTTTTTTCATGTGGTCTGAATAGAACGGTAGTTTAAAATGGACGTAACGACAGCCTTGTACTAAGATTTAAAATTCTACAATTAATTTCCAATAAAAAAGTAATATTTGTACAGAAACCAATAAACGTATAATCAATTATAGATTTTTGCTTCTCGTTAATGATATCTCTTGCAGCTTCCGTAAATCCTGTGTTGCAGGAAAATCAAAAATTTGTTGCTGGATCTCACTTGGAAATAATTCCTTGACGTCTTTTGAATAGAGCTCTCCATCAGCCGGGTATTTGTGGCTTTTAACAATTATTCCGTCAGCGCCTGGCTCAATAGTTAGAATTAAAGGAACCGACCATCCGCTGCCAAGCATAGTTTTACCATCTCTTTTATAATATTCCTGCATATAAGCCCAAATATAAAGTGTGTTATCTTTTTGCATAAGCACTTTATGAGCGCTAAATACCACGCCGTTATAGGCACGATCCATTACTTTGGTGTCCAGGTATTTTTCTATCTGTTTCACATCCTTTACGGTCAGCTGTCTTTTTTTCTGGCTGCAGGATACGACCATCAATGTAAGAACTAATGCAAATAATAACGCTGAACTTTTGAATAATTTCATTTTCTGAACAAATAAAATATCAATTATTCCTTCGTAAACTTTTTGTTGAAATTTCCTTTGTTGGTGCTGACTTTCATGGTATAGACCCCTTTGGGTAAGTTGCTGACATCAATGGTGCTTAAGTTTTTACTAACAGAAGCTTTGTAAACCACTTTTCCCTGCATGTCAAAAATTTCCACAAGGCACTTTTCAGAAAAATTGAAACTTAAAGTGAGGGATTCTTTTACAGGATTGGGAAAGATGCTTATTTCGCTACCGGAATTATTTTCGTCAATTCCTGTAACGGAGGTGGTAAAGTACTTATAGGGGGCTGTTTCACCTTCATGTAAGGCAGAGTCAATATTACAGACAACAAGAATGAGCTTGTTGTAAAGTATTCCAAGGCTGTCAGCATTTATTACTGCATGGCTGTTGGCATCCGGCTGGATATACTCAATGCCGGAAATGTTGTTTGAAGGAGTACTCATTTTTATGGCAGCCAGGCTGAACTTCGACGTTGAATCACCTAAAAATGTTATCTGAGTGGGATTTGCTGTTGAGCTTGAAAAACAGATGTAATCGGTACCGTAAGGGTTTATAGTTGCGTTAATAATTCCTGTCGGGTACGAAATATGGTTGGTGGTATCACACTGGTTGAAGGTGTAATGGGAATATCCGTATTTGCCGCCTTCGTATGTGGAATTATCCAGATAGTTGGCGATAGAGAAGTGAACAAACGCCTGGTTAAAATTGACGGGGGCGTTTAATTGCCTTAAGGTACTGTCCATTCCTGCGATACCGTTCAGTTGGTTGCTGATAAGGTTTGAAATGTAATTCCATCCGCCGTAATGCTCAAACATGAATAAAGTCCATAACTTGACCTGGTTATAGTTGGAGAAATATATCAGTGGAATATCAGGGTTGGTATAAAAAAATGCCTCACCATCAGGAATTCCTGTTGCGTAAATATTTTCTGTAAGATATATAGCGGCAAAAGTCGAAAAGCCTTCATCTATCCAGGCATCCTCCCAATATGTAACAGGATTGGAAACCGGTTCGGGTGAATGATCTTGACCCCAGTGCAGCATATGCCCGAATTCATGGGCAGCGATTTCGGGTGCGTCGTAGAAGCAATCAGAGGCAATGTAAATAATCTCATGTTCAGAACTATGGCTGCCCCATGTGGTATTTACAAAGTTGTCGGTCATTTGCTGTGCAGGATCCCAATATCCGCACCAGTTTGGTTCGTTATAGACTACGATAAACACGTGAGAGTCACCATCCAACGCATCAGGCATTGGCCCGTAGACAGAAGTTAATTGTGGAACAAAATGCTTATCAAACCTGTGTACCAAGGTGTCAAGCTGTGTTTGGGCAAATAAAGGCAGGCCGAACTGTCTGAAAATATAGCAATGCTCGCCAACTTCATCGCAGGTGGCCCAGATGGTATCCTGCGGAGTGCCTTGCAAGGGCGGCCAGTCAACATATGTCGGCGAAAAGAAGGCAACGGTGTCGCCCTGAAGAACTTGTGCATCAGCGGTTTTTCCGAAAACTAATATTGTAACGAACAATGCTAAAAATAATCTGACGGTTTTCATAAGCTATATATTTATCGCAAAAATAACGTAAATTTGGTTGTATTGAAAAAAAAATGCCTGTTGTTTCCAACAAGCATTTTTTTCCGGAAAATTCATCGATGTCAGGGAATGAAAATTTTGACAGTATTTTGAGTTTTTCCTGTATAGATCTTTATAAAATAAATGCCTTGTTTTAATTCCGAAACACCCGTCAAAGGCAAAGAATATGAGCCTGAGTCCTGGTTCCCATCCAGGATCACGCTTATCAGTTTCCCTGTTATGTCGTGCAGTGTGATGGTAACGTCTGATAACTCGTCAAGAGAATACATTATGCGACTCAAACTTGTAACAGGGTTGGGGCTTACGGAAATGTTCTGTTTAGGACTGCTGTTTTCATTGACACCAAGACCCTGCGGTACCCAGTTAATATTTATATTACTATAGTTTCCGGTAGCAGCAGGGGTGAGCGTTTCAGGCGAGGGCCCTTTGGTAAATGAAACATACGCTGTTGCTCCGTTTGCATTGGCAGCTGTCATCTGCATCCAGATGTAATACGTGCCGTCCGGAACAATTGACCCGCTGACATTTGTAGCATTCCATGTAAATGTCAAGGTTTCAGAAGCAATATTTCTTGTAGCGCCGGTGGTTGCGTCGGTTACACTCTGGGCAGAAGCGGAATACCAGGCATTCAGGAATGACAGGTAATGTGTGCCATACCTAACCTTTGTTTTAATAAAAGCGCCTGAAGCCCCCGAAACACTGCTGTTTTGGATCCATATCGCCACAAGATGCCTGGGGCTAAACTGCCCGCTGGGACATGTGGTTGTGACCGAAAAAGTTAATGTCCCCGGAGTTTGAGCTTTTATTAATCCAGGCGAAGCAGAGCATAAAATGACCAATAATGAAATAAAAATGATTTTCGTTTTCATGGATGAGTTTTATTTTTTTAGTGAACGGACAAAGTTAACAACATTCCAACGGTCGGTTTCATCAGGTATTTTTTTTTCGAAATTTGGAGCTTCGTCCCGGCCGATTATAGCTTTATAATAGATCTCTCCATCCGAAACAGTCTGAGCTTTAGCCGTTGAAAGATCCGTTAACGGTTGTTTCAATGTTTTGGCCTTCACACCGTCGCCCTTGCCTGCATTGCCATGGCACGATTTACAGTATTTGTCATAAACAAGTTTGCCTGCGCTTATGCTTGAAGAACTATTTTTAACCGGGTTTTTCAATGTTTTATACTTTGCGGGAATAACCCAGGGTTTTTGCTGCAAATTCGCCGACATGATTACCACAGCGATTGCCAGTGTGACCAGGTTTAAAATGATAAATTTTATCTTCATAATAGTTTTTATTTAAATATTCAAATACATAATAACCAAAAAGTTCGTAAAAGTACAAAAAAAATAATTATTCTTTTTTACATTTATTTATCAAATCATGTTTTTTTTCAGCAAAGGGTATCAGGTAGCGAAAAACGATAAAAAGTACGATGACCAGCAAAAGGGCCGAAAGCGATGCCAGCACTATGTTCAGTACGGGATGTTTTTTGGGCTTTGGAACAATTTGCCCATCCACGGGAACATTTTTCAGGAACCTAACTTTTTTCATTCCCGATGAAATCCTGTTCTTATATAAAGTTTTGAGCAACATGGAATTTTCGGCATGGCAGGCCTTGCAGTCTTTTAACGCCATTGATTTATCTAAGATATCGTGAGGTACCAGCAAACTGTCATTTTGCGAAGTATGACAATCAATACAACGTAAATTAGTCAGGTGTTTTTCTGTTTCCGGCAGCCATTGGTGCAAGGCCATCATATCCGTTTTAATACTGTCTGACAAATAGTTTCCCTGATAGGCAGGCTGTTTGCTGTGGCATTTCAGGCACATATTGTTATCGTAACTGATCACCTGGTGTGGTTCCCGCAAGGTATCCCTCATGCTAAGCCTGTCGTAATGGGCGTTGTGGCAGTTCCAGCAGGTAAAATTCACACTGTCTTTTTTGTAATGAGTGCTGTTAAAAAAATCCGATTCAATGTTTTCAAAATGATATTTGGCATACGCGTCATCACCGCCGTGGCAATCGATGCAGGTGCTCATTGGGGCCGATTTCAGGGCAGGGTCGTGAGGTTGCGTAAGGTACTCATCAGAGTGACAATCCGTGCATTTAAAGTTCCAGTGGTTTGAACTGTAAAACCGAACCGTGTCAATAACAGAACTACCCGCCATGTAATGGGTAATAGTCTTAGAGGAATCTTTTGAATCGGGCAATTCACAAATATTATGGGCATGACATTTCAGGCAGCGTTCATTATCCGTTTTGGAAGTAAATGCCCGGGCAGGCAAATTGTTTGTTTTTTTAAAAGCTTCATAATTGTATGAATAAAAAATAATTACCCCGGCGAGGACCAGCATTAAGATAATTGCCCAAAAATTATCTTTCAGTTGCTTTTTTCTTTTTTTATTCACAAACGGGCGTTTCAGAATTAATTCAGGCGCACAATTATATTAAAACCTATCATCAGCCCTTTGAGTTTGGTGAAGTCAAACTGGTTATAAGCGAAGTTATGCTGTGGGACCAAGGCGCGGTAGGATGAGGCAAATACCTGAAAAGCATGGGTGGCAGTTCCGATTTCCAGGCCAAGCGCCACATTAGGCTTTGGTTTTAGTTCCATGGAGCTTGCTTTTTTTAAGAGAAATCCCTGATCATATTCCAGGATAACCGACATGTTGCGGTAAAATTTGATACGTGCCGCGGCAGAGATGCCGATGATATCATTTTGTGTAACTCCGTGGTAAGATGTTCTTATGAGTGAATTGGCTGAATCGGCCTGATTGATAATGGTATCAAGCTGTTTAACACTTTCTGTTTTGTTCAGGTGGCTGTAACTGACGCCTACCTGTAAGGAGAATATATCATGGAACTTCCGTGCAGCGATCAGTTGAGCGTGGTACGACAGTTTGTCTATAAATTTATAATCATTTCCCCAATAACTTTTGCTTCGGGCGCTTAAGGCGGTGTTTCCATAAAAGGTCAGCGATAATGGTATTTTACCGTTACGTGTCTGTTCGAGCAGTTTTGCTTTCACAAAAAGTTCCTGATATTTGTGATCTTTTTCGGTGCCAAAACCAATCATCAGCCGGTCCAGGATTGAGTAGGTTACGGCAAGGCGGATGTTGGAGGCGCCATAGATACCGAAAAGATCATGGATACCGTCGTCGAGGTTGGAGAAACGGTGTTGGATATATATTTCAAAACTGCCTTTTGAAGGCAGGTAGCTGGTGGGCATATCTACCAGCATGGTACTATACCAGTCGTCCTTCACGGGTTTTTTGCCTTCCGCGATCTGAAAGGCTACAGTATCAATCTGCTCAACCTGTCCTGGCACGATACTGTCATTATTCTGGGCAATCAGCGGGCATAAAGAAAAAATAACAAGCAGGCTTGCTATGAAATTATAAAACAGGAGGGTATATTTTTTTTCCATAAAGGTCTTTGTTTGAGTTAACACTAATTGTTTTTTGCACCTTGCTGTATCCAAATCAAAACCTGAGCGCCTTCATCCGGATAAGGGCCGCTACCATGGGGGCTCACCGTGTTAACCATGGTCGTATAAAGAAGGCTGGCGGCAGGGTCTGTCAGATTGATATATTGCCCCGGCGTGCTTGTTAAGTTATCATAAGCAACGCTTGTTGCAAGAATTGGTTGCGATAATCCTGCATCGTGGCACCCCAGGCATCTGGATTGGAAGATCGGGATGATGTTGGTGCTGAACCTCACGGAATCAGCCAGTGCGTTAGGGTTATAAGGTGTATCGTAAGAACCCGGATCGATGGTCTTTTTCTCGCAGGACAAAAAAACTGCTGATAAGGCAACAGTGATAACCAGAATGAACGACAAATTTTTCATGGTTAAAGTTAAATAAATTATTTGTGAAGAAAATAACAGACTAAATAGTCTAAAATTATGCAAATTTAAGTAAATTCATATTTGATTACTAAAATTGTTGAAAAAAATGCTACTTTTGATGCGGACATAAAATTATTAACTTAAAATAATAACCGATGAAACGAACAGCAAAAGCACATTGGCAAGGAACCCTCAAAGATGGTAAAGGTACGTTAAGCACCCAGAGCGGAATATTGAACGAAACGGATTACAGTTTTAAAACCCGTTTTGAAGAAGGCGTTAAGGGCACCAATCCTGAAGAACTTCTGGGAGCAGCACATGCGGGCTGTTTCACCATGTGGGTGGCGTCTTTGTTAACACAAAAAGGGCTGGACCCGGCATCTTTGGAAACTCAGGCAACAGTGAGCCTGGAAGGAACTGATATTATTGGTATCCACCTGTCGATTTCCGGTTCTGTGAAGGGTATCACGGCTGAAGAATTTGTTGCCCTGACAAAAGAAGCGGAAGCTAATTGTATTATTTCAAAAGCATTAAAAGTAGCTATCACGTCGGAAGCGCATTATCTGGGATAAGCCTCTTTTCAATCAATTAGGCAAGCAGGTTTATAAACCGCTTTAGAAAACGTTTACAGCTTTTTGAAAAAATCAGAACATTATTTTTGTTTTGATAAGTGGTGTTATTTTTATTTTGTTGATGTTTTGCCCAACATCAGCATTCATGGATTTTATGCAGTTATAAATTCATAATCTTAATTGAATTTCTTAATAAAATCTTTATACCGGTGGAAGTAATCCTTATAAAATCCTTATAAGTTCCACTATACTTTTGCCAAAATAATCGGAAAACACTGGAATCCCTGGGGCCGGAATTGTTTAATCGCAAGAGGAGCAGCAATTTCACAGGTGCTTTATAAAGGGTAAATCAAATAATCTGCGTTCATGAAAGGCGAAACATCTGCCATATCAAAAACCACCTTTTTCAGTGTCATTATGACGCTCGGCATTGTCTATGGAGATATTGGCACGTCGCCGTTGTATGTGATGAGCGCCATAATAGGAAATGCCCGCAACGTTGATGTGAATTTTATTTTGGGCGCTCTTTCATGTGTTATCTGGACACTAACGCTGCTAACTTCTGTTAAATATGTCATCATTGCACTCAGGGCTGACAATAGAGGAGAAGGAGGCATTTTTTCACTTTTTGCCCTGGTCAAAAAGAATGCGCCGTGGATTTATATTATCGCCATCATCGGTGGTGCAACAGTATTGGCAGATGGTGTTATCACTCCTTCCATTACGATAGTTTCCGCCACAGAAGGTTTGTTGTTGCTTAACAGCACCATACCTGTTGTCCCGATTTCATTACTAATAATCTTGTTGCTGTTCAGCATACAGAAGTTCGGCACGAAAGTCATCGGCAATTCTTTCGGGCCGATCATGTTCGTTTGGTTTGCCATATTGGGAATATCCGGCATGATGTATATCGTTCAGGTGCCAATGGTCTTTAAAGCGTTTAATCCTTATTATGCGTATAATTTCCTGACCGCATATCCCGGCGGTTTTATTTTGCTTGGCGCTGTTTTTCTTGCTACAACCGGTGCTGAAGCCTTATATTCGGATTTGGGCCATTGCGGAAAAAAGAATATCCGGATTAGCTGGGTATATGTAAAAATCATGCTCATATTGAATTACCTGGGCCAGGGCGCATGGTTGATGCTTCACATGGATACAATAAGCAACCATACGAATCCCTTTTTTGCCATGATGCCGGGTTGGTTTCTTATTCCGTCCATTATAATTGCGACGCTCGCCGCGATAATTGCCAGCCAGGCATTGATCAGCGGATCGTATACATTGATTTCTGTGGCTATGTCGCTTGATCTATGGCCCCGGTTGAAAATCACCTATCCCACCAATATCAAGGGACAGATGTATATCAGTTCCGTGAACTGGGCATTATGTTTTGCCTGTCTCTTTGTAGTGCTTTTTTTCAAAGAATCAGCCAATATGACCGCGGCTTACGGCTTATCCATCACCATTACCATGTTGATGACCACGCTGCTTTTGTCTTATTATCTTTATAAGATTGAAAGATATAATGTTTCCCTGGTCGTGTTTTTTATGATGGTATTCCTTACCATTGAAGGCAGTTTCCTTATTGCCAACCTTCATAAATTTGTCGAAGGCGGTTGGTTTACACTTTTACTGAGCAGCCTGTTGTTCAGTATCATGTATGTATGGCAAAAGGGCAGGGCAATAAAAAATCGTTTTATTGCATTTACGCGGATTGCCCCATATATTGAAATTTTGCAGCATCTTAAAAGAGATGTTACGATTTCAAAATATGCGACCAACCTGGTGTATTTCACCCGGTCCGAACATATTGGCGAGGTTGAAACAAAAGTGATACATTCTATTATCAACAAGCAGCCCAAAAGGGCTGATATGTATTGGCTGATTCATATCAACACCTCTGATGATCCCAATACCAAGGAATTCAAAATAACCACGGTAATACCCGATACATTGATCCGGGTGGATTTTAATCTTGGGTTTCGCGTACAACCCAGGATAAACCTGTTTTTTAAGCAGGTCGTTGATGAGTTGATACGTAATAACGAGATTGACATGGTGTCAAAGTATCCATCATTACAAAAACACCACGTGCTGGGTGATTTTTGTTTTGTTATCATTGACCGCATCCAGAACTACGACTTTGATTTTCCGCCTTTCGAACAGTTTATCATGGATGTTTATACGTATTTGAAAAGGATGGGTATTTCTGATGTCCGTGCGTATGGGTTGGATACTAGTAATATAGTCGTTGAAAAAGTTTCACTTTCAGGTGTGATAAGCCCGAAATTCGAACTGAAACGAACAGAATACAATATATAATTTTCTGATTTTTCTATTGCTGAGAACTTCCACAGGTAGGTTGCCATTACTTTGATTTTTTTGCCGGATACCATTGATTTTATTATGGCCTGAACTTTAATAAAATCTTTATATAAA
>DAOQAT010000047.1:0-25245 GCA_035354195.1 Bacteroidales bacterium | reverse complement strand
TGCCGAACAAGGCGCCAAATGCTTTTCAGGCGAAGCACAAGGATATATTTATACCCGCATCGGAAACCCAACCATAAAAGCTCTTGAACAGGCTGTGGCAGCCCTCGAAAACGGCTACGACGGCATCGCGGCTTCATCAGGCATGGGAGCCATCAGCACCGTTTATATGGCCTTACTGTCAAACGGCGCACATATCGTCAGCCATAACGCCATCTACGGCCCCGCCCGTGGTATCATCGAAACCATTTTCCCAAAATTTGGAGTCGAAAGCACCTACATCGATGCTTCAAAACTGGAAAACATTGAAAAAGCTATTAAGCCCAACACCAAATTAGTTTACATAGAAACGCCGGCAAACCCAACCATGGATATCATTGACATCAAGGCAGCAGCTGAAATTGCCCACAAACACGGCCTTCCGCTGGTGGTGGACAACACTTTCTGCAGCCCTTACCTGCAAAGGCCTCTCGACCTCGGCGCCGATGTTGTGGTCCATTCAATGACCAAATTCATCAACGGGCATGCGGATATCGTCGGCGGTATGATCGTGACCAAAGATAAAAAATACTATGATATCCTTCGCCCGGTAATGGTTAATCTGGGTTTCAACATCGACCCACACCAGGCTTTCCTGGTACACCGCGGGTTAAAAACCCTGGCTGTCCGCATCGACAGGGCTCAACAAAATGCTATCCGCATCGCCGAATTTCTGGAAAAACATCCTAAGGTTGCATGGGTAAAGTTCCCGGGATTAAAATCACACCCGCAATATGATCTTGGAACAAAACAGATGGACGGCCCCGGCTGCATGATCAGTTTTGAACTGAAAGGCGGCGTGGAAGCAGGACGGATACTTATGGACAACGTTCATCTGGCCTTGCTGGCGGTATCACTCGGCGGTGTTGAAACGCTGATCCAGCACCCGGCATCCATGACACACTCAAAATTATCTAAGGAAAAACGTGAATTAGCAGGCATCACCGATGGTCTTGTCCGTTTTTCGGTCGGTATCGAAGATGTGGATGACATTCTTGAAGACCTCAGTACTGCATTAGATAAAATATAAACACTTTGAAATAATCCCCATTTTTTATACCTTTATATTTTTAAAATATCATGCGTTACTTCCGGGGAATATTGATTTATTTATTGTTCTTCTGTGCTTTTTGTGCCTCCCTGGAGGCACAAAAAGTGGCAGTTGTACTTAGTGGCGGCGGAGCTAAAGGCTGTGCCCATGTGGGCGTGCTGAAAGCGCTGGAAGAAAACTGTATTCCCATTGATTATATTGCCGGAACTTCCATGGGCGCCATCGTTGCCAGCATGTACGTTTCCGGATATACACCGGATCAAATTGAAAAAATCATCACATCCGACGAATTTGTAAATTGGGCACAGGGTTCCATCGAAGACAAATATATTTTTTATTATAAAGAAGACGCACCTGATGCCGCCTGGATCAATTTCAAATTCAATTATGACACCATCCTAAGTTATAAATTACCAACCAACATCATTTCACCTTATCAGGTTGATTTTGGAATAATGTATTTCCTGGCCTCCGCAGGAGTGGCCGCAAATGATAATTTCGACAGCCTTTACATCCCGTTCCGTTGTGTTGCCTCGGATGTTGCAGACAAAAAACCAGTCACGTTCCGCCATGGTTATTTGCCAGAAGCTGTAAGGGCATCCATGACGTACCCTTTTTACTTTAAACCTATCAAAATTGATAATAAGCTGCTTTTCGACGGAGGGATGTATAACAACTTCCCGTCGGATGTGGCGCTGGAAGATTTTAACCCGGATATCATCATCGGAAGCAATGTAGCCTCTAACTGGAATTCTGCTTCTATTGACCAGGACAATATTATCGAACAGATAGAAAACATGCTGACCACAAATACCAACTATAGTGTTATTTGCGAAAATAGTGTCATGATATCTCCGAAATTGCCTAAAATGAATATCCTCAATTTTGAAAAGGCAAAAGAAATCATAGATGTGGGGTATTACTCCGCCCTTGAGAAAATCCCTGAAATCAGGTTGTTTGTCAAAGACTCGGTTTGCAAAGAGGAACGGGCCGTACAAAGGCAAAAATTTTTAAACAAAAAACCACAGCTGCTTTTTGATTCTATCAACATAGAAGGAGTCAATCCTTTGCAATCAACATACATCCGGAAGTCGATCATGCATAGAGATTCTATTCTGAATGCGGGGCAGCTCAAAGAAGAATATTTCAGGCTGATAGCCGATGATAAAATTGAATCTATTTATCCTAAAGCTGTTTATAATAAAAAAACGGGGTATTTCACGCTGAATCTTGATGTAAAAAGAGATAAAAATTTTGTTGCGCAGCTGGGAGGGCTGGTTTCTTCAGCCAGTATAACGAGCGCTTATATCGGACTGCAGTATAAATACCTGGGGGTGACAGCATCTAAAATGTTCGTCAATTTTTATATCGGAAGGTTTTACAGCTCTGTTTTGATCAAAAACCGCTTCGACTATCCTACGCGGGTACCTTTTTCACTTGAAACATCTTTTTCATGGAATAAATGGGATTATTTTAAAACAACCATAAGGTTCTTCAATGATGTCCTGCCTTCTTACCTTATTGATAACGAGCTGAATTTTATCACTGAATTTGCCATACCCATGGGCAATAAAAGCAAATTTGTTGTCGGCCCGGCCATCGCTCAAATTCGTAACGATTATTACCAGACCAACAGCTTTTCAAGAACGGACACAGCCGACCGTACCACCTTTGATTTCATCACCCTCCACACGCTATTTAACCGCAATTCATTAAATCTCAGGCAATACCCCACAGCCGGCAACCTAGTACTTTTTGACGCCAGGTATATTTATGGAAAAGAACACAATACCCCCGGCTCAACTGCATTGGATAATGAGGTGTTTTCAAAATCACGGCACTGGTTTCAGGTAAAACTTACCTACGATAACTACTTCAGGACCTCCAAAGTATACAGCATAGGGCTTTATTCAGAGCTGGTGGTAACAAATAAAGCTTTGTTCAACAATTTCACCTCCAGCCTGCTCTCAGCGCCGGCATTTCAGCCAACACCCGAAAGCAAGGCCTTTTTCATTCCCAGCCTGCGGGCTAACACTTATGCCGCAGTTGGGATGAAAAACATTTTTAATATTTATAAAAAAATACATTTCCGGCTCGAAGGGTATATTTTTCAACCTTACCAGGAAATTAAACGAGATGAAAATTATAAAGCACATTACGGAAAAGTTTTAGATACCAGGACATTTCTCGGCTATGCCGCACTGGTATACAACAGCCCTGTTTGCCCGATCAGCCTAAGTTTCACCTATTACCATAAAAAAGACAACCCCTTCTCCCTGATGTTCAACATCGGGTATTTTATTTTTAATAAAAGAGCGTTGGATTAATAAAACTTTGAAAACCATTATAACTATTGTTTATGCTTCGGCTAATAAAAATATATTACCTTTGCAATCCTTTGTAACCTTCTTTACTGATTCCGAAAGGTTTCGGTATTTTTTTATAACAAAATGTGAAATATCATGAACGAAGTAACGGATCAAAATCCTTCTGAAAAAATCGGTAACCCTGATGCGGAACATGCAGTACCCGATGAAACACCTGTTAATACAACCAATACTGAAATAACAGATGAAAAGGAACCAGATGCAATAGCTGCACCTGATGCTGAAATCAACCACCCGGATCTGGCGGAACAACCTAATCCGGAAAGTTCCGAACAACCTATTGCTGAAAGCGAAGCTAAGCCCAAAAAGCCAGCCTCCAAAAAGACCACCACAAAAAAAAGCACCTCATCAAAGAAAATCAAAGATCCTGATGATGATGAACCTCTCAGCGAAAAAGATTTTAACGGTGGCGAGGCTGATGCAGAAGAAGATGCTGAAGCTGAAGAAATCATTGATTACCGCACTTTCTCTAAGGAAAAGCTGGTGGAATTGTTGGAAGACCTCGTCAGAGATCACGAAATTATTAAAATAAAAGCCCGTGTTTCAGGAATAAAAGTCGCTTACCTGAACCTGATCAAGAAAGAAAAACAGGATCACCTGGAGGAACATCTTGCCAATGGCGGCACCAAAGAGGAATACATCCCCCCGGTTGATCCTTTGGAAGATCGTTATAAAGCCGCGTTCGACATGTACAAAGAGAAGAAAGCCGCAGACGATGTCGAACAGGAAAAAATAAAGCTTCAAAACCTCGAACTGAAAAAGCAGATCCTTGAAGAAATAAAACAACTCATCGGTTCTGAAGAGTCGCTCAAAAAGACTTACGATGACTTTAAAAACCTTCAGGAAAAATGGAAACAAATTGGCCAGGTGCCGCGAAATGAAATCGAAGGCCTTTGGAATAATTACCATTTTCTCGTGGAAAAGTTTTTTGAAAAGGTTAAGATAAACAAAGAATTAAAAGATCTTGACCTGAAGAAAAACCTGGAGCTGAAAATACAACTTTGCGAAAAAGCCGAAGAACTGCTTCTTGAAAAATCTGTAACCCGCTCCTTCAAACTTCTTCAAAAATACCACGATGAATGGAAAGAGATCGGGCCGGTGATGCTGGATAAGAAAGATGAAATCTGGGAACGTTTCAAGACGGTTTCTGACAATATTAACAGCCAGCGCAAAGAATATTATGCGAAACTAAATTCGGAACAGGAAACGAATTTCCTTGCCAAATCAGCCCTTTGCGAAAAAGTAGAATCCATCAATGCCGAAGAAATTGCCAACAGCAACGACTGGAGAATCAAAACCGAGCAGATTTTCGAGATACAGGAACTCTGGGAAAGCATAGGACGCGCTCCTGCAAAACAAAACGATGAGATCTGGGAACGCTTTCGCGGCGCTGTCAACATTTTTTTTAATAACAAAAAGGAATTTTTTGGAGAACTCAAAGAGCAGCAGATTACCAATTACAACCAGAAACTTGACCTTTGTGTCCAGGCTGAAGCCATGGTAAACAATACCAATTGGAGGCAATCAACGGCCGATATCCTGAAACTTCAGCAGGAATGGAAAAAAATTGGCCCGGTACCCAAACGTTATTCCGATAAGATCTGGAAACGGTTCAGGGCTGCCTGCGATGAATTCTTTTCAAAAAAATCTTCTTATTTTTCAAACATTCAGGATATTGAAAAAGAAAACCTGAAAAAGAAAGAAGAACTCATTGACCGTATGAACTCATTTCAGTTTACCGAAAATAAAAATGAAAACCTTGAAGCCCTGAAAAATTTCCAGCGCGAATGGATGGAGATCGGACATGTTCCTATGGACATAAAAGAAAAACTCCAGAACACTTACCGCCAGACTATCAACCAGCTAATGGAAAAACTCAAAATCTCCTCGGTAGAGATCAATACGATGAATTACAAAAACCGTATTGAGAACCTTAAAAATTCGCCGGAAGCAGGAAGGGCCTTATCACACGAACGCATGCAACTCGAGGGACGGATCAATATGTTGCGAAACGATATTAAACTCTGGGAAAACAATATCGGATTTCTTGCCAATTCTAAAAAAGCAAACCTGCTTAAAGAAGAATTTGAAAACAAGATCAATAACACGAAACAGGAACTGGCATTACTCGAAGCCAAGCTCAAAATGCTGATAAAATCAAAAAACTGATTTTAGTTTTTCATTCTGATAATTTAATCCTAAAAACAGCTTCCTGAAAAATCCGGAAGCTGTTTTTTTTTCTTCTAATGAAGAATTTTTCCAATGTTTTAGAAAGAAAACTTTATGAATAATAATCATTATTTTTATTTAGTTTAAATAAGTAACGATTTTTTTATAATTTTGCTATAAATTGAAAATGATTCATTGAAGATTTTATATTTGTATAATAAACTATAAACACAATCATATGCCATTGCTGGAAATAAAAGACCTGAGGGTTTCGATAAACAATAAAAAGATTATTAAGGGCCTGAATTTAACTGTGAATGAAGGAGAAGTACACGCCATCATGGGGCCTAACGGAACCGGGAAAAGCACGCTGGCTTCCGTTATTGCCGGTCGCGAGGTATTCACCGTTACAGAAGGCCAGGTACTTTATAAAGGAAAAGATCTGTTGGGCATACCGGTGGAAACCCGCTCGCGTGAAGGAATCTTCTTAGGATTTCAGTACCCTATTGAAATTCCCGGAGTCAGCATGACCAATTTTATGAAAACGGCTGTTGATGAACATAGAAAATACAAGGGGCTGCCATCTTTATCCGCTGTTGACTTCCTTAAGCTCATGGAGGAAAAAAAGAAGATGGTAGAGATCCAATCCAACCTCACAAACCGATCGGTTAACGAAGGCTTTTCTGGTGGAGAAAAAAAACGTAATGAAATTTTTCAAATGGCGATGCTGGAGCCTACCCTTGCCATTCTTGACGAAACAGATTCCGGCCTTGACATTGATGCTCTGAAAATTGTTGCCAACGGCGTGAACAAGCTCCGGCGACCTGATAATGCTTTTATTGTGATAACCCACTACCAGCGCCTTCTCGACTATATCATTCCCGACTTTGTACATGTTTTATTCGAAGGGCGCATCGTCAAATCAGGCGGAAAAGAGTTGGCGCTCGAGCTCGAAGCAAAAGGCTACGACTGGATTAAACAGGAAATTGAAAACTAAGGAACGATGAAATCTGCTACCCTTGTCCCCGAAAAAGAACTCCTTGCCGGTTTGTTTGAGAAGTTCAAATCTGATATTTGCGTTAACGACTCTGCCTATGTTTCCGGCCTCCGGCAAAAAGCCCTGAAAGCCTTTTCAGACCGTGGATTTCCTACGCAAACCATCGAAGAATGGCGAAGTACCAGCCTGATCGATTCCCTCACACCTGAATATAATTTCTACTTCTCACCTTGTGAAGAAAAGGTAGACATTGAAAAAATTTTCCGTTGCGAAATCCATAATTTTGAGACCTTGCTCTTTACACAGGTCAACGGATGGTATGTTTATAAACAAAGCCCATTAACCGAACTCCCCAATGGAGTCATCGTCGGAAGTATGGCCACCGCCATCAAAACACACCCTGAACTTATCAGCAAGCATTACGGAAAAATAGCAGACTTCGAAAAAAACGGCCTGACAGCATTAAACACCGTTTTCGCGCAAGATGGTATATTTATTTATGTTCCTGAAAACATAAGTATTGAAAAGCCCATTCAAATGGTCAACATCGTCAATACTGATGAAAACCTTTTTATTCAGCCGCGGAACCTGATCATACTTGGTAAAAACTCAAAACTTACGCTTGTATATTGCGATGATTCTATAAAACATAAAAAAAGTTTTATCAATTCATGCTCAGAAGTTTACATTGATGAAAATGCAAGTTTAGATTTTTATAAACTACAGAATAAAGACAGCCTGTCAACAGTCATCACCAACAGTTTTTATCACCAGGAAAAAAACAGCCGGCTCAATACCAATACCCTTACTTTTAATGGTGGGGTGATACGAAATGAAACCCGGGTTTCTCTCAAAGGATCTGGCTCCGATGCGAAAGTTTATGGGCTTTACCTGATGGATAGGGAACAGCATGTAGACAACCAGATCTATATCGACCATATTGCACCTGAAACTTCCAGTTACGAACAATTCAAAGGCATCATTGACGACAATGCCAGCGCGGTGTTCAACGGCCACATACATGTTTGCCGGGATGCACAGAAAACCGAAGCATACCAGAGCAACAAAAATATTCTACTCACCGATACAGCCCATGTCAGCAGCATGCCGTTCCTTGAAATTTATGCTGATGATGTAAAATGCAGCCATGGCGCAACGGTCGGACAACTGGACCCCGAGGCTTTGTTCTACCTTAAATCAAGGGGTATATGCGACCGAAATGCGCGTATGTTGTTGATGTATGCCTTTGCTACCGAAATAGCAAACAAAATTACTATTGAAGTCCTGCGCGAACGTATCGAAGGGATGATCGTAAAACGATTAAAGGGCGAACTTTCCATCTGCGACCAATGCGTGCTGCACTGCAAAGAAAAAGATGCCATCAATTTTGAAATTGATATGAGTAAGATTTGAACTATGAACCATACTATTGATCTTGTAAAAATCAGAAAACAATTTCCTATCCTGGAACAACAGGTTTACGGAAAACCATTGATATATTTCGATAACGCTGCCACTACACAAAAACCACAACGTGTTATAGATGCGCTGACCGGCTACTATACCACTATTAACAGCAATATTCACCGTGGTGTGCACTATCTCAGCCAGCAAGCCACTGCAGCTTTTGAGGAAAGCCGCATTACGGTGAAAGATTTAATCAATGCCCGGTTCGCACACGAGATCATTTTCACCAGGGGTGCAACTGAATCGATCAATCTTGTGGCATCTTCCTTTTCAAAAAAGTTTCTTAAACCCGGTGATACGGTTGTGATTTCCGCCATGGAACACCACTCCAATATTGTTCCCTGGCAAATGGCTTGTGAAGAGAAACAAGCCGGATTAAAAGTAATTCCCATCCACGAAGACGGCACCCTCAATTTCCCTGAACTCGAAAAACTTCTGGATAAAACCTGTAAGTTGCTTGCTATTACTCATGTTTCGAACACGCTTGGGACTATTAATGATATTAAAAGGATTATTGATCTGGCGCACGCTCAAAACATCCCTGTATTGATCGATGGCGCTCAGGCCATCTCGCATATTAACGTTGATGTTCAGGAACTGGATTGTGATTTTTATTGTTTCTCCGGACATAAAATGTATGCGCCTATGGGCGTTGGAGTGCTATACGGAAAAGAACAAATGCTTAACGAGCTTCCTCCTTACCAGGGTGGGGGCGAAATGATAAAAAACGTAACATTTGAAAAAACAACGTATAATGAACTCCCTTTTAAGTTTGAAGCCGGCACACCCAATGTCGGTGATGTTATTGGCTTGAAAGAAGCCATCAGCTTTATTCAGGAAATCGGCTACGACAACATCGGAAAATTTGAACATGAACTTCTTATTTACGCCACCAGCCAACTTCAACAGATCGAGGATGTAAGAATTATCGGAACCGCCCCGGACAAAACTTCTGTCATTTCATTCCTGTTGGGAAATATCCATCCTTATGATGCCGGGATCATTTTAGACAAACTGGGCATCGCAGTTCGTACCGGCCATCACTGCACACAACCGGTGATTGATTTTTATAAAATCCCCGGAACCATTAGAGCTTCGTTCGCAATATACAATACCAAAGAAGAAATTGACACCATGATAGCTGCACTGAAGAAAATTAAAATGATGTTTGCATAATGAAAACCTACAAAGAAATAGCATCAGAGATAATTGCTGAATTTGAACTCTTTACCGACTGGATGGATAAATATAATTTTATCATTGAACTGGGAAAGTCGCTGCCTCTTATTGACGAAAAATACAAAACAGAAAACTACCTGATTTCCGGTTGCCAGTCGCAGGTGTGGCTTTACGCCGATTACAAAGACGGCAGGGTCTGGTTCACTGCCGACAGCGATGCCATTATCACCAAAGGTATTGTAAACATCCTCATCAGGGCGCTTTCAGGCCAGACACCGGATGATATCATCAATGCCGACATGGATTTTGTCAATAAAATAGGTTTGCGGGAACACCTCTCGCCTACCCGCTCCAATGGGCTAAACTCCATGATAAAACAGATGAAACTATACGCCTTGGTTTACAAAACAAAATTCGAATCCAAACAATAATGCTATGGATAAAACAGCACTAGAAAATATCATTATCGAAAACCTTAAAACAGTTTTCGACCCCGAAATTCCCGTGAACGTTTATGACCTTGGTTTTATCTATAAAATCGATATTAAGGATGATAATTCCGTAACGATCCAAATGACACTATCCTCCCCTAATTGCCCGGTGGCAGAGACATTGCCAATTGAAGTCCGCAATGCGGTTCAGTCTGTCGAAGGAGTTACCGGGGTGTATGTTGATATTGTGTTTGAACCCGAATGGAACCAGGATATGATGTCCGATGCAGCCAAACTGGAACTGGGATTACTATAAGCAAATTCTTAAAAAAAGAGAGTCGTTTGCATGCAACTTACCCTCTTTTTTTTTAAAAAATCTCATGTAATTAATCCAACTGTATTACCATAAATTTTGAAATACTCCAGAAAACCTTTGGGTTATTTATCACGAGTTTGTCTATAACCTTTCCGTTCATCAGCAAGGTGTAACTGCCTTCGGGATGAGTGGATAGCAGTTTGGCCCGCTTCACATTCAACTTGACCTCAGTAGTGTAACGAATGTCGATCTTTACAAAATTATCCGGGTTTATTTTTTGAGATAGCTTATCGCCAACAATGACGCCTTTGGCTTTAAGGTCTTTCCTCAATCCCACTACATAATATGCGGTATTCAACTCCACAGTTTGTTGGTCTATAAGCTGCGCCTTTTCATCATTCTGGCCGGTAAGGTCTTCAATTTTTGTGTTTAGTTCCGCTACCGTAAAATTCAGTTTTTCAAGCTGAACTTTTAGATCGGCTATTTCAGCATCTTTTTCGGTCATCTTCTGATTGAGAAGGTCAATGGTTTTTTGCAGTGCATCAACTTTCATGTTTGATTTTCGCAACGCACCCTCCAGATTTCTGATCAGTTCTTTGTTTTTTTCAAGCAGGGTATTAATGTTTGTGATATGTTCCATGATGCTTTCTTTCACATCCTGTTGCACTTCATTGTTCCCTTTTTTTGATTCGGCTATTTTCATCTGGCTGGCTTCAATAGTATTCAGATTATCTTCGACATCATTGATAAAACTGAACATATCGTTGACGTTGGCATCTTTCTCTGCTATTTGTGCCTGCAAATCTTTTATCTGCTGATCTTTCGGATCAAGTTTTTCCTCGCCGTTTTCCGTGGTACCGTTGCAGCTCCAAAGCAAAGGCAGGATACATGCTATTATAAACAAATACTTTTTCATGGCTGATTTTTTTTATTGTTAACGTTGGATATGAAAAATTAGTACTTGATAAATTTTATCGTTTGGATTTTATCGGGTTTTTGAACCTGAATAAAATATATACCATTTGGATAACCTTCAATTTCAACTACCGTTATCGGGCCCTGCGGTTTCAACAGACTAATAAGGTTGCCGCTAATAGAACAAATGCTAATGGTACTATTTTCAAAATCATTGATTTTTACACCAAGCTTCTCTGCAACCGGATTGGGATATATTTCAAAATCCTTGCTGTCGGATACTTCGTCAACACTTGTTAATTCGGCTAAGGGACGTTTCCACACCTCTCCATTTGAAAAACCTGCAAACAAAAAGTTGTTGTATGCAGTTAATGCAGTCACATTAAAAATGCTTAGGCCTTCATTCGATTGTATCCAATTCAATCCCTGGTCGGCAGACACAAAAATGCCACCGCTTTCAGTGCCGGCAAAGAGTTTTTGCCCTTCAGCTGCCAGCGAAAATACATTAAGATCGTCAAGTCCGTTATTTGCAGCAGCCCAGTTCAAACCATTATCTGTTGAAATAAAAATCCCACTGCCCGCTGTTCCGGCTACAATCAGAGAGCCGTTGGCAATCAAAGCACGGATTTGAGGAAGAGTGCCCGGGAGCCCATTGTTCATCATTGCCCAGGTTGTAAAAGGAGCTACGGAACGGTAAACGCCACCGGCATTGGTCCCGGCATAAACGTGCCCTCCGGAATCTGTACAAAGCGACAAAACAGAAGCACAGCACAGACCTTTTTCAGCCCAACTTGCACCTGAATTTGTTGATAAAAACACACCATCGCCGGCTTCACCGGCAAAGATATTGGTGCCCATCACTGCAATGGAGGAAATACTGTTTCCTGTTCCGCCTACATTATGTAAAACCCATGTATTACCGGTATCAACGGATGTAAATAACAACAAACTTTTCGACCCTGCATAAAGGGTTCCGCTTGTGTCATATGCCATCGCATTAATTCTCAGGTTTGTAAAACCCGAATCTTTCAATATCCATGAATTACCTTCGTCGGAACTTGTATAGATACCGGCACCGTCTGTACCGGTAAAAATAATATTTCCATATGCAGTAAGGGTTTTAATAGCAAAGGTGTCAACGGTACCTGTTTGCTGCCACTGGCAAAACGAACTGAAGTGGACGCCTAAAACGGTAAGTAGTACAACAATAATTCTTTTCATAAAAAAATTTCTTACTTCAAAAATAAGGAAATTTTCGCTTATCATGAAATATTTTCAAGATTAATATCACGGAAACTCTGGTGGAGGACCGTAATCCGGATTCGACAGTAATGTCTGGTCCGTCAGCGTGAGCAGGAACGCTTTAAGATCGGCTTTTTGCTGAGGGGTTAATTGCGCACCGCCATCATTTACTTTATGCATCAGCGGGCTGATAGACGGCGACCAGACCACACCTTCGCTGTAAAAATCAATCACCTGGTCGAGAGTTGTAAAACGGCCGTCGTGCATATAAGGGCCGGTAAGCTCGCAATTTCTTAATGTTGGTGCTTTGTAAGCTCCGATATCCATTGGATCGCCGGTAATGCCATAATGATCCATCGGATCGCCGAACACGGTATCCTTGCCGTTGTTGTAATACAGGTATGTCGAAAACAGCGGATTGCCATCACCTCCATGACAATGGAAACAATCGGCACCGGTTTCAGTAACAAAAAGCACAAATCCGCTTGATTCGGAAGGCGTCAGCGAGGTCTGACCAAGCAAATACTGATCAAATTTTGAATGGCAGGACACGATGCTTCTGACAAACTGGCCTATCGCCTTTGCCATGAGTTCAAAAGTGATGTTCTCGGTCCCGAAAGCCTTTTTAAAAAGAATTTTGTATCCGGGAATGTTCTGAATGGCAGCTAAAACCCTGTTTGAATCACTATACATTTCGTGTTTGGCATATACCCCCATCCAAACAAGGTCTTCAAGCCTTCGTTTAGAAGTTACCGGATTATCCGGACGTATCAATCCGCTCCACAGGTATCCGTTATTTTGCCAGACAAGGTTAAAGAGCGGCAACATATAGTGAGGCGTATAATTTCCTCCGATACCAATGGGATGGCCACCGGGAAATGGCCCGTCGATGCCGCATTCAAAGGCTTTTGACTGCCAGTGGCAACTGGAACAACTCATTTGTGAATCAGGCGCCTGGTAGCCTGAAAAGCGCTGATCATAAAACAGGCATCTTCCCAGATATATACCTTCAACCGTAAGCGGGTTATCAGCTGGAATGTTCATGATGGTCGGGAAATACCAGGGAACAGTAATAGAATAAGGCGTAGGATTATATCCGGTGGTATCGGTGATGATTATTTGTTGAATAGGCACTTCTTTCTTGCATGAAAAGAAAATCCCGGGGATTAAAAACAACAAAAGAAAAAATATTTTTTTTACTAGTAACATATCCCGTCACATTTATTGAATTGTACCTATTGTAAAGACATCTGCGCCATTTTCCTTTGCTGTTTGCATGGCTTGTTGATTTTGCATAATACTTCCGCCCCAATAATTAAAATCCCAGACATGCGGCGTGTCGAACCAGCTTTCAATGTTCATGATCAACTCCATGCTTGTGGTCTGATTTTCATTGATGGCAAATGATGAATTTGGAACAGTAACCGTAAAATAGTTCTGCACAAAACCGGTAATTGAATCGACATTAATAACATCATGAGCATAGATCTGGCCAATACCCAGATGAAAATTAAAAGGCGTGACCTGGCTGAGCGTATCTAACCATTTACCGTTTAATTTCATATAATGATACCCGCCGCCCAGAAATTCCGGCCAGAACATATCGCGTTCAGGTGGATTTGGGAACATATTTGACTGATTTTTTGCTTCGGATATCCCGAAAGTAAAAGAAACCGAAGAATAATTTCCCACCGGGATATCAGTAGTAACAGCCCATGAAAAAGTAGATGGAATATCCGTATCAACATAATGGATGCCGCCATCCTGATTAATCATGAAATCACTTCCATCGCTGTTATGCAATATCACATCAGAAATAAAATACTGCACTTCATTCACCAGATATTCATTGCCGGCGGCATTCACATATATGAGGGTATCTGTAACCAGTGCAAGCCCGTTAACCTTATGCGCGAACTGAAAAGAAATTTTTCCGAATTTATTTGTTTCAATTGGTTCATCTTTTTTGCATGAACCAATTACCATCATTACAGAAAGAAATAACAACAGAGAACAATGTTTCATTTATTTTTTTTATCAAAGTTACAAAAAAAATTTCAGGGCACAAAAAAAGCCGCCTTCGTAAAAGCGGCTTTTTATATGTGTAAATAAAATTAATTTAATGTAAATCGTATAGGCATGTTGAACTGTACCCTTACCGGTTTGCCTGATTGTTTTCCGGCATTCCATGGAGGCATGAGTTTCACCACACGGATAGCTTCTTCGTCGCAGCCGCCACCGATACCTCTTAAAACACGGACATCGGCAACTTTTCCTTTTTCATCAACGACAAAAGTTACATAAACAGTTCCTTGTATTCCGCTTTCTTTTGCCATTTGCGGGTATTTGATATTCTCAGTAAGGAACTTGATACGGGCTTCATCGCCACCGGGGAACGAAGGCATTTCCTCTACAACTGTAAAAATAGGTGTCTCCACAACTTCTTCGATAACTTTATTGGAATTATCTTCTTCAACCACGACATCTTCTTCAGTGGTAGCTACGTTAGTGGTAGTACGGTTCAGATCATCCTGGTTAATTTCGGTAGTTTCGGTGGTATCTGTAACAACTATTGGGGCTGTAAATCTGGCTTTCTGTTCAACAGTAGCTTCTGGAGGAGGAGGCGGAGGTGGTGGTGCATTTTCATCCTTAGGGGCATTCATATTCATCATATCCACCGCAACTTGCTGTTCCTGGTTAGCTGAATATGTTTGCTTAAAAATAAAGAATGGAATAAGCACGGCCAGCAATAAAACTGCAATAGAAATAATCACCGAACGGGTCATAAATTTCTTGTATGCCTTTCTGAGATAATAAGCACCATACTCTTTATTCCTTTTCTGGAAAACTATCTCATCAAGGTTTTTAGCAGTATTAATATCAAAATTTTCTGCCATAATATTAATAATTTAAATTTTCTTATTTAGGAGCTTTTTCAATCAATGCGACCTCTTCAGGTGCAATATCAACAATAGCATAGTTGGCAATATTGCATATAGCCATTTCGTCAACCACGCTCACTATGCTCTTGTACTTTGTTTTCTCATCGGCTTTGATAAGTATGATAGGCGCTTTCTTGTCTGATTTTTTTATCCGCTTTATTTGAGCATTTAATGAATCATCTATCATTACCAATTCACCTTTTTTAACCTTTTCTTTTAGCTCAAAGATTTCAGTAAATACTTTTTCGTTTTTCTTAAGTAAAATCTTTCTGAGGCCATCTTTACTAAAATCCGTTTTGTTTATTGTTGCCGGAAAAGTCTGTCCTTCGGCGACATCTCCATGCCAGTACCAATAAACTTTATCGTCAGCAGTGAGCAAAATTGAATACGTTCTATCAGCAGCCACTTTAGGTGCATTTTTTTCATCAACCTGAGTATCTTTTTCAGGCATGGTGATTTCCATTACTTTGGGCTTGCTGAACGCGGTAGTTAACATGAAGAAAGTGATCAGCAGACACATTAAGTCCACCATGGGAGTCATGTCGATGTGAGCTCCCATTTTCTTTGGTACCCGTCTTCCGCCTTCTTTTTTACCGGAGCCAGAACTTTCTATAATTTCAGCCATGTTGTATATATATTATTATCGTTTAACACTGTAAATAATTATTTAAGATCATCGAGGGTAGCTTCTTCTTTCTGCAGGTTGGTAACAAGGTTGAATTTGTTTACATTTTTACTCTGCATGACATCCATCACTTTTTTTACCGTTTTGTAGTTTGCCTCTGCGTCACCGTTTATAGCAACTTCAGCAGTAGGGTTAAGTTCACGGGCATAGGCAACCCATATCTCAAGTTCTGGATATTGAGTGCCGACCGTATCCATTGGGATTCCGACTTGCATTGCTTCTTTTTTACCGGCATCTTCTTCACTTAAATAAGCCTTGAGGTTCTTTAAAGGCATCCCGAATGAGGAGCCTTGTCCAAAAGCCTTGATCTCTTTTTCATTAAGTGACAAGTGGTATATATCGTTGATCTTAGTAATTAATTGATTCCTAAAATGCGCCGATGTATCCTTACCGTTGTCCATATTGAAAAACACCTTATCGTCTTTGGAAACCAGCACCGAGATAACATCTTTATCGGGTGTGGCTTTATCCGAAACCGACGAAGGAGAATCAATGACTTTAGCTTCCTGAGGTCTGAATGATGCGGTAAGCATGAAGAATGTCAAAAGCAATGAGAATAAATCAACCATCGGCGTCATATCGACGTGTGGTTGAGCTCTCTTTAGTTTAATTTTTGCCATAATACAAAAAATTTTGCTTTTAAATTCTTACCAATTATTTTGTTGTTGAAGCAAATGTCTGAACCAGGCTGAAACCGGCTTCATCAATTTTAAATGTAAGGTTGTCGATTTTACTTGAGAAAAAGTTATAGAACACAATAGCCAGACATGAACCGGAAATACCAAAAGCAGTATTGATAAGAGCTTCTGAAATACCAGTAGCAAGAGCTAAAGCATCTGGTGAACCGGCTGAAGCCAGAGCAGCAAAAGCACGGATCATACCAAGTACAGTACCGATAAGACCGATAAGTACGCAGATGGAAGCCAGGGTGGATAAAATTACCAGGTTTTTGTTTAACATCGGTAATTCAAGTGCTGTAGATTCTTCCATATCTTTTTGCAGCGCCAGAACTTTCTGATCTTTTTCGAGAACTGTGTCAGATTTTAATTCTTTGTATTTGCTTAATCCTGCTCTCATCACGTTTGCAACAGAACCTTTTTGTTTGTCACAAGCAGTGATAGCATCATCAATATTGTTAGCAGCAAGATGTGACTGAACATTTTTTACAAAGACATTGATACGGCCCTTACCTCTTGCTTTTCTCAACATGACGAATCTTTCAATCGTAAATATCAATACCATCAGTACTGTAGTCATTAATATAGGCACAATAAAACCACCTTTGTAAATCATAGCTAAAAAGTTTCCCGGCAGCGGTGATCCTTCAGGATTTCCGCCCTGGAAATTGGCAGGGTTACCCATTACAAACTTGTATACAATAACTGACACAATTAATGCTACCAGAATTGCACCCGATGCAAAAGCTGATTGTAAGGCATCTTTCAGTGACTGACCACCTTGAACATTTTTCTTACTCATTGTTTTAAATTTTAGATTTTTAAATTAATTTATTTAGGTTTATTTTTTTTCGAGGTACAAATATACTTTTCTTTTTTTAATTAAGATGAACCAAAAATATTTTTATTAACAACAAAATTATATTTTTATTTTGGTAATAATCTAACTAATCAGTTTTCGGTGAACAGCAGCAAGTAAACGGCAAAAAAAAGGTCTTACAAAAATTTTGTAAGACCTTCCAGTCAGTTTTTATTATTAGTTTTCACCAGGACATTTGCCTTTCGTTTCCTTAAGCAGGTCAAGAGCTCTGGTGTCATCGGGTTTCAATGCGACTATTTTTTTCCAATACATCCGGGCCTTGCAAATTTCCTTTTGTGGGCCAAGAAAATAATACGATGCTAAATAGTCATAACACGTCACCAGGTCATTTGCATACTTTACCGAATCATTCTTAACTATATCCACATACGATTCAAAATATGGTTTTGCCTGCCAGGTTACAGAGGTGGAATCCATATTAGAGTTTACAAGTCCTCTCCAGTAATATGCTTTACCATTCATATAGTCTGGCTTGGTATCAGTAATATGTTTATAGGCTTCGTCTGCTTTCTCCCAGTTCTTCAAATTATAATAGACAAGGCCGAGCCGGTAATAATCTGCCAGGTTCGCCACACCCAGGGCAATTTTCAGTTCATAGTGATACGCAGCACTGTCATAGATTTTTAATTTCGAACAGCATTGGCCTATTTCTGATAATACATCATATTGAGTGGAATCCAGACTAAATGCTGTCTCAAACTTTGTTATAGCAAGGGAATCCTGTTTGTTTTTGGAAAGAATTTTACCAAAATAAATATAGTCGCTAATGATAATTTTCTCGGGGTCTGACCGGTTGAAAAACTTCTTTATGTATTCCAAAGCCTTGGGATAATCGCCTGTTTCATAATAGCAGTAGGCGAAAGCCCTGTTGAGGTCATTACGGCTGGTATCCGTCTTTGCAATTTGAGTCAACTGTTCAATAGCATCTTTATATTTCTGTGATTCTATCAGCACATTCACATATTTAATTTTAGCGGTAACATTTGTCGAAATATCAAGGTATTTTTTAAAGTTCTGCATCGAAAGCTCCAGCTGGTTTGCTTTAGAATATAACACACCCAGTTCGAGGTAGGCAGGTGCAAAATTTGGGTCGATCTCAATTGCTTCCTTGTAATAGTCAATAGCTTCTGTATAATTCCTTGCACGTATCCACAAGTTTCCCAAACGCAATTTTGCTGACGGTGACTTCGGGTTCAGTTCCTGAGCCATCTTGTACTGTGAAATAGCATTAGAACCATCATTGTTTTCCAGATAGGCATCTCCATAAATCAGGTATATCTCAGGATTTTTCGGATCCAGTTCAACAGCTTTTCCAAGTAATTCCAAAGCCTTGGCGACATTCTTTTTACGTTGTATAATAATATAGGCTTCAGCAATCTTGGCGAGTGTACGTGCTTGTTTATCGGGCAGGATTGTTGAAGTCTTGTTGGTTTTGCTTGGAAATTTCGCCTGTGCTTCGGCAAAATACTTTTCCGCTGATGTTTCATCGTTTCTCATCAGGCTGATCTTTCCCATGCCAACATAACCTGCTGTATTGCCCGGGTCCACTTCAATAGCTTTTTTAAATAGTTTTTCCGCCTCATTCATGGCCCCGTTTTTCGAAGTATAAACGGTATCAGAAAAATATTCGATCAGGTAATTTTCACCATAATAAAAATACACATCACCATTATTGGGCTGGCTTTTCAGCAATGCTTCGAATGCATCCTTGGCAGAATCAAATTGTTCGCTGTTGGTATATGCCCTTGCTTTAAGCACCTCCGGGTCGGATGGTTGTGCAAGCAGGTTTGTGCTAAAAAACACCGCCATGACAAAAATTACTGAAATGATTTTTTTTGATTTGATTTTCATTGATTTATCCTCCATTTTCTTTTAGTCTTTTTTTATTTGTACAAGCCTTATTGGCATTGTGGCAGGAACAAGCCCTGATTTCAGTATTATTCGCTGTCCTTTTTCGCCGGCGACGAAGGAAACAAAACCTGTGCCAAGGCCATTAAAATATTCCCTGCTGATCATATTTACATCACGGACGAATGGGTACGAACCATCAGCGATGTAAGCCTGATAAGGTTTTAAAAACGGGCCGTCGGTATTACCTTCGTCAGAAACGCCAGCAATTTTTATTTTTTTGAGAAATTTTTGTGAAACCGTATCCTGAGTATCGCTGATCCAGTTTACACTTATAATCCCGATAGCGCCCGCGTTTTTCTCCACGTAATTAATCACCTCTTCGTTTGAATTAACGGCATAACAGTATTCAGGGAATTTGCTGTTCAGTTTAAATTTATCTTTGAAATACCTGGGGTTTCCAGATTTATTATTGTCAAAAACAACATTGATTTCGCCATTTTTTGAAGCGGGATTGATATCGGTCCATTTGCTTATTTTACCCTTAAAGATATCTTCAATTTGCTCATACCTAAAAATAGTGTCTTTATTTTCTTTATTGATAATTATGGCAAGAGCGTCATAAGCGACTTTGGTTGTCTTCGGGATAATCTGCTGGCTGTTTAATTTTTGCTCTTCAGCGGCCGTAAGATTACGGTTTACAACAATTAACCTTGCAGAATCATTTAACAGATCGGCAAAACAATCAACCTCGTTCTTATAAGAAGCATTTATCACAGCGTAGGAGTATATCGCCTCAAACGTCGATATCTGAGTATCCATAATCAGGGAGTATGATTCATCGACACTAATTTTAATGTTTCCACTAGTGGGCGTTTCGTTAATTTTTCCGGAAGGTCCGCATCCGGTAAAAACTAAAGCAATTACTGCCAGAATTGCTGCCATCATTGAATTACTCTTCTTCATTGTTTTGATTTTTTTTAAGTTTAGGTAAAATACGAACAAATCGGATAATCCCGTAGGCTATCAGAAAAATGCCAAAAAAAACTTTTAAGCTGCCGTATTCCGGTGGAATGTTGAAAGCCTCATTAAAATTTGGAAAAAAAATCATATAGAAACCCAGGCCAATGTATACTAATACCATAAACAGCCCAAAAATGGTCCATACGCCCAAATGATACTTAGCACTCATAGTTTCTCTATAATTGAAAAAACAATGATTAAAAAACGAGGATCTATAAAAACCAGCGGAGAGAATGGGATTCGAACCCATGAACCGCTTTTGACGATTACACACTTTCCAGGCGTGCGCCTTCGACCACTCGGCCATCTCTCCAGTGGGTGCAAAGATATTACTTTTTTCATTACCAACATCAAAATAATCATATTCGATATTTCTGCCTATACTTTCGGTCGTAGATGGTTTTTTATTTTTTAATATATTTATAAAGGTGGTCATCGGCATTTTTCAATAAAATTAGTATCTCCTGTCAGCGCCATATTGTCGAAAAAGACTTAGGTTAGGATTTAACAGAAACAGGTCAAATTTTACAAGTTTGCGGAAAATGAAAAAAATATTTGCTATTCCCTTTTTAATAACAAAAAAATCACTATCTTTACAAAATCTAAATAAGAATTAATGACAATAACTAAAGAACAGATTATCAATGCTTTAAAAACAGTCATGGATCCTGATTTGCATAAAGATCTGGTAAGTCTGGGTATGATTGATGATATTTTGATCGACGGTAAAAATGTATCCTTTAAATTAACGCTTACCACACCGGCTTGTCCGTTGAAAGAAAAATTAAAAAACGATTGCATTCAGGCAATTAAAACCCTTGTGGGGCAAGAAATCAATGTTGATATTGAGCTTGGTGCAAAAATCAGGGCGAACCAACAGCCTGCCAAAGAGAATTTGCTTCCTGAAGTAAAAAATATTGTTCTTGTAGCATCCGGAAAAGGAGGTGTGGGCAAATCAACGGTGGCGGTGAATTTAGCTATTTCGCTGGCAAAAACAGGAGCTAAAGTAGGGCTTGTTGATGCAGACATTTACGGTCCATCAATACCTTTAATGTTCAACCTCACCGAACACCACCCTGAAGTATATGAAAAAGAAGGATTAACAAGAATATTACCCGTCGAGAAATATGGCATCAAACTTATTTCTATCGGTTTTTTTGTTGATCCTGAAAAAGCTCTTATCTGGCGCGGCCCTATGGCATCCAACGCCCTGAAACAATTATTCACCGATGTTGAATGGGGACAGCTTGATTACCTTATAATAGACACACCTCCGGGTACCGGAGACATTCATCTGACGTTGGTTCAAACATTACCGATTTCTGGCGTGGCCATCGTCACTACACCTCAGGAAGTCGCTTTGGCTGATGCAAGAAAAGCAATCAATATGTACCGTCAGGCAGGTATCAATGTTCCGGTACTTGGACTGATAGAAAACATGTCGTACTTCACACCTGCCGAATTACCGGAGAACAAGTATTACCTTTTTGGCAAAGAAGGCGGCCGCCGGTTGGCTGAAGAAATGAAAACGCCCTTGTTATCACAGATACCTATTGTTCAGGGCATATGTGACTCAGGGGATAACGGTGAACCCATAACCGTAAAAGGCTCCTCCCCTGAAGCTCATGCTTATATGCATCTGGCAGAACAACTCAGTTGCCAGCTTTCCATCTGGAGCGCCTTTAAAGAAACTGTGGATGTTGAAAAACACAGCGGAGGTTGTAACTGCCATAATTAAAAAGCAGTAACATTAATAAACAGAAAATATCAATTTAAAAATAAACCATTATGTCAACGAAAGAAGAATTAATACAAAAAGTTCAAAACGTTATTGACCAGATCAGGCCTTACCTTGAAGCCGACGGAGGAAGCATCAGTTTTGTTGAACTTACCGATGACAACGTCGTAAATGTTGAGTTGCACGGTGCCTGCCGAAGCTGCCCCATGAGCCTGATGACCCTGAAAAACGGCGTTGAAGCAGCCATGATTAAAGCCATTCCGGAAATAAAATCCGTGGAAGCTATAAATCTTGCTTAATTTTGCATTTTTGTAAACCTTACTATTAATCGTATTTTACATTAATGGGTCCATTAACCTCAATACGCCGTATCGGAATTATTGGCTCGGGAAAAATGGGTGCTGATATTTTCAGCTTCCTTTCCGGCTATGATTTTGAAATCGTTTGGGTATGCTTTGACCAGGAAGAAGCCGAAATTCAACATCGGTCTTTTTTTAAAAGGATGAACCGCCAACTCAGATGCGGCCTCATCGACGAAGAGCGGTTTCAAAAAATTCAAAATGCAATAGTCTTCTGCAGCGATATTGTTGAATTATCGAAATGCCATCTGGTTATTGAATGTATTTGGGAAAGCCTTGAAAAGAAACAGGAATTATTTAAAAAAATAATCCCGGTTTTGGACGGTCATTGCATCATCGCAAGCAATTCATCTTCATTTACCCCGGCCAGGCTGAACCCGGATGCCGGCACAAATGACCGTTTTATCGGATTGCATTTCTTTTATCCTGTAAAACTCAAGAATATTGTTGAAATTATCAGGACCAAGAATACTTCGGAAAAAGTTTTAAAAGAAATCACCGGATTTTGCACCCTGATTGAAAAAAGATTTCTGTTGCAGGATGAAAAAAATGCATTTTTGCTTAACAGGCTATTCCTGGAAGTTCAGAACGAAGCCTATAAGATTCACACCGAAGGCCTTTTATCGTATCGCCAGATAGATGCAATTATTGAGGAACATCTTTTTCCGGATGGTGTTTTTAAATTTTTCGATCAGGTTGGAATTGATGTGATGCTGCAGTCGGTTAAAAACTACACATGGCAAAATTCCGCTTCGTATAAGGCATTATTAGATAAGCTGGAAGAACTTAGTAAAAAAAACCTTCTGGGAGTTAAAACAAAAGCCGGGTTCTATGATTACGGACAGGAAATTCCGGATGGCGCCTCCGATATTGATCAGATTTCGCCAGACATTTATGAGAAGGCATTATATAAATTGACGAATGTTTATTATTTGGCCGCCAAGCAACATGTTGCGGACGGGGATTGCGAACAGGAAACCCTTGAATTTGCTGCTAAAGAATATATGAATACCGAAAAAGGGCCATTCACGATAGCCCGGGGAAATTTAAATAAAAAATAACATGGAAAGAGTTGTTGTTTCAGGTATGAGCATGATCACATCGCTGGGGTTGGATCTGCAAACCAACTGGGAAAACCTGGTAGCCGGAAAAAGTGGCGTAAAAAAAATCACGTTGTTTGATGCTTCATCCTGCCAGACACAAATTGCAGCAGAGATACCTTCTGAATTTGAGACGTTATGGCCCTCTTATATCAAAAAAAGAGCTGCCGATCAGATGACCCGCATAACCAAAGCTTGCTATGTCTGTGCTAAAGAAGCTGTAAAACAAAGCGGCATTGATTTCGACCTTGTAAATAAAGACCGCTGCGGCGTAATACTTGGCGTGGTAACCACCGCTAACACTTCTTCTGAAAAGGGGACCACGGACCAGAACCTGATCCTGAAAAGCATGAACAATGCTATGTCAGCATGGATTTCACTGGAATATAAATTACAGGGGCCGAATTTTACGGTTGCAGCCGCTTGCGCATCATCGGCTTACGCCATTGGCCTGGGTTATGATATAATCCGTAACGGTGCTGCAGATATTGTTATTGTTGGAGGCGCCGACTCCATTATTAATAAGGAAGAAATTACCGGATTTAATAATCTGTATGCCTTGTCCACTGAAAACGATAAGCCCGAAAAAGCCAGCAAACCTTTTTCCAAAGACCGTGACGGATTTGTAATCGGCGAAGGTGCAGGGGTGTTGATCCTGGAATCGGAAAAATCGGCGCTTGCCCGTGGTGCGAAAATTTATGCAGAATTAGCAGGTTATGCCACATCAAGTGAAGCATACAACATCATGGCTCCTATGAAAGACGGCGAAGGTATTGCCCATGCTATAGAACTTGCGTTGAAAAACGCCAACGTGCCTGCAGAAAAAATTGATTACATCAATGCACACGGAACCTCCACCACATTGAACGACCGTTACGAGACCATGGCCATAAAAAAAGTCTTCGGGGATCACGCCTATAAAATCCCGATTTCATCATCAAAATCAATGATCGGCCACACCATTGGCGCTGCCGGAGCCATCGAACTTATTATTACCATCCAGTCTATAAATAATGGTATCATAACACCTACTATCAATTTAGACGAACCGGATCCCGAACTCGACCTGGATTATGTACCTAACCATTCAAGAAATCAGGAAGTTAACTGCGCTTTATCCAACTCGTTTGCCTTTGGAGGCCATAATGCGGTTTTGGTAATTAAAAAATATCATTAATTTTGCAAAAAAAATCAGATGGCAAAGATTAACGAAAATACCCGGAACGAAATTAAAGATACTGTTTACAGTTTTTTTAACGAAGAATGTGAAGTAGATATAGCTACGCTGAATGAAAACACCAATATCATCCGCGATATCGACGGGGATTCATTAATGTTTCTGGAACTCATTGAGATTTTCAAAAAGAAATATTCACTGAATATTGAGCTGAAGACGATCGGTAAATATGTTGTAAAACATCCTGTGGAGACTATTGGTCAGCTGATCGACATGACTATGCTCATCATTGAGCACGAAAACAATATCGTAAACATAGATTAATTCTTCTCGCAGACTTGGCTGCAATAGGTAAGCCCAGCTGGTTCGCCAACTCACTTTATACTACCCAATTTTTTATACCAATTGCCAGTAGTTTTAAAATTAGATAAGTCATAATTACTTTTGTCAAAATCGACATCATTTAATTAAATTCCCCATAATACTTTTTTGCATTCCCAAAAAAGTATTCAAAAAAGGGCAGTCCTGACGAATGCTTCATCGCACTCTGAAAAAAACTTGAAAATCTAAAAAAGGCCGTATGTTTGCAAAAAAATAAGTTTCAGAAATAATTATTAGGTTTGAAT
>DAOQAT010000046.1:0-25246 GCA_035354195.1 Bacteroidales bacterium | reverse complement strand
CTATGAACAAGTCATCAATTCTACAGAAGGTGGTAATGATTATGAGATAAATATTGAATTAAAATTTCAAACAGCAGAATTTGAACAAATTATATCACAGGTAAAAAACTCTAAATATTTTGTTCCTATTGCTCAACAGGGAATGGACACATCAGCAATAAAGACTATTGAGGCTGACACAACAATAAATGGTTTTTGGAAAAGAACTAACCAGGGATTTGAATTTTATAAATCCACAAATAAAAATGAGCCTGTGCGAGCAACATTGGACACCATAGAACAAACATTAAGATTTAAATTTGTACATATTTAATGAAAATGATCAAGGGATCACATGGGTTTGGTTATTAAATGCAGCTCATTTGGTGAACTAACTCAAGGCGTCCCTGGAGAAATCTAATGCGCTAGTTATCACTCATCCCGATACAACAGCAGTATCGCAGCGTTGGGCACGATATAATATTTTTCTTTGTCAAACTCAATTTCGTAAGCCTGGTTCTGGAGAAAAACAGCCAGGTCTCCTTCTTTAGCCTGCAAAGGAAGGTACTTAACTTTTCCGTCCTTTTCTTTCCAGTTTTCTTCTTCCTCCTGCTGGTAAGGTATCGGATAACCCGGCCCCGCTTTAATGACGTACCCGCTCTGAATATCTTCTTTTTCAGCCACACCGGGCGGTAACAACAAACCGGTTTTTGTGCGGTCGCTGGTTTTGGTTTTTTTTATCAGAACCCGGTCGCCGACAACAATGATCTTTTTTATATTTTCGAGCTTGATATTCATAGCCGTATTTTTTACAAAATTACAAGATTTGATAAACAAATTATTGCTAAATCAAAATTAGAAAAAGCCGGTTTACAAAACAAGCTTATATTTGCAAAAAATTGAAATTAATGAATATAACAAAGTGGTTCTTGCTGATTGTTTTCTGTGGCCTGCTCACCTGCACGGGCGCTTATGCCCAGGATTCACTGATCATGTATAGCGGAAAGCATTATAAGGGAAAAATTGTTGATTATAACAAAAACTCAACGGTTTTAAGCATACAATTTCAAAAGCGTAATAAATTAAAAACCAAAGTATTACGGGCAGAAGACGTGTTTGCACTCTATTTTAAAGATAGTGTCGGGAAAATTTTATATGCGCCTCTTATCACCGAAGAACAGCCGCCTTCGTTGGAAGAAATGCGTAGTTATATAAGCGGTGAAAACCTTGCCCAATACCGTTACCATGCTCCATGGGCTTCTGCTGTTGGTGCCGTTTCGGGCGTTGGAATATTATTCCTGGGGATGTGGGGCGTCGCAGTGCCTGCTGCCTATGTCGGGACGGTGGCCGCCATGCCCACCCTGCCAAAAAATAAAAAGTATTTTCCTCCCGAAAAACTGAACGATGAATTTTATGTTGATGGTTTTAAACAGGTGGCACGGCGCAAAAAAATTACCAATGCGGCTATCGGCAGCGCTGCCAGCGTGCTGGTTTGCGGCACCCTGGCTGCAATTT
The DNA here is from genome assembly GCA_035354195.1 of Bacteroidales bacterium. Lineage (GTDB taxonomy): Bacteria > Bacteroidota > Bacteroidia > Bacteroidales > CAIWKO01 > CAIWKO01. Next base: position 23,752 of record DAOQAT010000046.1, on the reverse strand, counting down.
TCACCTTTAAATATTATAATGAGTGATCCGCAGAATCAATACGAACCACAAAAATTTTTATTTTCTGAACGAATTCCATCCCTGAGCTGTCAACGGGACTAACTGCCCGCTACGGGTTACCAGGTTGGTCCCCGAATTCTTATCCGTGATATGCCCGATAATGCTTACTTCGGTGAAGTTTTTCAATAATTCGTAATCCTTTTGCGAAACCGTGAAAAGCAGTTCATAATCTTCCCCGCCGTTAAGGGCAGCAGTTGTAGGATCTATTTTTAAACTATCACATAAATTTATCGTGGAAAAATCAATAGGGATTTTTTCTTCATAGATGGCACAACCTTTTTCCGAGTTGGCACAAATATGCAGAATGTCTGAAGCCAGGCCGTCCGAAACATCGATCATGGAAGTCGGCATTAATTTATGTTCCTTAAAAAGTTCGACAATATCTTTTCTGGCTTCAGGTTTTAGCTGGCGCTCCAATATGTAATCAAAACCTTCCAGGTCGGGCTGCATATCAGGATTGGCAACGTAAGCGGCTTTTTCACGTTCGAGTAACAGCAAGCCTGCATAAGCGCTACCCAGATCGCCGCTGACACAAATAAGGTCGTTTTCGTTGGCTGTATGGCGGTAAACAACTTCATCCTTTGCCGCAGTTCCGATAATCGTCAGGCCCATAAACAAGCCTGAACGGCTCGAAGTCGTGTCACCACCGACAAGGTCAACGTTGTATTTGTCGCATGCCAACCTGATCCCGGAATAAATTTCTGCCATCGCTTCGACAGAATAACGGTTTGAAACTGCAATCCCGACCGTGAGCTGCTTTGCAACGCCGTTCATGGCACAGATATCTGAAAAATTTACCACGGCCGCTTTGTAACCAAGGTGTTTCAGAGGTGTATAGGTGAGGTCAAAGTGGACGCCTTCTACCAAAAGATCTGATGAAACCAGGGTGTAAAGATCGCCATTATCAATAACGGCGGCATCATCACCGACTCCTTTCACGGTGGAAGCGTTTTTTGGGACAATGCCGGAGGTCAGATGGTCAATAAGTCCGAATTCACCAAGCTCTGTCAACTCGGTGCGCTTTTGATTTTGTTCTTGTGTTGTCATAATGCAAAAATACAATTTTGTTTCGACAGGATTTTACAGTTTTAGTTTTTTAGGAGTGCAATTTTGTTTGATTATCTTAAATTTGTAAAAAAATAAAGTTGAGATTATCCTTAGCCGAACATATTGCAAAAAGCCGTGAGGTGGTGGCTGCCAACAAAGCCAAAGGCAACCGGCATGCTGAATTGTTTGCCACTATGTACGACCAGCCCTCGCGCTTTATTGAAGAAATCCTGCAAAACACCGAAGATGCCTATGCCCGCAAAAAAGCCGGTAATGCAGGAAACAAGGTTAGGTTTAAGCTTTTCAGCGACAGGATAGAAATTCATCACAACGGGAAAGATTTTGACGAGGCCGACCTGATGTCGATCACGACCTTTGCACATACCACCAAAAAAAACAATAAGGATGTAAACCAGATAGGGAAGTTTGGCATTGGTTTTAAATCGGTTTTTTCGATTACCGATGCCCCGGAAATTCATTGCGAACCTTACCATTATTCAATCAGGGACTTTGAAGTGCTCGAAGAAACCAGGGCCATGAAGCCGGACGAAAATTTCAACACACTGATCATACTCCCTTTTAAGAAAAAAAACACGGACCATTGTTTTGAAGCCGTAAGCAAAGGGCTGAAAAACCTGAATGAATATTCGCTGCTGTTCCTCAGGAAAATTTCCTGTATTGAAATGTTCATTTCCGGTGACTTATCTCATAGCCTTGAGCGGCAAACAACAATGGCGAATAGTGCCTATCGTAAAATAACCATCACAAAAACCTTTTCAGGCAAAGCGCCGGGGAAGGAGCTGCTTAATTTCATAATATTTTCAAGAAACCCGGGAACAGAGAAACAGCAACCTGAACTGGCTTTCAGGTTTGACGAAACAGATGGTAACAACGTTGTTTTACCTATCCATGATGCGCCGGTTTTTGTTTATTTCCCGACTAAGGTTTGCAGCGGGCTGAATTTTGTTCTCAACGCACCGTTTACCACCAATCCATTACGCGAGTCCATTCCTTTTGATGAAGGTCATGCTCCGGAAAATATCAAGCTTTTGGACGAATCGTCGGTTTTGTTTGCTAAAGCGTTAAAAGTTTTGAAACAAAAAGGGTGGTACAATTTAAAATTGATTTCCCTCTTGCCGGTCACTCTTGTGAAGGCCAACGAAATAAACAAGGCAAGTGGATTCATTGTATATCAGGCATTTTATAATGCATTATTGCATTTCTTTAAAACAGAACCATCTATACCCTTTGCCCCGAATCGGTTTGCCATGATCGACGATGTGGTAATACCGCATAATGGGGCGATTGCCGGACTTTTGAGTTCATCGGACCTCGGGCAGTTTTATCAGAAAAAGTATTTTGTTGAACCGCTGATAAATGAAAAGCATTTTGAGGAGGTAAGGAGTTACTTCACGGAAGTACTTCAGGTTAAAACTGCCGACGCGCAGGGCTTTGGATTCAGATTGCTACTTAACGACGGCTTTTTGCAAGGTAAAAGCATTGAATGGCTGAAGCGGTTTTACAACTATCTTGATAAAAACCAGTTTTTGTGGGATGACCAGCATAGTTCTGAATATTATAGCCTTCGGAATGCAGCGATCATACTCACACAGGACAATGCGTTCCAGCCTGCCTTTGATGCTGAAAAAAGGCTAAGGGTATTTTTACCCGGCGGACAAAAATGTTTGCTTCCGGTGGTGAACAAAAAGTTGCTGAAGGATAAGGATTGCATGGCGTTCTTCATAGACCTTGGTGTTAGTGGCCCCGAGACGGCGGATGATGTGGAATTCAATATAATCCCTCAATTTGACGCGTCATCATTGGTTTTCGGAAAAGAATATGTAAAGTCACTTGAAAAAATCCTTGAAGTTTATATTTCGGTGTCTTTATTACGAAAAGAAAAAATTGTTGAACTTCTTAAAAATGCGTCCTGGGTCTATTGCACTACAATGGATTCAGGCAAAAAGCCCTTTTTCAAAAAACCTGGTGAAACCTATGTTTTTTCGGCAGATATTGTCGATTATTTTGAAAACAATGATGGCTTTTATGTTGTGGAGCCGGTGTTATTTAAAAAGATGAATAAAAAATATCAGGGAGCTTTTGGTAAGTTGCTGGAAGATTTGGGCGCCCGGAAATTTCCGGCCAAAAAAATGGCAGATGAAAAGCTAATTGAAATTGATGGGTTTGACAATTTTTTAAAATCGATTACATTGAAAAGGTCTAAAGCCTTTATCAACCTGTTGTTATCTTTTACCGATGAATTATACACGGAAGGCTTAACCGACTATTTAAGAAATAAAAGCTGGATTTATACCAAAAGTAAGCTGTTTGAATCCCCGGAAACGATAAATAAATCAGCGATTTCTGTTTTGTACAAAATCAGTGATCCTGAAAAAAACAGGCTCTGTAATTTTTTGGGAATTACAGAAAGGGTGCAACAACACAGTGAGCGGTTTATTGACTGGAATCCTCAAGTATCTCCTGACGCAGCCGCCACTTTTTTAAACCATGATCACATCAACCCAGATGTTTTAACTCCTGGTTTATTTTCGGTTGCAAACCAGGGATTAATGGTACCTTCTTTTTATGAAGACCAGAAAACAGATGAAAATCCGGTTTATTCCGACGAAGATCTTAACAAAATCCAATGGTGGAGTTGCCGTTATGTTGTGGAGGTGCTGAAAAAAGAGTTTCCGGAAAGTAATTATGACATTGAATCCTTTGAAGACGCGGATCTGATTTTAAAAAATGATGGCCGGATCATAAAATATATTTTTGTGAGTGGGAAAACGAATTTGTTAAATGCTTTCCCATTGAATGTGAGTCAATTAGCACGAATCATTAAACTCTTTAGGTCTGCCGAGGATACTTGCATATACTTTGTGACTGCTGCCGGTACAAAAAATGCCGCCTTAAAAGTTCTGAACGATCCACTTGATTTTTTAACCCGTGAGGAATTGCTTTCGGGTGATAAAATCTGGATAAAAGGACTGTTTTGATAAAAAAAAACAAAAAATACTTGTTTGTTTAAAAAAAATCTTATTTTTGTGTGAAATTTACATAATAAGATTAATTTCGTAACAATAATTATTAACCAAAAATTAAAAAAATGAAAAAAGTTTACTTGTTTATTGCAATGTTATTGATTGCAAGTGTTACTATGGCTCAGCTTATGCCAAAAGATAATGCAGGCTTTAGCTTAAAGTCAACAAAAAGCATGAAAATTACCCCCGGTTCAGGAATTAAAGCTATTATTGACACTATTGGCTGGACCGCAGCTTCAATGCCTTGTTTTGGTTCCCCCACTGCTACAGTTAGTATCTATGGTATGATTGATGATGCTTCAAATCACATTGGATATTGGTTTGGAACAAGCGGAGATGTTAGTGCCGATTCGTTGGAAGCTGATTATTGGGCACAGTGCTGGGTAAACACAGCCAACGTAAAAGTTGCTGGTATTTTATTTTTTGCAGCTGGTAAAGCTGTAATGGTTGGTGGCGCAAGCTCCAATGTTACTATGGGTATTCAGAAAATGGATGCTACCGGTGCTGTTGTTTCCTATCCTCCTTTAGTTGAAGGACCTGGCCCGGATAACACATATTTAGCTTCAGGTACCATGAACATTGCTGATGTTGATACCGCATGGATGACATTCAATTATATTCCATTCGCTTCCATGGCAACCATTAATGCTGTTGATTTCTGCGCTGTTGCTGACTTTAAAGCCATGCGTGTAAACGGCGACACTTGCTATATGATGTGCGATGCTACCGGAAATGGCCTTGGATTGAATTACAGTTCAATGTGTATCAGCCCGGGTGCTTATTATTGGATTGCTCTCCCGGTTAACGGCGCTGCTCTTGATGTTAACATTTCAGTATTTGCTCTCATTGATGATGGTGCTGGTATTGAAGACGAAGGTTTCTTCCAGGGTATGAAAATGAGCATCAGAAACAATCCTGCTAAAGAAAACGTTTTTGTTGATTATGCATTACAATATACTTCACCTGTTAAAATTTCTATCTATGACATCACAGGAAAAGAAGTTATGGTTATCAACGAAGGCAATCAGGCTGCAGGAACTGTTCATACAGCTGCCATCAATACTTGTGATCTGAGATCAGGAAACTATCTCGTATCAATTGAAGCTAATGGTGGAAGATTTACCAAAAAATTAGTTGTTGAATAAGCTTTCCGTTTATTCATGAAAAAGAGGCTGGCATTTACCAGCCTCTTTTTTTTATCAAAATTTTGTGCGGCTTAAGAATTTTTATATTTTTGATATTATGAAACGTTAACATTTAATTAATAACAAAAAATTAAAAAAATGAAAAAAGTTTACCTGTTACTATTAACCGTATTGATTTGCGGAACCACTGTGAGAGGTCAAAACAGTTTAAACTTTCCGGCAGGAAAGAATTTTGATCAGACCCAAATTTCAAAATTCAAACCTCACGACAACCAGTCAACTCAAAAAGGTGTAAGCCGCTGGTATAATTATGGGGAGGCTATAGACTTGATTTTGGGTGGGGTAGGGACCTATGCGGCGAATTACCTTTTTCCCGACTCAACCATGCAGGTTGTTTATACCGGTGGCGTGGTGGGCGGTACCTGGATTCATAAACTTGGCGATGTCTTTGATCCGACAGCGTATTTTTTTAATGATCCTACTAACTATACGGGAGAATTGAGCCTGTTAAAAGAAAGTACTTACAAACTTGATTCTATTTATTTTTATGGATTTTACATGAGAGGTGTACAGTCACCTTCAGTTGTTGATACACTTCTGGTAGAAGTTAAGGTTAACAGCTTCCCCGGGAGTTTTTCATATTTCGGGCCAACGTCGCAGGTGAGCATTAATTTAGGTGTGGACACCGTGATGTTTGCCGACCTCCTTTATGACCAGGCAACTAATTCATTCGGTTATACAGCCGACTATAGTTATAAAGTACCCCTGACAGAAGCCGTGGCAAACGATACGCTGGATAATGGAATAAATGTAATCAGTGTGGCCCCCGATCTGACAATAACAGCAAATAAACATTTTTATGTTTCTTATAGCTTTATTCCTGGTTATACCTGGACGCCAAATGTTGATTCTATGGTCAATAATAACCGCCTGAGGTTTTTATCGCTGAATGAAAATCCCGGGAATTTCCCGGTTTATACTAAGCATGACTGGAATGCTTCCTACATCCTTCCCCAGGATGTGCGGTATAATGTAGCCGGAGGCTGGAATGGGTCCTATATTCCTTCATTTGCATATATGGGTGGCACCACAAACACATACTCATACACGCATCATGCAATTTATTACAAGTGTACCGGCGTTTCGGAATTCGCTATTGTTTCTGTTCCTGAAAATGAAACTGAACCAGCACTGTGTGATGCTTATCCAAACCCTGTAAGTGCCAATAGCAGCCTGATCATCCCATTGAAGCATATGGATGCCAATGCTACCTTGCTTGTTACAGACATGATCGGCCAGGAAATATTGAGATTTAATCAAGTTTCTGATGGAGAAATTGTCATTAATACATCAGGGTTAAATGCCGGGATTTATTTTTACACCTTACTATCCGGAACGAATACCATCACCAAAAAATTCACGGTTGTGAAGTAATTCATTAACCCAAAGGTAAATATAAGGGGCTGGCAAATACGGCCCCTTTTTTTATTTCATAAAAACATATTGTATCAGGTTGGCGCCCATTTGAAGTGCCTTCTGCCGCGTGCCTTCCGAATCTTTGTGAACGTCCTGGTCTTCCCAACCATCGCCCAGGTCGGCTTCGTAATCATAAAAACAAACAAGGCGGCCTTCATAGATTAATCCAAAACCCTGGGGCGGCTTGCCATCGTGTTCGTGAATTTTGGGAACGCCATTCGGGAACTCATATTTTTGATGGTAAACCGGGTGGTTAAATGGCAATTCTACAAAATCCAGTTCCGGAAAAACTTTTTTCATTTCACGGCGGATAAATAAGTCGATGCCATAATTGTCAGAAATATGCAGGAACCCTCCTGATACCAGGTAATTGCGCAGGTTGCTGGCCTCCTGGTTTGAGAAAACGACATTACCATGGCCGGTAAGGTGAATAAACGGATAATTGAACAATTCGGCGCTCCCGACCTCAACCGTTGCATATTCAGGGTTAAGATTGGTGTTGAGGTTTTGGTTGCAGTATTTAATGAGGTTGGTCAGGGAGGTTGGGTTGGCATACCAGTCGCCGCCACCTTTGTATTTCATCAGTGCGATCTGGACATTTTGTGATGACAGGCTATGCCCCGAAAATATAAGGCATAAAAAAATCAGCAATGGAGAAAGCCGGTTCATGATCTTAAGCATTAATGGTATTTACAATGCTGCAGGCAAAAACGCCTGCTGTTTCAGTTCTCAAACGGCTTTTCCCAAGAGTTATTGGAATAAACCCGTTTTTTTCCGAGAGCAGTACCTCTTCCCGTGAAAAATCTCCTTCCGGCCCGATCAGTATGGTAACATCTTTATTTGCCTGGCATGCCGTATTTAAATGCTGCTGGTTTTCGCTGCACCAGGCAATAAATTTTTGGCCTTCATTTTTTATTTTCATAAAATCGGAAAATGGCAGAGCATGATTTAATTTCGGAAGATAAGCAGAGAAAGATTGCTTAACAGCGGAGATCAGGACTTTTTGAAGGCGTTCGTATTTCAAATGTAATTTTTCGGAATGCGCGCAAATCAACGGTGTTATTTCACTAATGCCAATTTCGGTAGCTTTTTCAAGAAACCATTCAAAACGATCGGAATTTTTCGTTGGGGCAATGGCCATGTGAAGGTGATACGGTTTTTTGTTGTAATCAGTTTGACGATCCACGATCTTGGTATGATAGATTCCGGTGCTGTTATCTGTAACAATGGTTTTACACATCAATCCGTTGCCATCGGTCAGGTATAAAAAATCACCGGGTTTGATGCGCAACACCCTGCAATGTTTCGATTCTTCCTGGCTTAAAACATGAAACTCCGGATCAATATGCGGGGAATAGAAAAGATGCATGATGTCTTACAGTTTGAAAATATCGGTTTTAATTTTCGGTCGGAATTTTTCCAGCCACCTGAAATTTTTCAGGAAAAGTTCTTTTTCCGAAAGTTCTTTTTCCGGATACAAGGTAGCCACAGGTTTCTCAAGAAATGTGATGGAGCTAATTTCGTTTTTAGTGATATAAATATCCAGATTGGTTGAAATGGCCTTGTTGATACCTATTTTTTTATCAGTTCCGTCGCGCATAAAATATATAGTTTCGGAGTTGCCCGAGACATGGATTTTTTTTAATTCCCCCTCAACGAAATAACCGATCATATTAATTCCTTTTACCTGATTGTAGCGGCTTTCGGTGGTGTCGTCACTAGAAATCACATAACTGGATTTTAATAAATACATCTTGTCAATACGGCTGTTGCTTATCTGAATGATCACCGTATCGGCCGAAAGCTGGTTGTTTTCTGTCCAAATGACCGGGTCATAAAACATCCGGATGGTTGAGTCTCCGTAATTATAAACAAGGGAATCACACCTGCCCTGGATGTCATCCCTGAAAAATTTCACATGATGGAAGGCGTAAAGGATTTTTGCCTTCTGGGTTGCGGTATCAAAAGTTCCTATCAATGTGTCGGCATGCAGGAACAAAGAATCTTTGTTTTCATCAATTTGTATGAATTGAGCCTTACCTGTTGCCAGGCTGTACTCGTTTTTTTCGTCGTACCGAACAAAATCACCTTTTACCATTGAATTTCTTGACGTATCTAAAACAACGACATTACGGTATGCCAATCCCAGGCCTTTGACACGATTGTAATAAATACTGTCGCCTGTAAGAAATTGGCTTTCGTTTTTCAATAATGAATTTTTTGTGAATTCAGCAATATCTTTTTGGGTGTTGTACCAGCCTTTTTCAGTATAAATATAATTTTCATCACTGATGATGGCGGTCGGGCCATGAAAATGCGAAACCTCTGAGGCGGTATTGTAAACCAAAGAATCAGAAAGAATTTTATAGTCAACATTTATCAGGACCACAGAATCATTGAATAAAAAGTCTTTTGTTTCGGAATAATAGAACCCTTTTTTACTTGTGAGGGTGTTTTCAGGGTCGACGATTTTTCCGCCGTCGTAATATTTTCCGGTTTTTGCTTTCAGGTCATAGGTGAGGTGTTGGGTTGTCAGCGTGATCTCATTGTCGATCAGTTTTACATTTTTATGGATTTCTGCAATTTTTGTGTTCCCGTCATATTTGAGCGAATCGCCATAAATATTTAATGAATCACTTCCTTTGATATGGATCGATCCAAATGCATCCAGGCTGTTTGTAGCATCATACAAATAAGCGCTGTCGCAATAAAGTAAAATTTCCTCATGCTGAAAAATAACATTCCCGATGAGGAGGGTGTATTCTCCTTTGGATTTATCGTAGATCATATTTTCGGCGCTTATCAGATCGATTTTTTTTGGTTCTGATTTTCCTTGTCCTTTAACTATTACCGGAAGCAGGAAGGCCAAAATAAAAAAGAAAAACGTGAGGAGTCGTCTCATTTTACAGGGTTCGTAATATCGCAAGAGTTGTCAGCGCAAGTTTCTGAAAATATTTTCAGATATTTTCCACCAGCGTTTTTAATAAATAGCCATCTAAATCAAAAAACAATTTGGTGATTTTCTTTTCTCCGGATTTTTTCATGATCAGGAGATAGCAATTTCCAAGTTCATCGTCTGTTTTAAAATAAGACTGACTGATTAAATGGTTGGGGTAATTCTTTTTAACATATTTTGTAATGTCGGATGGTAATTCACTGGCACTGACTTTTTCTTCAGGAGTTCCGTATTGCGGGCCGGAGTCCTCTGTTACATCGGTTTTGTTGCCTGTATTGTAATTATCACCGGTTATCCGGCTTTCTGTTTCATCGATTTTTTTCAACAAATTTCCGGCGATATCAAAATATAACTGTGTCCCGTATTTTGCGCCTTCGACTTTCACCCTGATCAGGTATACGTTGCCCAGCTTGTCATCGCTGACCAGCCGTGAGCTGCTTATAACCTGGTCTTTGTAATTTTGTTTAATGTAATTAATAATCGATGAAGGCAGTTCTTTTTTGTCAACCTTATCATTATAATTATCTGCGTTTTCATAAGTAGCGCCGCCCTGGTCAACTTCCGACATGAATTCTTTATCTTTTGCATCGCGGCGTTTTTGTTCTTCCAGTTCGTTAGGGTCGGTTATTTCCGGTTTTTCAACATTAACAAATTTGCCTGCCGAGGTGAACCAAATTTCAGTGATGGGAGGTGGCACAGCCTTGCTTCGTTTATCAAACATCCGGATGTAAATAGATTTGTCTTTAGGTTGTGTAACGAATTCCACAGATTTTATGGTATATTGCCGGTAGTTTTCTTTCAGATAATTAACGGCCAGTTGGTTCAGTTTATCTTCCGATGATTCAATGCGTGTTTCGATCCAGGCACCTTCCTGGGTATAGGTTGCAGATCCGTTTTTACCGGCGGTATTAAATTTAACAATGTATTTTTTATCTTTAAAATACCAAACGGTGCCGGCAGCCTTTTTGTTTTTGCTCAAAAAGTGGGTTTTGGCTGCAGCAGGAACCTTAGAGGCATCAACAATGAATTTGGAATCATCTTCCGGTTGGGTTTTCACAACCGTATAATTATTGGTATTCGTTACATTGTTTTTGTTCGCATTATCTTTATTTTGTTTCTGATTCTCATTACCTTCATTTTCAATTTTTATGAGTCCGGGATCATTTTTATAGATAAGGGTACCGGTCAGATCAAAATGAAGTTCCACCGGCTGGACCTGGGTTGCTCCTTCTTTTTTCAGCTGAATATAGTAAAACGATTCGCCCTGGCTGGTTCTGTGCATTTCAATCGTGGACATTACATACTCGAGCTTGTAATAATTTTCTTTGTAATAGTTTGATATCGGGCTTGGCAGCTCTTTTTCCTTCACTTCAGTCCTTGTTTTAATCCATAATCCCTTTTCATCAAATTCAGCTTTTCCTATCTGGTCTTCACGTTTGAATTTTGCTACATAATTACCATCACTTTTTTCCCAATAGCTGACGGTGGCATCGGGAAATTTGTATTTGAAACTGATAACTACATCCTGGGGGACTTTTGATTCGGAAATTTTTTGTGCATTTACATTACAAAATGCAACTAATAAAAAACAGATAATAAAAAAGGTTCTTGTTTTCATTATTAATTAGTTTTTTAATTGATACGTTTGTTTTCTATCAGGTCCTAAAGATAAAAAAGTTACAGGAACATTAACGTTATTTTCTATAAATTTAATATAATCTGTAAGTTTTTCAGGCAGTTCGCTGATATTTTCCAGGTGGTCAACAGGCGTATTCCATCCTTGCAGTTCCTTATAATCAGGCGTAACCGATTCGGTATTAATACCGAAAGGTAAGTATTTTATGGTGTTGTTGTTGTATGACTCAGCAACAAGGATTGATTCAAAAGTGTTCAGTACATCAGCTTTTGTCATGATGAGGTCGGTAACACCATTGATCATGGTGGCATACCTGAGTGCAGGAAGGTCAAGCCATCCGCAGCGTCTTGCCCGGCCGGTTGTGGCGCCGACTTCATGGCCAATGGATTGCAGTTTTTTTCCGGTGTCATCAAAAAGTTCAGTAGGGAATGGGCCGCTGCCAACTCTGGTGCAGTAGGCTTTAAAAATGCCATACACCTTTCCGATTTTATTTGGGGCCAAACCCAGGCCGGAACAAACCCCGGCACAAATCGTATTGGAGGATGTTACAAAAGGGTAGGAGCCAAAGTCAATATCCAGCAAAGTGCCCTGAGCGCCTTCTGCCAAAACACTTTTGCCAGCATCAAGAGCTTCGTTGATATAAATTTCTGCATCTATAAAATCGATCACTTTCATTTTCTCGATAGATTGAAACCATAGCGTTTCATATTCCTTAAACGGAATGCCATCAATTTGAAAGTTGTCGGTATTGAAACCGTAAAGACCAATGATCTTCATATGTTCTTCAGTCAGGTCAAGGTATTTTTTTCTGAAATCATTATGAAAGATCTCTCCGGCCCGCAATCCCCTGCGGTTGTATTTATCAGCATAGGCTGGAGCAATTCCTTTGAGGGTGGAACCAATTTTTGCGCTGCCTTTAGCTTGTTCGTAGCAGGCGTCAAGCGCCCTGTGAATGGGCAGGATGAAGTGCGCCCTTCTGGAGATCTTAAGGTTTTTAGTGGCATCCGTATTATAAGAAGTCACTTTTTTCAATTCATCCATAAGAATCACCGGATCGATGACTACACCGTTGCCTATAATGTTAACCGTATTATCGCGGAGGATACCGGATGGTATCGTGTGCAACACAATTTTATGGTCATTGAATTCTATGGTATGGCCGGCATTAGGCCCTCCCTGAAATCGCGCAATGATATCGTAATGAGGTGTCAGGGCATCAACTATTTTGCCTTTTCCTTCGTCGCCCCATTGAAGTCCGAGAATTACATCAACTTTCATAAAAGATCAGATAGATAAGAGTTTGGTTATTATTTTTTTTCTTCAGAACGATTGCACTTTCCGTAAAAAGTAAGTGCATGGTGTGTAATGGTAATATTAAACGATTTTTCAAGCGACTTTTGAATATCCTGAATTCGCGGGTCACAGAATTCTATTACTTTTTTATTGTCAATACAAATAATATGATCGTGCTGTTTGAACTTGAATGATTTCTCATAATTTGCAGAATTCTGGCCAAACTGATGTTTGGTAACCAGCCCGCAAACCAGCAACAGTTCAATAGTGTTGTAAAGTGTTGCTCTGCTAACCCTGAATTTGTTGTTTTTCATTTTTAAATAGAGGGTCTCAACATCAAAATGCCCGTCGAAAGCATAAATTTCTTTAAGTATGGTAAAACGTTCGGGTGTTTTGCGATGCTTATTTTTTTCAAGATAGGCAATAAAGATCTGTTTTACATCTTCAAAATTATCCGAAATATTTTCTTTCAAAACCATAGGAAATATTTTTGCATAAAAATACAAAAATTAAATTAATTCTAAATAATCATACAGAAATTATCCCAACTACCTATTATAAAATTAGTTGATCCTGGTTATGCTTTCAACGCCATTAACCATTTTAAGATTGTTGATCAGATTTTTCAGCTGGTTGGTATCCTGAATATAAATCGTAAGTATTCCTTCAAAAATTCCGCTGTTGGTTTCGAGTGTCAGCGACCGGATGTTAATGTTTAGTTGCTTGGAGATAATGTCTGTTATGTCACGTATCATTCCGAGCCTGTCGAAACCTTTGATGGATATTCCTGCCAGAAACTGCAGCGAATCATTGCTTACCCAGGTTGATTTGACCAGTTTGTTGCCGTATTTTGACATAAACTCAACTGCTTTGGGGCAATTGGCACGGTGTACGGTAATTTCTCCTGATTTTTCTATTAATCCGATGACTTCATCACCCAGGATTGGCAGGCAACATTTGGCGATGTTATACTTAATATTATCAACTTTGGAGCTCAAAAGAGGTTCTTCTTCTTTTTTGTTGTTATCTGTTTCCTTTTCAGCAACATCTTTTTTAATATCAGGATGTTTGATTTTAGAAAAAGGAAATCTCAGGTAATGGAACCAGTTTTCTTTGTCGCTTTCCAGAAAACACGATTTTATTTCTTTGATCCCGATAATCCCGTTTTCAGCATCGATATATAAATTCGACGGATTTGAATACCCGAGATAATGCATGAATTTGTTGAGGTTAGCGGTACTATATTCAACTTTTAATTCATCAAAGGCATTTTTAATTTTATTTTTACCACTGAGCGCCTGTTTTTTCTTTTCTTCTTTTACAAAAGCTTTGATCTGCGATTTGGCTTTGGCGGTGGTTACATAATCAAACCATTTTTCCTTGGGTGTTTGTTTGTCGGAAGTTATAATTTCCACCTGGTCGCCGCTTTTCAGCACATAATCCAGCGGTGCAAGCTTATGATTGACTTTTGCCCCGATGCAGCTGTTCCCAATATGAGAATGAATGCCATATGCAAAATCAAGCGTGGTGGATTTTGCCGGCAGGGTAATAAGATCACCTTTGGGCGTGAATACATAAATCTCATCCGAAAAAAGGTTTAATTTAAAATCTTCAAGAAAATCCAGGGCATTAGATTCCGGGCTTTGAAGCAATTCGCGTATTTTGGCAAGCCATTCCTCCAGGCCGGTTTCACCATGCGTTCCATCTTTGTATTTCCAATGAGCGGCATAACCTTTTTCTGCGATCTCATCCATGCGTGTAGAGCGTATCTGTACTTCCACCCACTTGCCGGTATGGCTCATAACGGTAGTATGCAGGGCTTCGTAACCATTAGCTTTCGGGATGGATATCCAGTCGCGGAAACGGTCCTTATTTGGCCGGTAATGGTCAGTAACTATGGAATAGACATTAAAACATTCAGATTTTTCTTTTTCGGGTGGAACGTCAACAATAATACGTATTGCAAAAAGATCATACACTTCTTCAAAAGGGATTTCCTTTTTGCGCATTTTTTCCCAGATTGAAAAAATAGATTTGGTCCTGGTCAGGATGGTTGTTTCTAACCCTTTATCTGCAAGGTCTTTTTTGATGGGGTAAATAAATTTACTGATGAATCGTTTACGTTCAGGTTCCGATTCTTTGATCATATAGGAGATGGTACTGTATATTTCAGGCTCCAGGTGCTTAAAAGCAAGGTCTTCCAGCTCGGTTTTGATGGTAAAAAGGCCTAATCGGTGTGCCAGTGGCGCATATAAAAATGATGTCTCGGATGCAATTTTCAGTTGCTTTTCTTTTGCCAGCGAATCAAGGGTGCGCATGTTGTGTAACCGGTCTGCCAGTTTCAGCAATATGACCCGTACATCGTCAGAGAGTGTCAGCAGCATTTTGCGAAAATTCTCAGCCTGCATTGATTCTGTTTTGGCATCAAAGATTCCGGATATTTTCGTCAGCCCGTCGATGATTTTGGCTACTTTTTCGCCAAACATCCCGCGAATGTCTTCCAGTGTGTATTCTGTGTCCTCCACCACATCATGCAGCAGGGCGCATACCACCGAAGTGGTGCCCAGCCCAATTTCTTCAGCAGCGATATGTGCAACAGCAATAGGGTGGTAGATATAAGGTTCGCCGGTTTTGCGCCTCATATCACTGTGGGCTTCAACAGCAAGTTTGAACGCTTTTCTGATGATCTGCTTATCCTTCTGAGAAGTTTTTGGCTTACAAACCCGCAACAGGTCACGGTATCGTCTTAGTATTTCTTTTTTTTCTTTCAGTTCTTCCTCATTCGGCATATGCTGTTTTTTAATTTTATTACAAAGTTAATTCAAATTAATCCACAGCGATGTTATAAAAAATCAATTTAATAAAAAACTTTTTCAAAGGAGATTGTTGATAAAAATATACCGGAATTGCTTCCGGAATCCTCAGGGTTTCAAAATAATTTCTCATGATTCAAAAAAGCCTGGGTAATGCTATTAATATAAAGTAATAACCATTTGAAATAATTTGTATATATTGTTAAGAATATCAGCGAGTTATGCCCAAAACATTGCTGATCATGCAAAAAAACTTGAAACGCCCTTCTTTTTTGCGTATATTTGCTCAGCATTATTTAAAAAATTGAAAAATTGGCAACGTAAGTTTTTAATCCCACGCATTATTCATAAATTAACATATTTTAACTCTAAAATCTTTTATGAATGTTTTTGAGTGCAGGAATAAATGTATTTTTGCTAAATTATTAATTGCATTAATTAACAAAAAAAAATAAATTATGAGAAAAGTTTTATTTTTATTGGTCATGCTTGCAGTGACAGCATTAACCAATGCGCAAACCCTTGTTTTTCATGAAAATTTCGATCCGCCAAGTAATGCAGACAGCGTTACGGCGAGCGGTACGGCAAATTTCACTGTCAATACACGTTTGTATACTTCAAGTCCTCAATCGGATTCCCTTGAAGTCCCGATGAATGGATTATGCTACCTGACGTCTCAGCCATTCAGTACCATGGGGTCTTCAAATGTCATGTTACAGTTTTCGCACATTTGTAAAATTGAAATATTCGATACGGCGAAAATTGAAGTTTCAGTTGATGGCGGTGCTACCTGGGTGAGATTAACCACCCAGTATATTAATCCGGGCGATGCAAATTGGAACACACAAGGTTTTCGTTTTTCTGCGAATACCTATTCAACCTTGTGGGTGCCGGGCACACCAACATTGAAACCACAGCAAAGCTGGTGGAGAAATGAAGTTTTCGATATTTCCGTATTGGCAGGTAACAAGCCCGACGTCAGAGTAAGGTTTGTACTGAAAGACGGTGACGGTGATGGCGCTTCACAAAACATGGGTTGGTATTTGGATGATGTCAAAGTCTCCGGTGCCATTTCAGAACTTTTCCCACCCAAACTGACCATGAAAACCCCGATCATTCAGGATACTGTATTTAATACGGGGCCATTTGCTATATATGCCTATATCAGGGATGCGTCCGGAATAGATACCGCCTACCTTCAATATCAGTTAAACGGCGGAGCAAACCAATACATACCGATGTTATGGGTTTCTGACAGTACTTACCTGGGTACAATTCCGAGTTACTCCTATAACAACAGGATTGATTACAAAGTTTATGCTTTTGACAATTCACTTTCTCATAATTCTGCAACCAGTGCCAGTTACTGGTTTTATACCAAAAAAGTACTTTCTATCACACTAGGAACGGGAACATCAGCAAGCTATAGCTATGGACCCATTTACAGGTCTTCAGCTTCCAGTTCCTATGATTATTCAAGGTATTATTATTTATTAACTGCTGCTGAATTAACCGCCGCGGGCTTGCCTGCGGGTGCAAATATCAGCAGGCTTGAATGGTATAAAACAGATGCCTACGCAACCAGTGGAAATGCCTCCTTTAAAATCTACATGAAAAACTCGGCATTGACGGCTCTTACAAGCGGATCGACATGGGCAACGCTTATTACCGGAGCTACACAGGTTTTGAATTCTACAACCCAAACTATTCCGGCCACCATCGGCTGGTTACCTTTTAATCATAGCGCATTCACATACACCGGCCAGGCTCTGGAAATAGGTACCGATTGGGATATTTCAGCTGTTGCCGGAAACCCTTCCACCGGGGCGTTTAATTTTCAGTATACAAGCGGCCTGCCCGCAATTTATACCATCGGGGTCGGTAGTTCCACATTACCTACCTCGTTGACCACAACGTATGGCGGAACATTAAGGCCTAACCTCAGAATTTATTATACAACCATTTCTACACACAACGATGCAGGTGTAAAACAAATTCTTTCGCCAACAGGAAGTGTAGTGGCAGGTGTTAATAATCCTGTAAATCTTACCATTAAAAATTTTGCTGTCGATACGCTGAAAAAAGCTACGGTCGCATGGACGGTGGACGGTGTTTTGCAAACTCCGGCAGCATGGACAGGGTCACTTTTGGAAGATATGATTTCATCATCATTTTTTATTGGAAATGTTAATGTTACACCTGGTTCTCATGTTATTAAAGCGTGGACAGAGTTGCCCAATGACAGCCTTGACCAAAACCATAACAATGATACCGCCACTATCAGTTTTTATGCTTGCTCCGCATTATTATCCGGTGAATACACTGTTGGTGGCGTCGGTGCGGATTATGAAACCTTTGCAGATGTGATGACAGCACTTAACAACTGTGGTGTTGGCGGACCAACCGTGTTTAAAATAAATTCAGGTACTTATACGGGTCAGTTAACATTCAACCCGATCAATGGAGCCTCAACTACCAACACGGTGACTTTTATGCCAAATACCGGCGCCACTGTGATTATTACCAGCGCATCTACCACGAGCACGATTAAATTAAATGGTACTGATTACATTATTTTTGACGGGTCAAATAATGGAACAACCACCCGCGATATGACAATTACCAATACCAGCACTGCTTCCGGTACTGCGGCTATCTGGATGGCAAGTGCCGGCGCAGGGCAAGGATGTAAAAAGAATGTGGTAAAAAACTGTATTATTAATGCCGGGGCTAACACTTCCGGTATTTACGGTATTATTTTAGGCGGGGCCACCATTGGCGCTACCGGTGCCGATAATGATAGCATTTTAATTCAGAATAACAGCATCTCAAAAGCATATGTCGGAATCTGGGCACAGGGAAGTACCACATCCAACCCCGGTATTCTGGACAATTTGCAGATCATTGGAAATAGTGTTGGATCCTCAACAGTCGCAAATTACCTGGGGCATGATGGTATCATCGTTGCAAATTGCACAGGATCGAATATACAGGGGAATACCATTTTCAATATCATTACAACCAATACTACTCCTGTCGGATTAACAATTTCGACCGGTTTTGTTTCCAGTTCTATTACCAAAAACAAAATCAACAATATTGTCTACACATCTACCGGTGGTTATGGTGCACGTGGTATGTATGTTAACACCGGAAATGCAACAAGCGATTTGCTCATAGCAAATAATTTTGTTTCTACGATTGGCGGTGACGGATACACCGGATTCTCCAACTCTTCACCTGCAGGTATGTACTTTGATGGAACTACCGGTGGCCTGAATATTTACTATAACTCAGTTTACATGAATGGCAACCTGACTTATAGTGGAGCTACTCTGACTACGGCTATTCTGTTTTATTCTACTTCAAACACTGCTATTAACCTTAAAAATAATGTGTTTAAAAACGACATGAATAATACAGCAAACGCTTCAGCAAAGAATTATGCAATTTATTCAACAGCGCCTGCTACATCGTTTATTTCCATTAACAATAATGACTATTATGTGTCCGGAACCCAGGGTGTCCTTGGATATCTGGGTACTGATCAGGCAACACTCGCTGCATGGAAAACAGCAACCGGACAGGATGTAAATTCGATAAATGCTGACCCTATTTTTACCAGCACAACCGACTTGCATACATTTGCATCATCAATTAATAATATTGGTACTCCGATAACGGGTGTCACCGATGATATTGACGGTGAAACAAGAGATGTGGTTAATCCGGACATGGGCGCTGATGAATTTACACCTTTAGCTAATGACCTAGGAATTTTGAGTGTTGTTTCACCGGTTTCAGGTTGCGGACTTGGCGCTGCAGAAAATGTTACTATCAGGCTAAAAAACCTGGGAAATACGGTAATCACAACCGCCGATCTTTATTATGTACTAAATGGAGGAACACCTGTTCATGAAGTATTAAGCGGCAATATTGCTTCCGACTCTACATTTAATTATACATTTACCCAAACAGCCGATCTTGCTGCTACTCTTAATTATACCTTCAAATTTTATGTGGCATTATCAGGAGATGCAAACCAATTGAACGACACCATTTCAAATTATGTTGTCTCAAACGGCTGGGATTTATACTCTTCAGCTTATACCATGGGATTTGAAACTACTGATGATATGTCGGCCTGGACCAAACTCGATGTAAACGGAGATGGTTATACTTGGATCTTCCCATATAACACGACATATTCACATACCGGCTCAAACTGTGCTGAATTGTACAATAACTCATCTGTTGTAGCGGATGAATGGTTGTTCTCCCGTTGCTTTACTATGACAGCTGGCGCTACTTATAAAATTGAATTCTGGTACCGAGTTGAAAGTGCGTCATATCCGCAAAATATAGATTTAAAGGTCGGAAATTCTGCAACACCGGCCGCAATGACAACTAACCTGCTTGCTTTAGCTGGTTTTACCAATACCACCTACCAGAAAGCATCAGTTACTTTTGTCCCAACGACAACAGGGACCTATTATTTCGGATGGTGGGGCCATAGCCCTGCTGCTTATTGGTATGCATATATTGACGATATTAATCTCTCCATAGTTCCCGATCAGGAAGCTGCGATGCTTTCATTAACAGCGCCGGTTTCCGGATGTGGTTTATCGTCATCAGAACCCGTAACTGTAAAAATAAAAAATACAGGGTCTGGTACTATCAACGGCAGTCTTACGGCCAGTTATAAAATTAATAATGCAAGCCCTGTAACCGAACCTGTTTCTGGTTCAATATTACCGGGAGACACACTCACATATACGTTCAGTACACCGGCCAATCTTGCTGTTACTACGCATGATTCGACATTCGCCTTTAAGGTATGGATAAACCTGACAGGGGATCCAATAATTACAAATGATTCTCTTGCTAAATCCGTTGTTTCTTTCCATATCCCGGCTGCACCAACGGTAATTGGAGATACGGTTCCCTACGGTGCCATAGCCACTTTACATGCTTTCTCCCCGGATTCTTTGTTCTGGTATAATGTTCCAAGCGGAGGAAGTATATTATCTCAGGGTAATACTTTTGTTACGCCGAATCTGTATACAACATCTGTTTATTATGTTGAGGCACGCACAGGTTCTCCTGACTTAAAAATTACTGAAGTAACCCATTACAGTACAGGAACAGGAGCAACTGTTTCTTATCCGACATGGTGCACAGGAGCGGATCTGGTTGAAATCACCAACCTGGGAAGCGCTTCAGTGGATCTTCAAAATTATACCATGAATATATATGGAGTGGGTGCCAGATCATATACGATACCCAGTGTCTCACTTGGTGCAGGGGAAATTTTAGTGCTTCATGCAGGTACAGGTACGGATGATCCTGCTAATAAATACTTTAATATGGGTGGCGGAAATGATGTGTTACAATCATCAAGCCTTTCAGGGTTTGCATTGAAGGACCCGTCCAATGTAGTTATTGATGCTGTGGCATCCAATGGCTATACGTTCCTGCCAGTGGATGGCGTTTCAGCCAGCGACTGGACTGGGAATATTAATGGTATGTCCGGATACGCAGGTTCAATCAGAACAGTTTCTGATAATAATGCAGCAACGGATTGGGTTATCAGCAGTGCATCAACTCCTCAAACCATAGGCTCCCTTAATCCTACTTTGACAGCAGGGGCTTCCGGTGGAGGTTGTGCCAGCATACGTGTTCCTGATACAGCGTTTGTTGAACTGATGCCTTTTGAGTCTTCTGTAGTATCAATGCCATCTCCTGTTGATCAGTGCAGCAACGGTTCTGAAAATGTTACCATCAGGATCAGGAACAATGGTTCTGATACTATTAACGGTAATTTTACTGCAAAATATTCAGTAAATGGCAGTGCCCCAGTGGTTGAACCTATTACAAGCTCAATTTTACCTGGTGATACGCTGACATTTACTTTTGCAACACCGTTCCTGACCGGTTTGTCATCAGCAAACATTGATTCTGTTTATAACATTCAGGCATATACTGAATTGACCGGTGACAATTATTATACAAATGATACTATATATAAAGAAGTTACCTTAAATTATATTCCGGTACCACCTGTTGTAGCGAATATTTCAATCACTTACGGAACAACCGGCACCTTAAACGCCACTGCTGTTGATTCGGTTTATTGGTATAACGTACCAACCGGCGGATCTGAATTAGGAATCGGTTCAAGCTTTACAACTCCGGTTCTGTATGGTACAACTGTTTATTATGCGGCAACACAGACTGCAGGAATGGGAATACTGGATACTACGGTTATGCCCGCCCAATCATCAACATACACTGGAAACACCAGAGGTTACTGGTTTACTGCTCCCTGTGATTTTATTATTACAGGAGTGAATGTACCGGTATCAGGAACAACGCAAAACGTCGCGGTTGTCAGATTTACTGGGGCAACTCCGCCACCAGAATATTCATCGGGTACAACCAATGCATTTACTACCTTATTCCTGGCCCAGGGCAACGCCAGTACGGGCGCTATTCCTTGCTCTGTTCAAATCTTTGCCGGTGATGTTATTGGCGTACTTGGAACCAGGGATGCCAGCGGAGTGAATTCTTATGCTGCTTCCGGTTCTACAGTAATCAATGGATTTACAGTGGCCATTGATAGATTGGGTATGCAATATAATCTTGCGACTACAGCTCCTCAGGAATTATGGCAAGAAGCTGGCGGCAGTATTTCCAGGGTTGAATTGATCTACCAGGCGGGCACTGCCGGCGGTTGTGAGAGCGCAAGGATTCCTGATACAGTCTTTGTTACAGGCGTTCCTGCCTGCGATGTAAGCGCTGAAGCTATAATTACACCCAACTCAGCTCTTGAACTCACCAATGCTGAATTAGTAAAAATTAGGGTTAAAAATTACGGTACCAATCCGGCAACAAATATTCCGGTACATTATGTTATAAATGGCGGCACTCCAGTAAGTGAAATTATTGCGGGACCTATCGCTACCAACGACACCTTGTTATATACATTCACGCAAGCAGCAGATTTGTCAGCATTCGGTACATATAATTTTACTGTTTACACTGATTTATCATGTGATGCCACACTGACAAATGACACTGCACATAAAACAGTTGTAAATTCTCCTGCTGTTTATTGTAATTCTATTGCTGATAATACTGGGGATGAAGAAATTTTCAGTGTTACTGTTAACGGTGCCACTAATGCTTATGATTGCTCGATGGTTGCTCCGGGCCCGGGATCAGTATTGAACGAATATTCGAATTTCACTACTTTGGCTCCATTAACGACTGTCATTCAAGGTGCTACAGTTTCATTCACCATACTTGAAGATGAATGCGACGGAGCAACTTACTATTCGAACGGATGTGCTATCTGGATTGATTATAACCGGGATGCTGATTTTACTGATCCGGGTGAACAGGTTTATGTTGAATCCACAACAACGCAGGGCCCCAGGACAATTACAGGAACATTTACCGTTCCGGTTGGTACCCATGTTGGAATTACTGCAATGCGTATTATTGTTGCAGAAGGTTATTCCGGTGCAAGCCTGCAACCATGTATGTCTTATTCCTACGGAGAAACGGAAGATTATAACATTCGGATATTACCACAGATTCCTCATGATGCAGGTGTGACAGCTTTTGTTCAACCGACCACTCCGCAAAATGAAGGCGCTTCTGTTCCGGTTCAGGTAACCGTTAAGAATTTCGGTACAGATACAATTTTCAATTCTTCAAACATGACTGTTGCCTATTCCTATGCAGGCGGAGCACCTCAATCCGTAATATGGGGGGGAGGTAATATAGCTCCATTAGCTACAGGTTCCGTTACTTTACCCAATATCACTGTTCTTCCAAACGCTCAGTCCTTATGTGCATGGACCGTTCTTGCGGGGGATTCCAATACATTCAATGATACCACCTGTATGACCTTACAAGGAACACCGCAAATTGATGCTGGTATTGTAGCATTCTTAATGCCGGGTACTTCACTTATCGAGGGTGCAACTGATTCGGTAAGGGTTACATTGAAAAACTTTGGTGTAGATACATTAACTTCTTTAAACCTGGTTTATAATGTGAATGGTGTGCTTCAGGCAACGCAACCTTGGGCTGGGACCTTGTTGCCAAATGCAACAACTGATGTTACTTTTACTCAACCTTTTGTTGTGCCGGCCGCTACTTTCTCCATTTGCGCATATTCATCGTTGGCAACTGATGCAATTCATGCCAATGATACGTTATGCATGAGTTCTTATGGCCTATTAACTAGTACGTTGCCTTATTATGATAATTTT
>DAOQAT010000045.1:0-25617 GCA_035354195.1 Bacteroidales bacterium | reverse complement strand
TCGGACCCAGTTTGAATTCGTATTATTAATGGTTTCATCATCAACTAAAAACAAGTCTGAACCAGCATTCGTTGCGAAATCATGAGCACCATAATTATGGGCATATTCAATATCGTCATTAGTTAAAACTACATTTAATTCAACAGTTGTGTTAGTGGCATATAAAAAACTCAATGAATAACGTTCATTTTGCTGTGGTAGTCCGAAGTTAAAATCATGGAACATACCTTCGCTGTTAATTTCCCGTGCCCATAAATGTGCAGCATATTCACCTGTAGGTAGTGTTGGAAATCCATTGTAAGAGCCTGTAGTAATATTTGGGGTTCCCCATCCTGTTTGCCAGCCGCAAATAACACCCGCCGGGTCATATTGCTCCAGAAAAGGATCAATTGCAGAATAAAGCTCAGTACTCGGATTAAAAGTCCCATTGCTAATTAATTCGCTTGAGGCTTCACATAATTGTGGTGGTGGGCAACTATCACTTATCCAGGATTTATGTAAAAATTTTTCCACGCAAAGCCTAAAGAAGTTTTTTAGTGTGGTATCCTGCTTTACACAAATAAAATATGTAGCTCCCTGGGTTAAACTATCTGCATATATTCTCAAACTATCACATTGTTGCGTATTCTGAGAAGTTATCAAACTAAGGTTATTACATGAGTCTCCATATAAAAAAATATCGGTCACATTCGCAGCCGCAGAGTCTATAGGTTGAAGTATATTAAAAAAATAATTGATCGTATCAGCAGTGAATTTTATCCAATAATATTGGTTGTCTTGGAACTGATATTCCGAACAATAATTAGTCAACAACGTGTCCGCTGATGAACAATCATTCTGTGCTTTTGCTTTATTCATTATTATAATCAATAGCAAAGACAGTAAAACGATTTTAAGAAATTTCTGAATTTTTATAATCATAAATTTTAATTATTAAAATCAAATCGCCTTCCACTAACGCAGTTTGGCTATGATCCGTCGCATAATTTATTTCAGAAATACCGTGGCGGGGTTTTTAAAATAAGAGTTGTTCTTGGTATTTTTTGTATCTTTGCCGGTTGCCTCCTTGTGTTTGGTTAATTAATATGATTCATTCGCGTGAAAATATTTTTTGCCTGCATAGGAGGCTTTTTATTTAATATAAATTTTAATAATAAAATAATTTCGCTCAAATATATCAAAAAATTTAACAAAACAAGAAGTCATATGATTATTTTTCATTATTACATAAAACCATATTTTTATGATAAATAAAGATTTTTATATTAATGTATATCAATATTAAAGTTTGAGTGAATAAATGAAAACATTTAAAATTCCTGAACCCTATTGTAATCAGGTACACGACCATGCAAAAAATCGTTTCTCGTTTCAAGTATACCAATATTCAGGCCCATACGGGACTGTCCCGAAGGGACAAAATGAATTTTCAATCGGTCAGCAATGAAAAAAAAATTGTTTCGTTTGTATCATCAAGTTAGGATGAGGTCTCAGATATGACATAAAAGGTTTTATTAGGAAGAGATAAATATATCCAGAGGCATGCCAATTTATACTTTAGTCCTTCAAGCAAATAAATGCCTAGTACCTGAAAATCGGATTTGTTACCAGTTAAAAGATAATTCCACCAAAAAAAATCTTCCGGGAGATAAATAACCTTTGCTGTCAACAAAACGTTTATTCAACAAGTTCTGACAAACAATGGCCGCATTGATTTTATTGAGGAACAAACGTTGAAGTTTTATATCAAGATCAAAATAAGAATCCAACTGAACCGTATTTTCGTCATCCACCCATTCCTTGTCAATAAATTTTGCGGTGAGCGTGGTGTTAACAATTTTATTGTTCCATAGGAAAACACCGCTGACCAGGTTTTTGGGAACTTCAATCAGATATTTTCCGGAAAGGTCTGTTGTTGAGGAAGCGTCGGTTTTGTAGTCTCCAATAATTGAATAATTATATGAGTAACAGGCCGTCAGGCTAATGTTTCGGGTAAAACTGAATTTGGTTTTAAGCTCAAATCCTGCAATATCAACCCTGCCCACATTCTGTCTTTTAATGACAGCCTTTTTCTTTGTGCCGCTGGTATAAACGGAATCACCGGTAGCCACAAAATACTGAAAATCGCTCCCGACTGAATAAAATGCGACGGGCTGGAGCAACAACCATTTCAGAGGACGGATACCTGCCCCGAGTTCAAGGCTCTGTATGCGTTCGGGTTTAAGGTCGGGGTTGGCAAGTTTAAAACCTTTGTTAACATCGCCGGTCCGTGAAAGGTCGCTTACATTAGGTGGCCTGAACCCCCATGAATACAGGGTATAAATGTTATAGTCTTCGTTAAAAATATACTTCAGTCCGGCTTTTGGACTAATGGCGAACCAGGTTTTATTTCCAAAATCACCCTGATAATCAAATAAAAATTCTGTGGCGAGTGTAGGAGAATAAATATGAAATTCGCCCCCGTAAAAACGCACCAGGTCGGCCCTGATCGAGGCCAGTATTACTAATTTATCTTTCAACAAGGACAACTGATCCTGAACAAAAACCCCGTAAAAATCCATTTTACCATTATTCTCAATAGTATCAACAGACGTATGATAAATGTCTTTTGAAAAACTTGAACCACTTTTGAAATCGGCGCCGACAGTGAGCAGGTTATACTTCAGTTTCCTTGTGGTAAAGCTAAACCAAAGCCCCTCATCCTGGGTGGTGGTGTATGTGTTATAAAGCGAATAAAGACCGGTACTTTTTACTGATTCATTTTGTTTGAAATAAAATTCTTTTTTGAAAAAAGCAGTCAGATGGATTTCTGATTTTTCAGTATCCCGGTTGTATGCGATCCTGGTAAAATGAGTACGGTACTGGTTATAACTTCCCTGTTCTTCATAAAATTTATTTCCATTTCCACGTCTGTCGTATGCATATTCATATTCAACTTCGATGTTATGTCCCTGATTAAAATTATAACCCGCTTTTGCGGTGGCGTTGTACTCCATAAGATAAGTTCTGACATCGGTGGAATCCCTAAGAGAATCGGGGGCCATTATATAGCCGCCGCTTTTCCTGTAAAAGCCATCAGCAGCCCAGTAAAAGCCTTTATCAATTTTACCTTTATAGCCACCGACCGAAAGCGCACCACCCTGGGTGTTATAAGTGCCAAAAAATATTTTCGCCCTGGCTTCGAATGGCTTCTGAGGCTTGTGGGTATTGATGCAAATAACGCCCGACATGGCATTACTGCCGTACAAAGCGGAATTGGCTCCTTTCAGGACTTCAATATTATCGATTTTATCAGCATATAATTTGTTCCAGATATTCGCACTGCCGTCGAACAAGCTGTATGGCACGCCATCGAGCATTATCAGGTTGTGAATGTTGCGGTTTAAGCCGCGCAAAGTCACATCCCCGGTTTTATTATAAATACCGTAATTTCTTGATGCGTTCAGGCCGGGAATCAGAAGAAAGGCATCGTCAACGGATACCAAAGGCAACTCCTGTATTTGTACTTTTGTGATCACTTCGGTGCTGGCAGGAACACGGTAGCCTTTATCTGTCCGGGTAGCAGCCACTGTAACCTCAGAGATATCAACAACCGTTTTTGCTAATTTTATTAATACATATTTTTCACTTTTTTTTCCCAGGGTTATCACGGTGGTGTCATTTTTATAACCTATATAACTAACCACAAGGTGGTATGTTCCCGGCTGAAGGTTTTTTATGGAAAAGCCTCCTTCTTCATCAGCAGACTGAGGCAGGTTAAATTCAGAAATTACAAGGGAAGCATAAGGAAGAATATTTCCGGTCTGATCATCCACTACAATACCGCTGATTTTATTCTGGGCCAAAACCGGAATAACACAACATAAAGCAATAAAAAGTATTATAAGTCTTTTCATCATTTCTGAATCCTAAGTGAAAACTGGATAGTTCCCGAATCAGCGCCTGTAACGCTTTCAACAGCAAACATTCCATATTTAGCGTGGGTAGTTTTAAAAGAATAGACATCGCCGGCTACCAGGTTTTTTGCCTTACGTTTGCCATTAATCTCATCATAAGCCACCAGCAGCAGGCTGTCGTTTTGAATATTATTAAAATCAGCTGTTGTATAGGTTGTTTTAAAAAAACGGGTTTCGTTTCGAACCGCCCAGTAAATAGGGCTGGTAGCGCTGCTGTATATAGTGGCATCAATATTTGCACCGGGCGAGGCAATAGTGTTATTGTCTCCGGCTGGATCATAATAGTAAAGCAATTCAATGGAATCCTGCATATCAAAAGCATCAGCCTGAAACCATATGTGGCCACTTCTCACGCTCATAAAACTTCCTGCTGAAGGGCAATTTTGCGCCCCAAGAACCCGTCCGTCAAATATCAAAACATCATGGTATACCGAAGCTGTATCCATCTTCACGGTAAAAGAAACCGAAGCATTTTTCCCATTTTTGTCAATCGCCATAAAAGTCCAGGTTTCGCTTTCAAAAACATTTTTGGTGAGTATTTTTGAGATAACAATTTTCTCATTATTCACACCGGTGTCGAAATAACTTATGGGTTCTCCATCATGCGTGTTTTTGATAACAATATTGGTAATATTTGCATCGCCCATTTCGGCAACCAGTTTCACATTATAGTTAGTCCCGGCTGCCAGTACCGTATCTTTAAATATAAATCCGTCTGCGGTCTCGAGATAAATCGTTGGTGCTTCGGTTTCGTTTTTTTTACAGGATGATAAAAAACAAATTACGATAATGGTGATAAAACCAAGGAGAATTTTTTTCAAGGTTATGAATTCAGCTGCATGACGATGATAACAATTTTTGCCATGTAAACTCATAGGCTTAAGTTTTATTCAAAAATTAGCTTAGTGTTTTCTTTTTATGAGTTTGAATATTCCAAGCGCCATTAGTCCTCCGGCTGCACCAAAAACAAGATGCATGACAAGGGGATATAAAAATCCCGAAATAAATGATCCGTAAATAAAACCGGTAAACATAGAGATGAAGAGACGTACCACGGGTATGGTCATGTAAGCAAACCCGGATAACAGAGCAACCAATACCACATGCTGGTTTTTTGTCCGGAAAACACGATAAAAAATGTCCACTAAAAATCCCGGAAGGATATAGAGAACCGGCATAAAAGGATCTTTGAACCCAAGGGGCAACAAGAGCATGGCAACAGCGCCTATGCTTGACAAGCTTGATGCATAGGGTTTTTTCGAAAAGAACCTGCCGGAAAAAAGCAATGCCATGTAAACAATTCCCCAATGACCGGGCAGCCTCAGGGGAAAACGGAATTTTGCATGGAGCAGCACGCCAACGGCTCCAATAAGAGTCAGGAGTAATATTTCAAGGATCGTCAATAAAACCTTAGTTGGATATGCGCTTGATATATTCTTTTGTGACAACTGTGTATTCATAATCATTTGAATTTGCAGGTTCGACATAAAGTATGGCTTGTTTATGCTGCAAAACAGGCCTCCACCATTCTGTCAGTAATACTTTTTCAAAGTTAGACAATATTTTATTATCTGTAGTTTTTATTTCAGCGATACCGGTAATATTTAATATTTCTTTGGCCGGGTATATACCAAAAATTTCGCGCATACCTTTGCACAACAAAAAACGCCCGTCGTTACCGGCAGCATGTAACCCTACTGCAGCCAATGATCCGATAATTCCCTGCCGGGTCCCGGTGTAACCTTCCAGAAAAATTTTATGCTTCCGCGCCAGTTCCCTCGTCCCTTCCATGGTCAGCACTTCGGTTTTGGCTTTCCTGGCGTAAGAGATCAAATCCTCCGTAACATCATGTTCTGTACAAACGCATAATCCGGCGTCGGAGCCCGGAGCTGAATGCTCCACCAAATAGTTTGCTGATAATTCAATAATCTGTTCCAGCATATTTTTTTCAGTATCCATAACTATGCATGCCGAACTATTATGCGAGGTGTACGGGATCTTTTCACTGACAAACAACTGATGACGTGTGACAGCTGAAACATTACCCAGTTTTTCTTTCCGGATCATAGCCGCAAGTTCCCGCGCCCTGAATCCTGTACCCCGGCTCTCAGCATTATCCGTGTCATCAATGGCAACAAAAACTTTCATATTATTGGACTTGTTTCAGGATTTTTTTAAACTTTCTGATCGTTTCATCAACATTTCTCTGAAACTCTTCATGAAACGACACGTACGCTGCTGTCAAACGTGTACCTTCATTTGTCAGGATTGTAACGCCACCCGACTTTCCGCCGCGGTGTTTTTCCACGAGCTGAAATCCAAGGATCGCTTCCATTTTTCTGACGTCGCCCCAGGCTTTGCGATAACTAATATTTTCTTTGTCGGCCGCAGCTTTCAGCGATCCAAGCTTTTGTATGGAGATCAGCATCTGCCATTTATCATCATCTATGATGGCATCACCATTTTCAGACGACATCCAAAGCTTGTAATTAATGCGGATGTTGGAATATTTTTCGATTTTTTTATGTTCCATGGCGTCCTGCAAATTGATTCATATCTTTTTGCAAAATAAAATCACCCGAAGGTGATCTTATTTATTATTGATAATTCTCTGCGAGTCTTCGCAAGGCTACTATTTCGCGCCATTTTTTACGGGCTTCAATAGCCGGTGACCCAAAATAAACTTTGCCGCCTTCCATAGATTTATCAACAGCTGAAGTTGCAAGCAAAACAGCGCCTTTACCAATAACGATATCTTTATTGACCATGACCTGTGCCCAGATACAAACGTCGTCTTCAATGATCGTAACACCGGCTATAGCTGAATGTGCACCAATCAGGCAGTTTTTCCCAATATGAGTATCATGCCCAACCTGAACATGATTATCCAGTTTGGTACCTTTTCCGACGATCGTATCTCCTGAAACGCCTTTATCTACAGCACAGAGTGCTCCGATTTCAACATCGTCTTCAATGATGGTCCTGCCGCATGATTGCATTTTATCGTAATGTGTCGGGCGGCGTTTGAAATAATAAGCGTCTCCGCCAATTACGGCGTTCGATTGAATAATGACATTATTGCCCAGGATGGTGTGGTCGTAAATGCTCACATTCGGATGTATGATGCAGTTTTTACCAATCTTCACATGGTTACCGATAAAAACACCGGGTTGTATAATGGTGCCTTCTCCAATTTCGGCTGAATCACTGATGTGTTTGGGGCAGGGTTCAAATTTACGAAAACGTTCGACAATTTTATTATAATCACGAAAAGGATCATCAGAAATAATAAGCGCTTTGCCGCTGGGCGGCGTCAAACTTTTATTAATGATCACTGTGGATGCTTTTGAGCTCAGGGCTTTTTCGTAATATTTGTGAAAATCAACAAAAGTAATATCGCCGGGTTCGACCATATGTATTTCGTTGATACCTGTAATTTTATGATCATCGCTGCCAATATATTTTGCTTTTATAAACTCAGCAATATCCTTTAACGTGTAACTGTCTTCAAATTTCATAATAAAAAATGTTAGTCTTTTAAGGTCGGCTTATGATTTAACCCGTTCGTAATAGGAATGAGTCCTTGTGTCTATTCTGATTTTTTCACCGATATTGATAAATAAAGGGACATCAACAATGGCGCCTGTTTCCATGGTAGCATGTTTAAGGGCGTTGGTGGCAGTATCTCCTCTAAGTCCCGGCTCGGTATAGGTGACTTCCAGTTCAATAAAAGCAGGCAATTCACACGAAAGTGGGCGTTCGGTATCGGCATGAAACATAATTTCAACCATCTGTCCTTCTTTCAATAAATCATGGGCATCGATCATTTCTTCCATAATGGTAACTTGCTCGAACGTTTCCAAATGCATGAAATTATAACCGGTATCGTCTTTATACAAATATTGGTATGGCCTTCTTTCAATTCGTGTTACTTCGATTTTCGTCCCGGAATTAAAAGTGTTTGATATAACTTTCCCGGTTGTCAGGCTTTTTAGTTTGGTGCGGACAAACGCCCCTCCTTTTCCGGGTTTAACATGTTGAAAATCAACAACAACAAACAAGTCGTTGTTAAATTCAATACATAAACCGTTCCTGATATCTGCTGTTGTAGCCATAAATGTCGCTTTTTTCAAAATTTCGTGCAAAAATAGTCAAAATAATAAAACACAAGCGAGAATTTTGATTTCAGCAAAATTCATTTTAATTGGTCATGAAAATGGTTTGAAACTGTTTTAATGAATCTTTGTTCAAAATGGTGAGTCCTAAATTGAGGACAACATAGGTGACAGGGGGTGTCATTTTTACATACCGAGCATTTTGCGTATTTCGCTGGTAGTAATTGCATCCGGGTCAGTTTCGTAGGCGGTGAAAGTAAAATCAGACTTATTGGGGTTGCCGGCCCAGGCATTTTTAACGCTTACATTGTCTATCAATCCTATAGATCCATTTTCATCAATTAAAAAAATGGCTGTTTCCGATTCCGGGTCAAAGGAAATTCTGTTGGTTCCATATATACCCCCATAAGAAAGCACTCCTTTTTTGCGTGAGTCAATCACATTTACCTGAACGGCCTTCATCTCCTTGCCGTATTGATTTTTGAAATGTGCCAGCACGTTCACAGGATTTTTCAACCGCAGTATCTGGTCACAGTTCCATAAACCGAAACCGTCAATATTAAGGCTTCTCGTGATGGTTAAATAACTTGTCCGATAATTATCCAGACTATCTTTTTCTTTCGCAATCCTTAGTCTTGCATAATCTAGCCATTCCTCCCTGCTCATTTTCTTTTCTTCAGGGCTCATCATGGCCCGAATTTTTTTCCATATAGTTTTCTGTGCCCGCAACATTTTACGGACAATACTTTTGTTAAAACGGGCTTCGATACTGTTCAGCGATGCTGTATAGCGCTTATCCAGGCGGTGATATACCTTTTGGTATTCTTTAGTATCAGTAGAATAATCAGGTTTCACAGGAAAAGCTTCCATGCTAACAGTTTCATGCGGTGATTTTAGCTCGATAGTGAATAAATTCTGCCCCTGGTTATAGCTGATCCTTGTATCTGTCCATTTCTTGCGGGACACAAATTTATGTGCAAATTCTTTCCTGTTAAGTGTACCGGAATATACCCACACATGACCTCTAAATGCATTGAGTTCTGCACATGAAGAATAATTTTTTAAATTCATAATAAAATTTGGTAGTTTCCTGACATCCTTATCCTTGCTGTATCTGTATATTCTCCTGATCTTAAAATACTTATCCAACATCCTTTTCTTTCCCTGGAAATATCCCGCCGGAATTTTGGATGTTCGTGTGTAGGTGGAATCATAATACCGTTCAGCAAAACGCAAGGTATCAAAATTATATTTAAAAAGGTCATAATACCTTGTGTAAGCCCAGGAATATTCAGGTTTTTTTATTTTGAAATTATTCTGAAGCGGAGTGGTAAAATCCCAGTTCCCTGTATTTTCATTGAGCCGGTACAGGTTGAATCCGGAGGTGGTATCCAGCGCAGCAAAATCAAGGACGATCCTTTTCCCAGGTGCCATAGATAATAGTTCATTGTCTTTGAAAGCATATATTTCAAACATGCCTGAGGTACGGAAAAAATATTGCTGTCCGGCGCTGTCATAGGTCATAGGAACACCATTCGCTACAATGTCAACCACATCGTCAAATTCATGATAATAAATATCAACATCGTCATTTACAATTCGTCCAAGAGAGTCTGTAAATGAATTAGGAGAAATGTAGATGGAAGTCCCTGAACTGTTCAAAAGCCGCACCTCCCGGTTTGGATCGATCGTATATTTTTTCACATGAGACTTGGTATTGCCCACAACCGGGGTTACGATATTCCGGTAATATTTTGTAATGGCGGAAGGGACAATTTGTGGCGGGCTGTTTTTTTTATTAGTATACACAATATCGGGTTCACGGTATACCGCAATGAAGAGGTCAATATTTTTAAGTTTCTTCTTTAGAAAAACTGAGTCCATCCTGCTGAAGCATGTAACAGATAAATTTTTCAGGGGCAGGCTGTCTATCTTTTTCACCAGCTCTCTCATGTCGCTGAAATTATTTTCGGAAATATCAAGCGTATTGATTTTTACTGTTGTTCCGATGGCATCAGGCAGGTCGGACAGCCAGTTGTCAGACAAGTCGAGGTTTGTCAGGTTCTTAGGCAAGGGAGCTTCATGATCCATATCGAGCTTACTGATGGAAGATAATGTAAGCTGCTCCAGATTAGTCAGCTGCGAGATATTTTTCATTAGTTTGGCGCCATTCACATAGTCATAATTGGAGATTTTCAGCATCTTCAACCTTTCGAGGCTACCGATATTCGGTGGAATATTTGCCGATTCGTTATCGTCAAGAATCAGACCTGTCAGGGCAGGCATACCGCTCAGGTATTGAAAGAACTTTCTGAAGTTCAGATCGGGGCAGTTGACAACAGAAATCACGCTAAGATTTCTGAAATTTTTTAATGATGAAGGAATAATGTTGTCAGAATAACTATTGATATTTATTGTAGTGATCTTTTCTTTGAACGGGTAAGCTGCAAAAAACGCATCAAGATCTTTCGAACTTGAAACTCCGCTCAATTCAATACAATAGGTATTACTATCGGGATAGATAAGCCCCTGAAGAGAATTGTATTTTTCAAAGTCATAAAAAAAACAGTCTGACGTGTCAATTGTCTGGCCTACTGCATAATGCAGATTATTAAATAACAAACACAAAATCACGAGGTGTATTTTTTTCATTTTTTAATATTTATCAGGTTATTAAATGGGTATAAATATAACATCAAATTAAGTCCATTTATTATCAATACCGGAATAAAATCAGCGATTCTGTCCAAATTATTTTATGACCATATTATTTACTTAAACTGAATAAACCATTTTTATTCCGACTCAGGCTAAATACCTGAAAGTATCTGTTTCCATCGTTCATTCCCTGAAGTTATTTAAATTTATCAACAATCTGATTTCCGATTTTCTAATTCCTTAATTTTACAAAACGTAAAAAAACAGCACAATTTTTAGGTATTATGGTCAATTTCACGCACTTACATGTTCACACCCAGTACTCAATTCTCGATGGTGCTTCTGATATTGAAAAGTTAATTTCAAGAGCAAAAGAGCTTGGCATGAACTCCATAGCCATCACCGACCATGGTAATATGTATGGTGTTAAGGAATTTTATAATGTGGCAGAAAAAAAAGACATAAAACCTATTTTAGGCTGTGAGACCTACGTTGCTTCAAAGGGGCGCAAAGACAAATCCGATTCAGACGACAGGTCGGGTTTTCATCTTATTTTACTTGCCAAAAACGAAACCGGATACAAAAACCTCTGCAAACTTATCTCTCTCGCATGGCTGGAAGGTTTTTATTACAAAGCGCGCATCGATTGGGAACTTCTGTCGCAATATCATGAAGGGCTTATTGCATCAACCGCGTGTATTGCAGGAGAAATCCCGTACCTGATCCTCAACAACGATATGGAAAAGGCGGAGCAGAAAATCCAGGACTTTATAAACCTGTTCGGGGATGATTTTTATCTAGAACTGATGCGTCATAAAACGGGTGATTCCAAAAAAGACGAAGAGGTTTTTGCACAGCAGGAAATTGTGAATCAGGCGTTAATCAAGCTTTCGCGTAAGTACAATGTGAAGCTGATTGCCACCAACGACGTCCATTTTATCAATGCCAAAGATGCCGAAGCCCACGACCATTTATTATGCATCAATACCGGGAAACTCATCACCGACACCAACAGGCTGAAATATACCAGAATGGAGTATCTGAAAAGCCCGGATGAAATGCTTGAACTATTTTCAGATATTCCGGAAGCCATAGAAAACACCAATGAAATTGCGGATAAAATTGAAGCCTTTAAACTTAATAAACCTCCTATCCTGCCTGATTTTCCGCTTCCCGAAGGTTATAATGACACTTACGAATACCTGGAGTTTTTAACCTATGATGGCGCGAATAAACGATACCCCGAAATTACCAGTGAATTAAAGGAGCGGATTGAATTCGAGCTTTCGGTGATCAAAAGAATGAAATTTCCCGGTTATTTCCTTATCGTCAACGACTTCATAAGAGCCGCCCGCGAAATGGGCGTTTCGGTCGGACCCGGCCGTGGATCTGCAGCAGGTTCGGTGGTTGCTTATTGTCTTTTCATTACAGACATTGAACCGCTGACCTATGGGTTACTTTTCGAAAGGTTTCTCAACCCCGACCGCATCAGCATGCCTGATATGGATATTGACTTTGACGAAGACGGCCGCGAGAAAGTGATTAAATGGGTGGTGGAAAAATACGGAAAATCAAGAGTGGCACAGATCATCACCTTTGGCACCATGGCATCAAAAATGGCCATCCGTGATGTTGCCCGCGTTGAAAACCTGCCGTTACCGGAAGCAGATAAACTATCAAAACTGGTGCCTCCACGGGTAAAAAACCTGAAGGAAGCCATCGAAAGCACCAACGAACTGCGGCATGCAAAAGAATCTTCCAACCCACTGGTCGCCAGGACCATTAAATATGCCGAGGAACTCGAAGGTTCGGTAAGGCATACCGGAATCCACGCCTGCGGCATCATCATTGGCAAAAACGACCTTATTGATCATATTCCATTATGCACATCAAAAGATTCCGAACTGATGGTTACTCAGTACGAAGGCGCCCACGTGGAATCGGTCGGATTGCTGAAGATGGATTTTCTGGGCTTGAAAACGTTGTCCATCATTAAAGACACCCTGGAAAACATCAAATATTCCAAAGGGATAGACATTGACCTGAACACCATACCGTTGGACGACAAAGAAGCGTATGAATTGTTCAGCAATGGAAACACCACCGCCATTTTCCAGTTTGAATCGGACGGCATGAAAAAACATTTGCGTGAGCTTAAGCCTAACCGGTTTGAAGACCTCATCGCTATGAATGCCTTGTACCGCCCGGGCCCGATGGAACATATCCCGAGCTATATCAGGCGGAAACACGGAAAAGAACGGATCACGTACGACCATCCTTTGATGGAAGAAAGCCTCAAAGACACATATGGGATTACTGTTTATCAGGAACAGGTAATGCAATTGTCGCGAAAACTGGCTAACTTCACCCGCGGTGAAGCAGATCAGCTGCGTAAAGCAATGGGTAAGAAAAACCGGAAGCTGATGAATGAGCTGAAGGAAAAATACCATGCCGGCTGTACCGCAAACGGAATTGCCGAGGCTGTTGCAAAAAAAATATGGACTGACTGGGAATCTTTTGCCGAATATGCTTTCAATAAATCGCACTCCGCTTGTTATGCCATTACCGCTTACCGTATGGCTTACCTTAAAGCATATTATCAGAATGAGTTTATGGCCGCTGTGCTGAGCAGAAACGTTTCAGATATAGATGAAATCACCTTCCTGATTGATGAATGTAAAAAACTGAATGTACGTGTTCTGGGGCCCGATGTGAACGAAAGCCAGGTACGCTTTGTGGTGAACAGCAAGGGCGAAATACGTTTCGGTATGGCGGCTATCAAAGGTTTGGGAAATGCCGCTGTGGATTCCATAATTTCTGAACGTGAAAAAGGAGGAGCCTTCAAAAATATTTTTGATTTTCTGAATCGGGTAAGCCTGCGAACCGTCAATAAAAAAAGCATTGAAGCCCTGGCCATGGCGGGGGCATTTGACAGCATGGGCATCCACCGTGCACAATTCTTTTACAAGCTTCCAAACGAGGAAATTACATTTCTTGAAAAAATCATCCGGCATATCTCCCTCCTACAGGCCAGGCAAAACTCCATGCAACAATCCTTGTTCGGTGAAAGCGCCGAATCAGAGATCCCCGACCCTGAGCTTCCGGTATGCGAACCCTGGAGCACCATCGAA
The DNA here is from genome assembly GCA_035354195.1 of Bacteroidales bacterium. Classification (GTDB taxonomy): domain Bacteria; phylum Bacteroidota; class Bacteroidia; order Bacteroidales; family CAIWKO01; genus CAIWKO01. Next base: position 11,757 of record DAOQAT010000045.1, on the reverse strand, counting down.
ATGCTAAATCATGAAAAGGAGGTCATCGGATTTTATATGTCCGGCCATCCGCTTGATAATTATCATATCGAGATGAAGCATTTTACCAATTTCACCCTGGACAAATGCCAGAATCTAAGCCCTTTTGCAGGCAGGGACATACGTTTTGGCGGCATGATCACACAGGCGGGGCACAAATTAAACAAGAACAACAAACCTTTCGGGTACTTTGAGCTGGAAGACTATACCGGAACTACCCGGCTTAGCCTCTGGTCCGAAAACTACGACAAATTCAAACACCTCCTTGAAATAGGCAAATGCATTTTTGTTTCCGGAAAGGTTGACCGCAGAGGCTGGGATACCAAGGAAAAAGAAAAAGATCCTAATTACGTTATCGAATATGAAATAAAAATTCATTCCATCGAACCGTTATACAGTTTAATGGAAAAAAGGGCAAAAGAACTAACACTTTTCATCAGCCTGGATATGGTCAACAGTCAATACATTGAGCGGATCAGGCAACTTATTGATGAGTTTCCCGGCAATGTGAAGCTCAAACTACAGGTCGTTGACGAAGAAGAGGATATTTCGGTTGACATGTTGTCCCGAAAACGCAAAGTGAATTGTGAGGGATTTTTAAAGGAAATTGAAACAATTACCGGTATAAGATATAAACTGAATTAATAAAAAGTGATTAAATTTGTACAAATAAAAATTAAGATATATGGCACAAGAAATTAACGATGGCAATTTTGATGAATTAACTACCAAATCAGGTAAACTTGTATTGATCGACTTTTGGGCTGAATGGTGCGGGCCTTGCAGAATGATTACGCCTATTATTGAAGAACTGAGCTCGGAATTCGAAGGCAAGGCGATCATCGGCAAGGTAAATGTTGATGAAAACCCCGGCATCACCACAAAATTAAAAATCCGTAATATCCCCACACTTATTTTTTATAAAGACGGTGCAGAAGTAGATAAAATTGTTGGTGCCACATCCAAATCAACTATTGTAAGCAAGCTGAACAGTTTACTTTAATTGTAACAAGGCAACATTATGCCGGTGCCTATTGATCAAAAACTGATACAATCTTTTGGCAATCTGGAATTTATTGCCAAGCAGGTTGTTGAGGGATTTATTACCGGATTGCACAAAAGCCCTTTTCATGGTTTTTCGGTTGAATTTTCCGAGCACCGCCCCTATAATCAGGGCGAATCCATACGTCATATCGACTGGAAACTGTTCGGCCGGTCGGACAAACTTTTCACCAAGCGGTTTGAAGAAGAAACCAATTTGCGCTGCCAGATCATCATCGATAATTCATCATCCATGTATTATCCGGCAACAAAAGATATTTCTGTCAATCATCCTAACAAAATCACCTTTTCCATTTATGCCGCGGCAGCGCTTATTTATCTCTTCCGTCTTCAACGCGATGCCGTTGGCCTGAGTGTGTTTTCAGAAACCATTGAAGAACACAGGCCGGCCCGCTCCAGCATGGCGCATCAGAAACTGATTTATCACACCCTCGAAAAAATGCTGCATGCTTATGAGGAAGGGTCAAACAAAAAGACGTTTGCCTCCGAAGCCTTGCACCAGTTATCCGAATTGATGCATAAACGTTCATTGGTGATTATTTTCAGCGACATGATGGAAAGCAACAAGGACACCGACGAACTCTTTCATGCCTTGCAACACCTGAAGCACAACAAACACGAAGTGATCCTGTTTCATGTGACGGATAAAAGCAAAGAACTGGATTTTACTTTTGATAACCGGCCATACAAGTTCATTGATATGGAAAACGGCGACGAGATCAAACTGAATCCTTTTGAGATAAAAACCAAATACCTGGAAGCCATTAACACTTTTCGCAATGAACTTAAGGCCCGGTGCGGGCAATACAGGATTGATCTGGTAGAAGCCGATATCAACGAGGGCTTTCATCATGTGCTGCTTTCTTATCTGTTGAAGAGAGAACGGATGTTTTAGAAATAAGACAAAGCCTTACTTATCTGAAATTTAAAAAGAATTCATTATGAAAAAGAAATTCAGGATCAAAAAGAGGCACATTATCCTATTGAGTATTTTTCTCGTAATTTTTTTATTGTTGTTTTTCTTGTCTTCCATTGTCAGGTGGTACCTGGTTAAGAACAGTGAAGAACTTATCGGGCGCAAGATCGAGCTGAGCGGGCTGCACATAAATTATTTAAAAGTCAGTGTCCGTGCCGAAAACTTTCTTATGTACGAAAAAAACAAGGCAGACACTTTTGTGAGTTTTAAAGAGTTGTATATAAACTTTGATCCGTGGCACCTGTTTAAAAATGAATATGCTTTTTCAGAGATACGCCTTGACAAACCTTATGTTTCATTGATTTATGCAGATACTCTTTTTAATTTTAACGACCTGATCAAATCAGACACTACCAAACAGGAAACTGAAGAGGACAATGGTGACACGGTCAAATTCCTTGTGAAAAATATCAGCATCAACCAGGGTTACATCCGTTATGAAGATAAATCTTCTGGGAGCATCACAGAAATAAAAGACCTGGGCGTTCATGTCCCCGAGATATCATGGAACAGCCGCCAATCGGAACTGGGCGTTGATTTCACCTTAGGAAAGGATGGAAAAGTATCTGTGGGTGGCGAAATTAACCAGGCAGCCGGAAAATTTTCCGCTACCTTGAAAACTGAAAATATTGATATTGAGCCCTATTCCGGTTATGCCAAACCATTTTTAAATGCCCGGCTGATAGCAGGCAAATTGTATACAGACCTCAAGGTGGCCGGTGAAATGAAAAATCCTGCCGGTATGAGAATATTCGGCAGCGCCGGATTAAAGGACTTTCTGGTTAAAGACGGTGACAACAAACAGATTTGCGCTGTTAAAGACCTGTTTGTGCAGCTTGATTCACTTGACCTGGGAGCCTCAAATTTCCGCATAAAAAAAGTATTGCTGGATCAGCCTGACATCACCGCAATTCTTGAACGGGGCACCACCAATATCCAGCGCCTGATCGCCCCGCTGTCAGCCAAAGACACAACGGCTGCAGTACAGGATACTATTGCAGATACAACGGTGGTACATTATTCAATAGACAGCGTTGTAATAAAAGGCGGGAATGTCAATTTTTCCGATCTGACATTGAACCGGCCCTTTCACTACAATATAAGTAATCTTGACCTTGGAGTTACCGGATTCAGCGACTTGTCCACAAAAATTCCCGTTTCATTTAGTATGCTGCTTAATAAATCCGGCTCATTCAAAGGTGATGCCATCATAGATATGGTTGAAATGTCAAATGTGGTGTTCAAAGGTTCGATTGAAAACCTTGATATGATAAGCTTGTCGCCCTATTCGGAATATTACCTGGCCCGCTCCATCACCAAAGGAAAATTTAATTACAAGTGCGACTTATTCATGAATCCCACCAAGTTGGACAACCTGAACAATTTGAAGATCGCCAACCTTGAATTCAGTAAAAAAACAAAAGATACCACCGCATACAAATTGCCCATGGCCCTGGCGCTTTATATTCTTAAAGACCGTCAAGGTATGATAAAGTTTGAACTTCCGGTAAAAGGGAATCCCTCTAATCCAACATTCAAACTAAGAAAAATCATCTGGAAGACACTGGAAGAATTCCTGCTTAAAGCAATTTCAGAGCCTTTCAAAGCTATTGGAAATATGTTTGGAGTTGATGGTGAAAGCATCAAACAGATCCCGTTTGAAATAATGCAAGACAGTCTGAATACCGATCAGAAAAATAAGCTTGATAAAATTTATGAGGTAATCACCAATAAGCCAGAGCTCACTTTTAATTTCACCCAGACCAGCGACAAGGAAAAAGAAAAGGGCATTATGGCTGTTCAGAAAGCCAAATATATGTTTGTTGCTAAAACTGCAACTGCAGGTGCTGATACCAACGAAATAAAAAATAAAGCAGCAGCCATCGCTGATTTCGATCCTGCTTTCCTTGCCTTTGTAGGCGTCGAAGCTGAAAATGCCAAAGGGACGCTTGTAAACCGCTGTACCCAACTGGCAGGCGAAGATTATATAGAGCGCACGTTTAATAGGTTGCTGCAAAAACGCGAAAATGCGGTGAACAGGTATCTGGTGAGTAAAGGCATGGCTCCGGGTACGGTTGTATTTAAAACAATAGATTTTCAAAACCTGCCCGAGGACCTGAAAACGCCCAAATTCATCATTGACCTCACCCTGAAATGATCTATGCTTAATAAACGGATTGTATAAAACATGAGATCTTCCACGAAAAAGTTTTGGAAAAAAAAATGGCTTGATTTCATAAAATTTATTTTGATCATTTTACAATTGTCGCTCACATCGCGGCGTTGCAGAAGGTATTTTATAGAAGCCCGAAACCATTCCTACGATATGGTGATTGTCCCGGGTATTCCGTTCAATGGGAAAAAATGGGATTTCATCATGAAAGGCCGGGTTTATTGGGCAAAATACCTTTTCGATGAAGGCATTGCTAAAAATATTATGTTTTCAGGCGCTGCGGTACACACCCCATGGATGGAAGGAAAAACCATGGCCTTATTCGCAGAAGCTATCGGAATTCCAAAAGAACATATTTTCACGGAAGACCAGGCAGAGCATAGCACTGAGAATGTTTTTCTGTCGTATAAAATGGCAAGCGAACTCGGGTTCTTAAAAATCGCTTTTGCTTCTGACCCGGTTCAGACCAAGGTTTTGCGGAAATTTATCACCAAAAAAGTTAGCAGCGAAATTGCCCTGATCCCTATAGTTTACGACCTGCTTGGAATCATAGAAAAAAAAATGATTGACCCGGTTATTGACCATAATAAAACCTTTATCAAAGATTTTGTCCCCCTGAAGAAACGAGAAAAATTTCATCAACGGTTCAACGGTACTTTGGGCGGAAATATAATATTGACAGAAACTATCAAAAGCAAAAACAACCGCTAATCCATAATTAGTTTCCTGGTAAAAATATTGTCGCGCGTTTTTATTAACACGAAATACATTCCTTTGTTAAGGGTGCTCAGATCAAGTTGATGCTTCATTTCGTCCACTATTTGGCCCGAATAACATAATAGGCCTGAAACATTGTATATCTCGACAACAATAGGCTTTTCAACAGTTTTATCGAAAGACAGCGTAATCATTCCGCAGGATGGATTCGGAAATAATTGAATGTTGGGTTCAGCAGCTTCATTTTCATCCGTTGATACTATTATATTGTCGTTAGCTAATAACCCTCCTGTTATTATTTCTTCGTTAGATGCGTTCCGCACATAAGCAGTAATATGTGAGTTTGATATATTGTATTGTGAGGTGGAATTATCAAACACGTAGTGTTTTGTATAAAATGCGCCTTTGTTGGCCTGTAAAAATAAGGTGTCGCCCCACTGTAGTGTCAAGGCCTCACGGAATACATGATTGTGGATATAATCCACGCCGCCGTTCAGCTGCTCGGCAACAAGACTGTCTTCGGTCAACATTACATATAAGGTACATGCCGAGTTTAAAGTATCGGTTAAATAAACCTCCACATCGACTGCCAACGTTGATGAGGATTGTAGGTAAACGCTGGCCATGCCAATATTTAGCGGAGACTTTTCATTAAGGATGGTATCCGTATGCTGGCGCCATGTTTCCCGGGATTGTTCGCGCCTCAATGGGTTCCATTGCCTCCTGTTGACAAATGCTCCCGGGAAAAACCGTATGGAATCATGGACAAACGGGATGGTGAAAAACGCATTTACAAATGTCCGGCGAAGGTCGGGGCTTCCGGTATATGGCACGGTAAGCGTCCCTGTGACATTTGACGGATACATGGCCACGGGAATAATTCTTCCCGGGTTTTCATCGATAATGCTATCCAGAAGGGCATGGCCGGAAGGGCAGTAATAACAACGCACCGCGGTAAATTCTTCGATAACTGCATTTTTATTATGAGGCAGCGTGTCTGTCAGTGTTTGTGAATAACATGCGGATGCAAAAGGAAAGGCCAGGCTTACCAGTACAATTGATAAAAATACAATTGAGGCACATGGAGCTTTGCTGTTGTGCATCGTGTTTATAATAATCTGGCAACTATATTTTGCTATCCTTACGCTTTCTTATTTGAATACAATTCTATGATTCTTAGAATAACTTCTGTTGCTTTTTCCAACGATTCCACAGGAACATATTCAAACTTTCCGTGAAAATTATGCCCGCCGGCAAAAATGTTCGGGCATGGCAAACCCATGTATGAAAGCCGGGCGCCATCGGTACCTCCGCGTATGGGAACTACCTTAGGAACTATACATAGATCTTCCATTGCTTTTTTAGCCGTTTCCACCACATGAAAAACAGGCAGCACCTGATCTTTCATATTAAAATACTGGTCTTTCATTTCAAGCCGCAACACGTCAGCACCGTAACGGTTTTTCATAAAGTCGACCGCTTCGGTGAACAGTTTTTTCTTTTCTTCGAATTTTACTTTATCATGATCGCGGATGATATACTGCAGCATGGCATTTTCAACAGTTCCTTCCATTTTCACGATATGAAAAAAACCTTCATAATCCTGGGTATGCTCGGGACGTTGGTTTGCCGGCAGCAACGAATTAAATTCCATAGCAACCAGCATGGCGTTTACCATTTTATCTTTGGCATATCCGGGATGTATGTTACGGCCCTGGACAAATACTTTAGCGCCCGCGGCATTGAAATTTTCATATTCAAGCTCTCCTATGCCGCCGCCATCAAGCGTATAAGCAAAATCGGCGTTGAATTTTTTCACATCAAAATGATCTACACCGCGTCCGATTTCTTCATCAGGTGTAAACCCCACCCTTATGGTTCCGTGTTTTATTTCAGGATGATTTACAAGGTATTCAATGGCCGTTAGTATTTCAGCGATTCCGGCTTTATCGTCGGCGCCTAGCAAGGTTGTGCCGTCAGTGGTGATAAGGGTTTGGCCGATATAGTCTTTTAATTCCGGGAATTCAGTAGTAGTAAGAACAAGGTTTTTCTCTTTGTTTATTACAATATCTTCACCGTTATATTCATACACAAAATTCGGATTTTCAACACTGCCGGGCATATCGGGGCTGGTATCCATGTGCGCAATAAAACCTATGGTAGGAACTTTTTCGCTGATGTTTGATGGCAGTGTCGCCATGAGGTAACATTTTTCATCGAGCGAGATATCTTTCAGTCCAAGGCTTTCCAGTTCCTGTTTCAACAGGTTTGCCAGGGCAAACTGTTTTTCAGTACTTGGTGTTGTTTCCGAATTTTCATTTGACTGTGTATCGATTTTGATATACCGTAAGAAGCGTTCTAAAACTTTTTCTTTCATGATTATTTTATTTTCTGATTTTGTTTACAATGAAAAACAAATTTAATATCATATTTCATTCCGTATTTCATAACCCTTATTGTCTAATTGGCTTTATTTTTTAACCGCAATGGACGCAAAGGTTACGCAAAGTTCGCAAAGAATATTAATCGTTTTCTTTAGCTCTGAATGATTCCCAGATAAAATATCCTATCAGGCATAAAAATGCGATAAGCGCAACAATTTGTGCCCCTTTCGCGCCTTCGGCCCACAAATGGGTATCAAGGTTTATATCGAAAAATAAGAGGAACGCACCCACCACGCCAAATAAAGCGGCACCGGCAATAAATCCGGATGCGATCAAAATACCACGGTTTGAACGGGCCGTATTGAGTTTTTCGTTTTTGGTGCTTTTGTTAAACCAATGATTCAGCAAGCCACCCACGACTAACGGAGTATTTAAATCAAGAGGGATAAACATACCTAAAGCAAAAGCCAATGGAGAAATTTTCAGCCAGTTCAACAGGATGGAAATTACAGCACCAATCGATAACAACACCCAGCTTACACCGCTTCCCGACATCAGCGGTTCAATAATGGCGGCCATGGCATTGGCCTGAGGCGCTGTCATGGGTTGTGTATGTTCTGCCGTAGGGACAAATCCATAAGCTTTGTTCAGAATAAAAATTACCCCGCCCACGGTAGCAGCGGAAACCAGCGTTCCTAAAAATTTAAATGTCTGCTGTTTGTATGGCGAAGTCCCAAGCCAGTAACCAACCTTAAGGTCGGTGATAAAACCACCGGCCATGGAAAGCGCGGTGCAAACAATGCCTCCGATCACTAATGAACTTACCATTCCCTGCCATCCTTTTAATCCAACAGCAACCAAAACTACCGAAGATAAGATCAAGGTCATGAGCGTCATACCTGAAACCGGGTTGGTTCCCACGATGGCAATGGCGTTTGCCGCAACGGTTGTAAAAAGAAAAGATATGATGAAAATGGTAGCGAATGCCACAAGGGATTGAACCAATGTGATTTTAACCCCAAAAATTAAAAATATAAAAACAGCCACCATTGTAAGGAACAGGAATAACATTACAAAGGACATTTTAAGGTCTTTTTGTGTGCGTTCCACTTTTGCCTCCGCATGGGTTTTTGATCCTACTCCGACAGCGAGTTTAAAAGCGCCTGCAATCACACCTGATGATTTAATTATACCGATGATACCGGCCATGGCAATAGCCCCGATACCAATCGGCCTGACATAAGCCCTGAAGATATCTTCAGCGCTGAGGGCAGCAAACGGATTTACGCCGCCGCCAAGGTTTGCCACAATATTTCCAACTTCATTAACCAACGGAATAAAAACAAACCACGACAGCAAAGAACCCACGGCAATGATCAGCGAAAATCTAAGCCCTACCAAATAGCCGAAACTGAAGATCAGCGCACTGACATTAAATTTAAAAACCATTTTGACTTTATCAGCGAGCGCTTCACCGGCCGGGATCACACGGGAAGTAATTACTTCACTCCATAACCTGAAGGATGAGAAACAGAAATCAAACAATCCGCCGATGAGTCCGCTGACAACAAGCAGCTTTGCCTGCGAGCCGCCTTTTTCACCGGTCATAAGAATTTCGGTAGTGGCCGTAGCTTCCGGAAAAGGAAGTTTTCCATGCATGTCTTTCACAAAATATTTTCTGAAAGGAATTAAAAACAAGATTCCCAGAAAACCTCCGAGCAATGAAGAGAAAAATATCTGCCAGAAATTGACCTGAATATCCGGATACTTTGCCTGCAGTATATATAATCCGGGGATGGTAAAAACGGCACCGGCAACAATCACTCCGGAGCTGGCCCCAATGGATTGAATAATTACATTCTGTCCCAGTGCATTTTTTTTGCGGGCTGCGGCAGAAGCGCCAACAGCAATAATGGAAATGGGAATGGCGGCTTCAAACACCTGTCCGATTTTCAATCCTGAATAGGCTGCTGCTGCTGAAAAAATGACGGCCATCAGCAATCCCATCAACAGCGACCAGGTGGTTACTTCAGGGAAAACCTTGTTGGCAGGCATCACAGGAATATACTCTTCGCCTGGTTTCAGCTCGCGGTATGCATTTTCGGGTAAACTTTTTGTGGTTTGTTCGTGATCTGACATAATTGCTCCTTTTATTTATTTATTTTTCTTTTCGTCAGTAAAAATATAAAAACTATGATAAAAACAATGAACGCTGCAGAAAAAATAATGTAATACACTGTTTTGCTGATACCCGTATTATAATTATTACCGGTTTTTTCTGTGATGATATGAATCTTAGACGTATCGCTGTTTTGAATATTTGTTCCGGCAAATTCAGTCGCTTCATTTTTCATGGAGTCTTCCAGAATTTTGTACAGATCATCATAGTAAAGCCCATGAGCCGTGTCTTTTAACTTATAATAGGCTTGAGAAAGATATTTGTAATCGCCAAGTATTTCGGGCCAGGCATCAATGTCACTCGCAATCTCAAGGCTGTTCAGAAAATAGTTTATGGCCTGCTCATATTCCTCATCTTTTACAAGCATTTGTCCTTTGTTAGCAAGTACGATGGCTGTTTTCTTTTTATTTCCGAGTTCCAGGTCAAGGTTAATCGCTTTAAAAAAATACTCATTCGCTTTTTCTTCATGGCCGGTGGCTTCATAAATAATGGCCAGGAGGTTTGCCGTGGCAGCTTGTCCTTGCTTATGATCAAGTTCATTCCAAAATTTCATTGCCTTGCTGGCATACAGATATGATCTGAAATAATCCTTCATCGAATAATAAAGCTGCCCGAGGTTGTGACAGGTAAGCGCGATACGGTTACTGTTCCCCGTTTTCTTAAAGATCGCAAGTGCATAATTATAATGTCCCATACTTTCTTCAAACCGGTCATTTTCCTGATAAGCCGCGCCGATATTCATCAGACACTCGCCCACACCGTCATAATTTTTATATTTGATTTCCAGCCCCAGCGACTTTTTATAATAGGAAACGGCATCATCATACAGGCCCTGCAAATGGCAGATTTCACCAATATTGCTTAAGGTGCTTGCCAGCGCTTCTTCGTCTTTAAGCTGGTAATCCGTTTCTGCACTTTTCTGATAATACGTCCGTGCTTTTTCATAATCGCCAAGGTCTTTATAAATAATGCCCATATTGTTCAAACAGCTTGATATCCCTTTTTTGTCAGAAAGCTCAGTATAGATTTTCAGGGCTTTTTCATAATAGGTGAGGGCATTATTATTCTCACCGGTAAAATAGAAAATAATCCCGGTATTTTTTAATGCCATCGCCATATTAGCAGAATCATGTTCTGCCAGCGATATATCATAGGCCATGCGGGCATATTTCATAGATTCTTCAGGGTCCGTGCTCCAGAGTTCGCGTGTCAGCGCATGGAGGATTTCAATTTTCCCATTTCCATTTGCTTTTACCAATGCTGATCTCAGGCTGTCAGCAGGTTCATTAATGGCATATGCATCCGCTGTATAAAAGCCCAATAGGTTCATTACCAGAAGCCAGAAGATTATCAAAGCATACTTTTTCAGGAACATCCGAAAGCCATTTTATGATTCAAAAGTAGAAAAAATGTTTATATATCCTACCTTTGCAAAAAAATCCGCCATGAAAAAATTCACCCTGTTTTTGATATTATTCTTTTATACTTTTTTTAATGGTTCAGCACAGGACACAATTCAGAAGACAACTACCAATGATACCGTCCGTACATCCATTTCAAAGGACACGTTGGTGATTGTCGGCGTTGGTGATGTCATGCTTGGGACCATCATCCCTAACCGCGAATCACTGCCTCCGAACGAAGACTGTTCCAATGAATTTGTCCATGTTAAAGATATTTTTCAGTCGGCAGATGTGGCGTTCTGTAACCTCGAAGGCGTTTTTACCGATACACCTGAAGGTCGGAAAAAATGCAAAAATCCGGACAACTGCTGGACCTTCGGCATGCCGACAAAGTTTGTAAACTGCTTGGTGGATGCCGGTTTCGACCTGATCAGCACGGCAAATAATCACACCAAAGACTTTGGCCCGACAGGAAAGGCCAGCACTGCCAAGGCTCTTGATTCTGCCGGGCTGCATTATGCCGGATGGATTACAATGCCTTATACCATTTACGAGAAAGACAGCATAAAATATGGTTTCTGTGCTTTTTCGCCCGAAAGCGGCAACTGCGATATTCGTAAATATGATGAAGCCCGAAAGATTGTCCATTACCTTGATTCCGTCTGTGATGTGGTCATCGTTTCATTTCACAGCGGTGCCGAAGGGGCCGATCACCAGCATGTAACCAAAAACGATGAGATGTTCATGGGCTATAACCGGGGCAATGTTTTCGCGTTTTCGCATACGGTCATTGATGCCGGCGCTGATGTGGTTTTCGGCCACGGTCCTCATGTAACAAGAGGTAT
>DAOQAT010000044.1:0-29079 GCA_035354195.1 Bacteroidales bacterium | reverse complement strand
CAGCCGACGAAGCTTTAAGGCTTGTACCCGGCGTGAAAATCGACAACGGCACCGGCGGTTCAAGAGTTCATATCTACCTGCGCGGCCAGGGCGTCTTATCAGAAACGGGATTCAGGGGCATTGCGGTTCTTGTTGATGGAATAGCTGTTAACGACCCTGCCGGTTATGCACCAGACCTCTATGACGTTGACTGGAACACCGTTCAAAGCATTGAAGTGGTGAAAGGACTGGCAGCATCCATGTATGGCGGTTCCGGTAACGGCGGTGTTATCAACATCCATACGTTTGATGGCGGGCAAAAGCCCATAAGCGCAACGCTATATGCCACAGGCGGTTCTTATGGTTTCTGGAAAACAGGCCTGCAGCTTGACGGCACCAAAGACAAGGTTAACTACCGCATCTCGTATTCTCACACCTCCGGCGACGGTTACCGCATTCACCAATCATTCAGAGGCGATAACTTCAGTGAAAAAATAAACTGGACTCCTACCGACAAAATTAAAATCACGCAAATGCTTTCATACACCAGGTATTTCAACCAAAACTCCGAAGGTATCAACTGGGGACGTTATGATACTGTTGGCCCGAGAGCCGCCAATACCGATGCCATCAGGTATAACGAATTTCATCTGACACAGCGGTTGACAGGTTCCCTTATCGGCAAATATGAGATCAATAAAAAACAGGATGTAACGGTGTCTGCTTTTTACCGTTTTAACAACTACCGTGAAACCTCCAACAACGGCGACGATTATAAACCTTATACCAACCCCGGGGTTTCTGTTCAGTACAACCTTCATCTGGGCGGCGAAAAACTTAAAAACCACCTCAGCATTGGCGGGGAATATAAATCCATGACCATGACAGAACACCTGTTTAAAGTTCCAAACGGAAACCAGATCAATAACGACAGGATTGACAGCTATTACAGCCTCGAATGTTTTGACACGGATACGTTGCTTGCCAACCAGACCATTAACCAAAGAGGTGGCGGCGTGTATTTAATTGACAAGCTTGATATCGTAAAAAAGGTATTTGTAACCCTTAACCTTCGTTACGACTATGTGCACAACCAATTAGTCAATCATTTGCCGCTGCCCGATTCTTTATCGAAAACCGGAAGCAGGACATTTTCACGGCCAACCTATCGCATCGGTGTTGCCTATGATATCTGCAAAGCAGCAAATTTATATGCCAGTTGGGGAACCGGGTTCTTAATTCCGACAAATAATGAGTTGTTTAATAATCCTGATTATTGGGGAGGCTTCAATACCAAGATCCTGCCGGCAACTTCACAAGGTGGTGAGTTAGGTGTTAGAGGCGATATTAAAGACTTTTTCCATTATGATGTAGCCGGATATTACATGGCAACAAAAAATGGTTTTTACCGGTATAGTTTACCCGGAAGAGGAAATAATACGGCCTTTTTTGCCAACAAAGCAGAAAACAAATGGGGCATTGAAGCCTTTGTATCATATTCCCCGATAAAAGACCTCACGCTGGATGTGGCTTATACGTATTCTCATTTTGTTTATCCTGCCCACGACAGCGTATCAGTTCATTTTATTCCACAGAGCCCGCAGCACATATTGGCTGCTGAAGTTTCTTACACATTCCTGAAACATTTTACAATTACCCTCAGTGATCAATTCCAGTCGAAATGGTGCATCCAGGTTGATGATTCCATTTATAATGAATTTCATGAAAATGGGATTGCCCGCAGTTCATGGGTTGACGGGTTTAATATTTTCAGCGGGCAGCTTGCTTACAACTGGAAGTTAGGCCCTGTTGAAGGTGAGATAAGTTTTATGGTTAAGAATATCTTTGACGAACATTATTTTGGTTTTACCGAACCCAATAATGGCCCTGATTACAACAGTTATCAGCCGGCTCCGGGACGTGAATTTTTTGGAAGTTTGAAATTGAAGATATAGAAAATTAAAACTGTGATAAAGAAGAAAGCCGCCAATCCAGGCGGCTTTCTCTGTTTTATCATAATCTGTTAATGAAGATTATTCCTTAGGCTCCGGTTTGCCTGCATTTTCCTCAGCTACTTTCTTACCCTTGGCAAACGAAACCTTGTACAGCAGTTTGCCGTCTTTATCCCAGTAAAACCAGGTTCCTTCGCGCAGTGAGTTTACAAACAGCCCCTGGCTTGACTTCTGCCCGTTCTGGAAATATTCCACAAACTTGCCATCCGGGCGCCCTTCTTTGAAACCCTGTTCCTGGTAAAGCACGCCGTACTGATCATAAAAACTCCAGTATCCGCTTTTCAGGTCTTTAGCATAATAACCGCTTTCAGCAATTTTTCCGTTTTCAAACCATTCGGAAGCAGCGCCGTTCTTTTCGCCGCTTTTGTAAGTGTAATCAGAGCGCATATTTCCTTTTTCCCACCACATAATGTTTTTGCCGTTTTTCTGGCCGTCGATATATTCGGCTACGTATTTTTTCTTTCCGTTTTCGTACCAGCCTTCCCATTTCAGGTGCATCAGCCCGTTTTTGAATGTCCCGAGGTCCTGAACCTGGCCGTTTTTATACCAACTTGTCCAAAGGCCGTTTTCTTTGTCGTTTTCGAACGATCCTTCGCGCTGTTTTTTACCGTCTTCATAATAGGTGGTCCATAAACCTGATTTTTTGCCATCGGTGAAATTACCGTCTTTCCATTTTTCGCCGGTTTCGTAAAAATAAACCCAGGGGCCTTGTTGCTTGCCTTTTACAAAATTTCCGGTGCTGCCCTTGGCTCCTTTATCATAGTAAAAGATCCATGTACTATCCTGCAAATCGCCTTTGATGCGGCCTTCCATTTCTTTATTGCCGTTGTTGCGCCACCAAATAGCATAACAATTGAGCGAATCGCTGATGTAAAAGCCTTCCATCTCTTTATTTCCGTTATCATACCATGTTTGTGCGGCGCCTTCCCTGAGCCCTTTTTTATAAGTGGTTTTTTCCTGAATTTTTCCGTTGGCGTACCATTTTGTCCATATGCCTTCTTTCTCACCGTTTTTAACCAAACCTTCTTCCTGTTTGGTCCCGTCTTCGTACCAAACGGTATTCATCCCGTTATCATAATTCAGCTCTTTCCACTTTTTACCACTTTCGTAGAATTGAAGCCACTTTCCGGATTTTTCGTCGTTTTTGAAAATCCCTTCCATCATTTTTTGTCCGTTCGGATGATAAATGGTTTGTAAGCCTTCACGCAGGTCGTTCGCGTAAATACTTTCGCTTTTGACCTTACCGTTTGCAAACCATGTGGTCGATTTACCATCTTTCTTTCCGTTTTTTACAAACCATTCACTTACCTTATTTCCCAGCGAATCATAAACGACAACGGGGCCGTCTTCGTTAGAGATATCTTTCCATACCTTTCCGTCGGGATACCAGTACGTCCACTTACCGACGAATTTATCATTTGAAAACTGACGCACGGCCTGTTTGGCGCCGTTTTCATAATAATTATTCCAGGTGCCGTCTTTCAGCCCGTTGTTATAAGTTCCTTCTTCTTTTATTTTCCCGTTTTTGTACCATTCGGTCCATTTTCCATTCCGCTGGCCATTTACAATATTGACTTCATATTCTTTTTGTCCGTTTGAAAAATAGCGGGTATTCAGCCCGTTTTCATAGTTGATGTCTTCCCACTTTTTTCCGTTCACATGCCAGTAAGCCCACTGGCCGGTCTGTTTATCATTTTTATATGCGCCTTCGCACCATTTTTTTCCGTCCTCGTACCAATAGGTCCAGGGCCCATCTTTCAATCCGTTAACGACGGTTCCCTCGCCTTTCTTTTTGTTGTTTTTCCAATATTCCGTTTTCTTTTCCTGTGAAAAAGCAGTGAAAAAAATTGTCATGCAAAAGACAAAAGCAAAAATTTTATTCATAGTCAAAACTTTAAGTATTTCAAACTTTAGGCATTTCTAATAAACCCTTTCAGTGGTAAAAATAACGAGTTCTTCGAGTGATTTCTTATATTCCGAATCGGGAAATTCCGATAAAATTTCCAGAGCCTTGTTTTTATATTCGTTCATGCGGCTTTCAGCATATTCAAAACCGTTTTCTTCTTTGATCCGCTGAATGAGATGTTCGATTTTTTCTTTATCGTTGCTGTGGTTTTTCAGTATGCCTAAAAGCCGGCGTTTTTCAGGAAAACTAACAATTTTAAATGTATGGATCAGGGGTAACGAAAATTTCCGGTCTTTCAGATCGTTATGTGCAGGTTTGCCGGTTTTGCTGGTCTGATCAAAATCCAGCAGGTCGTCTTTTATCTGAAATGCCATGCCAAGATTCTCGCCGAAGGTTTTCATCCGTTCAATGGCGCACGGTTCGGACGACGTGGATGAAGTGCCTGCAGCGCAACATGCCGCAATCAGCGAGGCTGTTTTTTTGCGGATCACGGTGAGGTAGGTTTCTTCGTCAATGTTTAGCGTTCTTGATTTTTTTATCTGAAGCAGCTCCCCTTCACTGATGTTTTGTACCGCATCAGAAACGATCTGCAGGAGGTTAAACTCCTGGTGTTCCAGTGCTGTCATCAGGCCTCTCGACAACAGATAATCTCCCACCAGCACGGCAACTTTATTTTTCCATAAGGCATTGATGGAGAAAAACCCGCGGCGCATATCCGATTCATCAACCACATCGTCGTGTACCAGTGTAGCGGTGTGCAGCATCTCTATGAGTGTTGCCGCTGTGTACGTTGATTTATTGATGTTCCCGCTGATGCCTGCCGATAAAAAAACCAGGATGGGGCGCAGTTGTTTTCCTTTGGTTTTAAGTATATAGTTCACCACCTTGTCGAGAAGCTGCGAATCGCTGCGCATGGCCTTAGCAAATAATTCATTGAATTCTTTGAGGTTGGCGCTGATCGGCAGTGTTATTTCGTTGAGGGTTGGCATGAGCAAAAATATACGTAATCAAAAGTAACTATTTTGTTATGGATGGTGATACTTTTTTAATTTTTATGATTATTTATTCCCTTTTCCAAGCTGAATGGTGATGGGCAGATGATCGCTGTATCCACCGTGATACGTTGTTCCGCTGAATGTTTTGGATGGCAGCATCTCGCCGGATGGGCTTTTGTATAGCATCCAGTTTTTTCGAAAAATTTCTGCCGAACCATCGACATAATGAAGTTTGTTTTTTTGTGTTGAAAAAAGATTTCCCGAAAGTATCATCTGGTCGATCATATTCCATTTTTTGTCCCCACTGTAATAATAAGAACCTTGTTTGGCCTCATAAAAATCGTAGAACAGGTTGTATAACTTTTTTACCTGGTTTTTTTCTGCCGGGGGTAAGGCGCCAAGCGTGGTTGAAACCGAAATATCGCCGGGTTCATCATTAAGATCACCCATAATGAGGATATTGGCTACAGGATTTTTTGTGAACAGGGAATCTGTGATTTTTTTTAACACGGAGGCATATAAAATCCGCTTAGGCTGTGTTTCGGCAACGCCGCCTGATCTGGATTTCCAGTGATTCACAAAAATATTCAAGGTGTCGGTGTTGAATGTAAGTGCTTTTACATAAAGGATTTCGCGCAGCTTATTGCCGGAACTTACCACAGGAATGAGACGCGAGGCCAACACTTTTACTTTTTTCGGATTATAGAAAAGTGCAACATCGATGCCCCGGTCATCAGAACTTTCATAATGGACAACCTGATAATTTGCTTTTTTGAGAAAAGCACTTTTTGCAAGATCCTCAAGAATGTTTTTGTTTTCGACCTCGGCCAACCCAACAACATCTGGAAAATTGATGCTGTCGGTGGCAAAGATCACATGCGAAATATTTTTGACCTTTGTATTGTACCGTTCTAATGTCCAGCTGTTTTTACTCTCCGGCAAAAATTGGTTGTCATTAACATGGGAATCGTCATAAATATCAAAGAAGTTTTCGCAATTGTAAAAAACAATTTTCAACAACCCCTGTGAATCGCTTTTTTGGCCTGAACAAGCGCCCGGCCATAATTGAAAAAAAACACTTAGGATAACTAAGAAAAGAGCCTTTCTCATGAGGTTGGTCATTAACTTGAGTGATCTATAACGATTTTCCATTCGCCTTTCATTTTTTTGCAGACCAATGTAAACCGGCCTCCGACTTGGCCTGTGGTTTTTTGTAGCGTCCATTTTCCCATCACAAAAATAGTTTTACCATTCATTTTTATCATGCGGATATCATCAAAATCCAATGTTCCCATCGCCACTTTATCGGGGTAATGTTCTTTATACATTTCGAGTGTGGGCTTCCAGCCATACGTGATGCCGGTTTTCGTGATGAATTTTAAAGAATCCGAATTCCAGTATCCGCTCATATACCCTTCGATGTTGCCGTCGTTCCAGCATTTTTCCTGTGAAGCGAGCAACGATATAATCGCTTGCTGGTTCTTTTTTCCAATCGTTTGTGCCTCAACAAAAACAGCGGATAGCACAAAAAACAATAATGTCAGTCGTTTCATAACCAAATCATTTGAATTTTTCAATATCGCGGCGGTCCTTTTTTGTGGGGCGTCCCTGTCCTTTGGGCCTGTAAACAAAAGAAACAGCCCTGATAGTTTCCACTTTTTCATATTCGGAGGCCGGCGTGAGGTCTTCCATGAATTGCATAACCAGCTTTGCCGAAACGCGTTTTTCTATTGGAGCGATTACTTTTACTGTTTTTGTCATTTGTTGCTGCCGTATGCTAATTTCATCTTCCGGTTTTACCTCACGTGAAGCTTTAACCATCTGGCCGTTGATGCTGACCTTCCCGTTGCGGCAGGCGTCGGTGGCGAGGCTGCGTGTTTTAAATACGCGCACCGCCCATAACCACTTGTCGATCCTTACTTTGATATCGGCTTCCATCCGTATTATTTTTCACGGAAATAAATTTCGATGGGGACACCGCTTAAATTGAAAAGTTCCCGTAATTTATTTTCCATAAAACGTTTGTAGGTGTCTTTCACATACTGGCTGTGGCTGCAGAAAAACGCAAATGCCGGATAATGTAAAGGCAGTTGTTGTATGTATTTAATTTTTGGAAATTTTCCCTTGACCGATGGCGGAGGGCTCATGGTTACCAGGGGCAGCAACAGTTCGTTCAGTTTTGAGGTGGGGATTTTTTGTGTACGGCTCTTATAAACACTGATGGCCGTTTCCAGTGTTTTATGAATGCGTTGTTTCGTAAGTGCCGATGCAAAAACGATTGGGACATCAACGAAGGGGGCAATTTTTTCCTTTATTTCCGCTTCGAATGCCAAATGGGTTTTTGTTTCTTTCTCGATCAGGTCCCATTTGTTGACCACGATCACGACACCTTTATGGTTTTTTTCGATGATGTTTAAAATATGCATGTCCTGTGCCCCGATCCCCAGTTCAGCATCGATCAGCAGCAGGCAGACATCGCTGTTTTCAATAGCCCGGATGGCACGCAATGTGGAGTAAAATTCGATGTCTTCGGTGACTTTTTGCTTTTTACGAAGGCCCGCAGTGTCAACCAGCAGCATGTCAAATCCGAACCCGTTGAAACGGGTGTAAATACTATCGCGTGTGGTTCCGGCAAGCGGCGTTACGATGTTACGTTCAGTACCCAGCAGGACATTTACCAATGATGATTTCCCGGCATTGGGCCTGCCCACGACGGCTATCTTAGGCAGATCGGGTTCATCTTCCTTTACTTCAGGCTTGAAAAAATTCACGAGTTCGTCCAAAAACTCACCTGTCCCCGCACCATTTATCGAGGAGATCGTAAATACCTGCCCGAAACCCAGTTTGTAGAATTCACCTGCATCGGCGATCCGGTCATTGGTGTCCACCTTGTTCACCACGAGGACTACCGGTTTTTTTATTTTCCGTAACATCAGCCCGATCTCTTCGTCAAGCATGGTCAGGCCTTCTTTAACATCGAGCATGAATACAATGACGTCCGCTTCTTCAATAGCCAGGGCAACCTGCCGGTGAATTTCTCCTTCAAAAATATCATCCGAGTCAACGACGAGGCCTCCGGTATCAATGACCGAAAAAGGAAGGCCGTTCCAGTCGGATTTGCCGTAATGGCGGTCGCGGGTGACTCCGCTCGTCGGGTCGACAATGGCGCTGCGCTCACCGGTCAGCCGGTTGAACAACGTTGATTTTCCCACGTTGGGCCGGCCTACTATTGCTACAATATTTGACATTTTATTATGTTGATTAATTTAAATTTTTCATATCAGCTCATGGCCACTAGCCACTAGCCATGAGCCACTGCAGAGAACCAATGGCTCTTGGCTCCGCCGTGGCTCATGGCTAGTGGCTTATGGCTTATGGCTAAAAATTCCATTCTCTTATAGTTCATATCCAAACCGTTGCAGCATGGTTTCGTTATCGCGCCAGTTTTCATTCACTTTTACGCTGAGATCCAGAAAAACATGTTTCCCCACAAACTGTTCAATATCTTTACGGGCCTCTGTTCCAAGCCTTTTAATACCGGCGCCTTTATGGCCAAGGATAATTGCTTTCTGTGTTTCACGGGCAACGTACAAGGTGGCTTGTATCCGGATAATATCTTTTTCTTCTTTGTAAGCTTCAATAAACACCTCAACCGAGTAAGGAACTTCTTTTGAATAAAAAAGCAGGATTTTTTCGCGGATTATTTCTGAAACAAAAAACCGCACGGGCTTATCGGTGAGTTCGTCTTTGGAATAATAAGGCGGAGACTCCGGAAGCAGGGCGAGGACCTGTTCAAACACCTCCCGGATGTTGGTCTTTTTCAACGCAGAGATGCGAAAAACTTTAACATTCCTGAATTGCGGCGACCATAATTGTTCGCATTGATCAATAATTTCAGGCGCTGCTGCATCAATTTTGTTGATCAGTAAGAGCACCGGTATTTCCGTGTTGTTAATCTGCTGTATGATATCGGGATTTTCCGGTAATTTTTCTCCGGCCTCCACCACATACAATAACACATCGGCATCGCACAGGGCTGTGGACACCTGCCTCATCATGGCTTCATGCAGTTTGTAGTGCGGGTTTAAAATGCCGGGCGTGTCGGAATACACTATTTGGAAATCTTCGCCGCTAATGATGCCCATTATCCGATGCCTCGTTGTCTGAGCCTTTCGTGTGATAATGGAGAGGTTCTCCCCCACAAGAGCGTTCATCAGCGTGGATTTTCCAACATTTGGATTCCCTATGATATTTACAAAACCGGCCTTATGCATTTCCAAAATATTTGCAAAGGTAGTCAATATTAGAAAACAACGAAATGCTATTATTATATGGTAAGATTTTATATTTTTTTTATTCAATTTTTTTTTTATTACATTAAATATTTCTATTTTTGGAAAATTTTTGATAAAAAAATAACACGTAACCAAAAATTAAAATGATATGAAAAAATGTATGCTACTTCTTTTGTTGTCAGTTTTCTGGTTGACATCAAACGCACAAACAACGGCAACTATAGGAACCATGACCGGACAAGTACCTGGCACCCAGGTGGATGTTCCAATTACACTCTCCGGCTTTGCTCCTGATGATATTGCAGCTTTTCAGTTTACCATTCGTTACGACTCTACAAACCTTAAATACATTGCCACTAACAGTTGGTTTGCTGGTGTTACCGGAGTTGGAATACTTACAGGTAGCGGCGGCGGAACTATTAAAACCGTCACTTTTGTTTGGGGAGAATCATTTGGGATCGTTATTAATGGAGTTCTTTGCAATCTAAGATTTCTTTATAAATCCACAGCAACCGGCTGCGAATCCATTTTATGGTCGGATATTCCAACACCGCGTTTATTCTCCGATGCCGACTATAATGAATATAACGGCACTGTAAATCCAGCCGTTACTTATACAAACGGAGCAATTTGCCCTTGTTTGCCAGTTACCATAAATCCAGCTGGTCAACCTGCAAATGACAGCATTTGTTCTGGATCAAGCTCAACTTTCATAATTAATCCAGCACAACTATCGGGAACTCCACCATTTACTTATCAATGGCAATATTGGAATGGGTCCTCATGGATAAATGTTGTTAATGGAACTCCAGCAGGTTCAACATACATTAATGCTACGGCAAACAACCTAATTGTTAGCGGCATCACAGCAGCCGGTAATTACGATTACCATTGTTACCTGACAAACTGCGGTGGCGGGTACAACACAACTTCGAACACCGCAACATTGTCCGTCTTTTCGACTGCACCACCCACAGTAGGAACCATCACTCAACCCACCTGTGCTGTTGCCACCGGAAGTGTTGTACTGAACGGGTTACCGGCTGCCGGAACCTGGACATTAAACCCCGGCGGTATTACCGGAACAGGAACAACTACTACAATTTCAGGCTTAGCTTCAGGTACCTACAATTACACGGTGACAAACGGGATCACAACCTGTACATCGGCACCATCTGCAAATATTGTTATCAATACCCAGCCTATTACTCCCGCAGCTCCGGTTGTTGGTACTATTACCCAGCCAACTTGCGGTGTAGCGACAGGGACTGTTGCATTAAGCGGCCTGCCAACCTCAGCGTGGACCGTAACGGCAACACCCGGCGGAGCAACTATTACAGGTTCCACAGCCACCGCCAACTTTTCAGGATTAACAGCAGGCACTACCTATACTTTTACCGTTACCTTAACTTCTTCAGGTTGTACTTCAGTTGCTTCAGGTAACGCAGTGATCAGTACACAGCCCATCACACCATCAGCACCGGTTGTTGGTGTTATCACCCAGCCCACATGTACTGTCGCAACGGCGAGTGTTGCATTAAGCGGCTTGCCAACCTCAGCGTGGACCGTAACGGCAACACCTGGCGGAACAACTATTACAGGTTCCACAGCCACTGCTAATTTTTCAGGATTAGCCGCTGGCACTACTTATACGTTTACTGTAACCTTAACATCTTCAGGATGTACTTCGGTTGCTTCAGGTAATGCAGTGGTTATCGCGCAGCCCGTTACACCTACCGCTCCGGCAGTTGGAACCATTACCCAACCTACTTGTTCAGTAGCAACCGGAAGTGTTGTTTTGAACGGATTACCTGCCACAGGTACCTGGACAATCAATCCGGGAGCTATTACCGGATCAGGGACCACTTATACAATCTCAGGCCTGGCCACACCCGGAACATACAGCTACACGGTTACTAATGATGCGACATGTACTTCAGCACCTTCGGCTAATATTGTTTTCAATGCTCAGCCGATTACACCATCTGCTCCGTTATTAGGTGCCATCACACAGCCCACTTGTTCAACAGCCACAGGTACCGTTGCATTAAGCGGGTTACCGACAGAAGCATGGACCGTAACAGCAACCCCTGGCGGATTAACAATTACAGGTTCAACTGCCACAGCAAACTTTACAGGATTACCTGATGGCGCAACTTATACTTTTACAGTGACCTTAACATCTTCAGGATGTACTTCAGCAGCTTCAGGTAGCGCTGTCATAAATACGCAGCCTGCTACAGAAGCAGCACCGATCATAGGCGCCATCACACAGCCCACATGTAGCGTTGCAACAGGAAGTGTTGCATTAAGCGGCCTGCCAACTGCACCATGGACAGTTACAGCAACCCCAGGCGGTGCAACCTTGAATGGTTCTACTGCAACCGCAGACTTTTCAGGATTAACAGCGGGCACCTATACTTTTACAACTACCCTGGTTTCATCAGGATGTATCTCTCCGGCATCAGCACCGGTTACTATCATTGTTCAGCCGGTAACCCCATCAGCACCGATCGTTGGCACCATCACACAACCAACCTGCGCTGTTGCAACCGGTAGTGTTGTATTAAACGGATTACCCGGAACAGGAACCTGGACAATTAACCCCGGTGGCATTACAGGATCGGGATCATCATACACCCTGACAGGGCTTGCCACAGGAACTCATAACCTTACCATTACCAATGCCGACGGATGTACTTCTGCGCCATCAGCCAATATTGTTATCGACGCCCAGCCGGTTACACCGGCAGCACCCACCGTTGGAACCATCACACAACCCACTTGTGCCGTTGCCACCGGAGGTGTTGTTCTGAATGGTCTGCCAGCAACAGGAACCTGGACCATAAATCCGGGCGCCATCAGCGGCTCAGGAACAACTTATACCATAACAGGACTTACTTCCGGAACATATAACTATACGGTAACCAATGATGTTGGATGTACCTCAACGCCAAGCGCGGTTGTTATCAATCCTCAGCCGGTAACACCATCAGCCCCGATCGTTGGAACGATCACACAGCCAACATGTGGGGTTGCAACCGGTAGTGTTGTATTAAACGGATTACCCGGAACAGGAAGCTGGACCATTAATCCCGGAGCCATTAACGGTACAGGAACCACCTATACTATTACCGGCGTTTCAACCGGCACACATAACTATACCGTGACCAATGCCGACGGTTGTACTTCAGCAGCATCTGCTAATGTTGTTATAAACGCTCAGCCTATAACTCCGATGGCACCAATAACCGGGACCATCACCCAACCCACTTGTACTGAAGCAACAGGTAGTGTTGCCTTGAGCGGCTTACCCAATGAAGCATGGACCGTAACAGCAACACCTGGCGGGGCCACCATCACCGGTTCAACACCTAATGCAACCTTCACGGGTTTAACAGCCGGCACCACCTATACCTTCACCGTTACATTAACCTCTTCAGGTTGTACTTCGGTTGCATCTGCGAATGTTGTCATCAATGCTCAGCCAGTTACGCCAAGCGCACCCACGGTTGGAACAATTACACAACCCACATGCACCGTTGCTACAGGAAGTGTTGTTCTGAACGGCTTGCCCGGCACAGGAACATGGACCATTAATCCTGGTTCAATTACAGGCTCAGGCGCAAGTTACACTATTACCGGACTTGTCCCGGGAACCTATAGCTATACCGTTATGAATGCCGACGGATGTACTTCTGGTGTATCTGCAAATATCGTGATCAACAACCAGCCAACCACACCATTCCCTCCTGCTATTGGAGCAATTACACAGCCTACCTGTACTGTGGCAACCGGAAGTGTTGTTATAGATAGTTTGCCACCAATCGGAACCTGGACCATAAATCCAGGCGCTATTAACGGCAGCGGGCCCACCACGTTGCTTACCGGCCTGGCTTCAGGAACTTATAACTTCACCGTAACCAATGATCTGGGTTGTACCTCAGCTCCATCGGAAGATGTTATTATCAACGACCAGCCGCAAACACCGGTGGCTAATGCAGGTGCAGATGTTACTATTGGATGCGATGTTCTTTCAACTACACTGGGAGCAGCAACCGTTACAGGATACACCTATGTTTGGTCTCCCGCCCTTGGATTAAGCGCTACGGATGTGGCACAACCAATTGCTTCACCAACTGCCACCACCACATATTCTTTAACTGTAACCAACACCGATGGCTGTTCAAGCGCTGATGAAGTAGTGGTTACCGTTACTTTTGATTGTGAAAAAGTTATGCCTACTGCCTTTACTCCTGACGGGGATGGAATAAATGACATATTCCCTAAGGATTTTGAATTTGTTACCTTAACCATTTTCGACCGTTGGGGGCTGACACTTTACGAAGGAGCCGATAACAATGGTTGGGATGGAAGATACCATGGACAGATGATGTTGCCTGCTACATACTACTATAAAATAGTTTTTGAAAATGCAGACGGCACAACAACAGAAAAAATAGGAGCCGTAACTCTGGTTCATAATTAAAATAAATTGATAAACCATTAAACCATTAAGAATATGAAAAAGATAATTTTAATACTGGGTTTATTGACAATGACAGCTTCTGTTTTTGCTCAAACCGATATACAACTCAGCCAGCAGATAAATAACAGGGTAATATTTAACCCTGCCGCTACCGGCCAATCCGGCTGTTACAACTTTACCTTACTGGCTCGCGAACAATGGACCGGAATAGATGGAGCACCTTCCACACAGCTTTTTAATTTCAACAAGTATTTCAAATCCCCCAAATTGGGGATAGGTGCCACCATTGTTTATGACAGGGTGGGTGTGGAAAAAACACTGAACGCTAAAGCATTGATCGCGTATCATGTTTGGCTGACCGACGAGATGACCTTGTCTTTCGGACTCGGGCTGGGAATCATGAACAAAACCATTGAAGGCTCCAAGCTTATTTACGAGGATCCTAACGACCCCAATGCCATCGTAACCAAAGAAAGTAAGCTATCGCCTGATTTCGATTTTGGTATGGAATATAATTACAAACGGTTGTCAATAGGAGCATCTTCAACCCATTTGATCAGTTCTTTTAAAAGAATAGAAAACAATTTCAAGGTTCCCAGACATTGGTATGCTTATGCCAAATACGCTATTAAATGTTCGGATGCCGTTGATCTGATTCCTGCCTTATCATGGAACAATCTTGATAATGTAAACCTTATGGAAATAAATGCCATGACCAATGTTAAAGACCGCGTTTCGGTAGGCCTTTCCTATAGGTTTGGCTTATACCCATATAAAGTTGAAGACGGATCAAATTTGCATTCACTTAGCAGTGATGCCCTTGTGCTGATTGCTGGTGTAAAAATTATCGATGCTCTGCGCTTGTCATATTCCTATGATTTTAAACTGGGAAATATAAAATATGGCAATACCAAAGGAAGTCATGAAATCATGCTGTTGTGCCGCTTTGGTTGCGACAAAACTGCAAACACACACCCGCGGTTTTTTAACTAAAACGTAAGGGAATTCTTTCCCTAATCAGGTAAAAACTAATGGTATAATACCGACAGTTTTTACCTGATTTTTTTTTGCCAAAAAATATATTTTTATCCTTTGGTAAAGGGAATGCAGGAACAGTAAACAATGATTGAAGATTTGAAACAACAGGTCGAAGCTTTAAAAAAAGAAATAGAGGAGCTAAAGAAAAAATAGAAAACCAAATCGTTATTGCCAAAAAGCGGGAGACAAATATCTCCCGCTTTTTTCTGTAATGGTACTTTTGAAGAAATCAGGTCCCCTACTCAAACCCGCTCCCCCATCAAATTCCGCAAGTAAGTCCCACAAATATTACACCCCCATTAACCCCAACTAACCCATTATATCAACGGTTTCAAGAGTTCTAAGGTTTTAAAAATTAGGCAAAAAAAATATTGGAAAATTTTTTCAAAGATGTGATTTTTTTCGAGGGTAAAGGATTTTTTGGAAAGAGTTCCTGAAAAGGCTGATTTTCAATGGTGGAAGGTGGTCGGCTGGAGATAGGAGAAATTTTCGCAAGCACCTGAACGACAACATATTGGATTGCTAATTAGCCCATTAATATCGGTGCGGCAGGGAGCTAAATTAATAGGGCTGTTTAAGGGTAGGTCTAATTTAAGGGTGTTAAGTGGACGGGGGGCGAAGAATTAATTAAAACTTCTGAGACTCTTTTATAATAGTATTCTCCTTACCAGACTTAAAATCACTATAAATTTTTGACATTAAAGTTTTTGAATAGTATACCACAGTAACTGAGTTCAAACAACAAGAATATCAGGCTGTTGTAAAACATGAAGAAAAGACTTTAAATGAGAAATATATATCTCAGAAAGAGGCTTGCCAACGTTATGATATTTGTCCTGAAACAATAAAAAAATATAGAATAGCTGGTGCAATTAAGTACAAACAAGTTGGAAAAGATAGGTTTTATTACCATGAAGAAGATGTGTTGATGCTATCAAAGATGATTCACCCAGGAAGATTTTAAAGTTATGATAATGAAAAAGGGGAGCTAAAATTTAGCTCCCCTTTTTTTGTCCTAAAAGTTCTACGATAGTTCTACGCTCTGTATAACTATCTGAATATCAAGACCATTTGAGGTACCAAGCGGATTCGAACCGCTGTACGAGGTTTTGCAGACCTCTGCCTAGCCACTCGGCCATAGTACCTTTTAGGTGTGCAAAGATATAAAAAATATTTATCAAATGGTGTTGACATGAAAATTTAACAAGGTGCGGCGCCATAAAGCAAAAGCATACCGGCACACCAAGGATGGGTAATACATTCATACCAAGCCAGCCAACAATGTTGCACTTCACTCATCTTGTTGGCGGTTTGGTATCAAATACAATTCTCTTAGTACTACAAAAAATCATTTGTATATTTGTACAAAATAATAAAATCATGAATGAACCCATAAAAACACCGGAAAGCCCGGAAACAAAAAAGAAAAAAGGCTTAAGCGCCCAGGCAATCGTTTCTATTATTATCATAGCGCTGATGGTCATCATCCCACTGATCATTTATTTTTGGAAACAATCGGAGATAAAAAATCTGAAAGAAAAATATGATAAAGACATCCAGGAAATCACCTTAAAAGCAAACAGCACCATCGATGAAAATAATACAAAAAACATGGAAAACCTTACCCGTGTGTTTTCCTGGGCTGTACGCTCCGAAATGCTGCGCCAGAATTTAGAACAGGTGGAAAACTATATGAACGACCTTGTAAAAGCTGCCGACCTTACTAATATTTCAGCCGTTCAACCGGATGGAATTGTGATAAAATCAACAGACAAAAAATTTGAAGGAAACGTTTACCCCGGCCCTATTGCCAAAGAGCTGGCGCAAATAAACGAGGTGGCCTCAAAAACAAGCGAGAACGGTGATGTTGTTTCTATTTGCCCGATCATGGGGCTCGATAACCGCATAGGGACCATTATAATTACTTATACGCCTAAGAAAAACGTATTTGTCGCTGAAGAGAAAAAATAATCTGACTTATGCATTTCGGTAAATTTTTTAGGGTTTTTCGGGTTTCAGCAGTCCTTTCGCTGTCGTTTTTTCTATATAGCTGTGGCAGCAACGACCAGCCTGTTGACGAATTTATCATCCACGGAAAACTAAAAAATTCACTCGGTGAAAAAATTGTCCTGCAACAGCTAAAAATTGACAGCATAAAACCGTTGGATTCCGTTACTATTGATGAAAACGGTGAATTCACATTCACATATAAACCGCAGGGTATCAGTTTTTACCTGCTTAAAATCAGCCCGGATAATTTTATTACACTTCTGGCTGATAAAGGCGAAAAAATTGAATTAACGGGCAATGCCCGACAGCTTGCCGCTGAATACACGGTTTCAGGCTCTACCGGTTCAGTATTGCTCGGTGAACTAAACAATCATACCCGGAAAAACTTCCGCAAAACCGATTCCCTTTATAAAATCCAGGTTCTTTACATGGACAGTGCAAACTATCCTCAGATGAAACGGCAGATCGATTCGGTTTATGAACTGGTTTTTGAGGATCAACGGCATTATGTTCAGGATTTTATCCAACGAAACAGTACATCCCTTGCCTCGCTTATGGCGATATATCAGGTTTTTGGCAGGCAAAAAGTGCTGAACGAGCGTGACCATTTCAATTACTTTAAAAAACTCGACAGCTCTCTGTATTTGATTTACCCGCAGAACGAGTATGTCCTTGAGTTACACACCCGTGTTAAGAACGTTGAAAAGGTGACTGCGGAAAAAATGAAAAACCTGGCAAAACTCGATTCAGGCATGGTGGCGCCAGATATTAATTTGAAAAATATCGGCGGATATCCACAAAAACTATCATCCTTAAGGGGGCGTTATACACTTGTGCTTTTCTGGGCTGCATCCAGCCAGCCAAGCCTAAAAGCCCTGGAGCCCTATAAATGGATGCATAAAAAGTACCGCGATAAGGGATTTCAGGTTTATGCTGTTTCTCTTGATGAAGATCGCCGGACATGGGAATACGAGGTCCGCGAAAACAAACTGAGCTGGATACACGTCAGCGACTTGCTGGGGTGGAATTCGCCGGTGGTTCAGGATTATTCGCTCGATAATATTCCTTATGCGGTGCTGGTCGACAAGGACGGCCGCATACTGAAAAGAGGCATCAGCAGTGAAGAACTGCCAGGTTGGTTATATAAAATTTATAAATTTTGACAGGCGCAAACCATAAAATATACTTCGTATCAGATTGTCATTTCGGGATTCCGGATACCCGGAGCAGCCTGGTTCGCGAGAAAAAATTCATCGACTGGCTTGAAATGATAAAGGCCGATGCTTCGGAAATCTATATCCTTGGCGATCTTTTCGATTTCTGGTTTGAATACAAGACCGTAATACCAAAGGGTTATACCCGCTTGCTGGGCAAACTAGCCGAACTGACCGACAGCGGTATTAAAATCCATTTGTTTACCGGCAACCACGATATGTGGATGTTTGGTTATTTTCCGCAGGAATTGGGAATTGATATTATCCGCCAACCTGTAATAAAAGATTTAAACGGGCTTAAAGTATTTATCGGCCATGGCGACGGCCTCGGCCCCGGCGATCATGGGTACAAGTTCATTAAAAAGATTTTCGCCAATAATGCCTGTCAATGGCTGTATGCGCGGCTGCATCCCAATTTTGCCATCGGGATGGGCCTTTATTTTTCGCGCCGGAGCCGGCTTGCCCGAGGAGAAAACGACCTGATTTATAAAGGGGAAGATGGGGAACGCCAGATCATCTTTGCAAAAGAAAAAATCAAATCGGAACATTTCGACCTGTTTATTCTCGGACACCGCCACCTGCCTTTAGACCTCAAAATTGCTGAAAACACACGCTACATTAACCTTGGGGACTGGCTGGTGCATTTTTCGTATGCCGAGCTTGACGGAAAAAATTTTATGCTTAAGACGTATTAACCTAACTAGTGTTTAGCTGCGGTTTGATCAAATGATCAGGGGATTAATGTTCCTGTATCCATAAAACTGATCAATGTTTTGACGATCAGGTACACCCCGAAAATAAAAATCAATATCCCCAGCGCGCGGTTGATAAATGCCAGGATATTCGGGCGAAGAAATCTTTTGATCTGGTTTGCCACAAAACATTTTAACAGGTCGGTGGAGAATACCGTTCCCAGGGCAACCCCAAAAAAGACAGCGAGTTTTTTAATATCGGAATTATATTCGGTGGCCACATATCCCATGACACCCATCCAGAAAATAAGTAAAAACGGGTTTATCAGGTTTAAAAAGTAGCCTTTAATCACATATACATACGGTTTCGAGGGTTGGTCATTGAAGATGCCCCAGCCTTTTTTCTCCAAACTATTGATCTCCGTTTCGGAAAAAACCGTTTTTTTACGAAAGACATAGGCCCCGTAAGCCAGCAATATAATGCCTCCGATAATTCCGAACAAGGTGCTGTATTTATCGCTGCTGATCAGTTGTGAAACACCAAGGAAACTTAAGGTAATGAGGGTAAAATCACTGATCATAATACCCAGGGCCATATACATACCAATGCGAAATCCCCTGAGAATGCTTGTTTGTAAAAGTGTGAAAAATGCCGGCCCGAGGACAACAGCCAGGGTCAATCCTAAAATAAAACCGCTGATAAGGGCGCTAAGCATTATTGTTTTTTTGAGCGAAATTATAATTTTCTATAAATAATTCCCATTCCGGGAACATATTTTCTTTCATTACACGGGGAAATTTATTTTGAGCCCCTTCTTTATTATGTTGTTTCATCCATTCGTAAAAAACTTCCGATGGTAAAATCTCGACAGACACATTTTTAATTGCTTCCAGGCGTTCAACCCTGTAATCATCATTCAGTATTTTCAGATAACCGTCAATTTTTTCAGCGGCCAGTTGTTTGTCAAAACCATTGTCAATACCCAGGAACCATTTATGGGCAAACATGGATTGGTGCTTGATCCCGGCAACCGTAAACTCACGCACTTCGATATTAAATTCTTCTTCGAGCATGTGCACCGCGGTGTTCATGTTTTCTACGGACAGATGCTCCCCGCAAAGGCTCAGAAAATGCTTGGTCCGCCCGGTAATTTTTATTTCGCTGCGTTCTTTGGATGTAAACCTGATGGTGTCTCCAATCAGGTAACGCCATGCTCCCGCACAGCTTGAGATCAAAAGGGCATATTCGGTGTTTTCATCCACATCTTTGATGGTGAGTGCTTCCGGATTAGCTTTTATGTTGCCGGAATTATCAAAATTCTTTTCGTTAAAAGGAACAAATTCAAAAAACAGTCCGTTGTTCAACACCAACTGCATCGAATCGGTGTCGGGCCGGTTCTGAAAAGCAATAAACCCTTCCGAAGCGAGGTAGGTTTCTATGTACGTAATCGGGTGCGCCAGCAATCGCTCAAACCCTTTCACATAAGGTGTAAAAGAAACCCCGCCGTGAAGGAAAATCGAAAGATTGGGCCAGATATCATGGATGGTATTCAAATGATAAGTCTCAATTATTTTTTCGAGCAGGATCTGAAGCCAGGCCGGAACGCCTACGATCACGCCGATATCCCAGTCGGGCGCTTTCTTTACTATTTCGTCCAGCTTGGTTTGCCAGTCTTTTTCTTTCGAAATCCGTTTTCCCGGTTTGTAAAAATGCTGAAACCAGAATGGGATGTTTTTGGTGGTGATTCCCGACAGGTCGCCTTCGTAATACGTACCGTTGTATTGTAAAAGGGTGCTGCCACCAAGCATTAAAATACCTTTTTCGAAAAATTCATTAGGAAAATCATATTGGCCAAGTGAAAAGATCTGCCTGATGCTGGTTTTTTTTATTGCCTTCAGCATATCACCGGTTACGGGGATGTATTTACTGGAAGCTTCGGAAGTACCCGAACTTAAGGCAAAATACTTAACTTTCCCGGGCCAGCATACGGATGGTTCTCCGGTCAATGTACGGTACCACCAATTTTTAAATATCGCGTTGTAATCACAAACGGGAACCGATTTCTGGAAAGCGGATATGACATCTTTTTCCCATAACATTTCTGAGAAAACATATTTTTCGCCAAAAGAAGTAAAAATAGCCTTCCTTAACATTCTTCTCAGTGTCCGTTTTTGGATATTATAAGGCCTGCGTTTGATGATGCGTTGTGTGGGGACTTTTCCACGCAGGTCTATAGCATTTTTAATAATTGAACCGATTACAGGCATGCCGAAAAACTGATTTGAAAAAACAAAAGTAGTAATTTTTTATTTTACCTTTTTTCGTGCCTTATTCAACTGTATACGAAACAAAGTGCCCTTGCCCAATGCAGACGATTTTACAAAAATTTTCCCCGAATGATAATTTTCCACGATGCGTTCCGAAAGAGAAAGACCCAGCCCCCAGCCCGATTTCTTACTCGTGTACCCCGGATTGAAAATGGTTTTAAATTTCGATTTGTGCATTCCTTTTCCGGTATCCTGTACGTCGACATACACATTACGGTCATCCTCAAAGATGGTGATTTCAATATTCCCGTTGCCGCCCATGGCGTCAATGGCGTTTTTACACAAATTTTCAATGACCCATTCAAACAAATAATTATTCAACGGGACGATAATATGCGGAGAAGAAGACGTGATGAGGTAATTGATCTTTTTTGAGGTGCGTTTTTTCAGGTATTCAATGGAATTATTGACAACGGCCACAATGTCCTGTTTTTCCAGCTTGGGCTCAGAGCCTATTTTTGAAAAGCGTTCGGTGATGGTTTCCAGTCGGACGATGTCTTTAGAAACTTCTGCCAGTGTTTCTTCGTCAATGCCCTTCATCCGTAATAATTCCACCCATGCAATAAGCGACGATAAGGGTGTCCCCAACTGATGCGCGGTTTCTTTTGCCAGGCCCAGCCAGACCTTATTTTGCTCTGAACGGCGCGACGTGCTGAAAAGCATATAGGCAATAAATAAAAATACACCGATGATGATAAACTGAACATACGGAAAATATTTTAGCTGTATGAGCATGGGCGAATCGCGGTAAAAAACGATACAATCTTCTTTGCCGGGAAGGTTCACTTTAATGGTGTTGTTGTCGGCTTCCATGGATTGTATGGTCTGTGCAACATATTCCGGGCTCTTCAGTTTCAACGTGTCAATATTGCCGTAAGCAATGACCTGTTTGCGCTCCGCGTCCGTTACAATAACCGGAACCGAAGGCGCATTCGTAACTATTTCTGAAAGGAACGACTCTACCTGCTTCTTGAGTACTTCTTTCAGCCCGGTAAACACCTTTGAATCTTTATAGTGTAAAAAGATTTTTTTGTTCCCGATATAGTTTATTTCAATGGCCGGATAAGCAGAAAAATCCTCCTTGATTTTCCCTGAAAAAGTTTTAATGGAATCAATATTGAAATCAACGTTTTTTGCCAGCGTGATGTTATCTTTCTCATCGGTTAACACAACCGGAATGGTATTGTTTCCCTTTATGATATCGAGGTAGAACGTAAGATCCTCATAATAAGCCGCGTTAACCAGGCGCACATTCGCGTTAGCCCATAACTCCACTTTTTTACGTTCTTCATCCTGCAACAGGGTGAAAAAAGTATCGGTGGCATTAACCAGGCTGGCTTTTTTGGTGATGGCATCCACCCATAACTTGATCTTGTTCCGCTGGTCGGTTTCAATCTGGTTGGCCACCCGGTCCATGTACCATAACGACAAAAAGAAAATGATCATCAGAATGATGAACAACAGTATCTTCCATCGCCGTTTTTTAATATAAATGTTCATCCGATTTTAATTAATCCCTTCTTTAAAAGTGTCGAAACGGAAAGCTCCATCATGATCTTTGTGTTGGATGGCAGGTATTTTAAGACATCCGCAGCGGTACAGTTCTTGCGTGTATGTTCAATAAATCCGAGTTTTTGATATGCGTTCTTCGCGGCTTTGTTTGTTTCAGCAAGTTGCACCTGTACTTTTGAAAAATTCTTACCGTTACTAATGTTTTGTTTTATGTGTTCCAGAATTAGTTCCATTGAAACGCCCAACCCCCTGAATTTATTGCGGACATAAACGGATTCAATCTGTAGGCTTCCTGAGTCCCGGGGAATAAAAAGAGGGTCAAGAATTTCCGATATTTTATCCGTCTGGATAGTCGCTTTTTTGCCTAAAAAATAATAGAGGACATTGGCTTTAAGCACGCTCGACGGAATGTCATCCTCCGCTTCAATCCATGAACAGACTGCCCCGGCCGGTTCGCCATCGATTTCGGCGATGATAAACCCTGACAGGCAAAGTTCCTGTCCCGGGATGTTTTCAAGAACCGCACTTTTGATGAGCGCCGTTGCCTGCTCATTACTCAAGTCAAAAATGCGGGCATAGCTAAAAATTTCCGTACCGCTTTTTTCAGCTTCTGTAATGGCTTCCGTGATAAAATCCGCATCGGCCTCAATGGCTGTCCTGAAGGCTATCATAAAAAATTTATCACAAATATAGGGTATCCAAAGGATAATCACAAAATGTAACCGTGAATTTTATTGAAATAATGTAATTTTGAAAAAAAAATTAAAATGAAAAAAATACTATTAGTTCTGCCTGTTGTTTTGTTGGCCATCAGCAGCTGCGGGCCCGGCCGGCAGAAAGATGAAAAAACAGGTTCCGGAAGTGAAACAAAAAGCCTTTCAGGAACCATACTTGTTGAAGGCTCTCAAACACTCATGCCGCTGATGCTAAAATGGCAACAGGAATTTAAAAAAAGCCAGCCGGATGTTAAATTCTCTGTCAAGCCATGCAGTGACGGAAAGAGCTTAAAACAACTGACCGGTAACAAAATCCAAATAGCGATGATCTCGCGAAAATTGACCGCTGATGAAGTTAAGACCGGCTTTTGGGCTGTTTCTGTGGCGAAAGATGCTGTGCTGCCTGTGGTGAGTTTCGATAATAGTAATCTTCAGAAAATAGTGCTGGCAGGTGTTACAAAAGATAAACTTGCGAAAGCCTTCACCGGAAAAATAAAGACATGGGGCCAGCTGTTACAGCTAAAATCAAACGATCCTATCAACGTTTTTAAATTATCCGACACCTCGGATGTAAGTCAATCGTGGGCTGAATTTTTGAATGTGGGCCCCACCACCTTCACCGGCACCGAAGTATACAATCAACAAGACATTCCCGGCCGGGTTGCCGCCGATAAAAACGGCATCGGTTATTGCAGCATCACCGAGATTTTTAATATACAAACCGGCCAGAAAAAACGGAATTTATATGTGTTGCCGGTTGACCTGAATGCCAACAACCAGGCCGATGACAATGAGCTTGTTTTTGATAAACTCGACGATGTTAAAAACGCTGTTTCAACGGGAAAATATCCGGCTCCGCCGGCCCGGGAACTTTTTCTGGTATGCAAATCTGTTCCCACCGACGCTGTTACAGTGGCTTTTATAAAATGGGTATTGACGATCGGCCAGAACAATTGTTCCGAGTACGGTTTTGTGAATATCGAGAAGAATCAGGCTTCAGCATATCTGAAACAACTGAAATAGAACCAAAGATCATCTGACCACCACCTTAATACTAAAATTCATTGAAACAGGATCAACTATTATTTACGCCCGCTAACATCGGGCCGCTTAAGCTCAGGAACCGCAGCATCCGCGCTGCAGCTTTTGAAGGCATGTGCCCGGGCAACAACCCGTCGCAGATGCTGATGGACTATCACGTTTCCGTTGCTGCCGGCGGTATCGGGATGACCACCGTGGCTTATTCTTCGGTATGCCGGAGCGGCTTGTCATTCCCTCATCAGCTTTGGCTGAGAAAAGAAATCATTCCGCAGTTGCGCCAGCTGACCGACGCCATTCACCGCGAAGGCGCCGCGGCATCCATACAACTGGGGCATTGTGGAAACATGTCCAAAAAAAGTGTTGCCGGTATTTTGCCGCTGTCACCATCCGGAGGATTAAACATTTATTCCCCGACATGGTCAAAAAAAATGACCCGGGACGATATCTCACAGGTGGCACAATCATTCGGAGAGGCGGTGAACATCGCCCGGGAATCAGGATTTGATGCCGTTGAAGTGCATGCCGGACACGGCTACCTGATCAGCCAGTTCCTTTCGCCATACACCAACCGGAGAAAAGATGAATTTGGCGGGTCTCTTGAAAACCGCGCCCGTTTTATGCAGATGGCCATGCGCCATGTCATGAAGGCGGCCGGAAACGATATGGCGGTCGTTGTTAAAATGAATATGAACGACGGATTTCGGGGAGGGATGCAAACCCCGGAATGCTTGGAAGTGGCGCGCTTACTTGAAAAAGAAGGCGCCCATGCGCTGGTGCTCAGCGGCGGTTTCGTCAGCAAGGCGCCCATGTATGTGATGCGTGGCAGCATGCCGATACGTACACTTACGCATTACATGAAAAATATTCCACTAAAACTGGGTGTGGGAATGGTAGGAAAATGGATGATCCCCTCGGTGCCTTTCCAAGAAGCTTATTTTCTGGAAGATGCGTTAAAATTCAGGCAGGAAGTAAAGCTACCGCTGATTTATGTGGGCGGGCTGATTTCAGGAAAAAAAATAGAAGAGGTGCTCGGTTCGGGTTTTGAATTTGTTTCTATGGCGCGTGCACTGCTTAACGAACCGGGTTTTATTAACCGGCTGAAAAACGACAGCGAAGCAAAAAGCCAGTGTGTATGCTCCAATTATTGTATAGCCCGCATGTATTCCATTGAAATGGCCTGCCATCAGCACCGGAGTGATATCCCGGAACGCCTACTGAACGAGCTCAATAAGAAAAAAAGTAATGGGTAAAAATGTTTCACCGGGAACAGCGCTGATTACCGGCGGAAGTTCGGGCATCGGTTACGCCATCGCCCGTGAACTGGCCGGACGCGGGTACAAACTGATTTTAGTGAGCAACCAGGAAGAACGGCTGCGGGAAGTTTGTGATGAATTTATTACAAAATTTGCCATAGAAGCCCGCCCGGTATTTATGGATTTGTCAGCTCACGATGCCGCCATAAACCTTTACAACTGGTGTCACAAAGAGCACCTAGAAATCGATGTGCTGGTAAATAACGCCGGTGTTTTTTTCTTTGGAGAAGTAGTAGAAACGGCTGTGGAAAAAATTCAGCGGATGATCTCCTTACACGTTTATACCACCGCTTCGCTATGTACCTTATTCGGGATGGATATGAAGCAAAGGCGCAGCGGGCATATCCTCAATATTTCCTCGCTCGCGGCCTATATGCCGTATCCCGGCATTGCTTGTTACAACTCAACTAAAAGTTTTCTGAAAAATTTTTCGCGTTCACTGCGCACCGAAATGATCGATTATCATGTAAATGTTACCTGTATTTGCCCCGGGGCCGTCTCCACCGAACTTTATAACCTCAACGACCGGGATCGTAAAACAGCCCTAAAAACAGGGATCATGATGCGTCCTGAGAAACTGGCACGAAAAATCGTCAACGCGCTGTTTAAAAAGAAAGCTACGTATATTCCGGGGTTTTTAAACAAGATTTCATTGTTTTTCATCTGGCTGGTACCACATTGGCTCGTAGTGCTGGTTAGGCGCCACTCCAGGTTTCTTCCGCCGGATAAACAAGAAAATTAGCTGATCCTTAAATTTTTAAGGCCCCGGAGGGGCCAAACATTTTTAAAAAAAGCAACTCTTCAAAGGAATCTAGCCCCAGCGGGGCAAAACATTTTTATGAGCTATTTCTAATACTTTTTTGCCTGTCCAAAAAAGTATTCAACCCGCCTGACCATTCGGTCACGAACGGGCAGGAAAAAGACCTCCTGGCGTATGCTTCTGCGCGCTCTCAGCAAATATTGAAAATCTATTCAAAGTAGGCCCGTCCGCCAGGAATTCCCCACGCGCCAAAATTTTTTCTAACCATTCTAAAAAATCGAACCCGTTAACCGAGACTTTTGGCCCCGGAGGGGCCAAACATTTTTAAAAAAGCAACTCTTCAAAGAAATCTTGCCCCAGCGGGGCAAAACGTTTGTGTATCCCTTGTCAACCTGCAAAATATCAAGAGGCGCTACTCCAGGTTGCTTCCACCGGATAAGCAGTAAAATCCACTGATCGTTATTTTTTTATCATGGCCTGCGTAAAATGGTAAATCGCTCCACTGCTGCTTTCGCAGAAACCACCCTGGGGCACCCATCCTTTTTCGATCAAATCATTTACCTGCTTTATAAGATCTTCTAATTTTGAATCGGTGAGAACTGTGTATTGCATATGTTTAAGGTTTTGAATATTAATGGCTTTTTAAAATTTCTTTTAATAAAAATGATATCAAATTTAAGAAATTTTGCCGGTTTTTTCTAAAAAATCTATTATATAATTTTATAAAATATTTGTTAAAAAATGACTTTTGACGGTTTTTATTTATAAATTGCACTCCCAAATTAAAAACCAGAATTTATGAAGAAAGTATGTATGATCATTGTTGCATTGTTTATTACAGTAGCAGTATCAGGCCAGACGGCCACCGAGTATTTTAACCAGGGATTGGACAAATATGACCGTCAGGATTATAGCGGTTCCATAACTGATTATACCAAAGCGATAGAACTCAATCCTCAGTACCCGGATGCCTATAATAACAGGGCGCTCTCCAAATACAACCTGAAAGATTACAAAGGCGCCATTGCCGATTACAATAAGGCCATAGAGATTGATCCGAATTATGCAAGAGCATACTTTAACAGAGGATTGGCAAAAAGCGCCCTGCTTGATTTCAAAGGTGAAATTGCCGATTATACCAAGGCCATTGAAATCAATCCTGGTTATATTAAAGCTTATAAAAACAGGGGGCTTTCCAAATACGACCTGAAAGATTACGAAGGCGCCATCGCCGACTATACAAAGGTGATCGAGCTTGACCCAAAAGATGCGGATTGTTATTATAACAGAGGGCTCGCCCAGTATGAACTGAATAATTTAAACAGCGCCATTTCAGACTATACCAAGGCCATAGAGATCGATCCGTATGATGAAAAGGCATATAATAACAGAGGGTTGGCACAATACAACCTGAGTAACTTTAATAGTGCTATTGAAGATTATACGAAAGCACTGGAAATCAAATCGGATTATACAAAAGCATATAACAACAGAGGGCTTGCCCGTTTCGAAATACAAAACTATAGCGGTGCTATTGCAGACTTTTCAAAGGTCATAGAGATCGATCCTACGTATGCAGATGCCTATTATAACAGAGGACTATGCAAAGGAAACATGCAGGATTTTAATGGTGAAATTGCCGACTACACCAAGGCTATTGAACTTGACCCCAAATATTCCAAAGCTTATTATAACCGGGGACTGTCAAAATATGACCTGAAAGATTATAATGGCGCCATTGCCGACTATACCAAGGCAATAGAAATTAAACCCGGATATGCAGATGCATACAATAACAGGGGCCTTGCACATTATGAACTTAAAAATTACAACAGCGCTATTGCAGATTATACCAAAGCCATTGAAATCGATCCGAAGTTTGCAAAGGCTTATTACAACAGAGCTCTGGCTAAGGGCGGCCTGTTAGATACCAAAGGAGAAATGGCCGACTATACCAAGGCTATAGAAGTTAATCCTAAATATGCCAAAGCATATTATAACAGGGGTGTGGCTAAATACGATCAGAAAGACTACAGCGGCGCCATGTCAGACTATACCATGGCCATAGAGATCAACCCGGAATATATTGATGCTTATTACAACAGGGGGTTGGCAAAAATCATGTTGGGCCTTACAGAAAGCGGTTGCAATGATTTCAAGAAAGCAGCTGATTTAGGCGACGATGGCGCTGCAAGCCTGATGCAAAAATATTGCAATTAATTCCTCCAGATATTATTCGAATATTTCTTGATTTTTTTTATTTGTTTTAAACAATTCTCTGCCGGGGTTCTTTGGGCTTAGTGGTAATATTGTATGCTCCAGAATAATTACCGGAAGTGAACGAAGTTAATCGGAAAGATCAAAAATTAATACCTTTCCCATTTTTGCGAACGTTTTTTTGTTCACCGAATAATAGATGTTTTTTCCTGATTTTCTCGAAATCAGCATATGGCTGGTATGCAACAACTTCAAATGGTTAGATATCGCTGCCTGACGGAGGCCAAGTTCTTCATAGATTTCTGTAACCGTCATTTTTTTGTTAATCGTGAGTATGGCAATAATAGAATACCTTACCGGATGTGCCAATACTTTCATCTTGTCGACATTTTCTTCTACGAGTTTTTTATTGAGCTTACGGGTGTTTTTGTAATGTTTTACAGAGTTTAATACCATGTTGTACCGATTTAGTATAATACAAAAAAAGACAGACAAATATAACTATTAATGTTGGCTCTATTCTAAGATAAGTATGAAATATGTTATCTTTGCCAGAAATAAT
>DAOQAT010000043.1:0-29953 GCA_035354195.1 Bacteroidales bacterium | reverse complement strand
ACCGCACCTGACAGGGTTTGTACGATACAGTTCAAAAATCTGCGTGAAAAGACCACCACGCCCATGCAGCAATATGATAACATATCGTTCCAGATCAAATTATTTGAAACCACCAACCAGGTCGAGATCATTTATGGCAGCTGGCAGGCTTCAGCCAATACATCAGATTTCAAAACCTCCGCTGTTGGCCTGAAAGGGCCCGGCAGTGAATTCGGGCAACTGCTTGTTGCACGTAAAGGATCGACCCAGGCATGGTCGGAAATTATTTTTGATAACAGTAATTATAGTTCCACGGCCACGTTGAATTTTGGAAATCCCCCGCTACGGCCTGCTCCCGAGACAGGCAGGGCGTTTTTATTTTCACCGGATCTTCCCCCGGATGTTGTTACTACCGCTGCAACCGGTATTACCGGCAGTTCCGCTAGCCTTAACGGTCAGGTCAATGCAAATGGGGTGGCTACCAGTGTGAGCTTTGAATACGGATTGAATACTAGTTATGGAAATACCAGCCCCGCAACACCAGGCTCAGTCAGCGGGACTTCTTTTACAGCGGTTTCTGCCAGTATTTCAAGCCTTGTTCCAGATGTTGTTTACCATTTCAGGGCCGTTGGTACAAATGGGAATGGTACCTATTATGGCAATGATATGACTTTTATGACCGTGCAACAAAGTACGGAAATAAAAATAGGTGAGACAACGTTTGACCTGCAATCCAACAGTTCTGTCGACAACAGGCTGGTTATCCACCCTGACAGTACGATATC
Organism: Bacteroidales bacterium; assembly: GCA_035354195.1. Taxonomy (GTDB): domain Bacteria; phylum Bacteroidota; class Bacteroidia; order Bacteroidales; family CAIWKO01; genus CAIWKO01. The sequence continues at coordinate 29,189 of DAOQAT010000043.1, read as the reverse complement.
CGCCTCATGGACATATAGCAGTTGGCTAAGCGACAATACATTTCCCGATAGAGGAACGGGTTATAACTATTTTAATGGTACTTCCTGGGGCGCTATTCCTTATGAACGTATTGAATCTGTGAGAACAGGATGGCCAACACTTTCGACTACCAACGATAATTACGATGTAATTTATTCGCATGATGGTTCCTTGGGGCTGAAACAAATAAAAGGGCTGAAAGGCACCGGGTCATGGACCGTAAGCCAATCGACAAGTTCCACACCTTATCTGGCATGGCCGAGAATGAAAGCCAGCGGGCAAAAGATACATTTAATTGCCGTTACAAATACCACCACTTTATACCAGGGCCTGGCAGGTGCTTTGGTTTATTACAGGTCACTGGACGGCGGTTCAACCTGGGACACCCAGATGCAGATTTTGCCGGGCATGACAAGCAGCGAATATGTCGGATTTTCCGGCGACAGCTATGCCATTGATGTCAAAGGAGATACCGTGGCATTTGTGGTGGGTGACGACTGGTATGATGTATTTCTGATGAAATCAACTGACGGCGGTACCACATGGACAAAACAAATGATCTGGCAATTCCCGATTGCCAATTACAGTGTGAGCGCAGCAGGTTCCATTTCCGATATTAACAGTGATGGAATAGCGGATACCTTATATACCTGCGATGGAAACCTGGCTGTTCTGATTGATAATTCAGGATTAGTTCATGTATTTTTTGGAAGGACAAGGGTGATGGACAACGATCCTGCTTCAGGCGGGAGCAGCACCTTTTGGCCTTATACCGATAACCTTTTGTACTGGAACGAGAGCAAAGGTGCCGGGAATTTAACAACCATAGCTTCTGTTTATGATGCCGACAACTCCGGGGCCATTGAATATCTGGCTGCTCCCGGAACTTATTATAATTCTTTATCCTCCATGCCAAATGCAGGTATTGATGCCGACGGGCATCTTTATGTGACCTATTCCAGTTATGTGGAAAACACAGATGCCGGCAATGGTAAGGCATACAGGAATATTTATTACATCAAATCTGCAGATCATGGCGCCATATGGTCATGGCCTCCAATAAATATCACCCCGGAACCTTATTACGAATGTGTTTTTGGTTCCTTGAACCGTTATGTGGACGGAAACCTTCACCTGATGTATCAAAGAGATTATGTTCCCGGCATGGCGGTAAGAGGCGATATGCATACGATAGGCAATAATGATATCATGTACCTCAAATACAAGGTTACTGATGGCGCTATAACCGGAAGCAATAACATTTGCCTTGGCAATTCCACCGATACCATGGCATTGGCCGGATATTCAGGGACGGTGGTAAAATGGCAGAAAAGAATCAATAATGGCGCATGGTCGGATATCATTAATGTCAATGACTTTTATTTAGAAAATCCAGCGGCTGCAGGCACGTGGCAATATCGTGCCATGCTTTTATTTAATGGTACATACTATTATTCTGCACCAAAATCTGTATTAGTTGACCTTTGCACAAGTATTGAGAATGACCCTGATAAATTTATAGCGATCTATCCCAATCCGGCGAAAAACAATCTTATTGTTGAAATTCCTCAACGGAACGGAAAGGCATCCATCTTTATTTATAATCTGCAGGGCCAGATTCTAATGACTCAGGCTATGCAACATTCCAGGGAAGAAATTAATATCAGTTCTCTTCCTGATGGCGTATATGTTATAAAAGTCTCGGACGAAGAAACCATTAAAGTAAAGAAATTCGTGAAGCAGTAATCGGGAATGCCGTATTCATTGTGGTTTTTTGACTTATATGAACGGGAAGTGATGCGGCAAATTTGATTTTAAATTTCCTGCAACAATTTATTTACTTCCAAAAACAATATCCAGCGTCGGCAACAGGTGCCATTGTTTACCAAAAGGATAATCGCCATAACAAAGTTTATAGCCACCTTTTAAACGTGCGTGTTTTCCCAGGTTGCACATGATGGTGCCGGTGTTTTCCATAAAAAAGTTATGTTCTTTAACCGGCAGAACAAAGAACTGCAGATCAAACATGTACGACCATGAACGTTTTATCTTTCCGCGGATGTCTGCACCCAGCCTGAACGTACAGCTGTTGAACAGGTGTGAAGTGCGGGGATAAATAATTGGAAAATCAACAGTGGCCAACGGATTAAGGTAGCCGTCGCGCATGCCTATAAAAATACCGGCACGTGCGGTAACATAGGCTGTGTCAAATACCTGTTTGGTTACCAAAAAAGCGCTCGAAAACGTGAACATGTTCGGAAAGCTGAATTGCGGCGACAATATCCCACCGGTTCCTTTACGGCTGAGCAATCTGAACAGCAGCGTATTATACTGCAAGCCATGTTCACTTGCCATCTGAAACCCTTTTGGACAGGCCAGAAAAATTTTCACACCGGCATTGGGAACCACAAAATTCTGCAGAACATTCGTGGTAATTTCAACACGGTTGCAGATCCCGTAACGGAATGGCTGAACCAGACCGCTTTCATATTTGTTCTTGCGCATCAGGTATGCCGTGTGGTAACTCCAACGGTTCATAAAAGGTGATGATTGCGCACTGAGTTCTGCAAAAAACAAAAAAGTTAAAACGAAATATATAAAAACTCTTTTCATAACCATTTATTTATAATTCTTAATTCTACCTTCTGACTTCTTAATTCTGCCTTCATATCCGCCGCGGCGGACTGACTTCTGCCTTCTGAAATAACAATCATTTTGGTAATACCAGCATTGAACTCACCGGTGCATGATCTGATTCGTAAAAAGCATCCTGATGTGTTACCGTTGAATTAGCAACCCATTGCAGGTTGGTAAACAAATAGTCGAGCGTACGGTCGAAATTTTCCGTAGGCCGTGTGGTATGGGTAAAATATTTCTGTTGATTTGCAAGGTACACGTCAAGCGGCAGTGCGCATTCATAAGTTCCGTAAATGGGCCAGAGCCAATCCTGCTCAGGCAAATAATCGCTGCCAGCTTTGTGGTAGGGATCAATGCCAAACTGGTGGTATGTTTCTCCGGGGCACATATCTTCAAGACAATAATCAGTTTTTGTGGAACCGGGAGGCAGTGTGTTAAAATCGCCACCTGCGAGGAAATAGCCACCCGCAGCGTTGATTTCATCAAGTTTTGCCTTGAGTTCCTGATAATGTTTGTGTTTAGTGTCGTCAGTGGCAAAGGCAGAGGCATGGATGTTTACGACCGACAATTCCTGAAAACCGGGTATCTGAACAGCAGCGGTGATCATGCAGGAACGCAGGTAAAAATAAACTTCTATGCTGCTCTGGTCACCCCGTAGGGCAAGTTGAACCCGTTTGGCGTTGTTGACCGGCCATGGGGAAAGAATCGCGAGCCCCATATCCATGCGTCCCAAGCCGTCGCTGGGAATGTACTGTGCCCGCCATTCGGGTACGTAAGCGGCATAATTGAAATAGGTGTGATCAAGTATATACTGAAGTTCATTAATGTAAGAAGTCCGTTTTGAGTTTATATCCACTTCCTGAAGCAGCAATATATTCGGCTTGATCTCATTGATTTTTGCGACAATTGCATCAAGATGCGGGATCACATCATCCTGTGAATAGATGGTAATATCGCCACAGGCATCGCCAAACCATGGCATACGGCCGATACCAAAACGAATGTTCCATGTCATCGCCCGGATAGCAGAGTCAGGCTGCGGGGCAGGAGTGAGCTCGGATGCCGTATAATATTCAGCATCGACATCTTCATCTTCATCATATTGCGTCGCCAGCGGCTTGCAGGAAACAAACAATAAGGAAAAAATACTCGCATACAAAACGAATCTGTAAACATGAAAAGTCATAGTTGTAATTTTTTGATAAAGTTATTAGAAATTAAGATTCTTGGGAAATAAAATCAGCAATTATTGACTATTTCATGTGTTTTTTGCTTCCAACAAAGCATTTTTCGGCCTCATAAACCTGAATTTCCTGATATTGTGTATAAGCCGGACAAATAAGATCATTTCCGGTTATTATTTGTGTAAAGTAAAAAATAGTGCGCGAAAACACTAAATTTGTCATAAAATTCCATGCAATGAAAAAACGGTTCACCCTTTATATAGCAATCGCAACTTTTTGTTTTTCAACATTAAATGCCCAGAACACCAGAAAAGTACCCACAGGCCTTGGCATTGATGCGGGTGTTGGATACAACATGATGAATCTGGAAGGAAAAACCAATTCCGGAACTGATACCATTGTTCGATATAATCTTTTTTGGGTGCAACCCTGCCTTCGCATTCATTATGATATAAATGTGAAAAACTTTGGACAATCTAACAGCCTGAAAGTAAAAACATTTATTAGTTATTATACCTTTGGTGGCAAGGTAAAGAAAAGCGATATCGGCGAATACGATATTGTTGCATTTTCCTCCATTGAAGCCGGTGCAGGGATAACGCTTGACTTTATCAAAATGTTTCAGGTCAGCCCGCTGTTTAAGGCACAATATGTCTTTTCAGCAAATGAACGTTATATCAGGGAAACAAGCAAACCGGCGAAGGATGTGATGAGTATCACCAACCTCTTTAGCTATAATGCCGGACTGCAGTTCAGGTTCAAATACAAACATTTTACGGTTGGCATTGAAGGCTGGTATGGCCTTTCCGACATCCACAAAGATGCGGATAAGATCGCAAAAGAAAACAATTTTCGTTTACTGGTTGGTTACGAGTTTTAAAAAAAAAGGCCTTTTTTTAAGGCCTTTTTTTAAGTTTATTTTAGAGATTTTAATGATTTATCAGCAACTTCCCGATATACGTTTTATCGTTACCGACTGCTTTAATAATGTAAAACCCCTGAGCCAGGTCTTTAACATCAATTTCCAGTTGTTGACTGTTAATAGGGGATACAGCCAATAAAAATGCTTCCCCGGTCAGGTTATAGAACGTGATAACCGGTTCTGATATTTCTGATGGTAAGCTGATGGTGATTTTTCCTGAAGCAGGGTTGGGGTAAATATTCAATTTGTTTTGGCCGTCGTTTTCGCCAACACCAATAGTAACCGTAGAATAAGTGGCGGTCCAGCCCTGGTCTTGTCCGGCGCTGTCGGTGGTAAACCTTAAATAAAGCCTGTTCCCGGTGGATGCAATCATGGGTGGTGTGTCGTGTCCGGAATATTGTCCGATAAGCGGTGCAGAAGCATCTTCACCATCGTAAACACTGAGAATGTCGTGCCCTTGTTCGGTAGCAAACGAGTTGAACGTAAGGTAGACATGTTCTGCCGAGTCAGGCGCTATCAGCCAATCACAGTCGGTATTATCCCAGTAAAGTGAAAATTTACTTCCGTCTTCAAAGGTTTTGTACCCAACATTATATTCTTTAACACCCATGCAATAAGGATAAAAATAGGGTGTGATATACATTACAGCTGCTTGCTGTTGGCTGAAATCATTGCCGTCCGGGTTAAGGCTGCTTAGATAGAAATATCCGTTGCCATAACCGCCCCAGCCCCAGTTAAAGTGGAAAAAACTTGAATCCTGTACACCATCGCAAACAAAAGCATGTCCTCCGGTTCCCGCACCACTGTAATAAACCGGTAACTGCATTTCGAGGTTGTCGATCAGCATTTGATTCCAATCGAAATTATCGTATGAGCTTTTTTCCAGATATTTCAACCTGTTCGAATAATTGAAATGGCTGATCATGGCTTCAGGCACACTGCCGGAACCTGCTGATGAACCAAGAGGCGAATAATTCATACTTACAGCAACTCCGCACTGATACATAAGTGTCGAAATAGCTTCTTTGCTTGCGGTTGTTAGGGTATTGGTCATGCTGTTCCAGTCATAAGTGGTTGTCGAAAAGTCCTCACTTATTTCTCCGTAGTAAGCATGGTAATAAGAGTGGCTGCCATTACCATGTTCCGGATATTTGTGATAATACATAATCTGGGACATTGTCGTGGCTACACAGCCGGCATAGCAATGTCCGCCAGGCCCGCTGGCATATTCCGGACAATGATAATTGTAACCGCCGTCCTGATTCCACCTGCAGGTAAGAAGAGGAGCGATCACAATCTTGGGATTGCTTTTCTCAATGATTTCGTTCGAATATTTAATCCACGCATTTTTTATGGATTTTGAATATGCTGATTCGGGGTTAAGCGCTTTCTCAGAATTTCCGGCCTGATTATCAAGCCACCATTTCATGGCGGGAGGCATTTCGGAAATACTCAGGCAAGCTTCATCAGAATAGGCGATGACCGGAAAAAAATCATCATCGGCAGATACGATTGCGTATCCTTTGCTACTGAAATTTACAATGTAGTAAGCCAGTTTATTATTTGCATAATAACTTTCAGTGGCGGTAACTACAGGGGCATCTTTTGCGGTCGCAGTAATGTTCAATGCACTGAAATAAAAATTACGTGCGGTATTGACAGCCGTAGATAAATCAATAGGCGTTCCATAAAGGTATACGCAAAAGAACAGGGATAAATTAAATAAAAACAGTTTTTTCATTTTGTATGTTTTATTAATAGTTGAGTTTAATTATGATATACCAGATTCGCCGACAAGATAGTGCAAATCTAATAAAAATTCTATTTTATCGGAATCCTGGTAGAATATTAATTAACAAAGAAATCCACATCACAGAAACGGGACGTGGATTTCTAAATTTAATACAAGAGTTTCTTTATTAGCAAGGCCATATTTTAATAACTGAAACGTATGGCGCCATAAATATTTCTTCCGGGAGCGTTGATCCCACTTGCAAAAACACGGTATTGAGTATCAAAAATATTATCCACACCAGCTTGCAATGTGATGTATTTCCAGACTTTATAGGATATATGAATGTTGGCTGTTACCCATGCGGGCATGCCTTTATCCGTAGCATATTGTTCGTTGTCTTCGCCTTCAAGGTTATAATCTTTCAGGTTTTTTGCACCGTTGAATTTTACTGTAAAGTCGGTACTGAAATTTTTATATTTGTATGCCAATTGCAGGTGCATCATGAACGGCGGAATATGATCCATCGGGTAATCACTGCTATCTGTTTTTATCCTCCCATACGTATAGTTAAGCCCAAAGGTCATCAAAAAGTTTTCAGCTACCTGTGCTTTGACGTTAGACGAAGCCCCAAACAAATACGCATGTTTTTTGTTTTGATTGGCCAGCACCTGGCTCATTGTCCCGTCGTAGAGGATGGAATCCTGATTATTATACTGAAACTTGTCTGTTACAATGGCATCGAAGAATTCAGTATAATAAACGGTGTTTTCCCATAACACTTTCTCTTCAAAAATTTTGGTGATTCCGATCTCCGTATTGATGGTCTTTTCAGGTTTCAGGCTTGAATTCGGTACAATAATATTCCCCGGCGCCGTTTCAAACACTTTGCTCAGATCGTCCACGTTTGGTGTGCGGAACCCACTTGACAATAAAAATGAAAATTTCAGATTTTCAGAAGGTGTGTGGATTAATCCCAGGCTTCCTGAATAAACCAGGTTGTTTTGGTTCACTTCATCAAATGGGAATTTAAAGAAGGTCGTGTCAACAAAAGTAGAATGTAACATAGAATAGCCGACTCTTAACCCGTCTGTCAATGCCAGCTTTTCTGAGATTTGCCAGGTGTGGGATGCATAAACACCCAGGTTTGTCATGGTGTTTTTTCCGTCAGGATATCGGGTATTATACGGTGTGACTTCTCCGGTAACGATGTTTGAATAACTGGCTGTTGACTTCAACGTATTAAATTGTCCGTCGATACCGAAACGGATGTTGTTTTTCTTTATTATTTTTTGAAAATCCACATCTAACCCAATTACGTGTACCTTTTCAATTTGGTTGGACAAATTGTCTTTCCCGAATTTACGCGAATGGCGGCTTTCTTCGATATTCTGATAACTGATTCCCGCATGAATGTTTTGAAAAACGGCATCATCATTATGATAATTCATATCATAGGCCCCTAGTAACCGTTTTTGAGGGCCATAATAAAACTCTGCGTATTTCAAACCACTGCCGGAAGGATCCGTCAAACGATCATATCTTGGTACATCCGTAGAGTTTGAAAATTGGAAATTCAAACCATGAGTGATATGTTCATTTTGTTTGTATGCAAACTTCTGCAGTATATCATATTGTGAATATGCAGACTGAACTTGCTTGTATCTGTTATCATTTTTAACCAGCGAATCTTTCCCGTCGATCCGTTGCACATAATATGGCCTTTCACCATAAGTGCCGTTATAAAAAGGATTTTGATTTTTACCACCTTTCAGGTCGCCAAATTTAGAATAGGTAACAGAAGTAAGCGAAGCGAATTTTTTACCACCAATGTTAAAGTCAACATGGCCTGTAATTTCATTATTTACACTTCCATAGCGGGAAAAGGCATTTATTTTAAGGTTAATTTTTTTATCCCCTTCCGCAAAATTCGGCTTTTTGGTATAAAAATGAATGACTCCTCCTAATGCATCACTTCCATACATGGTAGAAGAAGGGCCGAATAAAATTTCAGTACGGTCCAGAATGGCATTATCAAGGGTGACAATATTCTGAAGGTGTCCGGCGCGGTAAAGTATATTGTTCATTCGGATACCGTCAACTACAAGGACGATACGGCTTGCTTCAAAACCGCGAAGCACAGGGCTTCCGCCGCCAAGCTGGCTTTTTTGAACCGTTACAGATCCTGTGTTTGCAATTAAATCGGCGGTAGTCTGAGATTGAGATGCGGCAATTTGCTTTTGGTCCAACACCTGAATCTGCTGTGCTACTGTTTTCTTTGTTTCTGCAAACTTATTGGCGGAAATGATTATTTCATCCAGTGAAATCGTTTTTGGTTTCGTTGTATCAGTTATTTGCTGTGCAAAAGAAAACTGTGTACAACAAACCACCATTATAAATATGGTAATTTTAGTTATTTTCATTTTAGTAATTAGTAAGGTTGTTATTGATTAAATAAATACACAACTCCATGATGACAATAAATATCATAAAGCCTGTGAATAAGAGTTGTAAAGAATATTAATGTTTTGCTAAGCCTTGGGCGGAATAAATATCTTATTTAATTCCGTGGTCTGGATAGAAAAAAAATATACAGACAACATCTCGTGGATCTCACCTGTTATGTTTTGAATGGTTTTATGTTCGCAAACAGCCTGTTTAATGATCAGGTTCAACAAACAATTGCTCTGTTGCTGGAAAGGAAAATCAGTGCCATCATGATGTTTTAAATAATTCTCAAAACGGGCCATCAGTTTTTCTTCATTCTTGTCGTTTACACAATAAAAAATATTCTGATCCCCTTTTTTTTCACTTTTTACAATGTCATACATCTTTCCGTAATACCTGAATTCATCTTCCTCCATCAATTTAAAGGGAGAGTTGTGTTGCCTGATCTCTGCGTCTGAAATTACGAGGATTTCAGTGTTTTCGCTGTTTGCACTGCAACTGATATGCTTGCGGAATTGTTTTTTGTATCCTTGTTGTATTATCTGAAATGTAATATAATAGCCGAAAATATTGAACAGCAAGGCCGATATAAGAAATATGGATAAAAGGCGACGCATAACAAGACAAACCGTCACAAATTTCAGCAAATATACGGATGCCTGATGAATAATCAATAAATAAATTACGTTTTTTTAAGGACGAACCTATGCACGGAGTGGATCAGGTAGAAGCTACTTTTTTTTCGGAATGTTTATGAGCAAAACCATGGAAATAATTTTTTCAATTTCTAAATAAGGTGTAATTTTGAAGTTACTAATTCAACAATAACCAACGTTTATTTTTGTTTGAAATTAGACCGGTTTCAAGCCGGTTATAAACCTGAAAAATTCTGAAAAATGAACAAAAAAATCTTAACACTTAACAACCAATTTGAAGCGGAAAGAATCAAAGAAATTCTTGATATCAATGAAATTCCTCATATGATCAGAAGCTTCCATGATACCGCCTATGATGGTGTGTTTCAGGCCCAATACGGTTGGGGCGCACTGGAAGCCGATGAAAAAGATGAAGTAAGAATCTTAGAATTGATCAAAGAAGTCCTGGATAAATAAAACAAGGGCTGTCAGGCGCTATTGACGATAGTTCGCAGGTATTGTTAAAATCAGTCGTTTTATTTATTTTAAAATAATTCAATCGTATTTTTGTAAAAAACTACCCTATGGAAACAAATAAAATTCTTTCAGCCTGCGGCCTGTGGTGCGATGAATGTGAACACTATCCTAAGTTATGTGATGGCTGCCTTGCTGTTAGCGGCTCCACTTTTTGGGCTAAAGAAATGATGCCCACCAAAGTCTGTCCTTTGTATGATTGCGGCGTGAATAAACGTGGATATCACGATTGCGGTGATTGTGCCGAACTCCCATGTGCAACATTTTTGCAGATGAAAGACCCGAATGCTACCGAAGAAGAACATCAGCAGATGCTGAAAGTCCGGAAGGACAGATTAAAAGCCAGGTAACAGGCAGCTTCGTGATGCACTTCAATATCCCGGTTTTCATTCCGCATCTCGGATGCCCTTTTCAATGTATTTACTGTAACCAGAAATACATTTCCGGAACAATTAAAGCTCCTGATGTTGATGAAGTCCATGCCATCATACGCCAGAAATTATCAACAATAGACAGCAAAAACGCAAAAGTAGAAGTGGCTTTTTTTGGCGGCAGTTTTACTTGTTTAAGCAAGTCTGAGCAGGAAAAATACCTTCAGGCTGTTCAGCATTATATCCATGATAAAAAAGTTAATGGGATCCGCATTTCAACACGCCCTGATTATATTGATCAACACATCCTGGACCTGCTGCATCATTATCATGTCAGCACCATTGAGCTTGGCGTGCAATCGATGAGTGACAGGATCTTGAAGAACGCAGGCCGGGGACATACAGTTGAGGATGTGATAAAGGCTTCAGCGCTGATCAGGAAAAATGGTTTCAAACTTGGCATACAGACGATGATCGGATTGCCCGGAGAAGGCAAAGAAGATACTGGATATACCGCTTCAAGAGTTATTGCTTTGCAACCTGACTGTGTAAGGATTTATCCGGTGTTGGTGTTAAAGGATACAGAACTTGAACGCTTGTTTTCTGCAGGAAAATATGAAACTTTGCCCTTGCAGCATGCTGTTGAACGGGTTGCTATGGTTTTAAGGATGTACATTAATCATGATATTAATGTGATCAAAGTGGGCCTGCACCCCAGCGAAGAATTTGAAAGCGGCGGGAAGCTTGTTGCCGGGCCTTTTCATCCTGCCTTTCGCGAAATGGCCATGTCCTGTTTATGGAAAAATGAATTTCATGATTTTTTCCTGCAACAACATATAACCGCTAAAGAAAACAAGGATATTACCATTACAGTACCTTCATTTCAATATAATTATGCTATTGGTTATGAGGCTGAAAATAAAAATCACTTTAAGAAATACTTTAATAGAGTACGCTTCACTCGTTCGGATGTGTTAAACAGGCTTGAATTTCATGTGGATTATCATTGATAAAAGATTGCCCGCTGAAGCAAAACAAAAGCTAAGTGGTTTTGGTAACTTGATTGAGTTCGAAAGTTCGGGTATTGCCTATGACGCTATCAGCGGCCACCCGGATATTTTCCTTTGCAATACCGGGTCCTGCCTGGTGGCCGCACCAAACACCCCGCAACAGTATTTGGATTTTTTTACCAAAAACAATATAAAATATAAAACCGGATATGAGAACATTGGGAACAAGTACCCTGCAACATCTCATTATAATGCGGTAGTTACTGAACAATACCTGATTCACAACCTGAAATATACCGACAAAGCCATTCTTGAAGCATGCGACTGCAAAATCCAATTACACACCAATCAGTCTTATACCCGCTGCAACCTGATCAGCCTGGGTGGAAACAATTTCATAACTTCGGATAAAAATATTGAAAAAGTACTGGGCAAGGCGGCGTTGAATGTTCTTTTTATAAACCCGGATGAGATTTTGTTGAAAGGATTTCCAAATGGTTTTTTTGGTGGCTGTTGCGGGACCTTGCAGAACAAACTCATCATGGCCGGCAGCCTGAAATACTACAAACCAAAAGATTCCATAATGGAATTCATCAAAACCACTAATATGGAACTTATTGAGTTGTATGAGGGCAAACTGTTTGATGCCGGAGGATTATTTTTTATTAATGCATAAATTCTTTTGTCAGTAAATTACTAAAAGCTATTTTTGGTATCAAATTGCCGGGTCGATAATGAAATTGTCTGTTATTATTGTTAATTACAATGTAAAGTATTTTCTTGAACAATGCCTTCATTCGGTGCTAAAAGCGGGGCAGGGCATTGCCATGGAAGTCTTTGTAGTTGACAACAATTCTGTGGATGGGTCAGTCAGCATGGTCAGGGAAAAATTTCCTGAAGTAAAAATCATTGAAAACAGCGACAATAAAGGTTTTTCAAAAGCCAACAACCAGGCGATAAAACAAAGTTCCGGAGAATTTGTATTATTGCTGAACCCGGATACCGTGGTTGAAGAAGACACCTTTTCAAGGATCATAAGCTTTATGGAGTCACACCCTGAAGCAGGCGGGCTGGGAGTGAAGATGCTCGACGGAAAAGGCCATTTTCTGCCGGAATCAAAACGGGGCCTGCCAACACCTGCTGTTGCTTTTTATAAAGTCTTTGGTTTGTCCAAGTTGTTCCCCAGGTCAAAGACTTTCGGTAAATACCACCTTGGCTACCTTGATAAAGAAAATATCCATGAGGTTGAAATACTTTCCGGAGCCTTTATGTTGCTTCGCAAAGCAGCGCTGGACAAGGCAGGGCTTCTGGATGAGGAATTTTTCATGTACGGCGAAGATATTGATATTTCATACCGGATCTTGCAGGCCGGCTATAAAAATTACTATTTTCCTGAAACACGTATCATTCATTATAAAGGAGAAAGCACAAAGAAAAGCAGCGTCAATTATGTGATTGTGTTCTATAATGCGATGATCATTTTTGCACGTAAACATTTTTCAAAAAGAAATGCCAGTGCTTTATCCTTTTTGATCAAAACAGCTGTCTTTTTGAGAGCATTTATGGCGCTGATCAGCAGGTTTGTCAAACTGACCTTTATTCCTGTGTTTGATGCCGCTGTGATTTTTACAGGAATTTATTTTATTAAGAATTACTGGGAATCTCATGTTGTTTTCCCCGACGGCGGAGCCTATCCGATAGCGTTTATCGCTATTGCCGTCCCCATCTATATTGTGGTCTGGCTTTTTTCTGTTTTTATTGCCGGTGGCTACGATAAGCCGATCCGCCCTGTAAAGATCATTCAGGGTTTGGTCATCGGGACGGTTCTAATTCTTACCGTGTATGCGTTGCTGGGCGAACACCAGCGTTTTTCAAGGGCCCTGATCATACTTGGAGCGGGATGGGCGACCATATCCATGATCAGCACACGATTGATTTTACATTTGCTGAATTTCAAAGAGTATAAATTCGGTTCTGGGAAGAACAGGCGTTTTATCATCATCGGTGACGCAGAAGAAGCTGAGCGGGTTGCAGGTGTACTTCAAAAGACATTGATCAATTACGGCTTTATCGGCCTTGTCAACACAAATGAAGAATATGATACAGCCAAAGGGTTTATTGGTAATATCAGCCATCTGGCCGACATCATTCATATTTACAAGATTGATGAAGCAATTTTCTGCTCGAAATCCATGCCGCCGCAACTGATCATTGATAAGATGACCGAGTTACAGCACACCAATATTGATTATAAGATTGCCCCGCCCGAAAGCATGTCTATTATTGGCAGCAATTCAATCAATACCAGCGGCGAGCTTTATGTGGTGAATGTGAACGCCATTGGCAAAATCTCGAACCGGCGTAGCAAGCGCCTGCTGGATTTGATCGCTGGGATCTTATTACTCGCCTTTTATCCTGTCGGCTTTTTTATTGTAAAACATCCGCTGGGATTTTTAAAAAACATCTTTGCGGTTTTAGCAGGCATCAAATCATGGGTGGGCTTTTGTAAAACAGGTAACGGTGAAATTCGCAAACTGCCGGCCATAAGAAAAGGAGTGCTGAACCCAACCGATGGCATCAAAATCCAAAAAATTTCAGACGACATTGCAAACAGCCTGAATATCTTGTACGCTAAGGACTACAAGGTGATCACCGACATTAATATTATCCTGAAAGGATTTTCTAAACTGGGACGAAAATAATCTTTCGATATTTCCATTTTTACTAACACTTTCTGGTTTATAACTTAAATCATGGAAGCGTGCAATACAAGGATGTTTTAGTACTTTCATATGGAAACTTTTTAATATGTTCTTCGTACAAACAAAAACTGATAAAAAATGGAACTTATGAAAATAAAAATTTTACTTTTTACTGCATTATTAATACTTTTTAGCGTCGTTAAAAGCTTTGCACAGATAACGATCCTGGAAGATATTAAATGCAACGGCGATACTACGGGAGCCATAATTGCAAACCCTGTAAACTGGGGAACACCTCCGTATACGTATTTATGGAATAACGGAGAAACATCCCAGGCACTGCACAACCTGGGTGCCGGTAACTACAGTGTCACGGTTACGGATTCGGATATAGTCAGTCCAGATTCCGTTTTTTCAATAGTACTCATGAACCTGCAGCCATAGTTATCACGACTGATGCAGTTATTCCCAGCGATTGCGACGGGCATAACAATGGTGGTGCACAAATTTCTGTTTCAGGAGGAATAACACCGTATGTATATTATTGGCGCGAAATAAATTTCGATTCCATCTATACCACACAAGACATTTCTAATGTCAGGGGCGGGGATTATGAAATTAAAGTTACAGATACCTGGGGTTGTATAAGATTAGATACCATTACAATTCCTAACACTACATTTGTTCCTGTTACCATTAATTACCAGGAATATATCTGCAATGGAGCCTTAAGTTCTGTTTCCATTCTGGCCGACAGCGCCGACAGCCTGCAATATTTCCACTATTACTGGAGCTCCACCTATAATACCGGGGATTTTCTTACCAATGATTCCGTCTTTACCACTTCAACAAGTTTTCTGGCTGGGAATTATACAATAACGGTTTCAGATCTCAGCACCGGGTGTGCCAACTATTATAATTTCACCATTAACCAATCTGCAACGCCTATGGTGGTTACAGCTACGTATGCGCCCAATGCGTGTTATGGTGGCCATGCAGGCTCCATTACACTGCATGTAAACGGTGGCGATCCTTTACCAACATATCAGTGCACGTGGACAGGCCCGGACAGCTTTGTTTCTACTGCATTTTCACTGGGCGGACTTGCTGCCGGTGTATATAATTATACCGTTACTGATGATAGTGCCTGTTCCCAGGCAGGAACCATAACAATAGACCAGCCCTACGAACCTATCAAGTTTTATCCTAAAGTCAATGCCTCATCATGTCTTGCAAACAATGATGGTACCGTTGCCGTGACACCGGAAAATATTTTCTGGTCACCTTATCATAATGTTTTTTTCCTTTATGATACACTGGGAAATTTTATTGATAGCATCAGCACCGGAGAACCTATTGGCCATCAGTCATCAGGATATTATATCGGCATTATTATCAATGAACTCGGCTGCACAGCTACAAATTCAATATTTGTTGATAAAATGACCGATGATTGTTTCATTATTCCCAACCTGGTCACCGCTAACGGGGATGGGTTTAATGATGTGTTCAGGGTTGACGGAGGCTGCAACTATGATGAGTTTCAGGTAGCCATTTTTACCGACCTTGGCAAAAAAGTCTTTGAATCACAGGATTGCAGTTTTATATGGGATCCAAAAGATGTCAAAGCATCGGCAAATACGGTGTTTTATTATTACATCAAGGTTGTGGATGGTGGCAGCATCAAAGAATTCAGGAATTCAATCAATATAAACTATTAATAAGGAGAACAAATCATGAAAAGAAAAATATTTTCAACTTTATTAATTGTCGTATTGTTTTATGGCACTGCTAATGCGCAACTTCAGGTAGGGCAGGGCATCAACGATTTTTCCAACCGCCTGCCCGAGATTCATAATATGGCGCTTCTTCCGCTGACTTCAGTTCCATCAGCAACCCTGATCGCCGGAAGCCGCCTCGATGGCTTCGGCCATCGCCCGTTACAGGCCACCTTTTATGGCAGCGGTTTCCTGATCGATCATCTGGGCAGCGGATTAAAAGTCAATTACGAGCAGATGGGGCTCACCTCAAAAATTGATGTGGAATTGGGATTGGTGTATTATGTCTTTTTGAGCAAACCCAAAGCCGATGATAATAGCATTGACAATTCAGGCGACAAATTCTCATTTTCTCTTTCCGGGCATTTCTTCCAGGACCGGATAAAGAAAAACGACATTATTGTAATAGACCCCAATGATCCCAGCCTGACGAGCCTGACCGAAACATCACCCAATGGTAACGCATCCGCCGGTATCGCTTTTCTGCGTGAAAACAAATATTACTTTGGCATCAGCGCTCACCAGTTGTTCAAAAGCAAATCATCCTTCCTTAACTCGGATTTTGAAAACCTCAAGAGAATACATTATTATGCCATGGGTTCCTACAATATCAAGCTTAGCAAAACCCAGGACCTGGACCTTGAATTGCTGGCTATTGCCGCATTGGTTGATTTTAAATCCTACCAGTGGGAAGCAGGCTTTGATTTTAAAATTAAAAAAATGTTTTCGGTGGGAGCTGCCTATCGCTCGAATGGTTCACTGAAATTTAATGCCGGCATCACCGCACAATCCTGGAACTTTGGCTATGCCTTTAGTTACGGCGCCTGGGTAGACGCGACAAAATACTCGTATAAGGGAATGAACAACTCTATCTTTGTCAGGAAAATATTTAATGAAGGCAGGAGGTCAAAAAAATGAAGATAAAAATTCTATTTATCTTTTGTATTCTATCTTGTGCAGGGATTGACCTGAATGCCCAGGTTGACAGTATCGGAAAACACTGGTCCAACCCGGGAAAATATGATACGGTGATCTTTGTCAACCTGTCACTTAACAGCAACCTGAATGATTATGCGCCAATGGTTTTTACCGATAACCGGCTATATTTTACTTCAGACCGGAGAAACAGAGATGGTGATAAAGCCGACCTTGCCTATAATGAAAAAATATATGAGGCTAAAAGGAGGGACACGGTCTGGTCGGATCCGAAAGCATCGTATTATTTCAATACCGACGATCAGACCGCACTTGCCGGAGTAAGCGTCAGTGAAGGCAAACTGTTTATTTATAAAACATTTGGTAACGGAGATTTTTATTACTCTAAAAAAAAGAAGGAAAGGTGGACCAGCCCTAAAAAGGTGAAAAGCCCCATAAACTCCGACGGCCATGAACAATCAATAGCTGAAGAAAATGGGATACTGGTGATTTCGTCCGACCGTTTGTCAGAAGATGGCAGCCATGATATTATTTGGGCCATGCAAAATAAAAACGGGAACTATATTGATTTTTATGCATTAAACGTGGCTAATACCAATGGCGATGAAGTGGATGTAAGACTGGATAAAACCGGTAAGAAATTGTTTTATGCCAGCAACGGCCAGGGTGGCAAAGGTAATTTCGATATTTATTGCACCACCATCGATGGATCAGGCAAATGGCAGCAGCCTGTTGCCCTGCCTTACCCGATAAATACCGACAGCAACGACCGTTATTTCTTTGACTGCGATTCCGCATTTTTTCTCACTTCCGACCGCATGGGAGGAAAAGGCAAAGAAGATATTTACTGGGGTTATGTGAAACGAGATATTCCTGAAATAATTCCTGTAATAGACACTGTGGTTCCGGAAATAGTAAAAGATACCGACCGTTATGTGGTTATGAACCAGATGCTGGACAGTGCCGGAGTGAAAAAGTATTATGCCCGGGTGCAGATCGGGGCATATTATGGCTGGACGGTTGAACGTTTTAAAAGATCCTATCCGGGACTTAAGGACCGCGATATTTATATTGAACAGGTTATCTGGTATAACGGGCGCAAGATAAATAAATTCATCCTGAATAATGTGTTCAACACTATTAAGGAGGCTTCGGTGGTTCAGCGTGAAATGTGGACCACACATAAAATTACGGACGCCTTTGTGGCGATTTATGATGCCGAAACAAATGAACGCGTTGCAATCTATAATACGATCATCGGAGAATTTATCATCCTCAAAGGTGACCAGAAACCAAAATATTTTTAAGTTATTATCCACAAAGTCTATTGTGTTTATAACTTCTGAAAAAATTGATTTCACCAATAGTCAGGAATTTATATTTTTGCTTTAAGAACTTTTATTATTCTTAAAACATAACTTTCTGATGTTGAATATGAGGAGATTATTATATTTCAGGGGATTATTTTTTCTTTTACTTTGCTTGTTTTCCGTTACTATTGCTTATTCTCAAAAAGAGATTGAAGCTTCCGGCGATGAAAAAATTGCCAAAGAGTTTTTTCTCTTCGGGGACTATGCCACGGCCCTCAAAGAATACCAGTTTTTATACTCCAGGGATTCCTCAAACCCTGATTATATCTATCCACTGGGTATCTGTTACCTGAACACAAATGTGGATAAATTAAAAGCCATTCCATTTCTTGAAAAAACCACACAGCTTAAGGATTTCGATCCCGAAGCCATGTATCAGCTTGGAGTAGCTTATCAGGTGGCATACCGGTTCGATGAAGCTATTGAATGTTTCGAAAAGTTCAAAAAGCTCATTGCCGGAGCGGAAGATATGAATTACATATTGACTGACCGGCAGATCGAAATGTGTGAAAATGCACAGGAATTAATCAAGAATCCTGTAAATGTTACCTTTGAAAATGTAGGCCCACGCGTTAATTCACCATATCCGGATTTTAATCCTTACGTTACCAGAAAAGAGACTACTTTGTACTTTTCATCAAAACGTCAGGGAAATATCGGAAACATGTTGGACTACGACGGATATTATACGGCTGATATTTTTCTTTCCGAAAACAAATATGGACAATGGGAAAAATCCAAAAGGCTTGCCACGTCTATTAACAGCCCCCTGGTTGAGGAACTGTGCGGCTTGTCTTCGGATGGCACCTACCTCTTTGCCTATGTCGACAACCTTGATTATAAAATGCAGGTCTGCGTTTCAGTGAAAGAAGGGAAAAGTTTTCAGCGTATCAATTCCTTAGGGATGAATGTTAATATTCCCAAAACCAGCACCAGTTCCGCTACCATTACTCCCGACAAAAAAATTATTTTCTTTTCTTCATCCAGGGAAGGCGCTATTGGCGGCAGCGACATATACATGGCAAAATTATTACCCTCAGGAGGATGGGGCACCGCCGAGAATATCGGGGATGTGGTGAATACCCAATACGACGAGGATTACCCATACCTGGCGCCGGACGGAAAAACCTTGTATTTCGCATCTATCGGGCACAACAGCATGGGCGGGTACGACATCTTTAAAACTACCTGGAACAAGGCGGAAAACACATTTTCTGAACCGGTAAATATCGGATATCCTGTCAACACGCCGGAAGATAATACCACCATTTCCTTTACCGGATCAGGGCGATATGCCTATATCTCAGCATTGAGAAAGGATACTTACGGCAACCTCGATATTTACAGGGTGATATTTAATGACGTCAAACCTTCCTATACGACCATTCTCGGGAACCTCACTGAAATGGACTCTTTGAGCGTATTCGAAGTGTTCAGGAAAAACATGAAAACAGATCTGGACAGCCTGAAAAAAATGACCGACTCAACCTATTTGGCTACCCATAAAATTTCTGATTCTTTGAGCAAAGCTTATAAAACTGCTCTTAAAAACCTGGAAACCAAATACACCAATGGCCCGAAAGTGAGCATCAGCGTCACGAATAATCTTACAAAAAAACTTACCGGGACCTATAAACCTAACATACACACGGGAAAATTCATAGTCATTCTGCCTCCGGGAGAATTCCTGTTGAATATTAATTGCGAAGGATACAACGAACTGGCTGAAACTATTAATATTCAAGACAGAGAAACGCCTGTTGCCCAGTTAACCAAAATATTCCGGCTCAGCAAAAAATAATTTATGAAGTTAAAACTTACCAAACCGCTGGCAGTTTTCGATATCGAAACTACCGGGCTGAACATTGCCACCGACCGCATTGTCGAAATCTGTATTATCAAAGAAAATATCGACGGCACACAGGATATCAGGACCATGCGCATCAATCCCACGATCCCCATTCCGCCTATGGTGACTGCCATTCATGGAATTTCCGATGAGGACGTGAAAGACTGCCCCACATTTGCCGAAATCGCCCCTGAATTGAACAAGTATCTTGACAATTGCGATCTTGCGGGTTTCAATTCCAATAAATATGACATTCCTTTGCTGGTGGAAGAATTTTTGCGTGCCGGCATCGAGTTCAACCTGACCGGAAGGCGGTTTGTTGATGTACAGAATATCTTTCACCGCATGGAACCCCGCACATTAAAAGGCGCTTACAAGTTTTACTGCAAGAAAGAAATTCAAAATGCACACTCTGCAGAAGCCGACACTATGGCAACATACGAGGTTTTGCTGGCGCAGCTTGACATGTATAAAGACGCCGAGTTTGAGAACAGTAACGGCACGTTCAGCAAACCGATCGTCAACGATGTGCAGGCACTTCACGATTTTTCATTCAAATCACAGAATGTGGACCTGGTTGGGCATATCGTGTACAACGAAAACAACGTCGAAGTCTTTAATTTTGGTAAACACAAAGGAAAACCTGTTGAGGAAGTCTTTCAAAAAGAACCTTCATATTACGATTGGATGTCAAAGGCAGAGTTTCCACTTTCAACAAAACGCGTCATCAACGCCATCAAACTGCGCGGCTTTAACAATTCCTCGGTAAAAATATCCCCGAAATGAAGATCATCTGCATTGGCCGCAATTACCGCGACCACGTTAAAGAACTGCATAATGACACGCCTGCAGAGCCGGTTTTTTTTCTGAAACCCGACACCGCTCTGGTTACCCGCAACCGGCCATTTTTTTATCCTGAATTTTCCAATGAAATCCACCACGAGGTAGAGATCGTTTTCAGGATCTGCAAGGTAGGGAAGTACATTCAGGAAAAATTTGCCCATACGTACTACAACGAAATCGCCATTGGCCTTGACATGACTGCCCGCGACCTTCAACGCGAAGCCATAAAAAACGGCCTGCCATGGGAAAAAACCAAAGGCTTCGACAGTTCGGCGCCTATCAGTAGTTTTGTTCCGGTTTCGGAGTTTCCCGATATTAAAAACCTGAATTTCTCCCTGAAAAAAAACGATGAAACCGTGCAGTCGGGCAATACGGCAAATATGATTTTCAGCATCGAACAGATCATTGCTCACGTGTCGCAGTTCATCACGCTGAAAATGGGTGATATCATATTCACCGGAACTCCCGCTGGCGTTGGGCCTGTGAAGATAGGGGATAAGCTTACCGCTTTTATCGAAGACAAAAAAATGCTGAGTTGCAATATCAGATAAGAAGGGCTTAGACCATTTGAAGTATACATTCTTTGAATCTCTCCTTCCAACCCGATTGAAATATGTCGGCTTTACTCATTAAGTCTTCTTAATATGTCTACAACTTCAAAATTGATAATTGAAAAAGCAAACCATTTTTTACCCATGTCTTTTAATGATGCTCCAATATGGTAAACAGTATGGTTATCAATGATGAGGAAACGGTCATGTGCTTTGGTAAAGAGTTTTATGTCAATGTCAGGATATTGTGAACTATATTTTTTTAAATCGATTTTCATTTCTTTTGTCAGGCTTGAAGTGTAGATAAGGGCTTTTACATTCGCTTTTCTTTTCGATAACATAAGAAGAACACTTTCATCGATATAGTTGTCAATAAGAACTATGGAATGCTTTGCACCTCTTATCAAATCAGTAACAAACACATAGGCGTCAAATATTTGTCCATCGAAATATATCCCTTCTTTTGGTGGCAGGTTGGTTTTTATTTGAAAATCTATTTCACCAAGCTGGTTTTTGATATGGTGGACATCATGTTCAAGACGTTCAATTCGCTGATTTACAACATAGCCCTTTAAAAGATAATCTTTCAATACTTTGCTTGCCCAAATACGAAATTGTGTACCACGTATAGAATTTACCCGATACCCTATTGAAATAATCATGTCCAGATTATAATGCAATAAAGACCTGCTAACACTTCTGCCACCTTCTTTTTGAATTGTTCGGAAATTCCGAACAGTTGCACTTTCTTCAAGTTCTTTTGTAAGAAAAATATTTTTGATATGTTCACTAATATTTGCTTTGCTACTATCGAAAAGTTTAACAATTTGGCTTTGAGTGAGCCAAAGGGTTTCACTTTCAATCCTTACCTCAAGTATTGTTGATGCTTCGTCTGCCTGATATATGATTATTTCATCTTTCATTCTGTAAAATAAGTTTGCTTAAAAGATTCTTACATGCAAAAATATAATTATTATTCTCAGGAAAATAAATACAGCATAATATTCTGTTTACATGTATTTTAAGTTTAAATATGAATCAAGATGCAGTCAAGCCTATTTTATGTTTGGTAATTATCAAGGTTGGCAGCCCCGCTGCGACCGGCATCGGTTTAGATGCCGTTTTTTTTCCTATCAGCCGTAAAGTTAATTAATTGAACTTTCCTGTCCCCCAAATCATATGATTTATTTAAGTCTTCGTTGATGGTGAGACGGGTTTGCCGACATAAAGTTATAACGTGCAATTTATTTAATCATCCGATTAACATAAGATGCCCTATCGAAATTCCGCAATGTCGAGTCAAACATAACTACAGCCATATCTCCAGAGTAAGATATACGTAATTCAATTAATTCTTTTTTTCCATATTCCTGTCCAAATAATAACCAACGGTCTATAGCAATACTAATTTTTGCAAATTTTACTTTCTCTTGATCAGATGAATATTTTAATATTCTTTTCTCGTGTGCATCAATAGCCTGTTTATAACAATAATTTGCAGAATCAGTCAAACCTAATTTATCATAAATGAACCCTTGAATTTCATAACCTTCTGCATAATCTGGTTTGAACTTAAAAATCTGGTCAATTGTTATTACTGCTTCATGATACTTTTTTAGTTGGCATAAAAGGGTAGCTTTATTGGCATAGAATAAATAATCGTGTCTGTAAAGCCATATTGCTTTGTCAATTTGGACTATTGACTCTTTAATAACGTTGGCGTCATCGGGACTAATTTGTGTTGCATTAAGCATAGCCCTATTTTGCATGTCAATAGCAAGACTATTTTTGGCAAAATAACCAATAGGCGCCATTAATACAATGAATCCTATAATGATAAACCACAATTTCTTTTTCAAAGACTTTGTCATACTTTAATATGCATTCTTAAATCACCCTAATCCATCCGCCAATTGCTGCCTTTTGAAACTTTTTACAGTTACTGTCAACCGCCAATTTCATCCATATTGGAATTTCATTAACGCTCGAACAAATATAAATAATTTTCATTTGCATGACAAACAAAAAAAACACGAAAAACAACATTATCTTCCCAATGTCAAAAATACCCTAATTTCATGTTTTTTGTAACTTTGTCATACGTAAACTAAAAATAATGAAAAGGCTTCCAGTAATTTTTGTTTTTGTTTTTTTCAACTTTCTTGCTTTTACTGCCTTTACACAAAGCACAGACTGTAAATTTGAAATTAACAAAACCGATCCCGCAACCAAGGCACCGGTAAAAAAGATCAAAACCAAACTCGCCGGAAGCGACGTTTTTTATGTCATCATCAGCCGGAATGATACGGCCTACGTGCTGTCGCTAAACTTTTGGATCAGCGGCACACTGCGAGAAACCATTGATAAAAACGATAAGGTTTCCATTTATTTATCCGGAGGCGAAACGTTAACCCTTTACGCATCCTCAGGCTCAAAACCAATACCTCATTACGGCGATCAGGCCTGGACCGAATACCTGGTCAGTTACCCAATACGCTCTATAGATCTGGGAAATATGATCGAATTAAAACCGTTGAAAATTTCATTAAAAGCCGGAAGCGAACCTTTTAACCGCGATCTTAACAAGAATGACGTGGATAGGATAAAAGGAATTATTCGTTGTATAATGAAATAACCAAGGGATCAAAGTTTACCGGATTGCCATCATCCGATTTCTTCCAAACATTCATCAATCAACTGGCAAACCTCTCTGATCTGTTCTTCCGTTATGATCAGCGGGGGCGAAATCCGGAAGGCGGTGTCGCAAAATAAGAACCAGTCCGAAATAAAACCTTTGGCAATTCCCAGCCTGATAAATTGTTGTAATTTGTCACTTTCTCCAAGCTCTATTGCCATAAGTAAACCCTTGTAACGGATCTCTTTTATATGTTTCCTGCCTTCAAGTAATGAGTAAAATAGATTAGCTTTATTATCTGTTTCTGAATTTGTTATGGTTTTTTGCAAGAAGTTGAATGAAGCCAGTCCGGCAGCGCAGCAAACCGGATGCCCGCCAAAAGTTGTGATGTGTCCCAGCACAGGATCATGGGTTAAGGTTTGCATAATTTCTTTGGAAGAAATAAAAGCGCCCAATGGCATGCCGCCACCCAGTGCCTTTGCCAGAACCAACACATCAGGCACCACACCGTAATGCTCAAAAGCGAAGTTCCGCCCGGTGCGGCCAATACCCGTCTGGACTTCGTCAAACACCAGGAGGGCGCCGGTTTCTTTGCATCTGCGGCTGAGCTTTTTTAGAAAATCATGCTCCGGAAGAATTATTCCGGCTTCTCCCTGTATGGGTTCCACTACCACACAGGCCGTCTTTTCTGAGATCAACGGCAAATCTTCTTCATTATTGAAAGTTAAAAAGTGTACATCCGGCAACAAGGGGCGGAACGATTGTTTTAAGGTTTCATCTCCAAGCAGGCTTAAAGCGCCCTGGGAGCTGCCGTGATAGGCATTTTTAAAAGCAACAAGCTCTGTTCTTCCTGTGTAACGTTTTGCCAGTTTCATGGCGCCTTCAATAGCTTCAGAGCCGGAGTTTACTAAATACACATTGTTGAGGTGTTCAGGCAATAGTGAAACCAGAAATTCGGCATACCGGGTCTGTGGCGATTGCACCAGTTCCCCATAAACCATCAGGTGCGAATATTTGTCAAGTTGCGCGATGACAGCCTGATTGATTTCCGGGTTCCTGTGCCCGGCGTTGCTCACGGAAACACCGGAAACGAGGTCGTAGTATTTCCTGCCGTCGGGCCCATACAGAAAAACACCTTCTGCATGAGAAACTTCCAGGCCCAAAGGGCTATCAGAAGTTTGTGCCAGGATTTTATAAAAAAGTTGCCTGTCGGTTAACATATATCAAAAAATATCTTGTTATTTGAACAAAAATACCTTATTTTTATAAAAAAATTGTAACATGAAAACAAAATTGGTAAATATCACGTCGACAAATTATTCAAAAGCCTTGTTTTTAAGGAGTCTTCTCGAGTCTGAAGGTATTGAGGTTTATCTGGCAAATGTAAACCTGATACAGTCAGATGTCGCCTCAGGAGTGAAAATACTGGTAAAAGACAGTGATGTAAAAAAGGCATTGCAGATGATCAAAGAAACTGAAAAGAAAGGCCCGAAAGAGGCGCTGCCCAAACTGCAAAGTATAAACAAACTCATTTGCCCTGTTGATTTTTCGGAAGATTCGCTCAACGCATCATATTATGCGTTGCAGCTTGCAGCAAAAATCAAGGCTGAAGTAAAATTTATTTATGCCTGTTATGCCATGCAGCCTATGGCAAACCCTTTTCCTGACGCCTTTAGCTATCAGGTAGGGATGGGAAATATCTTCAACGACGAACAGATAGACGCCAAAGAAGGCATGAAGAAATTCAAGGTGACTATCAGCAAGTACATAAAAGACAACAACCTGCCGCCGATAAAGGTCACAACCAGCATCATCTTTGGAGACCCGGTCACGGCAATTCCGCGCGTTTGTAAAAAATACAAAACGGCTATGGTGGTAATGGGCACAAAAGGACTTGGAAAATCAAAAAATTATCAGGCTGGAAGTGTCGCCCTGAATACGATTGAAAATGTCGCCATTCCTGTTTTGGTTATCCCCAAAGAGTATAGTTTTTCGACACTCGAAAAATTTAACACTATGTACCTGACCGATTTTGATGATAAAGATTTTAGCTCATTAAGGAAGCTTATGAGTATTATCAGCTTCTTTGATGTGAATATTCACTGCATTCACATTCAGCAGGAAAAAAACAGTATCAGCAAAATCATGCTGGATGAGCTGACTGCTCATATCAAGAGTGTATACAGCGATTTCGATGTGACTACCAAAGTCATCAGCAGCAAGGATGTTTCTAAAAGTGTTGCTGATTATGTAAAAAATAATAAAATCAACTTAATCAGCCTCAGCGAACGGAAAAGGAACTTTTTGATGAAGCTGTTCAGCAAAAGCGTAGTAAAGGATATTCTCTTTAAGGTAAATACCCCGTTATTGGTTTTTAAAGTTTAGGTCATTCCATTAGGCTGATTATTCTTAATACCCATTATTGGGAATCTCTGAATTCGAAATCTCATATAACTCAAAAGAAAAGCTGAATTTCAAAAGTTCAAAATATTATTGAATTGCCAGTCGCTTTTTTATTCCTTTTATTGTTTAATAACCCGTCGCGGCTAACAGCTAGGTTGGCGGAGCGTTGGCCTTCCCAGACGGCGGGCCAGTATTGGCGTGAATCAGAAAATATTTGAAAATCTTCAAAGGCGCCAACGGCGTTTTCCGTCAGCCTGCCTGACGGAACTACTTTGAATAGATTTTCAATATTTTCTGAGAGCCTGCCTGAACGACTGTTCAGTCGGGCAGGCGGGTTGAAGCATCGTCTGGGTCGTCCTTTTCTTTGGTTCGTTTCTTTTGGACAGGCAAAAGAAATGAACGCCAAATCAAAAATAAGTGATATTATTTCCTAAGGTAGATTTTTTGTTCTATTTTTTAGAATATATAAATATGAATTAAATCAGGCTTGCTTGCTGAGCGTTTCATCATCAGAAGACCTTGAGGTCAACACGTTTATTAGTGGTTTGAAATCGTTGCGGATCGTGGTCCACCGGTCTTTATATTTGGACATAACGGTTTTAATCCTTGCCCGGTGTTTGTTCAGGGCATCAGAAATGGCAGGGGCGGAGACAGGAGGTTTGCATGCTTTGCCTACATTGGCGCCGGTAAGAGGTAATTTTTTTTGCTTTACAATTTTTGATGCTTCTTCAATCCGGTCTAATAAAAGTATGGTTTTGTCGTACTTACTTTCATCCATTCTTACGCTGGGCTGAATTTCTGCCGGAGGGCTGTCGCCAAAATCAATATGGTAATCCTCGATCATGACGGTGTTTCCGGCCAGTCCTTCATTCATATTGCCGGCAAAAACAGCGGCTGTTTTAATGATCTTATTCAGCGCTTTGAACTCCCCTTGGTAATCCTTGAGTTTCAGACGGGCGCTGTCGGATAATTCAAACACATACCTTGACGACTTAGCAGATATTTCCTGCAGGGCATCGTTAACAAAATTAATCAGTGCGTTGTAATAATTCGTGTGGTGTTCTTCGTTTTCAGTAACCGATTTTTTCAGGGAATTCACTATATTCCTGATATTGTTGTTATAGGATTTTAGCGCCTGCCGGTCGTTTCTGCATATTTCGGCCATCAGGTTGGCAAATTTATACAACATGCTGCCAATGGCAATTTTGTTGGCCGGGCTAAGATAGTTTTCCGATTCGGAAGGAGCGAAGTTGCTCAGGTTTTTATTGAAATAATAAAAAATAAGGTCGTTTTTATTATCATGTTCGTTTTTCAGCGTGATCATCAGGATATGCCGGTTGTTCTCGTCAAAAACGTCCAGTTGTTTGATCTTTTTCGTTTCTGCAAAAAACGGAATGTCTTCCGGAGCATACCAGTCAAAGGTGGCATCCAGGCTTCTCAGCTTTTCGATCTGGACCAGGGTATTATTATCAATAATGTATTCGTTGAATTCTTCCGGTGTGTATGGATCTGTAGCAACAATAGCTTCGGGCTGATTCTTCTTTTCGGAGAAATATACAGCCATGACCTTGCTGATCCCAAGCACCATGTTATTGGTATTGCTTATGATATGTTCAATATCAGATAATGAAAACGAAAATGCCCCGGCCATTTAAGTATAAAATAAGCTACAAATATACAAATTAAATAATAATTAAGCAAGTATTTAAGCATAAAATTTAAGCTACTTAATAATTTAGCTTAAAATATTAAGTAAAAAATAAGTACTTTTTTAAGTAAAAATATTGCTTAAAAACCTTAATTACAGTATTTTATAATATTATTTTTGAAAATTGTAACGTTATTAATAAAATATTCTAATAAATAATAATACTTAAAAATTAAGAACATGGAAATATACAGCCCCAAACGTGGTGACATCACGAAATTTAAACTCAATGTGTTAAAATCCGATATGGAAAAAAACAATGAGAAGACGTCCGCTGATGAACAGAATCCGGAACCTAAGATCAGGTTCGAAAAGCCAAAAATCAAAAAGGATGATGTGAAATCACAAACCGGTAATATCTTTAACAAAGCGGTTGACTTGTGTTATGGAGCTATGAAAAGATTCTTTGAAGCCGAAGAAGTTGTATAGCGACTACTTTTATCAGCGTTCAGATGATAAAAGGCAGTATGGCTTTCCGGTTTTCGGGGTATTCAGGAAAATTCTTCTGGTACCATTCATGGTTTGCAAAAGCCCTTGGCAATAAATTTACCACCGTCCATACAAAGAATGAAAACCCTGCCAGCGACCATGAAAGTATGGCAAACCCCATCCATTCCATCATCTCGCCAAAATAATTCGGACTGGAAACAAAACGGAACATCCCGCCGTGAGGGATCTTATAGTCAATGGATTGTTTACGTAATTTAAAGAGAATATTATCCGAGGTGATATTAATAATGAAACCGGCCAGAAATATAATAACGCCAATGACAAACCTGTAATCCGTAAACCATGACATTTCATAATCGGCATAAAATCCAAGGAAATAACCATTAAAAAAAGCATTGAACGTATTATAAATCAGCCCAAAAGACATGATCACAGCAGGCATTTTTTTGCCTTTGCTTTTCAGGCGGAAAGG
>DAOQAT010000042.1:0-30125 GCA_035354195.1 Bacteroidales bacterium | reverse complement strand
TTTTTTCCGGCTTTTTCGCTCCTGTTGTCAATTTTGCCGCGAATATCGTAATTATTTAGCAAATCTAAAACTTTTTTTGCATAATTTTCATATTTATCGCTTATCGGAATAATGGTAACCTGCTCTGGAGCAAGCCAAAGCGGGAATTTTCCGGCACAATGCTCCAGCAAGACTGCGACAAAACGTTCCATCGAACCGAAGGGGGCACGATGTATCATGACCGGCCGATGTTTCTGATTATCATTTCCGATATATTCCAGGTCAAAACGTTCAGGCAGGTTATAGTCTACTTGTATCGTTCCCAACTGCCATTTCCGGCCGATCGCATCACGCACCATAAAATCAAGTTTAGGCCCGTAGAATGCCGCTTCACCGATTTCAACAACTCCTTTTATTCCGTTTTCCTCTACAACTTCCAGGATGGCTCGTTCTGCCTTTTCCCAGTTTTCGTCGCTTCCGATATATTTTTCTTTATTGTTCGGATCTCTCAACGAAATTTGCGCGGTCCATTCTTTGAAATCCAGGGCTTTGAAAATATGCATAACGATGTTGATCACACCAACAAATTCCTCTTTCACCTGATCGGGTGTGCAAAAAATATGAGCGTCGTCCTGAGTAAATCCACGGACACGTGTCAATCCATGCAATTCACCGCTTTGTTCATAGCGATACACGGTTCCGAATTCAGCTAACCTGAATGGCAGGTCTTTGTAGGAACGTGGTTTTAATTTATAAATTTCGCAATGGTGCGGGCAATTCATAGGCTTCAGCATGAACTCCTCACCTTCGACCGGTGTAGAAATCGGACGGAAAGAATCGGCGCCGTATTTCTGAAAGTGGCCTGAAGTTTTATACAGATTTACATTACCGATATGAGGTGTCATCACCTGGACATAACCTGCTTTTTTCTGTGCTTTTTTCAGAAATGCTTCCAGGCGTTCCCGCAACGCGGTTCCTTTTGGCAGCCAAAGCGGCAGTCCCAGCCCCACATTTGCAGAAAAAGCAAATAGCTCCAATTCTTTTCCAAGTTTGCGGTGGTCGCGTTTTTTAGCTTCCTCGAGCAGCAAGAGATAATCCTGCAGTTCCTTTTGCTTGGGAAAAGTAATTCCATAAACGCGTGTCAGCTGTTTACGGTTTATATCCCCACGCCAATATGCCCCGGCAATACTCATAACTTTAACGGCTTTGATAAAACCGGAAGAAGGAATGTGCGGGCCACGGCATAAGTCGGTAAACCGGCCGCTTTCATACAACGTTATTTCGCCATCGGTCAATTCCTGAATAAGTTCAAGCTTGTACTCATCGCCTTTTTTAGTAAAGAAATCGATAGCTTCCTGCTTGGATATTTCTTTGCGTACCAAAGGCTGGTTTTCTTTTGCCAACTCCAGCATTTTATCTTCAATGGCTTTAAAATCAGATTCTGTAAGCATACGCTCACCCATGTCTATATCATAATAAAAGCCATTTTCGATGTCAGGGCCAATACCGAATTTTGTTCCCGGGAACAGCGCTTCCAAAGCTTCCGCCATAATATGCGCCGATGAATGCCAGAAAGCGGCTTTGCCTTCAACATCATTCCAGGTAAGGAGTTTTACTCTGGAATTCTTGAGAATAGGCCTTGTGGCATCCCATACTTCATCGTTAACTTTTGCAGCAAGAACGTTGCGTGCAAGCCCTTCGCTGATGCTTAACGCGATTTCAAGACCCGTAATACCTTCATTGTATTGTCTGACCGAATTATCCGGTAAGGTGATATTTATCATTATGTTAATGGTTCAAAAAAATAAGTTTGCAAAATTAGAGATTTTTTTTCAATTCCGAGAAAGAATTTTCTTTAATGCTGTCATTTGTTAATCCGAATGTTTAAATAATTTTATAATAAAATCAACATTATTTTTTTTTATAAACTTAATTTCATATTTTTGGATAAATTTTTCCAATTGCACATAATTAGATAGATATATTTTCCGATTAATTTGTGAA
This sequence comes from Bacteroidales bacterium, assembly GCA_035354195.1. Taxonomy (GTDB): domain Bacteria; phylum Bacteroidota; class Bacteroidia; order Bacteroidales; family CAIWKO01; genus CAIWKO01. The sequence goes on along the minus strand of DAOQAT010000042.1, from coordinate 28,142 downwards.
AACAATTTGATCGAATTATTTTATTATATATAAAAAGATATTAATAAAACCATCCAATATGAAAATACTTTACATGAATTCAAAAAAATTAAGGGGTTCTATTAAAAGAGTTTTAACTTTTTTAATACTGATTGCACTTACGTCAAACTTTGCAGTCTGGGGGCAAAAAGATTTGAATCCCACACTACCTGTAAGTAAACCAACTGTTACAACCAACGAAGTTTCTTTTATTAAAGGCAGTAGCGATGATGGTTTTCAGTCGGAAAAACTTTTCGATAAAACTTTTTCTTCACTTGATTATGGAAAAGGCGGTATTTATGAAGGAAAAAAACCTGAAAATGAAAACGTCTCGTTGAGGAACATGACTTCAAAGCATTTCCTTAATGCCGATGGATCCTATGATGCCATAATTACTGCCGGAATGCCTTTGAATTATATGGAAAACGGAGCATGGCAAACGATCAGAAAAGAGATCGTACGAAATACTGCTGCCAACCAGAATGAATATGCCTATGCTAATACTACTAATGTTTTTAAAACTTTTTATTCCGGCCAAAGCAACGGTGGAGTAATGACTGAATACAGCGGATTTTCTGTCCGTGAATGGGTTAACCCGGAAATATCATGGATGGTTGGGGACAACCTTGTTGAAAGCATTAATATCAGCAATAATGAAGGGTTCGTTGATCTGAACAAACTTATTTTTTCGAATTGCTTCCCTAACACCGATGTTCGTTTCACCCAGGAAAACGGAGGGAAAAAACTGGATCTGATCCTTAAAAACGCAAAGATCCTGTCGCAAGCACCGGCAGGCGCAAGCCATATGGCCATCAACGAAACCATTGTCCTGCCTGATGGCTGGAGTTCTCGTCTGAATGAATCGGCCATTTATATTTTAAATGCCAAGGGAGAATGCGTGTATGTATATGCCTCTCCTGAATTTTACGACAGCAATCCCGAATCTGTAAAAAAGACTGGTAATTTTTCTGTAAAACAGAACGGAAACGAATTAGTAATTACAACACTTGTTCCAATGGACTGGCTTACTGACCATCAAAGAGTGTTCCCCATAACCATTGACCCGACATCAACCATTTATGCCACTTCAGGCGGATGGCAATCTTCTATAAGTACTTATGCTGATGACATTAATATTTTGATATGTGGTTACTGGAGTTCAGGATCTGCCATACAGCGTGCCTGGGGGAAATTTAACACCTCTACAATACCTGATGGTTCTGTAATAAACGATGTTACACTTGCTTTATACAGTGATTTGGTTGTGTCAACAACATCTGTGACTATTTCAACATGGTCGATTGAAACGGATTATGGTCCATACGGTGCTTATAATGCAAATTATTATAATGAAATTGGCGCAGGCACAAACTATAATACTTATACGGTAACAAATACAGGTACTTATGGCCCTTCCAGTCTGGGTGCTACTGCCGCCTCTACGCTGCAAACCCAGTTAGTTAATGACCGTTTTCAGGTTGGCCTTACAAATTCCAACACCTCCGGCAGTGATCTCAGGAAAAGGTTTACAGGTGCAAGTTATATTGTCGTTACTTACGCTGCTAACCCGGCATGCGGCAATACAAACCTCGGTGTAATTACACCATCAACTTGCTCCATGCAAGATGCAGCCTACACAGCAGGTACTATCCCATACTGGAGTTTCACAGCAACTGCTGGATACTCCTATCATTTTACCATGGAGGCAAATTCTGAAGACAGTTATTTGCGGTTATATGATGCCAGCATGACTCAGGTTGCTTATGATGATGACGGCGGTCCAGGGGTGACAGCCTTTTTAAACTGGACCTGTCCAACAACGGGGACCTATTACATTTCAGGCAGCCATTATTCCTGTGTTGCTTTAACCAATTCGAGTTATATGACTTATTGGATAACCGATGATGGCACTTATGGCACCGGATCAGGAAATACCATAACTCCGATAACTACCTGGCAAAATCAGGCATATACATCCGGTTATTTTTATTACTATTATTTTTCTGGTACTGCCGGTCATTCTTATGATTTCAGTCTTTGCGACAATACGGAAGATTCGTATATGAGGATTTACGATGCATACTGGAATCAGATTGCGACCGCTGATGATAACGGGCCGCATTGTACAGGGATGGCGGCCTCCATTACCTGGCCATGTACAACCACAGGCACCTATATTGTTGCAGTCAATAATTATTCCTGCGACATTTTCACTAACTCCGGCAATCTGGCATACAGGGATAGCCCTTGTGCAAATGTTGACCATGGAGGAGCTGACTGGACCATAAGTGCAAATACCCTTTTGGGAGGAACTCATACCAACATCGGAACTTTCACCATTAATAGCGGTGTTACTGTAACTATTGATGCATCCTGTCATAGCTTCTTTGTGCAGGCTGACAACATCGTTGTTTCCGGAACCATCAATGCGAATGGGGTTGGTTACACTGGCGGGACTGGAGGCAATTATGGGGGGCTCTGGGCAGATGATGGCTCAACCGATGGCAGGGGTATTACAGGCTGTTGGGATAAAGATAACTGTCACGGCCTTGGATTAGGCGGAGGATATAGCGGCACAGCCGGGTCAGGCCCTGGTGGCGGTGGTGCCGGTGGAAATGGCACCATGGGATATGGCTCGAAACAAGTATGCGGCTGGTTTGGTGACGATGGGGGCATGGTTGGAGGCGGCGGTGGTGCAGGCGGTGGTGCCGGTGGCACCTATGGCGGTTCAGGAGGTGCCGGAAAAGCCGGAGGCCAGGGTGGTTCTGATGATAATACCTGTGGTAACGCAGGATGTCAATCATATATTGAAGGTAGCGGCGGAACTGGTGGAACTGCAGTTGCTACTTATGGAAGTACTACTACCGAAACAATCGAATATGGTTCAGGAGGCGCCGGAGCTGGCGGTGGAGGCCGTGGCTCTTTCTTTTATAGCCATGTGGCTCCTCATACCGGATATTCTGCCGGCGAAAATGGCGGGGCCGGTGGTGGTGCTGTAAGACTCATAGCAAATCATAACCTCACCATAGATGCTACCGGAAGTATTTATGTTAATGGTGCCAATGGTGGTGCCGGCGGAGAAGGCGGGGAAAATGATTATACTGCCGATTGTTGTTCTGATCTTAATGATGACTGCACGGAACAAACCTATACGGCACCCGGAGGTGGCGGAACAGGTGCTGGCGGCGGGTCGGGTGGTGGCATCATGCTAAAAGCCGACTGTTCAATAACCATGAACGGAACGTTGCAAGCAAATGGAGGTAACGGTGGCAGCGGCGGTAATGGTGGTTACAGTGACTGGAGTGCATCCTACTATGGAGGCAAGGGCAATGGTGGTGCCGGAGGTGGCGGCGGCAGAATAAAAATATTCACTAATCCATGCGGCAGCAACACCATTGCAGGTACTATTACTGTGAATGGCGGCAGCGGTGGCGCCATAGCAACATTGGGCAGGTCCGGTACGGGTTCTGCAGGAAATAGCGGGGCATCTGGCTCATACAATATCAATACTTCGTCCACGGCACTTCCTTTGGATGGTGGTTCTGTTGGTACTGACCAGAATGTCTGCAATGGAGGTGACCCTTCATTATTGACAAATATCACTTCCCCTTCACTTGCCAGCTGTGCTCCATCAATAACATACCAGTGGATGTCGTGTACTTCAGGATGTACGTCACCACCAACCGGTTATTCAGTAATTGCAGGTGCTACCGGAGCTACGTATGATCCTCCATCAGGTTTAACGCAGACAACCTATTATACCAGAAGAGTAACATCAGGAACATGTAACTCCTATTCAAATTATATTACAGTAGCTGTTGCACCCGCGCTCACCATTAACGTTCAACCGGTATCACCGGCTCCGATCTGTATTGGTGGTACTTTCCCGGATCTTAGTATAACGGCATCAGGAGGAATACCACCATTGACGTATCAGTGGTATTCTAACACTGTGAATAATAATACATCTGGAACACTTATTTCGGGAGCCACTTTGTCGACCTACACCCCACCCGGAACACCAGCAGGGACATTATACTATTATTGCATCGTTAGCGCTGCCGGGTGCAGCTCGGTGAACAGCGCTACTGCCACAGTAACGGTAAGCGCTCCCATAACACAAACGATCAGCGGGACAACTCCTTTATGTATAGGATCCTCTGCAACATGGACATCTACGACCGGAGGCGGTACCTGGTCAAGTGATACTCCCGGAGTTGCTACTGTTGGCTCAGCATCAGGGTTAGTTACTGGCATTTCTGCGGGAACTTCTGTTATTACTTATTCTGTAACCGTTGGTGGCTGTGTTAATACGGCATCATCAACCGTAACTATTACGGCACCCATTGCTCAGACCATAACAGGAATTACACCAATATGTATCGGTTCATCCGAAACATGGACAGGGACAACTTCAGGCGGAACGTGGACCAGTGCAAATCCTGCCATCGCCGCAGTCGGCGCCGGAACCGGATTAGTGACTGGTTTAAATGCCGGGTCATCAGTAATAACCTATTCTGTAGCCATTGGAGGGTGTACGAATACTGCAACAGCAACGGTAACAATTTCGGCTCCAACAGCCCAATCAATCTCGGGGACTAATCCAATTTGTTCGGGACAGTCATATATCTGGACCGGCACCACAGCTGGTGGAACCTGGGCCAGCACTCTTCCGGGAATAGCAACGGTTGATCCATCCACTGGAGAAGTCACCGGTATAAGTATCGGGGCTTCTGTTATTACCTATTCTGTAACTGTTGGTGGTTGTATAAACACAGCCACTCAGACTGCGACCGTAATGGCCAATAACATTATACCCACATTTACCGGTTTAGGGCCCTATTGTACCGGAGATACTCCCGGAACCCTGTTGGGTAATTCCATCAATGGGATTACCGGCGTATGGAGCCCTGCCACTATCAGTACGGCCTCAGCAGGAACTACTACGCATACTTTTACACCGAATGGAGGCCAATGTGCGTTAACTACCACGATGGACGTGGTTGTAAATGCCAATGTATCGCCGGTCTTTACAGCATTAGGCCCATATTGTGTTGGCGATACACCAGGGTTACTTCCTTTAAATTCCATTAACGGAATTACAGGCACCTGGAGCCCTGCAACCATTAGTACTGCATCTCCAGGAACCACCACACACAATTTCACGCCTAACGGAGGCCAGTGTGCAACCACAGCAACCATGCCAGTGACCGTTAATGCTATTATGAATGTAGGTAATTTTATTTCTGCAAGTCCGGCTGGGGCTGTATGCTCAGGTACTTTAATCACATTTACAGCTAATGCGACAAATCCGGGAACATCACCGGTATATCAATGGACCTTAAATGGCAGTGTCGTGGGAGGAACTAACTCAACATATTCCAATTCAGCACTGTCTACAGGAGATATCGTTGTGTGCCAGGTTACCTCAAATTTGGCTTGCGCAACAAACAATCCGGCGACCTCAAATTCGATTTCAATGGTGGTAAAACCAAGCCTTACAGCTGGAGTATCCATTGATGTTTTTAACAACCCGACCTGTACCCACACACTCGTATCCTTCAATGCAACAGCCGTAAATGGAGGAACCATTCCGGGATACCAATGGTACCTGAACGGGGCCTTAGTTGGCACTGCAAGTACTTATACCAACAATTCACTGAGCAGCGGTGATTCTGTCCAATGTAAACTGACTTCATCTGAAGCTTGCGTGTCGAACAATCCTACCTGGTCTAATACGGTACATATGGTTGTTAGCCCCATCCCTACAACAGAAGCCGGCACAACCGCAGCATATACAGGTGTACCAATACTTCTTGGGGATCCGCTAAATGGCCCCGGAACAATCTCCTGGTCGCCTCCGCAAGGTTTAAGTGATACCAGCATTGCCCAGCCTTTAGCATCACCAACAGTAACTACAACATATACACTGAGTGTTAACAACAATGGCTGTATAGCTACTGATACGGTAACCATCACTTTCGGAGGGCGCACGATCAGCGGCAAAACACGCTATGCAGCAAAGGCCATTGCCGGAAGTCCCAATCCTACGTATAATGCTGTAATTTACTCTATTGATAAGGTTATTGTAATACTGAAAACCTCGCCCGGAGGAGCAGAAGTGGCAAGGGATACAAGTGACGCCCTTGGAAATTTTATTTTCCATGGTGTTATGGATGGGAATTATATGCTGTCGTATGATAAATATACGGCCGACACCATGATGTGGTCGAACGACATTAATGCAATTGACATCTCATTAATGAAATATTTTGTTGGCAGTGATACCACTTCAGATCCATCCAGATGTTTTTCGTGGTTATACAAGAAAGCTGCAAATGTTGATAATAACTCCGTCATCAATGCTATAGATATCGCCCGTATGAAATCCAAGGTCGGGGCTCCGTACGATCCAGTTAAAAACTTCCCGAAAGGGAACTGGATAGCTCTGAGCACACCGGTCACTGTTTCAGGGGCCGACGTTAACATCAACCTGGAAACTATTTGCTACGGCGACTATAACGCGTCAAGCAGCAAATACAGGGATTCTTTAAACACATGGAACGGGGCCAAGTCTATGCCAGGTGACCTCATAATTGTATCTGACGAGTCTTTAATATCAACAGACAACTCTTACATTGAAGTTCCATTAAAAATCAACTCGAATGTTAAAGATTTCTCGGCATTAGGACTGGAACTGAATTATCAGTATCCCGATTATAAGCTGGTATCGGCATATATGCCCGGAGTAATGACTAAAGGTTCTGTGCAAAAGATTAATCCTACGCTCGAAGAGATCATAGAAGACGACAATGATCTGCTTGTTACTGATGATAATGGTATAATCAGAGTGGTGTATGCTACAACTCATCATTTTGATGTAGCATCCAATGACGACATCATCACATTCAGATTCAGATCATTAAAAGAACAAAGTGGCCTGATCGATTTCCCATTAACAGGAACAGGTGTAGTTGGAGATCAGTACGGCAATGAAATTCCGGATGTATTTTTATCCATGCCGAAATTATACGTGCAGAATAATTCCAATTCAGGCGCAGCGTTTGAGTTTTCGGGCTATCCGAATCCTTTCACGGAGGAAGCAACCATATATTACAACCTTCCCGAGAATGGTACTGTAAACCTTAAAGTTTATAATTCAATAGGTGAATTGGTTTCAGTTATGGTAAACGAAACTCAGCTGAGCGGTAAACATACTGTTGAATTTTCCGGCAGGAATTTGCCTGCAGGGATGTACACCTTTAAAATTGAATTTGAAGGGCTGCAAAAATCAAATTACGCAGTTCTGAAAATGCTCCGATAATGTGAAAGAGGCTGTCACCAAAAATTCTGACAGCCTCTTTTTTTTCCTCAAAGTTCGCATCAATTCAAAAACCAATTCCATGGAAAATGTAAACTACCACATCGTAAAAGACACAACAGCCAATCCTGCCCCATTGGGACTGTTTGGATTTGGAATGACCACCATTTTACTTAACCTACATAATGCCGGCGGCTTTGCATTGGGCAGCAGTATTCTTGCCATGGGAATTGCCTTTGGAGGCCTGGCACAGGTATTTGCCGGGATCATGGAATGGAAAAAGAATAACACCTTCGGAGCAACAGCATTTACTGCTTACGGACTTTTCTGGCTTTCATTCGTTCTGTTACTGGTATTACCAAAAACGGGATATGCTGTTGCGCCTGATAAAAATGAAATGGCCGCTTATTTAGCAATCTGGGGATTTTTCACTTTGTTTATGTTTATTGGCACCCTGAAACTGAATCGGGCATTACAGCTGGTTTTCGGTACCCTGGCACTGCTTTTCTTTTTGCTGGCTCTCGGTGATTTTACCGAAAATACAAGCCTGAAAATCTTTGCAGGTTACGAAGGAATCCTCTGCGGGTTTTTAGCTTTTTATGCCGCCATTGCCCAGGTTTTAAACGAAGTATACGGCAAAACCGTTTTGCCGCTCGGTGTAGTCGAGAAGAAAAAATAAAACAGCATCCGCTATTTCTGCAGTATAAGTTTTATTGTTTTTATTGAATTTTTTGTTCGTAAACTCACGAAATAAACACCGGAAGAGTATTCCGACATGTCAACCGCGATTTGTTTGTCCGTAATACCCAATTCCTGAATTTGTTTTACTAAAACGCCCAGATAATCATAGAAATCAATTTCGACATCCTGTTCAAAGGGCAATGACAGATCGATTGTACACTTACTTTCGGTTGGGTTTGGAAAAACATTAAAATACATTTCAGTACTAAATTCATCAACAGGCAAATTATACCCAACGGTAAACTGCTGGTAAATCTCGCGTCCGAAGTCGCTGTTATAAGTTTTAAAAAGTATTCCGTTCTCCCCTCTTCTCAACTTTAAATAACCTGAGCCATCGTCGGGTGCAGCCCACCAGGAAAGCCCGTCATCATCGCTATCTGTAAATCGCAATTCGTAACAGCCATTCGTAAAATGAACCGTGTCTTTGTATGTGGTGGTTGCCTGGCTGAATGCCTTATGCAAAATTACATTGCCCATATCATCCTTAATGGTGTATTCGTTTTCTGCAGGATAATTATTTGTCCTGACTTCAAAAATAATGTCTGCCGGAAATTCAGGTGTACCATCAAATGCGGTCGTCATTTTATTATTCAGCGCATATTCGTCCGTTCCTCCATTTGGTAAAGAAACACTGGCATAAAATACTCCGTTGTTGACAGCCCATGAAAAATGTTCGAGCTGTACATCCTCTGTTTGCATAGGGGCAAGCGCACCGGACCATTCATAGGTGCTTGGGGTACCGCCTTCCAGGCCATAGGTAACAGTCAGCGTTTTTAAGGTGTCGCTGCCATTGTTGCGAATGACAATCAGCGGGTTATTGCAAATTGGGTTCATCCTTTTGAACAAATGATTTTTTGAAGGAGTTTTGATATTATACACTTCGGCATCTTTAGAAAAATTCATTGGGCCGTAAGTTATCAACTGGTCTTCAATCTGGTAATAATCCCATCCGCTTGTATTTGTATACGCCTGAACGTCATGATCCAGAGTTAGCGAATCCCCTGATGTTATAAACGGAGTAAGTTCAAAATCATATGTTCTTACTTCTGCTCCGGGGCACCAGTTCGACCGGGAATAAACCCATGTGCCACCTTGAGGATAAAGTGGATTGAGTGCACAATCATCCCGCCACACCAATTGCTGATATTTTTGAATTCCGTTCACCTTATAATAATGGTATTTCGGGCAAAACTCGGCGCAATTCTGAGGTGTATCCATACCATGGCCGGTAACACGGGATTTCCAGCGAACATTTAGCGCATCCTGGGGAATAAAAACTTTTTTTGGAGTCAGGTGGCTTTCAATCGGATTGGTAGAAAAGCCGTAATCAAAATTTCCATTCCATAAATTTTTAACACTGATAGGATCACGCGGCGGTGTCCCGAGTATAAATTCGAAACGCATATCCATCAGTTCCTGCCAGTTTCCGGCACTCAGGTGCACCGAATCCTTCAACAAGGGGCGGTAATCGCTGACATCAAATATCCAGGTTATTCCATTGCCCAGCGAAAGCCCGTTTCCGTATGGCGTTATGTACCTTGCCAATTCATAACGGTTCACGACTTCAAAAGGTTCGCTGTAATAATACCATTTTTTCAGATGAATGACCGAGTCGGCAGCTACATAAGCAGAATCAACAGCGTGCCCCAAATGATCGAAAGTGTAATGATTATAATATGTTGGCCATGCAGTTATTGTGTCGGTTGGAACCAATGGGTTTAAGGAATCGCTGTAAAAAACGATCTGCATCGGATCTTTCTGAACGGAATCAATAGAAATTATTGTATCCAGGTGGGATTCATAAACACCTTGTTCAAAAATGATATTTGGCCTCACCGTGGTTTCAGTGAAATTCCTGAAAATCTCGCTTCCTTTGGTATAGACATAAACCGGAAGGCCGAAAAGTGTACCGTCATTACTTCCAAGGCCAGAATCAGCGGCAGTAAATAGATCATTATCATCAAATTTATAGTACAGCTGAAGATTTGAATGAAAAGGATGCGTGTTGTCCAGATCCCGGCGCATCCATTGGTGGATGGTTGCAGAATCGAGTTCAGTATTCCAGACAGCAAATTCGTCAATGTTTCCGTCATAATTGTAAGTTCCGGTTGCGCTGGAGCCGATTTTCATCGTCCTGATCCCATTCATTCTTCTGTTCATTCCTGTGCCGGAATGCCAGAGTACTCCGTTCAGGTAAATCTTCATACTTCCTGTTACCACATTTTTTGTAAAAGCCCAGTGGTTCCATTTTCCTTCATAATCAGCTGATGCCGCTGCTTTATTAATCCGGTCGTAGCTTGCTGTTCCGCTGTTCCCGGCATCCCAATAAATATTGCCATTTGACCAGGGCGTATGGGCGTTGATCACCCTTTGGTTGAGCGAATCAAATGCCTCAAAGGTCATTTGGTCCTGCGGTTGAAAAGCCGGATTACCATACTGCCAGAATGAAACCGTGATAAAACTATCGATGTCGGCAAAAGCTTCTTTGGGAACGTTTATTAAATCACTCCCCATAAAAAACAATGATTTGTCAGAACCTGCAGCGGTAATGCCCGTTTTCATCAGGGTATTTTCTGATAAAATTTCATTGGGTAACCCTGAAGCCCCGTTATCAAAAGAAATATCGAAAACAATATTGCTTGTTCCGTCCCAAATGAAAGGGTTTGTAAAATGAATAGCATTCCATCCGGTTGAACCAAAAGTAATATTATGGTTGAAGACCTCGGTAAATCCTGAATTCTCAAAACTTCCGGATGTCAATGAATCAAGCGTAGCGTTTTTAATCTTAATGGTGAGATTTTTCAATTCACTTCCCGAATTTTGTATGTAAAACCTCAAGCCGCTTATACTGCCGGAATCCAATCCGGCGGACACCAGCTCGGGAGCTTTCCATAAATATTGAGAGCGGCTTTCAGGAAATGAAGCATTAAAAGGGTTTTCAGAAATAATGGATCCATTACTGAATACGGTTGAATCAAAACTCAGCGTGTTTGTATAAACAATTTGTGTATTGAAATGCGGAAAGTAAGACCAGGAAGGCTGAAACATGAACTCCACAGAATCAGGGCTGGTGCTGTTTAATACATAACTTGGCGCATTCAGCAATGTTGAATCAGCCACACCGGTATGCTCATACAAATAGGTATTCGTCAGGTAGTCCCATTCGCCGCAAGCCGGATTCTGTGCGGGATTGCACTTCAACGTATAGTACATGAGAATCTTGTTTACCCTTACAGTATCAGACGGAAATTCAAACCAGGCATCCAGTGGGGACCCAAAAGTAAAAGTCTGGATTTTTATGGTATCACCAGCCTGGGTTTGTGCCTTCAGGTTTGTTGACAATATCAAGGTTAAAGAGATAAGGAGCAGGAAAATCAACGATTTTTTCATTTTTTATCAATTTATTAATCATGGCGGTACGAATATACAAACTTCACCCAAACTTTTTAAAAACTCTCACATTTTCCTTATATTTGGCCAAACAAACTAAAAAATTCAACATGGGCTTTTTTCAAAATGTAAAAAACAAATTAGGTATTGGCGGCGTACATGTCGAACTGAGTGTTCCAGGACAGGTGTCGCGCGACAGTAGTGTCCTCGAAGGCAAGATCACATTGACCACCAAAAGCGAACAGGAAGTGATCGCCTATAAGGTAAAAATGTACGAAGAATACACCACCGGCCGCGGTGACCAGAAGAGAACCAAAACTTATGAACTGGGAGAACTAAAAACACCGCTAAATTTTATAATACAACCCGGCGACACTAAGGAGTTTAGCTTTTCATTGCCTTATAACATTGTAAAATCCAGCAACGATATCCTCAAAGAAAAAGGCGGTGCCTTGGGTGCTTTAGGAAAATTTGCTTCCTATGCCGATAACGAAAGGTCAGAATTTTTTGTTAGTGCCCAGGTGGATGTAAAAGCTGCGGCACTAGATCCTTCAGATAAGAAAGAGATAAGAATAGTTTAAAGCGGAATTTTTTTAAATGAAAAAGCCTTTACGTAAGTGGAGGCTTTTTTAATTTAACAGCCGGTCCGGTTTCACTTTTTATTTTACTGCCCGTCCGCTTGCATCTGGGATATTTTGTTCAGCGCTTCAGCCACGCTGCTAACTCCGCTTATAACTACAATTAATTTATTGTTAGCTTCCCTCAACTTGCAAAAACGCGGATGTTCTTTTACAAAATTAATAATATTGGTAAACACCTCCGACTGGTAATAGCCTGATTCAGGGTTACTCACAAAGTAGCCTTTGAAGGAAGATTCCTTGAGAACCATTTTTTCCATTCCAAGTTTTGTAGCCATCCACCGGAGCCGCACGGTATTGATCAATTCCTGGGTTTGCACCGACACCGGCCCGAAACGGTCCAAAAGCATTTCCTGAAAAGCAAGCAGATTTTCTTCTGTTGTGATACTATCCAGTTCTTTATACAAGGCAAGCCTTTCGGCAATATTCGAAACATAAGAATCGGGTATCAACACCTCAAGGTCGGTCTCAATCTGGCAGTCTTTTACAAAGTCCTGTTTAACATTAAGCTCGTCTTTGTAAAGCTCTTTGAAATCTGTTTGTTTCAGCTCAAATAAGGCTTCATCCAGAATTTTCTGATACATCTCAAAACCTATTTCCGATATAAACCCGCTTTGTTCGGAACCCAGTATGTTTCCAGCCCCGCGTATGTCTAAGTCACGCATGGCAATGTTGAATCCGCTGCCCAGCTCTGAAAATTCCTCTATGGTTTTCAACCGTTTACGGGCGTCATCGGTAAGCACCGACAAAGGCGGGGCCAGCAGGTAACAAAAAGCTTTTTTATTGGTACGGCCCACACGGCCACGCAACTGGTGCAGGTCGCTAAGCCCGTAATTCTGTGCTTCGTTTATGATGATGGTGTTCACATTCGGGATGTCCAGACCGGATTCGATGATCGTGGTAGAAACCAGCACATCAAACTGCCCGTCGATAAAGTCAAGCATGGTTTGCTCCAGCACGGCGCCATCCATCTGCCCATGCCCGATCGCCACACGGACTCCGGGGCAGAGTTTTAAAATTAATTCGGCAATCTCATTGATATTATGAATACGGTTGTGAACAAAAAACACCTGCCCGCCCCTGGAAATCTCATACATAATCGCCTCCCGTATGCTTGTTTCGTTAAAAACGTGCAGTTCGGTTTGTATCGGGTAACGGTTGGGTGGCGGCGTTGAAATGATGGAAAGGTCGCGCGCGCCCATGAGCGAGAATTGCAACGTGCGTGGTATCGGGGTAGCCGTTAGCGTGAGCGTATCCACGTTGACTTTCATTTGACGCAATTTTTCTTTGGTAGCCACACCGAACTTCTGTTCTTCATCAATGACCAGCAATCCCAGGTTTTTATATTTCACATCTTTGCTGATCAGGCGGTGGGTACCGATGAGGATATCCACCTTCCCGGATTCCAGGTCTTTAAGTATTTCCTTTTGCTTTCCAGCGGTGCGGAAGCGGTTGATGTATTCTACCTTGCAGGGAAATTCGGCCAGACGGTCGGCAAACGTTTTGTAATGCTGCAATGCAAGGATGGTGGTAGGAACCAGCACCGCCACCTGCTTACTGTCGCAAACTGCCTTGAAGGCCGCACGTATCGCCACTTCTGTTTTTCCAAAGCCGACATCCCCGCAAATCAGCCGGTCCATCGGAAAGTCAGCTTCCATATCTTTTTTCACATCGGCGGTAGATTTTACCTGGTCCGGTGTATCCTGGTAAATGAAAGAGGCTTCCAATTCATGCTGCAGATAGTTATCAGGTTGAAACGAATGGCCGCTGGATGCACGGCGTTGTGCGTACAATTTGATCAGGTCTTTGGCAATATCCTTGACTCTGTCTTTGGTTTTATTTTTAAGCTTGTTCCAGGCATTGGAGCCAAGCCGGTTCAGCGTCGGCGGTGTGCCTTCCTTGCTGACAAATTTAGATATCCGGTGCAGCGAATGGATGCTTACATACAACAAATCCTGGTTATCGTACACCAGCTTGATGGCTTCCTGCTTCTTGCCGTTGACTTCAATTTTTTCAAGTCCCGCATAGCGTCCCACACCATGATCGATGTGCGTAATATAATCGCCGGGCTTGAGGTTATAAATATCTTTTAATGTGGCTGCTTCCCGCGCACTGTAATTATCTTTCAGCCGGAAACGGTGGTAACGATCGAAAATCTGGTGATCGGTGTAACAGCATATTTTTTGTTCTGCATCAATAAAACCTTCGTGAATGGAAGTATTAATAATTGTGAAATCAATAGCTACATCTTCCTTGCGGTTTTTCTGAATATCATTGATAATAGTGTAGATACGCTCCGACTGGCTCTTCGAATCAGAAAAAATACAGTTGATAATATTTTTACTTGTATTCTCTGCGAGCTTGTTAATCAGCAAATCAAAGTTCTTGTTAAAATTAGGCTGCGGGTAGGTTTCAAAGGCAAAAACATGAGTAGGTTCGAAAAAAAAGTGTTTCCCAAATTCCACAAGCGGAAAACCCAGCAAATGCTTCTTTACATGTTCGCTGTTGGTGAACAATTCAGCGGCATCAGGATTTATACCGTCTTCGTTTTTTTCTTTGCACTGTTCTTCGGCTTTTTCATAAAGAATGTTTAACTGGTCAATGGAAAAACCGGCATCATCAAACCAAAAGGCAGCCATATCCCTGATGTATTCAGGAAAATCTACTTTTCTCCGGATAAGCTCATTGCTGTTGGAATCAGGGATAATTTTAATGTGTTCTATCCGCTCCATTGAAAGCTGTGATGCAGGATCAAAGGTCCGGATGGAGTCCACATCATCACCGGCCAACTCAATACGGTAAGGGTTTTCGTTTGCAAAAGAATACACATCGATGATACCACCGCGTACGGCGAACTGCCCGGGTTCTGCAACAAAATCAACATATTCAAAATGATACTCAAACAGTACCTCGCGCAGAAAATCTATTGACAGCTTCTCCCCTGTTTTAATGCGTAAGGTATTCTTTTCAAAAAAGCCCTGGGATACCACCTTTTCCATGATAGCCTCAGGATAGGTAACCACGATGAGTTTTTTCCGGCCTTTCTGTAATTTATTGAGGACTTCGGTACGCAACAATACCGAAGTATTGTCCATTTTGTTAAAATTCCCGGGATGCCTGTAGGAAGAAGGGAAAAAAAGCACATTTTTTTTAAACAACTTCACATCCTGCTCACCCAGAATATTTTCAATATCATTGAACAGATAGGCCGCTGATTCTTTGTCAGGCATTACGATGCACTGTGTCTTTTCTGAGTGGGCATATACCGCGGCAATGACAAACGCTCTTGACGAACCGTTGAGCCCGCTTAGCTGTATCCGCCGGGAATCTCCTGCGTCAGTCAGGGCAGCGATCTGGCTGATAGTAGCATTATTGTTATAAACCGATACCAGTTCCTTAAGATTCAAGAGGAAATTTTTTGCAAAGTTAGCGCTTTAGGGCTAAATCAAGGTATAAACTACCCAATAATCCATGTTTAATTGGACTTTTTTTCCTGAATATTTTCTTTGGAATAACGTCCTTCTGCAACTTCAAGAGTAACCAGGAAAGCCAATTTTGCCATTTTTTCGAGCAGGACGGGGTTCAATGTTTCAGGCGTGTCTGTGGTGAGATGCAGGTGTTTGTAACTGTTTTTGGAAGCAAAATACAAGGTCGGGATGCTTTTATCAAAAAAGGCCTGTGCATCGGCGCCGCCGCCATACCAGGTCTTTGAGATCATAAGCTTTGTATTCAGTGAATCCTGTTTACGGGCGATATTCCAAAGCACCGGAGCTGAAAGCCCGCCACCGACTTGAATACTGTCTCCAAATCCGATACAATCGAGGTTGATCATGGCCACTGTTTTCTCAAGTGGCACCGGTGGATGTGCTGTAAAATACTCAGAACCGAAAAGCCCTTGTTCTTCGCTGGTAAACAACACAAAAATTACCGAGCGTTTCGGCTTTTCGCCCGATGTTGCAAAGGCTTTGGCAATTTCCATCACGGCTGCGGAGCCTGAAGCATTGTCGTTGGCTCCCGGGAAATAAACATCACCTTGTTTACCGACATGATCAAGGTGTGCGCCAATAACGACATATTCATTTTTCAACGCCTGATCCGATCCGGGCAACACTGCGATAATGTTCTCCGACAAACGTTCTTTTTCGTAAGCTGTGTGCACTTCCAGGAACAGGCTGTCGTTGGTTATAATGCTGAAAGGCTTTTTCAGGGAATCAATCTGAGTTTGGATCTCACTTAATTTTTTCCCGGAATTGGTCAACAACTCATTTGCCACATCAAGGCTGACCTGCATCTGCGGAAAGTCAGGGTTTTGAATGCCTTCACCATCCATAAGGCTGCCGATGGGTTTCTGCGGGTCGGGCATATTGGGCGTTGTGACAAAAAGTATGGCTTTTGCCCCATTCTTTTCCGCGTTGTTGGCCTTGTAGCGTGTCATGAGTTCATTGATACCTTTTACATCTTTTGCCCATGCAGGGTTTTGTTTGAATACGATCACAATTTTACCTTTAACATCCACGCTTGCGTAATCATCATAACCCAATGAAGGAAACGTCATGCCATAGCCGCAAAACACGACCGGCGCAGCAAAACTACCCTTGCCCGAAAATCCTCTGCACACGAAATCAATGCCAGGCTTAAACTGTTTTACGCTTTTCCCTTTGTCTATTTTCTCAAGTTTCACGGGGCCTGAAAACTCATTGTATTCAACCGGGACAGGCTGAAAGTAGGTATTGTCCTGATATGGCTCCAATCCTAAAGATTTAAAATATGCGGCGGCATACGCTGCGGATTTATGATATCCTTCGCTTGCCGGAAACCTGCCCTCCAGTTTTTCTGACGCAAAAAAAGAAACATTTTTCATCATTTCACTTCCCGAAATATATTTCAATCCGGGATTTTCAGGTTGTTTTTGGGCGTTACCGGCACAAACAAAAAAAAATAAAGTTATAATTGCAGAAATCTTTTTCATTTTTGGGATTATTTTGATAGTTCTGAAAATAGAACCTGCAGGTTCATTTACATCCTAATGATCTTTTTAATTGCATAATAGGCTTGCAAGACAATTTTATTAATGATGGTCGCATAAAAAACACATACCGAAAAAGTGATGGCCCAATACTGATGTAATATAAAATGGAACACAAAGAACAATATCAACAGCATGATGCTGCTAATGATTATATCAGCATTACCGGCATCTTCATCTGAAATCTTTTCAGCGGTGATAAAACCATACCATAACCCGATAGCCACTATGGAAGCCTGAATAGCATTAACCAACGGGAAAATAATTAACCAGGTGGAAAATTCTCCTTTCAGATAATCGTAAACATTCCAGGCCACTAGGTAATCAATAAAAACAATGGCACACAACATGACCGTCTTTTCCCATTTTCTTTTTTTCCTTTTTGAAAACACATGAAAGACAGGCAGTAAAATTATTGCCAAAACTACAAGTACAGTAAGAATGCTTAATATAATATCAAAAAAGCTGTCCTGCCTGAATGACAACTGAAACAAGCGAAACAAGGATCCCGAACCGGCAATTACAAACAGTAATGTAACCAGGCTAAACAAGAACAAGGTCAGTTCATCATAATCGGGGAAGAGAAACTTCAGTACTGCATTTTTAATTTTTTGGGCATCCATCTTTTTATGGTATCACCACCGGAAAATCAGAATCAAAATTCAGAAAATGCTGATGTCCCAGTATCATGGTCAAAAAATGCATATAGGCCGGGGTAAAATTAAATTCATTAATATCATAATAAACCTCAGGTAACGGCCGGTTGCCAATGGAACCCATATCTACCGATGAGGTGTTGAATTCTTCAAGTTCCGGGAACGTCACAATCTTCTTCATCACCGGCATTTGTCCGTATTCTTTGCGAAGCAAAAGATCCACTACCTTGTCTGATAAGGCTTGTGTTAGTCGCCGGTCGTAAAGCCTGCATGCACCGGCACGGGCATAATAACCTGATACCTGCGCACGGGCCTCAATTTTCAGTTTGTTGGTTATTTCAGATGCAATAATTCCACTGATGCCGCCGAAACGCGGATGCCCATATTCATCAACTTCAGAACTGGCATATACCACATCCACTTTACCTTTCTGATCATCGTACCAGCGCACACCTTCGGAAACAGCTATCACCAGCGCTTTTTTCTTTGAACTTAGGTAGGCTTCCTTCACTGTTTCAAAAAAGAAATCCTTACGTTCTTTGGTCATCTCATATTCCGGGATCAACGCCAGGTCAGCGCCACCAAACACAGCGCTGCCTGTAAGCCATCCCGCATCGCGCCCCATCACCTCCAGTACGATGATCCGTGAATGAGAATAGGCCGTGGTACGTATACGGTCGGTGAACTCCATGATACCTTTGGCTGCTGAAGGGAAACCGGGACAAAGCACCGCTTCGATATTTTTACGGTTGAACTTATGCATGGTCCTTGTGCGCAGGTCGTTGTCAATGGTTTTTGGAAATCCGATCACCGGTATACCTTCTGTTTCATAAAGTCTCTTTGCTGCGCCGTTGGTGTCATCACCGCCAATGGTGACAATCACATCGATCTTATATTTTTTCAGGTTTTGCAATATCTGAGGAACGCGGTTTTCAGGGCTTTTCTTTGATGGAAAAGGGTTGGTACGGCTCGAAAGCAACGCTGTCCCGCCATAGATTCCGTCATAGGGCTGATGCGACAAGTCCACAATGTCTCCATTGCCCAGCAGGCCTTTCCAGCCTTTGCGGATTCCATATACTTTAAAGCCCAGCATTGATGCCCTGTTGCGGATAGATTCTATACTTGAATTCAGAGCAGGAGTATCACCACCTCCGGTCAATATGGCCAGTGTCTGCCCTTTGAATAATTTCTGATTGCATTTCATAGGTTTTGTTTTGAAAATTTAAAGACAAATATAGGATATTTTTTTTCTGAGACAGGAAATTTTTCAGGGAAGGTTGGTAGGAAGATAGACTGTTAGGTGGTTAGGCTATCCCGGCGCGGCGGAGTTAGGCTGTTATACCTCAAGAACCTTACTCTTCAAGTTTGATCAGGTAATATTTACAGTTGGTTTTACAACTGAGCTCCATTTCATCCCGGTCGATACTGACAATATGCCAACGAGGGTGCCTGTTTGCGCCAAAAGGGCCTGTACCCATGGTTGTATCAAGCGTACCGGTTTCTATCACACGAACCTGCGAAGTAATAACGTCAAAACCATCTTCATACCCGAGGTATTCCCAGGTCCATTTAATTTGAAATTCTTTACCATCATTCCGTGGTCCGGAAATAACGCAAACTTCATCGCCAAACGTTCCCTCCTGATAGAAACTAAAATTTGTCCCAAACTTTTCCTTAAATAAGTTCATGGAATCTGCGCCGTTGGCGGTGTAAAATTGCAGGGTATAATCACCGTGAATTTTGCGAATGGTGTTTTGGGCCTTATCACAGCCGGCGGAGATTACAGCAATGGTAATAAAAATTGAAATTAATCTTTTAGTGTTCCAATAGAATAATCTCATTTTTAATCTTCATTAAAAGCTTCTACAATCTTTCTGGCAAGCACCTGGGCATGTTTTACATTTGATTCAACCGACCAGCCTGCAATATGAGGGGTTAAAATTACATTATCAGCCGTTGCCAGATATTGCATGGGTTCGGGGAAATTATCAAATCCTATCTGCTCAAAAGAAGCGGATTCATATTCCAGCACATCCAGGGCAGCGCCAAGCACTTTGCCGCTTTTCAGGTTTTCAACCAGATCAGCCGTTTTCAATACCTTGCCTCGTGAGGTGTTGAGAAGGTAAATATTTTTTTTGAATGAACGTATAAAAACATCGTTCACCATAAATTTTGTTTCTTCGGTCAGGGGAACATGCATGCTCACGATGTCGGACTGTTCGAAAAGTTCTTCCAGTGATTTTTCACAGACATAATCATCGGAATAATTGCTTTTGTATTTGTCGTAAGCAATCACATTTGAATCAAAACCATGCAGGCAGCGGGCAAATGAGCTGCCCATGTTTCCATAGCCGATGATCCCAATGGTTTTGCCTTCGACCTCGAGGCCGCGGTTGGCTTCACGTATCCATTGCCCATGACGAACCTGCCTGTCGGCGATGTTTATCTTATTCAATAGATTTAACAGCAATGCCAGGGTGTGTTCGCCAACAGCCTGCCGGTTCCCTTCGGGAGAATTGAACCAGCGGATGCCTTGTTGTTCCAGATAAGTGGTGTCGATGCTTTCCATTCCGGAACCGATGCGGGCTACAAACTGCAGCTTCCGGGCTTTGTCTATCAAATCCTTCCCGATCATGAAACGGCTGTTCACAACAATGCCATGATATTCGCCAATGAGCGGTTCCAACCCGCCCGAATTTTTTAGAATTGTGGTCATACACTCGTGGCCTGCTTTCTGCAGCTCGTCAACAAAAAGCCGGTGAATCTTGGAAGCGATCAGAATTTTCATAAAAAAATATCTATCTCAAATTATTAGTGTCCGGTAAAATTTTTTTATTGAGAAAGGATGTAAAAAACATTTCGTTCTCGGCCTCTTAACCTAAAGGAAGTCCGCCACGGCGGATGATTTTCGTCAATTTACATCCTTTGGGCTGAGGTGAAATAAATTGATGAAAAGCAAAACTTTCTCTAAAAAAAAGCAGGTCGTGTTTTGTAAATAATACCTGAAAGTTTCTTAAAGCAGTACTTTTCATAAATTTGAAAAATTTAACCGGACAACCATGATCTCAAATACAAAGTTAAGCTTTTAAATAATTCACAGTAAATGGAAGGCGAATTTATATGTGTAATTGCCTAAGATGATTACAGCATTTATGATGAAACTTATTTTTAGAATAGTCAGTCCGTTTTTAAACCGGAAGACCAAAAATAATAGCAGGTAAATAAGCATAAACATCACGGGCAGCAAGGCAGGCCAGGCTTTAAGGCTTTCCACCAGGTTGCCTTTCAGCAGTTCTATAAAAGCTCTTTGCGTGCCGCATCCCGGGCATTCTATTCCAAAAAGCGTTTTATACAAACAGGGTATGGTGTGATTTTCGAGCCAGTGGATGATATTCAGCAGCATTTGACAACTTATTTCGTAATTCCACTGACGATTTTGGAATATTCATGGTCCACGGGTTCCCAGAGTTCAATTTTGTTTCCTTCGGGATCCATGATGTGCACGAACTTCCCATAACTGTATGTTTCGATAGTATCTGTGATGGTCACGCCTTCCACTTTCAGTTGTTCTACCAGCGCAGGAAGGTCGTCAACGATAAAGTTGAACATGAAATCTTTGGCAGAAGGTTCAAAGTATTTTGTTTTTGCTGAAAATGGCGCCCAAAGGGTGTATCCCACTTTTGTGGAATCTGCGCCCTGGTACCATTTAAAATTTGTGCCGTAATCGTCGGTGTTAAAACCAAGATGTTTGCGGTACCATGTTTTAAGGCTGTCAGGGTTGTTGCTTTTAAAGAATATCCCTCCGATGGCTTTTACGCGTTTCAAAGGTTTGACGGGGGTTTTATCAGAAATAAAGTCATTTAATGCATAGCCCGCTCCAAAAGCCAGCGCCAGCGCCAGGACTATGGTAATTCGCTTTTTCATAGTAGAAATTTGATAATATTCAAAAGTACAAATTTTATTTAGTGCCTGAACGAAAACTCCACTTTCTTCATTACGCATGCTCCAAAAATGCTCATTTACCTCAGTAAACTCCACTTTTTGTCCCTTCGCAAGCCCGCCAGACTGATGTAGTCGGGCAGGCCTCAAAACTGAACTTTTCGATTCAGACACTAGGTTTCAGCTCAAACACAATTTAGAACTAATCATAGATCAAAAGACAGATCAAATAGGACAGATCATCGAACTATCCAAAACTTGATGTTTTGCCCCGCTGGGGCAATGTCCTCTATTATGATTATTTTCTAAAAATGTTAAGCCCCGCTGGGGCTTTTTTAATAGAGATCACTTTGTTGTGCGTCGAATCTCTAAGACATCGATTTTCCAGAGTTGGTGCGACCTCGGATAGGCGGACCTTTTTTAATTTAAACCGGCTTTTGTTGAAATAATTTTGAGTTTCTTAAACAATACAAGGAAAGCCTGCTCTTTCAGGGTTAGCGTGGCCTCGGAGAGGCCAAACATTTTTAGAAAATAATTTCAAAATATCCTTGTTGCCCCAGAGGGGCAAAACATTTTATTTCAAATCAAAATCGAAAAGATATTTGTCTTTAAATTCAATGTCATTTTCTACCAGAAAATCCAGATATTCTTCTTTGAATGATTTCTTTTTATGATGTTCTTCCTGATTTTTTATGTAATTCAGAATAATCGAAACATCCTTTTTCGAAATAGAAAAAGCGCCAAATCCCTCCTGCCATTGGAATTTTCCTCGCAAAATTCGTTTATCATTTATAAATTTTGTAGAATGTTCTTTTATTTCACCCACATTATCCGACAGGTTCATGTTGGGTTTGCAATTCATCAAAATATGAACATGGTCGGATAAACCGTTAATAATAAATAGTTTTTGTTTTTGATTTGTTATAATGCCGCTGATGTATTTGTATAGGTCATCTTTAATTGCAGGAATTATCGATGAATCCCTGCTTCTGACAGCGAACACAACATGAAAAAAAATTTGCGAATAGGTGTTTGCCATAATTAGATTTTTTTATGTTTTGCCCCGCTGGGGCAATGTTCCCTATTATGATTATTTTCTAAAAATGTTAAGCCCCTCCGGGGCTTTTTCAATAAGTCTTATATTTTTTCTGCAAAATCAAACCTTTTCCAATGCCTGGGCCAGATCTTCAATAAGCATATCAGCCTCTTCCAGTCCGATATACATGCGCACCAAATTATATGGAATTTCCTTGTTGTTGTTCATCGAACAATACAAAACAGAACCCGGGAAAACCAGCGATTCGTAACCGCCCCAGGAGCATGCCAGCAGAAAACGCTTCAGGCTGTTGCAAAAGGCATCAACCTTTTCCATTTCTTTTGTTTTCAACATAAACGAAAAAAGGCCCCCGGCGGCTTTCATCTGTTTTGTGGCCAGATCAAGCTGCGGATAGTTGGCGGCAAATGGCCATAACACTTTGTCAACCTTGGGATGGTTTTCAAGAAAGCCAACAACTTTTTGCGTGGTTTCAGTGATTTGTTTCATACGTAGAGGCAATGTCCTCAGCCCGCGCAAAATCAGCCATGCATTATCAGGCGTGATGATGCCCCCAAACGCCAGGTATTCCTGGGCAAAAAGTTTTCGTATCATTTTTTCGGACGCACAAATCACTCCGGCGATCAGGTCGCTGTGGCCGCCCAAGTATTTGGACGCCGAATGTACCACAATGTCAATTCCCAATTCCGCAGGATTCTGATATAGCGGCGTTGAATAGCTGTTGTCAATGACGGTGGTAATTTCATGCGCCTGAGCCAATGCAGCTATCTCTTTCAGATCCTGCAACTCCATCATAAACGATGTCGGGCTTTCGAGCATGATCAGCCGGGTGTTCGGGGTGATGGCATTTTTAAAATGTTCTATTCGGGTGCCGTCAATGATACTGACGTTTACGCCAAACTTTTTCAGTATGTCATGAAACAAGGTATGCGTCCAGCTGTAACAATTTTTCACACAAATGGCATGATCGCCTGCGGAGAGATTTCCAAACACCGCGGTGCTGATGGCCGCGCAGCCGCTGGAAGTGATCAGCGCATCTTCGGTTTTTTCAAGGGCGGCCATCTTTTTGCGCAAAATCCTGACGGTGGGATTATTTCCCCTCGTATAAAATGGCACTTCAAATTCTCTATTTATGTTGCTGCGCATTTCCTCCACACTTCCGAAACAGAAGTTGCTGGTGCGTATCACCGGCGGAGCCACGGCATTGTAATATTCATCGCGGCCCTCGCCGAGATGGTTGATGATATCAGAAAGGTCCATAAAGAATGTTTATTGTTTCTGTGGTGTGTCCGTTTTCAGTATGCTGTTCAGGATGCTGCTGATAAACGACACGATAAGGCTGAACAACAAGGCCCACCAGAAATTTTCCACCTGAAATTTGTCGACAATCAGGTAATCAGCCAGCAAAATTATCATGGCATTGATTACAAAGATAAAAAGCCCCAAACTAAGGATTGTCGCAGGAATACTGATAAAAAGCAGTATCGGCCTGACGAAGGCATTCAGCACCGCCAATACAAGGGCGACAATCAGGCCCGCCCAAAAATTCTCAACCATCACATGGGGTTCGAGCAGCCATGCCGTAAGCATCACAGCACATGCTGTAACCAGGACTCTAATAATGAATTTCATGATCTTATTTTTTCAACAAATTTACGTTTTTAAAAAAGTTATTCAAAGTTTTAAGCAGGAATATTTGATTCATTTTGTATTTTTGGCATAGCAGCCATATGATACATCTTTTGAAAAAAATACTATTTGTTTTTTTATTGTTTATTTCTGTGAGGATACAGGCGCAGTTTTACGACCTGGGCCAGGACCCGGCATCTGTATCATGGAAAATCATAAAAACCGAACATTTCAAGATCATTTTTCCTGCCGGTATCGAAGCACAGGCGCAACATATCGCCCATGGCTTTGAACAGGTTTATACGCCGCTGAGCGCCGACATGAAAATAAAACCGGTGCGGATTCCCGTGGTGCTTCACAACAGGGCGATTTTATCAAACGCCGAAGTACCCTGGGCTCCCAAACGCATAGAATTTTTTATGAATCCCGGCCAGGACGATTATGCCCAGCCATGGGTTGACCAGCTTATGCTGCACGAGTTCAGGCACGTGGTTCAGTACAGCAAGATCAACCAGGGGCTGACGAAAGTATTGTCTTACATTTTCGGCCAGCAGATCACCGCAGGTGTCATCGGCACGTTTGTACCGCTCTGGTTTGTGGAAGGCGATGCCGTATGCACGGAAACTGCTTTCAGTAACAGCGGCCGCGGAAGGACACCACAGTTCACCATGAAACTTCGGGCACAGGTGCTCGATAAAGGATTGTACAATTACAACAAAGCGGCTTTTGGTTCTTATAAATCGTTTGTCCCGAACAGGTATGAATTCGGTTATCATCTGGTGGCCACAGCAAAAAAACATTATTCCGGCGCGGTTTGGGAACGGGCCATGGACAAGGCAGGGAAGCTTCCTATTATGGTGGTGCCGTTCAACCATGGAATAAAAAAAGTGAGCGGCATGAGCAAGGTGAAACTTTATAAATACTGTTTCCGCGAATTGGACAGCTTATGGAATTACCAGAAAACCCAAACGAAACTGTCGGAAGCGACACCCATAAAAACCAGGAAAAACAAACTTTACACCAGTTATAATTTTTCGAAATTCTCAGGTAACGGCTCGTACATCAGTGTTCGTTCCGGATTGAATGATGTGGACCGCTTCATCTGTATTGACAGCAGCGGCAGGGAACACACCCTGCTTACACCCGGCTCTTATGCAGGCACGTCGTTCAGCGCGGAAGCAAACAAAATCGCCTGGGCTGAAACCAGCCATGATCCACGCTGGGAAAACCGCACCTACTCCGTCATAAAAATTTACGACCAAAAAAATCGCCGTATCCGCCAGTTATCGCACAGGTCAAGGTATTTTGTGCCGGCACTGGACAAACAGGGAAAAAAAATTATTTGCGTTGAACAAAGCATCACCAACCAATCGGCGCTCCTGGTACTTGATGCAGAAAAAGGCAGCGTCATAAAGCGTTTTGAAGTTGATTCTGCTGATTTCATCATGACTCCAAGCTGGTCAGAAACCGGAAATGAAATTGTTTACATCGCGCTGAACCGCTATGGAAAAAGGATCTGCCTGCTGGACAGCATAGGAGTTTCACGCAACCTTACGAATGCCGGGTTCATGGAAATTTCACAACCGTTGATGCACGGCCAATATGTATTTTTTGTCGGCGCTTATTCCGGGATAAACAACATTTATGCACTGGACATAAATACAAAAAAAATCTTTCAAGTGACCTCCACATTGTATGGCGCTTCTGATCCTGCACTGTCTGAGGACGGCAGCGAACTGGTTTATTCCGATTACTCGGCCGACGGCTATAAACCGACAAAAACTGTTATGGATCCTGATCATTGGATTGCGTTGGAAAACGTCGCTGACTATTCCGACAAACTTTACCAATCGCTAAGTACGCCGCAGATACAGGTGATCGATTTTTACAAAGATGAAAAAATCACCTACCCGGTAAAACGATATTCCAAATTTTTGAATCTTTTTGATATTCACAGCTGGGGGCCGATCTCCATTGATGCTGATAACACCACGTTGAAACCCGGTTTTGAAATACTTTCACAAAACCTGCTGAGCACCATGGTCATCAGCGCAGGTTATGAACATGAGTGGAACAATACTCAGTCAAAAATATACGCAAAGCTGAGTTACCGCGGCTGGTACCCGCAGCTCGACATGGAATTTTCGTACCACTTTCTCAGGTCCGACACCATCACGTGGGAAGTCTTTGCATGGCAGGCAGGCATTAAAGTCCCGCTTAAGTTCACGAAGGGAAAATATTATATTTTCTTACAACCTCAAATAAATTTCAATTTTTACGACCTGATCCCGAAAAAAAATTATCCGTCCGCGGATTATTCGGGTTACTACCAGGCCTTGGAATACGGCTTTTACGGCTACAACGTGTTGAAGACCTCGTTGCGGGATATTAACCCGCGCTGGGGCCAGTTGCTGGAGTTCACATACCGGCATACGCCGTTCAGCGGGTCACAGCTAGGCGATATTACGGCGATCCAGGGGCTTCTATTATTTCCGGGCATCGGCAGGCACCACAGCTTGAGTATTTACGGAGGATACCAGCAAAAAAACGGAAAAGATTACTTATTCAACGACATCATATCATTGCCTCAGGGTTACGACAGCAGCGGTTATAGCAGGCTGCTCACGTTAAAGGGAACTTACGAGATGCCTTTGTTTTATCCGGACTGGAGCATCGGCTCCCTGATTTATATCAAGAGGTTCAGGGCTGCGTTCTATTATGACTATGCTATTGCTTCGGATAAAAATGACAACCGCTACACTTTCAGTTCTGCTGGTTTGGCCTTGATTGCTGATTTTCATGCACTGCGTTTTCTGGCGCCGCTGAGCATGGGGATACGTGCGACCTATCGTTTTGATAACGGGGCGGTGCTGCCTGAATTTGTGTACAGCGTAAATATTGACGAACTCCGGTTCAGGCGGGGATTTTCGAGGACAGGGAATTAATTTAAAACAAGAATCTAATTGTCTGTATAGCTATTAATATTTTTTAATAACGATGAAAAAAAAGATTAGAGTTTTAATAATTGGCATTTTATTATTAACTGTTAGTGCAGGATATTATTTTTTCACAAATTTTCACTATGGTGAATTTAATAAATATCAACGATTTATCTGGCTCTTTAAAGATTCTGTGCAAGAAGATATCGATAAAATTGTGTGCACTGGATTGATTGGGAAGAACGATATTGAATACACATTTATTTATAAGAAAAACTATTTTATCACAATTTGGGAATTTAGAGATCTGTTAAAATTAGACATTAAAAAAACACCTTTTTACTTAAATCAAAATCTTGATGAAAGCACAATAAAATTTGGACAGACAGAAAACATAAATGTAGCCCCTTTTCCTCAAATAAAACTGAAATTTGGTTTTGAAATTCAAAATCAGATTATTTTATATGTTGATAAGGATACTAAGATTTTGAAAAATATTGATTCTGACAATTATAAAGGTTTTTGGGGGAATATTAGTAAAATGGCACTTTGTGATGAAAATGGAGATCAATTAATCTTCTTTGATTATACTTTAACCCAACAACCAAAAAATTTGAAATTTATAAAGGATTCGACGGACAATATGTATATTTCAAATGATAACAATTTGGATTCAAAAAAATATTCAGAACCAACATTATTTATTTTATATAAAAAAGGAAGCAATATTTATTTAATTTTAATTAATTCTGATGAAATATTTGATGACCGTATAATAAATATTTTAAATC
>DAOQAT010000041.1:14784-30777 GCA_035354195.1 Bacteroidales bacterium | reverse complement strand
CCGCAACAGATTTCACTTTTTTTTGTAGTGTATAAAAATTATGGGGAAGTTAGGAAATAAGGGAATTTGCCCCCTGTAGCGGAACAATTTATTGCCGGCGCTTTCAAAAGAGTGGATTAAAGCCATGTTTAATACTTTAGAAACTTAAAAGTGTGTAAAATTAAGCTTTTTTTCAAACCGACCGGATGTTACCAACGATTATCAAAAAATAAAATCCCTGAATTTAAATTCAAGGCATCCTGAGCGCCTCTTTGTTTTCTTCCTTTGATAAAAACTCACGGTAAATGCGGTTCAGATAATCGTTTTCATGGGCTTTTTTAACCATGGACAACTCATCAAGGCTGTACAATATGGATGCCCTGGCTTTTATCAGTTCAAACGAAACCGGTATCGGCTGTCCGCCCCCACCGATGCAGCCTCCGTGGCACACCATCACCTCCACAAAATGATAAGGATTTTCACCGTCGCTAAACCTGTTAAAAAATTCAGCGGCATGCCCCGAACCGTTGATAACAGCAAACCGGATTTCTTTGTCTTTTAAAAATTCCCAGCCGTATTTAACCTCTGAAAATTTGATCACGGTTTCTTTAATGCCGTTCTCACCGCGCAATGCCATATTTTTCAGCATGTCCGGGTTAAGTTCATTTCCGGTAACCAGTTCGGTAAGGGTCCTGATGACGGCTTCTGTAGTCCCTCCGGATGCTTCCGTAAGAACAGAAGCTCCTGAATGTGTAGACATTAATGGCTCATAATCGGCAGGCTCCAGCCTTTCAATATCAATACCGGATTGCCGTATCATCCTTGCAAGCTCGCGGGTGGTGATCGAAAAATCAACATCCGTTAACCCTTCCGGCGGCCTTGAATTCGTGGTTTCAATTTTTGCTGCCGTGCAGGGTGTAACCGTAACTGTAATGATATCCTTTGGATCCAGTGCGTTTTGATCAGCATAGTACGTTTTGATCAGCGTCCCGAAAATCTGCCGTGAGGATTTACTCGATGACAACAGCCGTCCCACCTGCGGCAATTTGGTTTTTACAAATTTTTTCCAAGCGGGAGAGCAGGACGTAACAAATGGAAGTACTTTGTTTCCGGCATCTTCGTTTGCCTGTTTCATTTTCAACATAAATTCGGTGCACAATTCCACGATGTAAATATCCGCGAAAAAGCCCGAGTCAACAACGGCATCAAAACCAAGAAGTTTCAAAGCAGCTATGATCTTTGAGTCGGAATGTTTGTTGTACTCAAAACCCAGTTCTTCGCCGATAGCAACCCGCACCGATGGTGTGGTCGAAATCACCACATGTTTTTCAGGCTCTGAAATAGCATCCCAGACATCCTCAAACAGTGGTTTTTCAATAAGCGCCGCTGTAGGACACCGGCTGGTACACTGTCCGCAATCGATACAAAAAACATCTTTTATGGGTTTCCCAAAGAAAGTGGATACTTTTTGTTTCTTCCCTTTTTTGACGACCGCAAAAGTCCCGACATCCTGAAGATCGCTGCATGTACGTACACAACGCTGGCAACGGACGCACCTGCTGTCATCCTTGATGATGCTGAATGAGGAGCTGTCAGCGAGTCTATCCTCCGCCCTGACCAGGTCGTGATACACATGATCGCCGATGCGGTATTCGCTGGCCAGCCATTGCAACTCACAATTTCCGTTACGGTAACATTTGGTGCAATCGGCATTATGTTCTGAGAGGAGCAGTTCCACAATGGTTTTTCGGGCAGTACGCACTTTTGAACTGTTGGTAAAAATTACCATTCCTTCTGTAACGGCCGTAGAACAAGCTGTTACAAGCTCCTTATTACCCTTCAGTTCCACCACACACACACGGCAATTTCCGGCCACTTTCAAATCGGGATGATAGCAAAGCGTAGGAATGTGCAGGTTGATTTTATGGGCGGCGTCCAGAATGGTGGATCCTTCTTCCACCGTTACCGGAATATCATTTATGGTTAAGCTGATCTGAGATTTTTCCATGAAACAAAAAATTAATACAATATTTCTTCTTTAAAATTATCTAAAATTGAAATGAAAGGGTTGGCAACCGACTGCCCCAGCCCGCATTTCGAGGAAATTTTCATGCTTAAGGCGAGTTTCTTCAGCACATCAATATAGCCGACGGGCATCTCACCTCTTTTTACGGCTTCAATACCGAGAAGCAACTGCTGGGTGCCTACACGGCAAGGGGTGCAAAGCCCGCATGATTCTTCGGCAAAAAATCGCAGGTACTCATGCAAAACTTTATACATCGAGCGCGAATTATTGAAGAAAATCATGGAACCACCGGTGGTCAGGCCTTCATAGCCTATAACCGTTTCGGCAAAAAGCTTCTGTGGGATGCAATATCCCGAGGCGCCGCCCACCTGCACGGATTTTATGTTTTTATCCCCGAATTCCTTAACCACATCTTCAATGGTGGTGCCTAACTCCAACTCGTGTATGCCCGGATTTTTAGTGTCTCCTGAAATAGAAAACAATTTTGACCCTGATGAATAAGACGTTCCAAGTTTCAAAAATTCTTCGGCGCCTATCCTGAAAATCACCTGCGCAGTGGCAAAAGTTTCTACGTTGTTGACCACCGTCGGGCACCCGTACAAGCCTTTGATAACCGGGAAAGGCGGTTTGTTGCGGGGTTCAGCACGAAACCCTTCAATAGACTCGATCAAAGAACTTTCTTCACCACTGACATAAGAACCGCTGCCGGAAAAAATTTCAATGGTAAAATCATGATTGAATTGTTTCACAAATTCCTGAAAAATCGAAATTTCGTTCTGCAGATGCTCTTTCAGGTATGAGTATTCGTGCCGCAGATAAATAATCCCTTTTTTTGAGCCGATACAATAGCCGCATATCGCCATCCCCGATAACACTTTGCGGGGAACAAGTTCCAGGATTTCACGGTCCTTGAATGTCCCTGTCTCACTTTCGTTGGCATTGCAAATGACATATTTTGTTCCGGCATCTTCCCTGCGGGCAAACTTCCATTTCATGCCTGTCGGGAAGCCCACATTGCCGCGGCCTTTCAGCCCCGAATCCATCAGTTCCGAAATAAGTTCATCGGGAGGCCGTTGCAGCGTGCGTTCCAGCACTTTATATTTTGAGGAAGTATAATTGCTAAAAATCAGGTCGATGCGTTTCTGGTTTGGTGATTCCATATCAGTTTATTTTTCCTTGTATTCTTTAATAATTTGTATGACTTTCTGAGGGGTTAGCTCCGTAAAAACTTCATTGTTGATCATCATAGCCGGCGCTTTATAGCACCAACCAAGGCAATTGACCTGCAACAGGGTGAAATTTTTATCCGAGGTTGTTTCCCCAACCTTAATTTTGAGCAGGGAACTCACCGTGCTCAATATTTCAGCCTGCGATTGCATCATGCACGAAATATTACGGCAAAGCCGGATAACATATTTCCCACGTGGCACCGTTTCCAGGTAATTATAAAATGAGGCTGTCCCATAGACATCCGCCGGCGAAAGGTTCAAGGTTTTTGCCACCTCCAGCAGCGAGTCTTCACTCAGGTAATTTTCCTGCCGCACAATTTCCTGAAGCAACGGCAGCAGATTATTACGTGCAGTTCCATGCAAAACGGCATATTCCTGTATTAACGATTTAATTTCAGGCATAAAGAAAGATATTTAATGTGTAACAGAATGAATTTCCAAATTTATGAATTGCGACAAAATATAAGGCCGTGAATTACAATATTTTAAAATAATTTACCTACTGTTTATTATTTCCCTAGTTTTTCAATAGTGTACCCAAGCGCTGATGCCAAAACCGCCGTAATCCCAATTATAGGTATCAGGCTGTATGGTTCTTTCCATCCTATAATTACCGCACACGGCAGTAATAGGGCAAATGCCAGCACCAACCCTTTCAATACCGGATGGATTTTAATTTCGGTAATAGCAATAAGCAACCCGCAAACCACCCATAATGAAAATGCCGAAATGTTGGCGTCCCAAGGCAGTTTCTGAATGATCATCGGCACTACATCGATGATCCCGGCCAGCACCCCGAAAATGATCCCGATAACGATACGTTTTTTCATTTTTTCATTTTTTCCTATTCCTTAATCAAAAGTATAAAACTTAAAGATCATTAGCAATTTATTTAATAAATAAATCAAAGTTAGCAACCAATTAATTTTTTTTATGATTGTTTTATTAAAGGTAAACAAAAACGTAAAATCATGAAAAAATTCCCGAAGCGGATCAAAACAATTTTTAATTCACCATAAAAAATATCCGCTGTTTTTTTTATCAACATTACCCAAATCTGAATTTCTAAAACCCTACCTTTGCTTTCCGTAAAATCTCAATCATGAATAAAATCAAAAAAATCGGCGTGCTCTCCTCCGGCGGCGATGCACCCGGCATGAACGCAGCCATCCGTGCGGTTGTTCGTACAGCTTCGTATCATAAAATTGAAGTATGCGGGTTTATCCGCGGCTACGAAGGGCTTATAAATAATGAATTTGTACCTTTATTTAATTACTCTGTTGCGAATATTTTGCAACGCGGAGGTACCATGTTAAAAACTGCCCGCAGTGAACGTTTTCGTACGGACGAAGGACTCGAAACAGCGTATAACACCCTGAAAAAAAATGACATCGACGCGCTGGTGGTCATCGGAGGTGACGGAACATTCAGAGGTGCTATGGCGCTGGGCAATAAATACGATTTTCCGATAGTCGGTGTGCCGGGCACTATTGATAACGACCTTTTTGGTACCGATTTTACCATCGGTTACGATACGGCAATCAATACTGTGGTGGAAGTCGTTGATAAACTTCGCGACACAGCCGCCTCTCACAACCGTTTGTTTTTTGTAGAAGTTATGGGCCGTGACGCCGGATTTATAGCCTTGCGCAGCGGAATCGCCTCTGGCGCCGAAGAAATCCTGGTGCCGGAAACCCAGACAGATATTGAAGACCTGATACATAAACTCGAACACGACCGCCGGAAAAATAAAACTTCGGGCATCATCATAGTGGCTGAAGGCGACGACCAGGGTGGCGCCTTTGAAGTGGCACGAAAAGTAAAAGAAAAATTCGATTTTTATGAAACCCGCGTTTCCATCATTGGCCATATTCAGCGAGGCGGTACCCCAACCTGCATGGACCGGGTGCTGGCAAGCACCCTGGGCTACGAAGCTGTAATAGCGCTTATCAAGGACAAAAAGGGTGTGATGATCGGGCAAATAAATAAGGCTGTCGCTTATACCCCTTTCGAAAAAGCCACCAAACACCATCTTGAAATAAACCGTAATATGCTCGAAATAGCAAGGATATTATCCCTGTAAGCATGGAACGTATCACCCTTTTTGCGGATGTCATCCTGCCCTTGCCGCTGCCCGGGTTTTATACTTATCGGGTGCCCTATGAGCTGAATGATGCCGTAAAAAAAGGCACACGTGTGGTCGTTCAGTTTGGTAAAAAAAAGATCTATACGGCACTGGTCTATCGTATCCACGAAAATGTCCCTAAAAATTATCAGCCGAAATATGTCTTATCTGTGCTGGATGACCAGCCTATTGTTAACGAAATACAATATAAATTCTGGGACTGGATCGCTCAATATTATATGTGCCGCCCCGGCGAAATAATGAATGTGGCATTGCCTTCCTCACTAAAACTTGAAAGTGAGAGCTGCGTAGTGTTGCATCCGGATTTTGACCGGAATTTTCAGCAGTTGAATGAAAAAGAATACCTGATAGCTGAAGCGCTCGACATCAGGCAAAAGCTTACCCTGTCTGAAATTTCGAACATTGTGGAGCAGCAAAAGATCATCCCGTTGCTGAAAAACATGATGGAAAAGAAGGTGGTCCTGCTTGAGGAAGAAATTCATGACAAATTCAAACCGAAAACAGAAACCTGTGTGAGGCTTGCGGAAAAATATAATGATGAACAATCACTCCACAAGGCTTTCGATGAGCTGAACCGCAAAGCATACAAACAACTGGAAATCCTGATGGCTTTCGTTCAGTTGACACGCGACGCCACTCCGAAAGCGCTGCTTGTGAGCCGACCCAGGTTGCTTGAAAAATCCCAGGCTACTGCGGCCCAGTTGCAGTCGCTGGTAAAAAAAGGCATCCTCGAAATCTTTACGCAGACCCAGACCCGGCTTAAAGATTTCGCAAGCACCGACCCGATTGACTCCATCGTGCTTACCAATGAACAGGAACGTGCTCTTCAGGAAATTAAAAATCATTTTGAAAAAAAAGACGTGGTGCTGTTGCATGGTATTACGTCCAGCGGTAAGACCGAAATCTACATCAAGCTAATTAATGAAACCCTTTCACAGGGAAAACAGGTGTTGTTTCTCTTGCCTGAAATAGCATTGACTACACAGATCATCAACCGTTTGAGAAAATATTTCGGCAAAGAGGTAGGCGTGTACCATTCAAAGTACAGCAACGACGAACGGGTTGAAGTCTGGAATAAGGTGCTGGCGGGCAACTCCGAACACAATACAATTGACAAACCGTACCAGATAATATTAGGCGCCCGTTCATCCTTGTTTTTACCTTTCAGCAACCTTGGGCTGGTCATCGTTGATGAAGAACACGACACCTCTTACAAGCAGGTGGATCCTCCGCCACGCTATAATGCCCGCGATGCCGCAATTGTTCTGGCCCGCCTGCATCATGCAAAAACCATCCTCGGATCTGCCACACCGGCCGTAGAAACTTATTATAACGCACTCAGCGGAAAATACGGCATGGCCGAACTCAACAAACGTTATGGCGACATGCTGTTGCCGGAAATTATCATCGCCAATATCAAAGAGCAGACGAAGCAGAAAAAAATGAAGTCGCATTTTTCAGAAACCTTGTTCAATCTGACCAATGAAGCGCTGAAAAACAAAGAGCAGGTGATACTTTTCCAGAACCGCCGCGGTTATTCAACACGCATCGAATGCGGCGACTGCAACTGGGTGCCTGAATGCAAAAATTGCGATGTCACGCTGATCTACCATAAACAAATCAACCTGCTCAAATGCCATTATTGCGGATACACCACGAAAGTTCCTGAAGCCTGCCCCGCTTGCCACAGTACCAACCTCCACACCAAAGGACTTGGCACCGAACGTATTGAAGAAGAAACCGAACTTATTTTTGGCGGTGCCAGGATTGCACGCATGGACCTGGATTCCACACGAACGAAAAACGCCTATCTTCAGATACTTAACGATTTTGAAGATCGCAAAACCGACATTCTCATCGGCACACAGATGATCACCAAAGGCTTGGACTTCGACAATGTCAATGTCGTTGGCATTTTGAATGCGGATAATATGCTGAATTTTCCGGATTTCAGGGCACACGAACGAAGCTTTCAACTGATGGCGCAGGTGAGCGGGCGTGCCGGACGCCGTAATAAAAGAGGGAAAGTAGTCATACAAACCTATAACCCGGAACATCCGATCATAAAATTAGTTATCGGCCACAATTACCTGGAGATGTGCAACAAGCAGCTTCAGCAGCGGCAGCAGTTCCATTATCCGCCGTACAGCAGGCTGGTTCAGGTCACCTTAAAACACCAGGATGCAGGGAAACTCAATGAAGCAGCTAAAATGTTGGCTCACGACCTGCGCCTGAAATTCCAGAAAAAAATATTCGGCCCTGA
Organism: Bacteroidales bacterium; assembly: GCA_035354195.1. Taxonomy (GTDB): domain Bacteria; phylum Bacteroidota; class Bacteroidia; order Bacteroidales; family CAIWKO01; genus CAIWKO01. Next base: position 23,134 of record DAOQAT010000041.1, on the reverse strand, counting down.
ATACCCCGTGGTATCGCGCATCAGGAATTTGTATCTTAAAAATATTCTTATCAAGCTCGACCGCGACAATCAGGTGCAGGAAAATAAAGATGCCATCATGAAGATCATCAATGAATTTTCCAAAAATTTCGCATCAATCCGGGTTTTGATAGATGTTGATCCGATATAAGGATTTTGGCACGGTTCCATTCATAAGTTTCGTCGTCGATTGTAACACTGTCAGTTGTTTATTATTCAAATTCTAAATTTGAACAAATCCAAAAGACATTTTCATAATAACGCAGTATTTGCCTTGTTTTCAGAACAGAAGGCAGGCTTCGAGCAGGCACTAATGGTTCCCCTTGATAAACACTATCCGACATTGCTAATTTTCTTAGCGTGGGTTTTTATTTCTATGAGATAATTCGGTTTTTTGGATATGTTAGACGGTATCAGGCGTGCAGGCTATTCCTGTCGTGCGGCGTGGGTGGGCGTGAATAAAAAAAACATTAGAAAATTGTAAAAGGCCCCATCGGGGTTTCCCGACCCGCTTAGCGGCGTCGGGACTACTTTCACTAATTTTCTTGTTTTTTTTAGAGCGGGATGAAGCGTTCGACAGGATGTCTTTTTTTGCTTACTTTTTTGGACAAACAAAAAAGTAAGGGGAATTATATACGCTATTATAATTTGCTAACTAATGGTATCATTATAATTCCTGAATCATACTTCAGCATACTGATTTTCTGATTATATTTGCCGCATGAAAAAGCTCATAAAAATATTACGTTTTGCCAAGCCATACTGGAAAGATGCTTTATTGACGATATTCTTCAACATCCTTTCGGTAATATTTTCTGTGGTTTCTTTCATCCTCTTCATTCCTATGCTCAACATACTTTTTAAGCAGATTGAACCTGTGATGTCGGCTCCTCCCCTTGCATTAAATCCCGAATCTATAAAGCTCAACTTTTATTACTGGATCAGCTCTACCATCCAGCAAAACGGCGAATTTGCAGCCCTTATGTATATCTGCATCGCCATTGTCCTGCTGTTTTTTCTTAAAAACTTATTCCGGTATATGGCCATGTTCTTTTTGGCACCCATACGCAACGGAGTGGTGAAAGACATCCGCAATGAGCTTTACCTTAAAATCATGATACTTCCGTTGGCTTATTATTCCGAACAACGCAAAGGAGACATCATGTCGCGGATGACCAACGATGTTCAGGAGGTTCAATGGACCATCATGACCTCACTGGAAATGATTTTCCGCGAGCCTATAGCCATAGTTACGTATCTGGTTTCCATGTTTTACATCAGTCCGCAACTCACCATATTTGTATTCGTCCTGTTTCCTGTCAGCGGATTTATTATTGCAAAAATCGGTAGTAGTTTAAAACGCACTTCTGCAAAAGGCCAGGCGAAAATGGGAGAACTGCTGTCCAACATAGAAGAAACGATCGGCGGCTTACGAATCATCAAAGCCTTTAATGCAATCCGACCTGTTAACCAACGTTTCCTGAAAATCAATAACGACTATACCAAACTTATGGTCCGTTTGTTCCGCAAACGCGACCTGGCTTCACCTCTGAGCGAGTTTATGGCAATAATTGTGGTGGGCGCTGTGTTGCTTTATGGCGGCACCCTGATACTTACTTCCGGATCAGCGGAACTTTCCGCCTCTGTTTTCATCACCTACCTTGTGATGTTCTCCCAGTTGATCAACCCTGTAAAATCTTTTACCGACGCCTATTCCAACATACAAAAAGGCGCAGCCTCTGTGGAACGTATCGAACAGGTGCTGAATGCCGAAGAGGTCATTACCGAAAAACCGGATGCCAGGCCCATTAAAGATTTTAAAGAATCCATACAATATAAAAATGTAAGTTTTACTTACGAGAAAGAAGAAGTACTTCACGGGGTCAACCTGGAAATTGGCAAGGGCAAAACCATTGCCATCGTTGGCCCTTCGGGAGCCGGGAAGTCAACGATCGTTGATCTGCTGCCCCGCTTCTATGATTGTACCGAAGGAGAATTACTGGTTGATGGCGTAAATGTAAAAGACTACATCATCTCCGATCTGCGCCAGTTGATGGGAATTGTGACACAGGAGACCATACTTTTCAATGACACGGTCTTTAACAACATCGCATTCGGCATGGAAAAAGTGAAGGAGGAAGATGTGATCAAGGCGGCAAAAATCGCCAACGCCCATGACTTTATCATGCAGATGGAAAAAGGGTACCGGACAAACATCGGCGACCGCGGCATGAAACTTTCCGGCGGGCAGAAACAACGGCTTAGCATCGCCCGTGCCGTATTGCTGAATCCCCCGGTAATGATCCTCGACGAAGCCACTTCATCGCTGGATACGGAGTCGGAACGCCTGGTACAGGATGCTTTGGTAAAGCTTATGGAAAACAGGACCTCGGTGGTTATTGCCCATCGCCTTTCCACCGTGCAGTTTGCAGATGAGATCATCGTCCTGCAGAATGGAAGGATCGTGGAACGCGGTACTCACAACGAGCTTTCAGCCATGAAAGGGGTCTACCACAAATTGTGCGAATTACAAACCTTCACCTGATGAATCCTGTTGACGCACGTATTCTGAAGTTCATCAGAAAACACCATATTTTTACCCTGGCAACTTCGGAAGACAACAAGCCCTATTGTTGTACCTGTTTTTATGCCTATATAAAAGAAAAAAACCTTTTTGTTTTCACATCAGCGTATAACACGAAGCACATCGGTCAATTTCTTAATCAGCCTATAGTAGCAGGATCCATCGCTTTGGAAACACGGATCATTGGAAAAATAAGGGGGTTGCAGTTTACCGGAAAAATGTCCGAGCTGAAAGACCAGGATTTAAAGGATGCCCGTAAGGCGTACCTCCTAAAATTCCCGTATACAGCGCCTTTCCTTAAAGACACTCCTTTCTGGAGTATCGCTCCTGACTTCATAAAACTCACAGACAACCGTCTTGGTTTTGGTACAAAACTCATATGGAGCAATTTAGATAATTTATGAATTTTTATCAACAAAAACTGTTTGGCATAAGGGTGAAAAAAACGCCCATTTTTCGTTAATAAAAACAGTAATTTGTTAATAAAATTGGTTTGTATTGAGCGGGGACTTTGTCTAATTTAGCCATCCTTTTTCGCCCACTAAAAAAAGCAAACTAATATAAAATTAACATTTAATTAAATTTTCAAAATATCATACTATTTATGGAAGAAAAATTTTCGACCCTAAACCAGGAAAAATCTAAAGAAAATATTCAGGAACAAAATAAAAAACCGGAATCATTATATAATAATGTATTAGAAAACCGTATTGCACCAAAAATTCCTGAAAGCGAATTATTTACAGAAGATACAAACGAAACAGAAATGGCAACACCTTCAAATCCAAAAATTTTCTCTCACGAACTTGCACTGAAAAAAACCATAGAGTATTTCAAAGGGGACACCTTAGCCGCCGACGTCTGGATCAACAAATATGCCTTAAAAAACAGCAAAGGCGAATTATTTGAATGCACTCCTGACGACATGCACCGGCGTATCGCAAGAGAAATTGCACGCATCGAACTTAAGTATGAAAACCCCATGACAGAAGATCAGGTTTATGAACTTCTCAAAGATTTCAGATATATAATTCCACAAGGCAGCCCGATGGCCGGTATAGGAAATGATTTTCAGATATCGTCGCTTTCCAATTGTTTTGTTATTGGAAACGACACGCCGGCAGACTCTTATGGCGGTATAATGAAAATCGATCAGGAACAGGTTCAGCTGATGAAAAGACGCGGCGGGGTTGGCCACGACCTTTCACACATCAGGCCACAGGGCAGCAAAGTAATGAACAGCGCCCTAACCTCAACGGGCATTGTTCCTTTCATGGAACGCTACTCAAACTCCACCCGCGAAGTTGCCCAGGATGGACGCAGAGGCGCTCTCATGCTCAGTATTTCAATCAAACATCCCAATGTTGAAAGTTTTATCGATGCAAAACTGGAACAGGGAAAAGTTACCGGGGCTAATGTTTCCGTAAAAATTGACGACGATTTTATGCGTGCTGTAAAAAATGGCACTTCTTATATACAGCAATATCCGATTAAATCTGATAACCCATTATGCAAAAATGAAGCTGATGCAACCCATTTATGGAATAAAATCATTCATAACGCCTGGAAATCAGCAGAACCGGGAATTTTATTCTGGGATACGATTTTAAAAGAATCCGTGCCCGATTGTTATTCAGACGTTGGCTTTACCACCGTTTCAACAAATCCGTGCGGCGAAATTCCGCTTTGTCCTTACGACAGCTGCCGGTTATTAGCCTTGAATTTGTACAGCTATGTTGAAAACCCCTTTACCGATCAGGCATTTTTCAACTCAGACCTTTTTACCAAACATGTTTATTATGCGCAACGCATTATGGACGATATCATCGACCTGGAAGCTGAAAAAATTGATAACATCCTCGCCAAAATAAATGCCGATCCGGAAGACGATGAAACCAAAAGGATAGAACGCAAGCTTTGGGAAAAAATAAAAGCTAAAACCATGCAGGGACGCCGTACCGGTATTGGCATCACCGCTGAAGGCGACATGCTTGCAGCCCTTGGATGCCGCTATGGTTCCGATGAAGCTATTAACTTTTCCGTGGAAGTCCACAAACAAATGGCAATTGTCGCTTACCGCTCATCCATGTTTTTAGCAAAAGAACGCGGGCCGTTCCCAATCTACAGTGCTGAAAAGGAAAAAAATAATCCTTTTATCCTGCGCATCAAAGAAGCGGCTCCCATGGTTTATGACGAAATGGTAAAATACGGGCGCCGCAACATCGCATTGCTCACCATTGCACCTACAGGGACAGTCAGTATTTGCACCCAGACGACTTCCGGCATTGAACCAGCCTTTAAAGTTAATTACAAGCGCCGCCGTAAAGTAAATCCAAACGATCAGAACGCTGTGGTCAGTTTTATTGACGAAACCGGTGATTCCTGGGAAGAATATAATGTATTCCACCCGAAATTCCTGAAATGGCTGAAAATAAAAGGGTATGATGTCGAAAAAGTAAAACTTTACACCGACGAACAGTTAAACCCAATTATCAAAAACTCGCCTTATTATAAAGCCACAGCTAATGACATCGACTGGCTTGCCAAAGTTAAGATGCAGGGCGCGATACAAAAATGGGTGGATCACTCAATTAGTGTTACGGTGAATGTACCCGCAGAAACTACCGAAGAAATGGTTAGTAACATTTATTACACTGCATGGGAATCAGGATGCAAAGGAGTAACCATCTATCGTGATGGCTCCAGGGCTGGTGTTTTAGTTTCAGATACACCCAAAAAAGATGACAATCTGGAATTCAGGGAAACCAAAGCACCCCAGCGCCCAAAACGCCTTGAAACCGAGGTCGTACGTTTTCAAAATGATTACGAATCCTGGATCGCTTTTGTGGGGCTTATTAACAACAAACCCTATGAAATATTTACCGGGAAAGCTGACGACTTTTACTTGCCTCCGTTTGTAAAAAAAGGCTGGGTTATTAAAAACAAAGAAAACGAAGATGATACCCGTTACGATTTTCAGTACGAAGATAAACAAGGATACAAAACGACCATCGAAGGCCTTTCACGTTCGTTTGATGAAGAATACTGGAACTACGCTAAACTTATTTCAGGGATTTTACGCCATGGAATGCCGCTGCCTTATGCCGTTGACCTGATCTCAAACCTCCGCCTCGACAGTGATTCCATAAACACATGGAAAAATGGCGTGGTAAGAGCATTGAAAAAATTCATCCCTGAAGGCACCATTGCCCCTGAAGCAAAATGTTCCAAATGCGGTGCCGCCTCCTTAATATACACCGAAGGGTGCCTGAAATGCACCAACTGCGGAGAATCAAAGTGCGGATAAAAACCAACTTCCCCTAAATAAAAAATGGTGCCGGTGTCCCGACAGCATTTTTTTTATTATCTTGTTTAAATTAAAGCAAGGAAGTTTGCTTCTGCTGCTTTACCAGGTTTTAATTAGGTTTGGGAACAGCAACCGGTGTAATAAGATCTGAATCTAATTTAACAAACTCACCCTTAAGGTTATATAATAAGGATTTTACATCCTTCTTCTTCTTTGTTTTAATAACATAATAATCACCGTCAGTACGGTATTCTATGGAAGACTTCTGCACCTTATAACCGGCATAATTTGCCACAACATTATCCTTGATCTTTTGCGGTACATACTTATAAGGCATGGTCCAAACTGTCCTGACCCACTCTCCGCTTTGTTTGATATCAACAGTTGCCAAAAGCTCTCCTTTTGTAAAAGAGGCGGTATACATTTCGCCGGCTTTTTCCCATGTCGGTGCCGTAGTGTCTTGAACTTTAGTGAACAACATCGACTTAACGGCAGGCGGCACCTGGCCTTTGTCAATTTTCTGGGCAAAGCAAACAGATCCTAAAAGGATAATTGCAATAAAAAAACTTATTTTTTTCATGTTATTTTTTTTTACGAAAATAATAATTCTTTCAACGACAATAAAAAGAATTCTTAATTATTTGACCAATGAGGAAAAAGGATTTTTCAACCCACTGTATTCAATAAGCTCCATTTTGACTTTACCGACTATCACTTCAGACTCTCCTATTATCGGCACTCTGTTTTTATCATCGGTAACCCAGATCACAACCGGATAAGGATCTTTAAACACCGTTCCTGTGAGCACCTGAGGTTTTATTTTCAGGCAGCGGACTTTCCCAAAACCTGTTTTTATAGTTTCCTTGCCAAGATATATCACTTTTGTTGAATAAATGGTATCATCCAGCATAAACTTTACTTTAAACTCCCCGTTAACATCAAGCTGTGAGATATCAATGGTACGGGCATAATAAATAGCCGAAAGGATGTCGTGAATATACTCCGGTGTTTGAATATTTGAAGTTCTCGGCCTTTTGTTATCTACAAAATAGGCCACATTTTTATTCTGGTTGAAGGTGATATCCTGATTAATGACATATCCACCCTCGTCTACGCGGCGCATAAACAACCACGGGGCAAGCGTTTCTTCATCAACATATGTTTCGTAACGGTCGTAGACCTTGAAAAACCAGTTAAAGGCGCCCTTTGTTTTGCCGATAACTTCTATATGATAGGTATCCCGGTCCTTTATTTTTTTATTTTCATCTTTGACCTCAAAGGTGCAGGTCCCGGCAACAAGTTCTCCGGTGATAAATGAATCATAAAATGCTTTGTATTTTAGAAATTCGCCCCTGTTATAGGCTTCATTTTTTGCTACCCTTAACTGTGCGAAGCTTGCAGTGATGATTAAGCTAAACAGCGCTGCAAAAAAGATTTTTGTTTTCATTTTTTTTAAATTTGGACAGCAGACAGGCAAAATCTGTTCCAAAAAAGCGTCAGCTTTAGAAACTGTTTTGATTTATTTAATGCCCATTAATGATGGCAGCGCAGGCAGGCGGGGAAGTCGACCGGTGATTAGTCTCAAACTTTACGCTCACCAACGAGTCTCACTTCGACAAGCTGTTCTTTGATTTGGTGATAAAATATTGAGTTTTGTCAGGAACAACTGCTCAGCGTGACTCGAATTAAATCATAACAATACAATGGGCATTAAATAAATCAAAACAGTTTCTTAGTATCCAATTGTCTTTCAAACAACTACGTTTACAATTTTCCTGGGGACAACGATCACTTTCTTAGGAGGCTTACCACCGAGCCATTTTTCGGCATCTTTATGACTCAGGACATTTTTTTCAACCTCGGATACCGGCATGTCCACAGGTAATTCCAACGTAAAACGCATTTTACCGTTAAATGAAACGGCATACGTACAAGCGTCTTCAGCTAAAAATTTTTCGTTGAAGGCAGGGAATATGGCGTTGCTAATACTTTCATGGTTGCCGAGCAAACTCCATAATTCCTCAGCAATATGCGGCGCATAGGGTGAAAGAATAACGGCAAGTTCGGTTAAAATTGAACGTTTGTTGCATTTCAATTCGGAAAGTTCATTCACACAGATCATGAAGGTGCTGACAGCCGTGTTAAAGGAAAAGCGTTCAATATCTTCCTGTACTTTTTTTATGGCCTTGTGTAAAGCTTTCAGCTCTGCATTCGTAGGAGCCTCATCTGAAACTGAAAAATTGTTTTCGTGGTCATGATACAATTTCCATAGTTTGCGGATAAACCGGAAAACGCCTTCTATTCCTTTAGTATCCCATGGTTTATGTTGTTCAAGAGGGCCCAGGAACATTTCATAAAGACGTAAGGTATCTGCACCATATTTCTCAACCAAATCATCGGGTGTTACCACATTGAATTTTGATTTGGACATTTTCTCTACT
>DAOQAT010000041.1:0-14684 GCA_035354195.1 Bacteroidales bacterium | reverse complement strand
AACCAAATCATCGGGTGTTACCACATTGAATTTTGATTTGGACATTTTCTCTACTATTGGCTGAGTAAAAAATTTATCCGAACCTTCTCGTTCTTTTGTAAATATTCCTTCTTTCCAATAACCACCTTCACATTCAAAAACATAATCCTTAAATTCAGGCATCCATTTTCTAAACGCGTCAATATCTAATTGAGAATTTTTTGTTAGAGAAATATCTACATGTCGACTCATTGGATAAGGAGACGCGGGCAATTCTTCCATTGTTCTTTCAATAATATCTGCGCTAATAAAACGATTGTAAAAAGGAAGGTTCTTTAAAACATTTTCCCATTCTTCGTCCGTATGACGCGGTTGAGTTGAATACATATTAAATATTAATTCTGATACACCCTGTATCATTCCCTGGTTGATCATCTTTTTAAAAGGTTCGTCTTTGCATACCAGGCCAAGGTCAAACAAAAACTTGTTCCAGAACCGCGAATACATCAAATGCCCTGTGGCATGCTCTGCTCCGCCGATGTAAAGATCCACATTCTCCCAATAAGCGTTTGCATCTTTTGAAAAATATTCGTTGTCGTTGTGCGGATCCATGTAGCGCAAATAATACGCGCTGCTGCCGGCAAAGCCGGGCATCGTATTGGTTTCAAGCGGATAGCCTTCTTTTGTTTTCCAATTTTTGGCTCTTGCCAGTGGCGGTTCGCCGGTTTCGGTGGGAAGATAGGCGTCTACAGCAGGCAATTCCAGCGGCAATTCTGATTCGGAAAGTGTATAAGGCACCTTGTCTTTGTAATACACCGGAAATGGTTCGCCCCAATAACGCTGGCGGCTGAAAATCGCATCACGCAGGCGGAAATTTACTTTCCCATATCCCACGCCTGTTTCCTCAGCTTTTTTTATCACGGCTTTTGCACCATCAGTTGCTTTTAAACCTGTGATGAATCCGGAATTCACGCACGTTCCTTCTTTGGATTCATAAGCTTCTTTTGTAATATCGCCGCCCGAAATAACCTCTTTCAAGGGCAAACCAAAATGATGTGCAAAAGCCCAGTCGCGGCCGTCATGTGCCGGAACAGCCATAACAGCGCCGGTTCCATAACCAGCCAACACGTAATCGCCAACCCATATCGGAACTTCCTCGTTCGTGAAAGGGTTAACAGCGTAAGCACCTGTAAATTCACCGGTAATTCTTTTTACATCGGCAATGCGTTCACGTTCGCTGCGGTTCTTGGTTTCGTTAAGATATTTTTCAACAGCGGCTTTTCTGTCGGCGGTAGTGATCATGCTCACATATTCATGCTCCGGGGCAAAGGTCATATAAGTAACCCCAAAAATGGTGTCAGGCCGGGTGGTGAAAATTTCCATAAACAAGCCATCATGCCCTTTTATCGGAAATTTAATCATAGCGCCTTCTGACCGGCCTATCCAGTTCCGTTGTATTTCTTTGATGGATTCATGCCAGTCAATCGTATCAAGCCCGTTCAAAAGCCTGTCGGCATAGGCAGAGATACGCAGCAGCCATTGTTTCATAGTTTTACGGATAACCGGATGGCCTCCGCGAACGGAAAATCCTTCACTGACCTCATCATTAGCCAAGACGGTTCCCAACTCCGGGCACCAATTCACCATGGTATCGGCAAGGTACGCAAGGCGGTAATTCATCAAAAGTTCCCGCTGCTCTTTTTCACTCATGGCCTGCCATTGTGTGGCAGTAAATTCAATAGTTTCAGTGCAAGCAGCATGAACATCGGTGTTCCCGTTTTCATTAAATTCCTTTATTAAGCTGTCAATAGATTCGGCTTTATCAGTTTTTTTATTATACCACGAATTGAAGAGTTGAATAAAGGTCCATTGAGTCCATTTGTAATAGTTGGGGTCACAGGTACGGACTTCGCGGTCCCAGTCGAATGAAAAGCCGATCTTATCAAGTTGTTCGCGGTAGCGTGCAATATTTTTCTCGGTGGTGATGGCCGGGTGCTGGCCGGTTTGTATCGCATACTGCTCGGCGGGAAGGCCATATGCATCATAGCCCATAGGGTGCAATACATTATAGCCTTTTAGACGCTTGTAACGTGAATAAATATCGGAGGCGATATATCCGAGCGGATGCCCAACATGCAAACCCGCTCCCGAAGGATACGGGAACATATCGAGCACATAATATTTTGGCTTTTCACGATCAATTTCTGCTTTGAACGTTTTGTGTTCGCTCCAGTACTGCTGCCATTTTTGCTCTATTTCCCTGAAATTGTAATCCATAAATTCTGTAACTATTTTACGTAAGAAGGTGCGAAGTTATGAAATATTAACGATAGGATGATGCGGCAATTTGTAAATTGTTTTAGTCATACGATGACTTGAAGTCATCGTATGACTGAATGAAGGACAAGCAACCTTATTTTTAACGCTCCTTACACCATATTATTAAATTTATTAATTTAGCAGCCAAATAAAATCACATGGCCCAAAAGGAAGAACGGTTTACCAAACGAAGGCTTAACAGTTCCCGGATTACCACGATAGTGAGTATCGCGCTGGTGTTGTTTGCCATCGGATTGGTCGGGCTGTTGGTGCTGCATACCAAAAAACTCTCAGATTATGTAAAAGAAAACATCGGCTTTACCGTGTATATGAATAAAAATGTAAAAGAAGCAGATATGCTTCAATTGCAGAAAGAGCTGGATGCCATGGAATACGTAAGTTCTACAGAATATATCAGCGAAGAAAAAGCAGCCGAGGACTTTCAGAAAGAGTTGGGTGATGATTTTGTAAGTTTTATCGGATACAACCCGTTGCACACTTCGATAGAAGTTCATCTGAAAGCACAATATGCGGATGATGTCCATTTTAGCCAGATGGAACAAATGCTGGTAAAAAACCCTATTGTAAAAGAAATCGCATACGAGAAATCATTGATAAAGACGATCAATGATAACGTGAAAAAAATCTCAGCGGTATTGCTGGTTTTCAGCCTGCTGCTGTTTATTATTGCTATTACCCTGATCAATAACACCATTAGGCTTGCCGTTTATTCCAAACGTTTTTTAATAAAAAGCATGCAACTGGTTGGTGCTACAGAAGGATTTATCAGGAAACCTTTTTTGAGCGTAAGCATCATTCATGGGCTGATATCTTCGTTTATTGCGATCGGAATGCTGGTACTGGTCATTTATATTTCACGGCAGGAAATACCTGAAATCATCAGCCTGCAAAGCCTCGACCTGTTCCTGATGTTGTTCGCTTTTGTAATATTGATCGGTTTTATCATTTCGCTGATCTCCACATTTATAGCTGTCAGAAAATACTTAAAACACAATGTTGATTATCTGTATCACATGTAAGAAAGGACTTAAAGTGAACTAAAGCCCGCCTGAACGCCTGCCTGAACTGCCGAACGGCAGGCAGGGACGGGCAGGTTTAAAATGCCTAAAGTTGTAAAGTAAAAGAATAAATAAACATAGAAATATAATCTCACATATAATGGCACAAAAAAGAAAACCAAACATAGTAAAGAAACAGAATCCTGTTGAAACCTCCAAGGTTGAAAATACAGCTCCGGCAAAAACTATAGTTCCGAAAGCGCCTGCCAGGATGAAACAGCCCGAAACGAAAAGCAGCCGGTTTTTATTTGATAAAAGAAATTACCTGCTGATGCTCATCGGGATTGTATTTATTATCTTAGGCCTTATTGTTATGGCAGGCGGCGGATCAGACGATCCCAAGGTTTTTAACCCGGATATTTTCGACGCTCAAAGGCTGACAGTTGCTCCAATTTTAATACTCATCGGTTTTGTTGTGGAAGTTTTTGCCATCATGCTAAAACCAAAACAGAAAACGGAAGCATGACCACTATTGAGGCCATTATCGTTGCCATAGTTGAAGGAATAACCGAATTTCTGCCCATTTCCTCTACAGGGCACATGATCATAACCGAAAAGCTTATTGGTATAGAGAGTTCGGAATTTACCAAGGCGTTTATTGTCAATATACAATTTGGCGCTATTTTATCGGTTCTGGTTTTGTACTGGAAACGTTTTTTTCAAAGCCTGAAATTTTATTACAAACTTTTTGTTGCTTTCATACCTGCAGCTGTAATAGGATTTATCTTCGGCGATTTTATTGATTCCCTTCTGGATAATGTATTAGTAGTGGCCATTTCACTTTTTCTCGGCGGCATTATCTTATTATTTGTGGATAACTGGTTTAATAAACCTAAGGAAAATCAGGAACTATCATACCCTACAGCATTTAAAATCGGGTTGTTCCAATGCATCGCCATGATTCCAGGCGTTTCACGATCGGCTGCGACCATCATCGGCGGAATGTCACAAAAACTTACACGGAAAAATGCTGCCGAATTTTCTTTCTTTCTCGCGGTACCTACTATGCTTGCCGCCACAGGATACAAGCTGCTTTCGAATTACAAAGTACTCTTTTTTAACGCCGACCAGAGTGTAAACACACAAAACATTTCGCTCCTGTTGATAGGTAATATTGTGGCCTTCGTGGTGGCGATGATCGCTATTAAATTCCTGATCACGTTTCTGACAAAACACGGCTTTAAATTATTCGGGTATTACAGAATTGGCCTTGGATTATTGCTAATCATTTTGTTGTTGGCCGGTATTGATCTCAAAATAATCTAAGCATGTTTTTCAACTTTCCCGAAGGTGAAATACTTTATGTAAACAAACCTTACAAATGGACCTCTTTTGATGTGGTCGGCAAAATCAGGTTCATGCTGAAACACATCCTGGGCATAAAAAAAATCAAAGTAGGCCATAGCGGAACCCTTGATCCCCTTGCAACAGGGCTAATGATCATCTGCACCGGCAAGGCTACCAAAAAAATTGAAGGATTTTTAAACCTCGACAAGGTGTATTCGGGCAGCATGGTACTTGGCGCCGTGACACCTTCATATGACCTGGAAACTGAAGTCAATCAAACGTTTGATATTTCCGGTTTAACCGCTGAAGATATTATTGAGAATTCCAAAAAATTCCTCGGTATTCAGAACCAGGTTCCTCCAGTATTTTCAGCGATAAAAATAAACGGGAAACGGGCTTATGAAATGGCACGAAATAACCAGGAATGTATCATAGAACCTAAAAGAATCAACATTAAGCGCTTTGAGATTACCAATGTTGAATTACCTGTTGTTGAGTTTGTAGTGGAGTGCAGTAAGGGCACTTATATCAGGTCACTGGTCCGTGATTTTGGCGAATCGCTTGATAATGGCGCCTATCTTGCCTCGCTGCGCCGTGAAGCTATCGGAACTATAACATTAGCAGATGCGTTGAGTATTGAGCAGCTTGAACTTTTGATTTCGCAGGAGAAACAAAAAGAAGTAAGTCAGGAAGCACCTCATTAATCTCATCTCAAAAAAAAAGCCCCCTTCCGGAAGCTTTCTTCTATGGATATAACATAATGTTTAATATTCATCTTCATGAAAGAAAAAGTCATCTTTGGTAGGATAATCGGGCCAGATATCCTCAATAGTTTCATAAATTTCACCTTCATCTTCAATTTCTTTGAGATTTTCAACAACTTCAGAAGGCAGGCCAGTGCGTAATGCATAGTCAATCAACTCGTCCTTAGTTGCCGGCCAGGGTGCATCTTCCAATTTTGAAGCTAATTCTAATGTCCAATACATAGTTCCCGTTTTAAATTTTTTGCAAAAATATAATAATTATTCTATAAAAGTCAAGCAAAATTTGCAAACATTTATTTTTTTTTAATTATAACTATAATAAATGGTTTTAATTATCAATAAAAGTCGCATTTACGTAGCATAACGACTGCCAGGTAAAAAATATTGAGTAAACCAAAAAAATTATTTTTGAGGATCCCAATAATTTTCTTCGACTCCAAGTTCTTTTGCAACAAAACGGGCCAAAATAAAAAAATAATCCGATAACCGGTTGATGTACTTCAATGTCAGCAATTGTTTCGGCTCATCCAGTTTTAATTTTGCCATAGCGCGTTCGGCACGCCGGCAAATGGTCCTGGCAATGTGGCAATACGATACCACAGGATGTCCGCCAGGTATAATAAAGGATTGCTGTAACGGTAAATGTTGGCTCATGCGGTCGATTTCATGTTCCAGCATTTGTATATCATTTTCACTCAGTCCCGGTAATGAGTCAAGTGTCTTAGTGGCGTCTGTGGCCAGGATTGATTCCGTAACAAAAATATGTGTCTGAATGGTAAACAATGTTTTTTTTACATCCGGCTCAATTGCAAAATCCCGAACCAGGCCCACAAATGAATTTAATTCATCAAGAGTGCCAAAAGCATCCAGACGCAAATCGGATTTGCTGACCCGGCTGCCTCCTATAAGTGAGGTCTGGCCTGCGTCTCCGCTTTTTGTATAAATATGGTTTTTTTGTTGCGTCATTCTTCTTCTTCCGAAATTATTTCATTTTTATAATATTCTATTTTCCGGATATTATCGTTGGCGGCATCGGTATCAATAAGGCCGTCTTTAAGCCGGATGATACGGTGTGCATGGCGTGCAATGTCCTCTTCATGTGTGACGAGGATGATGGTATTTCCAAGATCGTGAATCTCTTCGAACAAACCCATAATTTCAATGGAAGTCTTCGAATCGAGGTTCCCGGTCGGCTCATCGGCAAGAATAATAGAAGGTTTGTTGACCAGGGCACGGGCAATAGCCACACGTTGCCGCTGCCCGCCAGAAAGTTCATTGGGCTTATGAGTAATGCGGTCGCCCAGCTGAACCTGTTCCAACACTTCGCCGGCACGTTCCAGCCGTTTTTGCTTGCTGAACCCGGCATAAACCAGTGGAAGGGTAACATTATCAATGGCTGTGGACCTGGGAAGCAGGTTGAAGGTTTGAAACACAAACCCTATTTCTTTATTACGGATTTCGGCAAGGTCGTTATCATCCATTTTGCTGACATCCCTCCCATTTAATACATACTCTCCACTTGTCGCAGTATCAAGACATCCCAAAATATTCATCAACGTGGATTTTCCGGAGCCGGATGGGCCCATAAGCGCTACATATTCGTTTTTAAATATCGTCAGGGAAATATCCTGCAACGCTTTAACAATATGAGTTCCTACTTTGTAATGTTTCGTAATGCTTTTCAGGCGGATAATCTCTTGCTTCATATAACAGGATTCTTAAAACAAAGGTAATTCAATACTTTAAAACAAAATGTTGTTTGGCAATTTTTTTATCAAAAAATACAATTCCTAAACGATATAAATCAATACTTGTTTTAACTTCAGGATGTGAGATAATGATTTCCCAGGCTTCCTTCATGCCGGGAGACCAGTAAATATCATCAAAAACAAAAACGGATCTTTCATTAATAAATGGCAGGCATCAAAATATTGCAGGGTAGCTTCTTTGGTGTGGTTTCCATCAAAGAAAACAAGTTCCGGCACACCGGTTTTTTTTAATGTTGGAATTAAAATTTGATTTAAATCGCCAAGTATGAGGTTGACAGGTAGAGAAAGTTTCTCAAAATTCTTGCGTGCTAGTTCGGCTGTTTGCGTACAAGCTTCGATGGTGGTTACCGGAATTTGTTTGTCTGCCATTGACAAATACATGGTACTTATGCCCAGAGATGTTCCCAACTCAAGGATTTGTGATGGTTTCAGGTATTTTACCATCCGATAAAGTAAAAAAGCATCCTTTTTTGAATTGGAGTACCGCCTCATTATATCCTGGATTTTTCGTTCCGCAGGCTTTATTCCTGCGCCGGTACCAAGATCAGTAACAGCAATTTTTTCAGGTAACCTTAAACATTCTTTACGAATTTTTTCCACCTCCAGCAGGCATTCCGGCAATTTCTGCTTTGAAATAACTACTTTAGTATAAAAATCATAGGCAAAAGGAGAATGAATTTTATATTCCGATTGAGCCTTTAATTTATACCTGATGAATTCCCTGATGCGGAAAGCGTTATTCATAACATATCATCAATTTTTTCTGATGTAAAAGTAATTTTTTTCTGAAAAACACGGTTATATAATGTCATTTTACTAATTTCGTGAGCTAATTCAAAAAATACAACCAACAATGAAGATCCTGAAAAATTTCAAAATAATGAATAACATCCTGGGATGGATGGTTTTTATCGTCGCTGCAACCGTATATCTTCTGACGATTGAACCGACAGCCAGCTGGTGGGATTGCGGTGAATATATTTCAACTGCATTTAAACTTGAAGTTGGACATCCTCCAGGAGCACCGTTGTTTCAGATGATGGGCCGGTTTTTCTCTTTATTTGCCGGTGGTGATGTGAGCAAGGTGGCCATGATGGTTAATAGTATGTCGGCCATATTAAGCGCATTCGCTATTTTATTCCTTTTCTGGTCAATCACGGCTATCTCAAAAAAAATATTCGTAAAAAGCAACAGTTACGAGCTTACAACACCGCAAATATTCATCATCCTGGGAGCTGGTTTGGTTGGTGCTTTAGCTTATACCTTTACCGATTCATTCTGGTTCTCTGCTGTGGAAGGCGAAGTTTATGCCACATCGGCATTCTTCACAGCTGTAGTATTTTGGGCGATATTAAAGTGGGATGTTGTAGCCGACGAACCTCACGCTAACAGATGGATTGTTTTTATTGCATTCATGATGGGGCTGTCAATTGGCGTTCACTTGCTGAATTTACTCTGCATCCCTGCAATGACAGTGCTTTATTATTTCAGAAAAGGGAAACAATCCAAAAAGAATTTTATCCTGGTTCTCATTCTGTCCGTAGTTATTCTGGGCGTTGTGCAATCAGGTATTATTCCCTGGACCGTAAAATTAGCAGGTTACTTTGAATTATTCTTTGTTAACACGGCCGGGATGCCTTTTAATTCAGGCACCATCATCTACTTTATACTGCTTATTGGCCTGATCGTTTTTGGGTTATTATTTTCAAAGAAACGCGGAAAAACAATATTGAACACGGTTATCTGGTGTTTTACCTTTATCATTATCGGATATTCCTCATTTTTAATGCTTGTGGTACGCGCCAATGCAAATCCTCCCATTAATGAGAACGCTCCAAAAGATGCCCTGACACTGCTTACATATCTGAACCGCGATCAATATGGTGACTGGCCCGTATTATACGGTCAGTATTACAATGCAAAAGTGATCGACGCTAAAGAAGGTGCTTATAACTACATTAAAGGAAAAGATAAATACATTCCAACAACACGAAAAACATCCTATAAATATGACCCTAAAGGTTGCGGACTGTTTCCCCGTATGTGGAGCGATCAGGAAAAACATATCAGGGCATATAAAGCATGGACAGGAACCAAAGCCAACCGTAAGCCCACTTTTGGCGAGAACCTTGCGTTTTTCTTTAAAAATCAAATAGGAAATCAATATTTGCGTTATTTCATGTGGAATTTTGTTGGCAGGCAGAACGACATACAAGGTTTTGGAATCGATGAAGCCGGCAATAAAGATATCCTGAATGGCAACTGGATCAGTGGCGTTAAATTTCTGGATGCTTCACGGTTAGGAAACCAGGACAAACTGACAGATAAAATGATGTCAAATAAAGGCAGAAACACCTATTATTTTCTGCCATTTTTACTCGGACTTGCTGGACTTATCTACCATTTTTGGAAAAATAAGAAAGACGCTTTTGTAGTTAGTTTGCTCTTTGTGCTTACCGGGTTTGCCATTATTATTTACCTGAATCCCACGCCTTATCAGCCACGTGAACGTGATTATGCGTATGCCGGTTCATTTTATGCGTTTGCCATTTGGATAGGTATTGGCGTTGTAGCACTCTATCATTTGCTGTCAAAAAAGATTCCGCAATTGGCAAGCGCACTTATTGCAACGGTGGTTTGCTTACTTTTGGTTCCGACCATCATGGCTAAACAAAACTGGGATGACCACGACCGTTCTGATAAATTTGCCTGCCGCGACTTTGCTAAAAACTATCTTGCTTCCTGCGCCCCCAATGCAATTCTGATCACCAACGGCGATAACGACACATTTCCTTTATGGTATGTTCAGGAGGTTGAAGGTTTCAGAACCGATGTCAGGGTGGTAAATTTCACGCTTGCTTCAGGAGACTGGTACATACACCAGTTGTTTAATAAGATTTACGAATCAGACCCGTTACCTTTTACAATTCCCGCAGATAAATATACAGCCGGAACCAATGACTTTGTTCCCTATTATGAAAAAGACCCAAACAATGTATGGGATCTGAAAAAGCTCATCAATTTTATCAACAGCGGTAATGAAGATGCAATGGTACAGCTTCAGGATAAGCGTAAAGTGGCTTATTTCCCTACAAAAAACTTGTCCCTGAGAGTGGATTCTGCCAAGGTTTGTAACAACGGTACCGTTCCTAGATACCTTGCAGACAAGGTTGTAAAAGCTATAACCTGGAAGGTCAATAAAAGCACTTTGTATAAAAACGATTTGATGCTTCTTGATCTTATAGCAACCAACAACTGGAATCGGCCGATATACTTTGCAAGCCCCTCCAGTGTAGATGATTTTATCAATGTTTCCGATTATTGTTTTTTGGAAGGTTGTGTTTACAGATTTTTACCCGTCAGGGGTGATAACCGCAGCGGTGGTGTATTGACTGATGAGACTTACGATAGCTACATGACCAAATTTGCATACGGCAATCTGAACGACCCAAAGGTATATGTTGATAAAGAAAGCTACGGAATGGGGATGTACTTAAGAAACAATTTTGCCCGGCTTGCTCAGGCATTAATAGCTGAAGGTAAAAAAGACAAAGCCATAAAAATTCTTGATAAAGGTATTGAATTAATGCCTGACAGGGCGGTGCCTTACGATTTATATATGATAGGCTATGGCGAACTATATTTTATTGCCGGAGCACCTCAGAAAGCGAAAGAAATATTCAGCATTGTCGGCGATATTTACGACCAGAATCTTGAGTTCTATCAAAGCGTTGACCCAAAAACTTTTGAAAAGAATGTATTCTTCTCTCTTAACGGAATGCAGCAGTCTGCAGGATTTTTAGGTGAAGATGTCCAACAAGGGCTTCAGGTGCTTCAGGCATTGATGTCGTATTCAGAAAAATACGGACAAAAGGATGAGAGCAAAAAATACAGGGAAATGCTTATGAAATATGTGCCCCTGCAACAACCCGGCCCTGATGCCCCTACAGAAAACACCGGCGAAGAACAGGGAACACCTGTTAAATAATATAATTTGACACCAGAAAAAAAGTCATCTGCCCTCTATAGATGACTTTTTTTATTAAAAAAAAGTTGTTTATGAAACCCGGATTTTTTTTAATAGTTTTATCCATTTTGCAATTAAATATGTACGCTCAAAAATTCGGGTGTATTGAAGGAAATTGTAAGGACGGAACCGGAACCTTTGCCTACCCAAACGGTGATAAATATGTGGGCGAATTCAAAAATTATAAACTTAATGGCTCCGGCACTTATACATTTGCAGCAGGGACATGGAAAGGTGGTGAATATACCGGACAATGGAAAGATAATGCCATGTGCGGATCGGGTGTTTTTAAATACGCAAGCGGCGACCAATATGAAGGTCATTTTGATAAAAACAAATTAAATGGTACCGGGACTTATACTTATGCTAACGGTGATGTTTACACAGGTGATTGGCTTAATAACAAATGTGAGGGTAAAGGCTCTTTTACCTATGCATCGGGAGAATACAAGCAGTGTACTTATGTGGGCGACTGGAAAAACAGCAAAATGAACGGACAAGGTACTTTTACCTGCGAAAACGGAAAAAAATATACAGGCCAGGTAAAAGACAATATGAAAGATGGCGAGGGTGTCCTGATATTACCTGATGGCTCAAAATATGAAGGTCAGTTTAAGCAAAATAAATTTGACGGAGCGGGTTGTTTTACCTATACTTCCGGGAAAAAAGTATGTGGAGATTGGAAAAACAACGAATACAAAGAATAAAAAAAGCCACCCCTTTCAGGACAGCTTTTAATATTGATAATTGAAATAATTTTACTTTTTCATTTTAGCGGTTTCAGACATTCCTACTGACTCCGAAACAAACTCCAGAGAAGGCCTTCCAATCCACATCCCAGTGCTTACAGCACACCTCAGGTAATAGGTCTTCCCTGGTTCAAGGTTCATTGAAGTTGTAACTTTGGGGGGTTCTGTCTGGGCTGAAAATGTAACAAGGCCCGGATTGACTTTTGCAACAAAATATGTGTTATTCTGTATTTTTGTGATGTATTTAGAATCTGCATAAACATCATAAACAACGGTAAAACCTGTAGGAGAGTTTTTCCTGTATATTATTACCGTTGCCTGGTCTAATACAGCAGGTTCGGCAACAACTTCTGCCTTAACAGGTACGTTGCTGTTACTTTCTGTATTAAAAACCTCTTTAGTCCCGTTAGCAAATTTTATCATGAAAATTTCGGTCTTTAAAAGGGTATATATGGGTCCATCCTGATTATCAAACTTTTTATACTTCACTTCATAAACACCCACTTCTTCCACTTTTGCACTAATTTCATCACCGTTTTTCTTAAAAATAATATCCTGAGCATTTACGACAGTGAATAAAAACAAACTCATTAAAATTAAAATGAACTTTTTCATAGCTTTTTCGTTTTAATTTTGCCCGATAAAGGTGGATGCAAAATACCTACTCGTTAAATCAGTCATAATTCATTGCAAATTTATAAAAAACACAGATACGTTTTATAATCACAATGATATTAATAAAAACAAAAATTTTCGCGAAAATATCAAAAATCAATCCAAATTAAAAAAACCTTGATTTCGCTAAAAAGAGAAACTCCACCAAAAATGATGGAGTTAAGAAATGATAATAAAAGCAGAATTAATAGCTTGCCACTATCGTATTAATGTGACAACTCCCTTAAGGGTATGTTGTAATCCGGTTTTGTCCCTTAAACTTATTAACCATACATAAACACCAAGTTCACAATCTTTTCCGGTTCTTTCATCGGTACCATCCCATTTTGCATTTAAATCATATGTCTTGAACATCAATTTTCCCCAGCGGTCGTATATATACATCACAAAATCATCTTCATCAATACCAACGCCTTTTCCGCTAAATCCTTCATTATTTCCATCCCCTTCAGGTGTAAAGGCATTAGGTGTGAAAAACACAAATGATTCGATAATTTGTACTACCTTAACTGCGGTATCCAGACAATTATGATTATTTGCAACGATCAGCCGAACAGTAAAATATCCACTATCTGAATAAATATGTGTTGGATACTGAAGAACAGAGTAATTATTGCTTCCGGATGCAACATCTCCAAAATTCCAATTCCAGCTATCAGCACCAATGGATTGATCGTAAAATTCAACCTTGGGATTATCAGTTTCTGCAGGTTCAGGATGCGTGGTAAAATCAGCAAAAGGTGTTGGCCATACATGTATGGTGTCATAGCCTGTAACCTGACAGCCATTATAGGAAACCCCAGTAAGGCTTACCACAAAGGCCCCATCGTCTGTATAGGTATAATCCGGTGAGAGTAAATCAGAAACATCCGTGGTGGTCATTGGGTTTCCAAAATTCCAATGAAGCGAATTTGTATCAATAGCTCCATTATTGATATAATCGAAATCAACATGTAATGGAACACAACCTTCCCTAGGTTCGGCAGTGAAATTTACCGGTGTATACGGAAAAACATTTACCATCAGAGTTTGAGGATTTGCGCATTGTCCTGGATTAGGTGTAAAAGTATATGTTCCACTCGCAGTATTGCTAACATATGAGGGGGTCCATGTACCCATAATGCCATTGGGCGAAATAGGACCTAACATAGGTGCCGATTTTCCGTAACAGATGGATGGTAGTGCAGGAAAATCAGGAGTAACAGTTGGTATAAGATTTATGGTTCCGGAGGCAGTTTCACTACATCCATTATTATCGGTAACAGTAACCGAATAAGTTCCTGCTGACAAACCGTTAATTATAGATAAATTTGATCCAGTTGACCAATTGTATGAATAAGGAGCAACACCCCCTGCTGCAACAACTGAAACGATTCCAACAGAGTCATAACCGCAGAGAGCACCAGGCATTGCCGAAACAGTTGCGGTTAATATAGCGGGTTGGAAAATAACTACTAAGTTGGTTAACGAGCATCCATTATTATCAGTAACTGTAACTGTATAATTACCTGCCGGCATGCCTGTAGCCATTATTGAAGTTTGTGGAGGTATAGTGCTCCATGAATATGTATAACCTGGTGTGCCGCCGGTAGCCGTAATGGTTGCAGAACCCGTTGAATTTCCAAAGCATAAAACATTGGTTTGGGCAGTTATTGAAGCAGCCAAAGGTGCAAGCGGTTGGGTGATGGTGGTTCCTGTTGTAACCGAGCAACCGTTGTTATCTGTCACGGTAACAATATAAGATCCTACTGGCAGGCCTATGGCAGTAGGTGTTACTTGCGAAGGGTTGGTGCTCCAGGAGTAGGTATAGCCCGGGGTGCCGTTTGATGCGGTGACCGTGGCGGAACCGGTGGCGTTACCAAAACATAATACGTTGGTCTGGGCGGTGATGGCGGCTGATAAGGCTGCAGCAGGCTGGGTGATGGTAACGGTGGCGGTCGTGGTGCAGAGGTTGGCATCGGTGACGGTCACGGTGTAGGTACCTGCGGCTAAGCCCGTGGCGATGGCCGTGGTCTGGGCCGGAACGGTGCTCCAGG
>DAOQAT010000040.1:3718-31177 GCA_035354195.1 Bacteroidales bacterium | reverse complement strand
CTTTCACTGCACGAACGACACCGCTTTCGCTTTTAAAATCAACAATCAGGTGTTGCAGGTTTAACAGGGGCATTTTAGTGGTTTTATAAAAACAGCCGCAAAAATATGCGGCTGTTGTATCAGAAAAAAAACAATCTTATTTATTACAGTCCGGTGTTAAATTACGGTACCTGTTCTTTGTTTCTTTAACGATCATCCAGTACCACTCATCGCTGTATCTTGGATGTTCCACTTTGGAAGTTTCTTTTGTCTTTCCCGGATACTTGATATTCCCATCCATGTATTTGGTGAAAAGATAGCCGTAAAATTGTTTCCAGCGGACTACAAGTTCGTTACCGGTTTTTACAGAATATTGTGTTAAAAATTCACTGGCTTTTTTAGGTGATTTTTTATACAGTTCGGCCGCTTTTTTATCCATTTCGGGAACGTCCTGTGTTATGTATTTTGTTTCCAGTTCTTTCTGTAACTTCCGGACTTCAGGGATAATGTCGCAATAGCGGGTATAAGCAAAATTTGAAACCTGGTTAAAGACCCAGAAAGCGGCATTTTCATTAAAGGTATTCATATCGCCGTAACCTTCGGCATAAGCTTCAGGAGCCTTGGTAATACTGCAATACATCGGAGCATAAACCGTACTGTACGAATCATCAACGCCAAACCAAAAGATTCCTCCCACTGGATCCGGCAGCCAGCTGCGGCTTTGTGCCACAAAAGTAAAACCTGTCTGTTGGGTGGAAGTGGCTCTTTCATGTATGTATTGCACACCGTCTACATCCCATGTCATCGGCCTCCAGCGGTAAGGGCATTTGAATGGACCGGCGCCAAGATCGTTGGTCATATCCATTGGCGTACCTTCATAATGGTCGCGCATCAGCTCCATGACATCATAGACGGAAAGTTTTTTGTCCGGTTTGATCCAGAGCGGCATTCTGTTTTTCAGGTTTTGGCCCATGGCGTAATCAAGGTACTTTCCCATATCGCTATTCACGCTTTTGAAAGCGCTCCAGACGCGGGCTTCACAGAAACGGGCGCCTTCAAAATTCACAGGGTTATAGGTGTCTGAAAAACTAAAATCTTTATCTTCTCCTTTGAAAAGGCCTTTTGCACGGGCAAACGAAATCACATCTTTTGCGTAGAGGCAATTTTCAGGATCGTTTAGGGGAAAGGTAGTGATACGAGCCTGGTTGGCGTGGCCGGAAATATAACCATCGGGGATACGCCTGGCAACCCATACGGCGCCTTTGCCGCCCTGTCCTTTTCCAATGATTTCAAATATCCAGGCTTCGTTTGCATCACAAATAGAAAACGATTCCCCTTCGCTATAATAGCCATATTCTGCAACCAGCTCCCCGATAAGCTTTATAGCTTCGCGGGCAGTCTTACATCTTTGAAGGGCAATATATATCAGGCTCCCGTAATCCAAAATACTGGTGGTGTCAAAAAGAAGTTCTTCAACGCCGCCGTATGTTGTCTCACCAATGGCAAGCTGATGTTCATTCATATTGCCGATCACGGAATAGGTATGACGGGCTTGTTTTATTTTTCCAAGAAATTTGCCGGTGTCCCATTCATAAATATCCATCATGGCTCCCTCGGGATAATCTTTTGCCGGCCTGTAATAAAGTTCTCCATAAAGCGTGTGTGAATCGGCATTATAGGTAATCATTACAGAACCATC
This sequence comes from Bacteroidales bacterium, assembly GCA_035354195.1. Classification (GTDB taxonomy): domain Bacteria; phylum Bacteroidota; class Bacteroidia; order Bacteroidales; family CAIWKO01; genus CAIWKO01. The sequence continues at coordinate 29,499 of DAOQAT010000040.1, read as the reverse complement.
AGTGGAGGCGCCTTTGGTAATAATAAAGTTGGTACAGGCATGGCTGTTTTGAAAAACAAATAGTAATAAAACAGCTGTAGTTAAAAACAATTTTTTCATAAAATGATTTTTAATTAGTGTTGAACTGCAAATGTAATTTTTTTTTCGTTATGGTGATGCGTTTTAGAGACGGTATTTATCTGGAAGTTAAGCATCACACAAAATGAACTTCCGATTTATTTTTATAAACTTCAAGGTCAACTTTTCTGCCCATGACCAACGTCCTGTTATCATCCATATGCCCCGCCGGGAAACCGAAACAAACCGGGTAATCATAAGCTGCAACATGTTCAGAAATGATCTCATACGCAGTTTTGCCAAACGGAACCGTGTTGTCGTTCATGTTGTTCATCCCTCCTACTATTAGCCCGGCAAGGTTTTGAAGCTTTCCGCTGCGTTTCAGCTGCACCATCATACGGTCGATGTGATACAGATATTCTTCAAGGTCCTCGATAAAAAGTATTTTTCCATTGGTATCTATATCAGAAGCAGAACCACTCAGGGCATATAAAATAGACAGGTTACCGCCAGTCAACACGCCTTCGGTTTTACCTGGCCTGTTAAGGTTATCGTTCGCTGCAACATAAGAAAGTTTTTCTCCAAACAGGGCTTTTCTCAGGCTCTCCAAAGCTTCTGGCGTGTTGGTGGAAAAATTTATTGGCATAGAACTGTGCAGTGTTTCGATTCCGAAGTTCTTGTTAATGTGGGAATGCAACACGGTAACATCGCTATAACCGGCGATCCATTTGGGGTGTAGCAGAAACTGTGAGAAATCGAGTTTATCAATGATACGCATGGTGCCGTAACCGCCGCGTGCACAAATGATGGCTTTTATTTCAGGATCGTCCAGCAGTTCCTGAAAACCGTTGAGCCGTTCTTCATCTGTTCCGGCATATTGGTTATCGCTGCAGAAAAGGTTGGAGGCAAAAACCGGTTCAAGCCCCCGGTTTTTAAGGAGTTCAATAGCGGGACTAAGTTCTTCGATGCTGATCTTCCGGGCGGGAGCGGCGATGCCGATGCTGTGGCCTTTTTTTAGATAGGGTGGTGTTTTCATAATGTGCATATAATGAGGTGGTCAGGACTAAAGTCCTTAAAAGAGAGCATAGTCATCATTAACCCCGGCCTTAAGGCCGGGGTTAATGATGACCCACTACTATAAGGCTTCAGCCCTGATATACTTTTCATATTCCTGAGCAAAGGTAACTTTCTTATGATGGGATTCCTGTTCATTAATGTATTTTCTTACCCTGGCCAGATCTGAATCACTCACGGAAACTGCATAGTATTCATCTGCCCACCCAAACTTTGATTTGATGATTTTCTGATCATTGATCCAGTGAGCAGATTCCCCTTTTAGCAATTGCAATGTTTTAGCAATACTCATATCGGCATTAAGCCCAAATAAACAATGCAAATGATCCGTATATCCATCAAGGGTGTCAATAAACAACTGCTTATCTTTCGCGTTTTCTTTGATGTGAGCAACCATACTTTTTCTGATCTCATCCGTTAAAAATGGATGGCGGTTTTTTGTTCCCCAGACAGCATGTATCATAACTTTTACAAAAGCCATATTTTTTATTTTCAGGGCTGAAACCCAATTATTATTGTTGTTCAAAGTCCTCTGCCTTAAAAGGCGGTGTTGGTTTCAGGATTTATTAGAAGCCAAAGCTATGAATTTAATTATTAATAAAAATACTTTTTTCAGGGCTAAAGCCCATATTAGCGCTTAGCTCGCTTAACAACGGACTAAAGTCCGTTGTTATAAAGCCGAAGAGACTTCAGGGCTTTAGGGTCATAACAGCTACCATTTCGTTTAATTATCCATATAAATCGGACGAAATACTTAATTTTGCAATTCATAAAAACTTGTGAAAATTAGTAAAAAACACGCATTTAAATGGAACCTAAAGAAAAAAATTACAAACGAACCACCGTTACCTCCGCCCTGCCTTACGCTAATGGCCCCGTTCATATCGGACACCTGGCCGGTGTATATATTCCTGCTGATATCTATGTCCGTTACCTTCGAATGAAGGGCGAAGATGTCGTTTTTATCGGCGGTTCCGACGAGCATGGCGTTCCAATCACGATAAAAGCCAGAAAAGAAGGCATCACCCCGCAGCAGGTGGTCGACAAATATCACAAGATCATAAAAGATTCGTTTGAAGAATTCGGCATCTCGTTCGATATTTATTCACGCACTTCCAATAAAATACACTACGAGACCGCGGCGGAGATTTTTAAAACACTTTACGATAAAGGCGAATTTATTGTTAAGACTTCTGAACAGCTATATGATGAAGAACAAAAACAGTTTCTTGCCGACAGGTATGTCACCGGCACATGCCCGCATTGCAATAACGAAAGGGCTTATGGCGACCAATGCGAAAACTGCGGCACCTCATTAAATGCTACCGACCTTATCAACCCGCGTTCAGCGCTCAGCGGAAATATTCCCGTGATGAAAGAGACCAAACATTGGTACCTGCCTCTTGATAAATATGAGCCCTGGCTGAAACAATGGATACTTGAAGATCACAAAGAATGGAAAACCAATGTTTACGGGCAATGCAAATCGTGGATCGACCAGGGTTTGCAACCACGCGCCGTAACCAGAGACCTGGACTGGGGCGTAAAAGTTCCCGTGGAAGGCGCGGAAGGGAAAGTGCTATATGTCTGGTTTGACGCACCCATCGGATATATATCGGCGACCAAAGAATGGGCCGCTGAAAAAGGTAAAAAATGGGAAACATACTGGAAAGACGAAGATACACGGCTGTTGCATTTTATCGGGAAGGACAATATCGTGTTTCATTGCATCATGTTCCCGGCCATATTGCATGCCGAAGGCAGCTATATTTTACCCGATAATGTGCCGGCCAATGAATTTCTAAACCTTGAAGGAGATAAAATTTCAACCTCGCGCAACTGGGCTGTTTGGTTGCATGAATACCTGGCCGATTTCCCGGGAAAACAGGATGTCCTGCGTTATGTACTCACCGCTAATGCCCCCGAAACCAAGGATAACGACTTTACATGGAAAGATTTCCAAACCAAAAACAACAGTGAACTCGTTGCCATACTCGGAAATTTTGTGAACAGAGCGGTTGTGCTTACAGGAAAATTCTACAATGGGGTTGTTCCTTCAATTACAGAACTGACGGATGCGGACAAACAACTAGTCGCAGCCATAAAAGAATTTCCCGGACGTATCGCCGCATCACTTGACCATTTCAGGTTCCGCGAAGCATTGAGCGAGATGATGAACCTCGCACGGCTGGGAAACAAATACCTCGCCGACAGCGAACCATGGAAAATTGTTGCCACGCAGCCCGAACGAGTGCAGACCATCCTAAATCTGTCGTTACAGATTTGTGCCAACCTGGCCATTGTCGCTCATCCTTTTTTACCCTTTACTTCAGAAAAAATTAAAAAGATCCTGAATTTTGAGTTTTCAGGCTGGAATGACGCCGGGAGTGTGGAACTCTTAAAAGATAATTCAAAACTTGGCACAGCCTCATTATTGTTTGAAAAAATTGAAGACGATGCCGTTCTGGCCCAGGTTGAAAAATTAAACAAAACCAAAGAGCAGAACAAAATGGCTGAAACAAAAGTCACTCCTGCCAAACAAGATATTTCGTACGAAGAATTTGCCAAACTCGACCTACGCACCGGGACGATACTTACCGCGGAACGTGTGCCAAAGACGGATAAGCTTCTTAAACTTACCGTGGATACCGGGATTGATAAAAGAACTGTCGTATCGGGTATTGCCGCAAATTACGATCCTGAAAAAATTATCGGCCAGAAAGTAGTGATCCTGGTGAACCTGCAACCCCGGATGTTGAGGGGAATACAGTCGCAGGGCATGATACTCATGGCTGAGAATCAAAAAGGAGAATTATGCTTTGTGCAACAAGAGAAAGATTTTGAAAACGGATCTTTAGTGAAATAGTCAGGTTATTTTATCCTTCTCAGAATATTTACTTCTTCCGTGCTTAAAAAACGGTATTTCCCTCGCGGCAAATCTTTTTTGGTAAGCCCCGCCAGCACTACCCTGTCAAGTTTTACCACCTCATAGCCCAGGCTTTCAAAAATGCGGCGTACAATACGGTTTTTACCTGAATGGATTTCGATGCCGACTTCTTTTTTTGTCTCGCCATACGCGATGGCATCTACTTTTATCAGGCCGTCTTCCAGCTCAATTCCCTCTGAGATTTTTAGCATATCAGCTTTCTGTAACGGCTTATCCAGTTCTGCATGGTAGATCTTTTCAACGCGGTGGCTCGGATGTGTGAGTTTTTTTGCCAACTCGCCATCATTAGTGAACAGCAACAATCCCGAAGTGTTTTTGTCGAGGCGGCCCACCGGATAAATCCTTTCTTTGCAGGCATGCCTGATGATCTCCATCACGGTCTTACGCTCCTGCGGGTCGTCGGTGGTGGTAAGATAGCCCTTGGGCTTGTTTAGCAAGAGATATTGGTGCTGTTCGCCGGTCAAAACCTGTTCGTTAAATTTGACCACATCGCCCGGCATCACTTTCGTTCCGAGCTTGGTAACGACTTTTCCATTGATGGTGATTACGCCGGTTTCGATAAGGGTGTCGGCCTCACGGCGCGAGCAGATGCCGGCATTGGCAATAAATTTATTCAGGCGTATCCCGTTTGTCTCCGAAAGGTCGCGGAACGACGGGCGCTTGGCGTAGGTATTGTCTTTTACATAAATCTCAGTTTCACGGTATTCGCGTTTTCTGCCGATATAGGTTTTGGGTTCCATTACCCGCGGCCTTTTGTTTTTTGAAAACGGTTTCTTGTCCCCATCACCTTCATGAGAAAAACTTTGTTTGTCGGAATATGGCCTGTCGTTTTCGGTTCTTTTTTTCCGGACATAGCGTTCAGCAGGCCTTTCGGAGCCACCTTCCTTATGTTTTTCGTAAGGTCTCTTTTCTTTGTTTTTATAATCATCTCCACCAGAAAATCTTTTACCGGAATGTGTGCCCTTATCGCCATATTTCTTTTCCCTGGCATGAAATGGCTTATCGGAATAACGTTTTTTCTCTTCCCCACTATGATTGTCGTCATAACGCTTTGCCGGCCTGTCAGCGCTTCCATCATGAGATTTTTCAAACGGTTTGCCGGCTCTTTTTTTGTAATCGCCACCCTTTGCAAATTTCCTTTCAGGCCGCTTGCCGCGGTCTTCATCATGGTGGTCAGCATAACCTGAACCATCTTCTTTTTTAGCGTATTTTCTTTCGGTGGGTTTGTCGTTGCGTTTTCCGGAAAAAGGTTTTTTGTCCCGGGGTTTCCGGTCTTCTTTGCTGTGTGATCTTTTTTTATTTGGTGAACTACCGGAGGTTTTCATAGCTTAAGATTTTTCAAAGAGTTGGATAAAAAGCATCCTGAATATGGTTGATGTGTGGTGGATGCGACGGCAAAATTACGGAAATTATGTCAAAGCGGGCTTCTTTGGTACAATTATTTTTTTCGATGTAGGCATTTGCAGCGCGGATCAGGAAACGCTGTTTCTTTTTGGTAACGGCTTCTTCAGGCTCACCAAAAATGATATTACTGCGGGTTTTTACCTCCACAAAAACAAGGTGTGTATCTGTCTCTGCCACGATATCAAGCTCGTCTTTTCCGTAACGCCAGTTGCGGTTCAATATCCTGAATCCCTTATCTGCAAGGAACTGCGCAACCAGGTCTTCTCCTTCTTTTCCAAGATCGTTATGTTCTGCCATAATCAAAACAGGCGATTGGCCTGTGAAAATTTCTTACGTTTTAAGAATGGTTTTTATTTAGTGTTTACAATGATTTTTTTTGTATAAATAGTCTTCTCAGAAATGAATTTTACTAAATAAACCCCGCTTAGCAACTGATCTATGCCTACCATTTGTTTCCCGGAGGTATTGATTTCTGAAAGAACCTGACCGTTAATCGTTACAATTTCAATCCGCTTTGTTTCAGGTGGCGGATTAATATTTATTTTTCCTCCTGAAGGATTTGGATAGACAAGGCTCTCTTCTTGCTGCCCGGGATTTTCTTCTGTGCCCATGACACCCGGATTCCAATCAACAAGGTAGGCCGTCGCAATCTGAACTAAAGGGTTCTGGGTTTCTGCGATCATTTTTTTACCATTGGGGCTGAAATGACCGAGCCCGGTGACCAGCATGTATCCTGCATATTGCGGGCTTGTGGAATCGTTGAAAAAAGTTATGCGGTGTTTGTTCGTACTGTCGGCATTCATGATCCACCAGTCGCAACCGGTATTCTGGTTGCTTTTATTACACATATAAACGATTGCGCTGCCATCGGGAGTATAGAATGACTGCTCATTGTAATTCCCGTTGGTCAACTGTTTCCAATCACCGCCGGTGGCTGCATCAAGCGTGAAGACCTGGTTGTCCCAGAACGTCAACTGGTTATAATCGCTGCTAAACAGAATGCGTGAACCGTCCGGGGACCATCCGTAACACTCATAAAATCCGGGGTTGTTATCACCGTAAGTCCTGATATTGTCTATATACACGCTGTCGGGGCTGTAATGAAAATCGGCGACTTTAATCACCCAAAAACCCGCAAGCTGTTTCCAGTTGAGGATGTCCCAGGCCGGCGTTGGCGCGGCAGTGCGTTCGGTCCACATAACCTGTGTTCCGTCGGGCGAAAAGAAACAATACATGGCGCCGCCAGTTGAATCATTGGCGGTGTTTGTCAGCGGCCAGGCTTTTGTTCCGTCGCTGGTGATGACCCAGATATCTGTATAGCCTCCCAGCCCGGGCAATGCTTCAATGGAAGAACCTGGATGAACGGCTTTTTCAACGGTTATTACCAGATAATTCCCCGAAGGATGGTAAGACGGAGAGCCCTGATGTTTGCCAGGAAGAACGCTGTTTCCACAGGTGATGCAGGTCTTATTGCTGCCATCGGTATTGACGGAATAAACATCAAAATACCCATCGCTTCCGCGTAATGCAATGGCCACCTTGTTAGTGTCAACAGGATTCCAGTCGCACGAGGCTGTGGTATCCATAAAAATTTCGAAATCCAGCAGCTGCCCGAACGATAAAAAAGTGTCCAGAAAAAAAATTACAAGAAATAAAACTTTTTTAAATGACGTTTTCAAAACAAGAATTATAATGATTGCTTATACAAAAATATAATATAAAACCTACGCATACCAGTAATTTTAAAAATATTATGCTAATAATGACCGGTTTTGCGTTATAAAACCTTAGGTTAATTTTTTATTGCTTACTTTGCTGCATGAAATACCGGATTTTGTTTTTGACTTTTATATTGTTTTCTTTTCCTCAATGGATAATGGCGCAGCATGTTGCATCCGGGAAGGTCTCTGATTCTGTAACCGGCGCACCTCTTGCTTTCGTAAACATTGTTGTCAACGATGATGATTATGGCGGGTCAACAGATATCGATGGAAATTTTTATTTCAAGTCCACGGTTCCCATCGAGTCACTGACGTTCACATTTGTCGGTTATCAGGCCCGAACCATTGACGTAAGTTCGAAACCAAAATACCTGAAGGTTTCCATGGTCCGAAGGAATCTTGAATTAAGCGGGGTGGTGATTTACCCGGGTGAAAATCCCGCACATAAGATCATACGGAAGGCTCAGGAAAACAGAAAGCTTAACGACCCTGAGAACATTCCTTCGTTCCGGTACAAATGTTACAACAAAGTAACCGCCGAGTGGTATCTCGATAAAACAAAATACACAATAAGCTCAGATCCCGAATCAAAACTTAAGGACGACAGCACCTTCCTCCGGCTGAGCCGGCAGGCTGAAGAACAATATATCATGATGATGGAATCGTTTTCAGAACGTATGTATCTGAACGGAAAAAGCCAGGAAAAAGTCCTCGGCACAAGGGTTTCAGGGTTTTCAGATCCCAACTTCACCACATTGGCAACGGATGTACAGCCTTTTTCATTTTATACGGATTTTATTTCATTAACACTTACCGATGTAAAAGATTATCTGAACCCGATCAGCAACGGCAGCATCGGCCGGTACAACTTTTTACTGGAAGATACGCTGTATAGCAATGGGGACAGCGTCTTCGTCATTTCTTTCAAGCCCATGGCCGGAAAAAGTTTTCATGCGCTCAAGGGTGTGCTGTACATCAACTCGAACCGTTATGCCATACAAAATGTGATTGCACAGCCTGCTGAAGAAGGCTTATGGTCGATAAAAATTCAGCAGATGTATGCCTTCACGGACAACAAATACTGGTTTCCGGTCCAGCTGAATTACGACTGGCTGTTGCCGAATTATCCGTCTGAAAAAGTAGGCGTGGTGATGCGGGGGCGGAGTTATATTTCTGAAATTGATTTCAACGCAGAAAATAAAAACAAAGATTTTGGCCCAAGCAATATTGTTTTTGAAGAAGGTGCAGGCAAGCACGATGAGCAATACTGGAAAAGCACCCGGCAGGATACGCTGACGGCAAAAGAAATAAAAACCTACGCCAAATTGGATTCGCTGGGTAAAAAAAGAAAATTCGATTATATCCCGAGGGCAGCTGAAAAAATTCTTGACGGATACCTGCCGCTGAGTATTTTTGATTTCAAGCTTGAAGAGCTTTTCAACTATAACAATATTGAAGGTGTCAGGATCGGGCTTGGGCTGAGGACCAATGAAAAATTATGTAAATGGTTCTCCCTCGGAGGTTTTGGCGCTTATGGTTTCTGGGATAAAAAGTTCAAATACGGCGGCGACCTTGAATTTAATATTTCAAAAAAACATGAAATATTTCTGGGTTTTAATTACATGAAGGACCTTGAAACGCCCGGCCTGACCGGATTATACAAGTACCGTAATTTTTCCTACTGGAACGAGTACCTCATCGACAGGGTTGATTTTGTGGAACGGTATAATGCTTATTTCAAATTCAGGGCATTACGGTACGCACAAGTTGAAATCGCAGGGTTGCACGAAAGCCGCACGCCGGAGTATGGCTATTATTACCTGCCCGACATTGCCGACACGGTTGACAAAAACACTTACAAATTCACCGAGTTGAAATTTGGAATACGTTATGCCTACGACGAAAAACTTGTCGATGCTTTTAATAAAAGGTATGCACTGGGAACCAAATATCCTGTGTTGTATTTCTCCTATATACGCGGATTTAAAGGGCTGTTGGACGGGCAGTTCAACTATGACAAAATAGAATTTGCCGTTGAAGACGAATTCAGGATAAAGCATTTTGGGAAAACAGAAGTCTTGCTCGAATCGGGTCTAATCCTTAACAAGGCTCCTTATATGAAGCTTTTTAAAGGCAAAGGCTCATACAGTTCCAGCTTTATGCTTTATTTCAGGAATACGTTTCAAACCATGCGCATTGATGAGTTTTTGTACGACAAATATGTGGCTTTTCATTACCGGCATTCGTTCGAAAGTTATTTGTTTAAGATCAGAAAATTCAGGCCTGAATTAACCATTTGCCAAAGCATTTTGTACGGAACACTATCGGATAAAAACTATCATACCGGAATAGATTTTAAAGTTCCCGATAAATGGTTTTTTGAATCCGGGCTGTTGTTTGACAACCTGGTGCGGCTTAAGCTTTTTAACCTTGCATACCTCAAGCTGGGCGCCGGTGTGTTTTACCGTTACGGGTATTATGCTTTTGACAACGAACTCAAAAATTTTGCGGTAAAGCTTAACGTGAAAATTTCGGGGAGTAAATAAAGGCACAAGTTATCGGTAATTGACAACAATGAAAATTGTAAGGTTAATCTTAAAAGTTTTATCACTTACTCCTTTAATTGGGCTCGTTCCTCTTTATTATATTTGGTCAATTGAAACATATTTTGTGATAACTACTGAGCATAAAACGGGCTTTGGTGTTAGTTATAATGACCCTAATACATATTCCATTCATGGCTTCGTTCGTTCTTGCATAATAGTATCTATCATTTTATTTATACCTGCATTAATATCGACAATCTCAGGAATAGCATTGACAATTAGAAGCGAAAAGAAATTTTTAACAAATAAATTATTATTTTATTTGGTGCCTTTGACACTAACCATAATATGCTTATTGAATTATTGGCATTCAAACCAATTTGATTTTGAGAATCCCTTTGCAGCCATGACTTGGTTTATAGACTAGTAATTAAAGAACAAAAACAAATAATGGAAAGGATAAAAACAAAAGCAACATACCGATAACAGGGGCTTGCACCTGCCGAAATGCGGGAAAACTTGAAATGATAAAATTAATTTTATGGACGGGTTGACACGGCGGGAATGTTCAAGTACCGCCCGTTGCAAAGCCCCGGAACGTTTTCCAAAATTGCTTCTATCCCGATTCCACTTATCCCTGATTCCTTATCAAATGGTCACAAATTAAGTTGTTTTCTGTGTCAACTTTTTTCAATACGACTCAGGTACAATAAAAAAGGCTGTATCAATCAAGACACAGCCTTTTTGAGTTTACAATTTACAGATTAAAACTCTACGATAAATTCTACGCGGCGGTTCTTCGCACGGCCGGCAGCGGTTTTGTTATCTTCAACAGGTTTGGTTTCACCATAACCGAATGATTTCAGTCGGGTTACTTCCACGCCGTTTTTAACCAAATACGTTTTTACTGCGGCGGCACGTTTGTCGGACAATATCATGTTCGATTCGTCGGAACCTACATCATCGGTATGTCCGTTGATGATCAGGTTGTATTCTTTGTTTTCTTTCATGATCTTAACAACATTGTTGAGTATCGGGAAGGAAACCGGACGGATGACGTCCTTGCCGGTTTCGAACTGGATGCCTTGCAGTGCTTTGCGGAACACATCCTTAACAGATTGTTTGATTTCCGGGCAACCTTTATTTTCTTTGATACCTTTTACATCCGGGCATTTATCCAGATAGTCAGGAATTCCGTCGCCATCTCTGTCGGGGCAGCCTTCGAATTCGGCAACACCTTTAACATCAGGACATTTATCAAGATAGTCAAGGATACCATCGCCATCGGTGTCGAGCGGGCAACCCTTGGCATCAACCTTAACATTGGCAGGTGTTTCCGGGCACTCATCCTGACTGTCAATAACGCCGTCGTTATCGGTATCAGGGCAACCTTCAAATTTTGCAAGGCCTTTAACATCGGGACATTTATCAAGATAATCAACAATACCATCGCCATCGGTATCCAGAGGACAACCCTTGGCATCGACTTTTACGCCTTCTGGTGTTCCCGGGCACATATCATCACCATCAACAACACCGTCATTGTCGGTATCGGGACAGCCGTTGAATTTAGCAAGGCCTTTTACAGTAGGACATTTGTCTGTCTTATCGGGAATTCCATCCTCGTCCGTATCTTTCAATTTGCCGAAATTAACCATCAGGCCAAGACTGTGTTGTAAAAAGTGGTCATAATTGGCTTTATTTGAAACGCCATCAATGTTATCATAATTGACAAACATAAAAGATTCCTGAAACTGCAGGCTTAACGATGGGATCATGTGCCATGTGAAACCGGCTCCGATAACAGGAATAGCAGCTTTGTTCCATACCTGGTTTTTATTATTCAGGTTGGTAAACCTTGAATATCCCCACCCTCCAAAAAGATATGGTGAAAACTTCTTGTCGTTGCCTAAAAATTTAAACCTGAAGTTAAGATTTATATGAAGCAGGCTGGATTTAAAAGTACTGTCTGTATCTTTTGAATAGCCCAGGTTTCCATAATTTCCTAAAAGAGAGATATCAATAAAACGGTTGATATAACGCGAAAATGTTAACTGCCCCATTCCGTAAAACCCTTTATCGAAACGATAAAATCCATTACCAAGATCGCCGGCATACTGATTGGCACCACCATAGAGGCCAATACTCCATTTTCTGTCTGCATTCTGGGCATCAGCGATATAAGTTGCTGAAAGAAGAATTACACAAAGAATAATTAATTTTTTCATAGTTTATAGTTTTTGTATTTTAAAAGAAACTGTAAAAATAATATTTTTTTTAAATTTACAACAAATGTTTTTTTTATAGATATTTTTTAGATTAAATTAAAACAAGTATGGCCGTTTATAAATTGCAAAATAAAAGGCTGTATCAGAGCATCAGATACAGCCTTTTTATTTTATGATTTTAAAAATCAGAATTCTACCACAAACTCAACACGGCGGTTTTTAGCACGTCCGGCTGCGGTTTTATTGTCCTCAACCGGCTTGGTTTCTCCAAAGCCATAAGCCTTCATGCGCGAAGCATCAATACCTTTTTTAACAAGATATGCTTTCACGGCGTCGGAACGTTTTTGTGACAGCGTCATATTTGCTTCAGGGTTGCCTACATTATCGGTATGGCCGTTAATGATGAGGTTGTATTCTTTATTTTCTTTCATAATGGTAACCACATTATTAAGTATCGGGAACGAAACCGGCCGGATGATGTCTTTTCCTGTTTCAAACTGAATTCCCTGCAAGGCCTTCCTGAATATTTCCTTAACTTCCTGTTTCACTTCGGGACAGCCTTTGTTTGCTGCAATACCTTTTACATCAGGACATTTATCAAGATAGTCGGGAACTCCGTCGCCATCTTTGTCGGGACAGCCGTTCAGGCTTTCAAGGCCTTTATCGTTCGGGCATTTGTCTAAATAATCGGCAATACCGTCGCCATCAGTATCTACGGGGCAGCCCTTACTGTCAACTTTCACATTGGCGGGAGTATTTGGACATTTGTCATTGGCATCCGTAACACCATCGCCATCGGTATCAGGGCAACCTTCAAATTTTGCAAGGCCTTTAACGTCCGGGCATTTATCCAGGTAATCCGCAATGCCGTCGCCATCGGTATCCAGCGGGCAGCCTTTAGCATCCACTTTAACATTTTCAGGTGTGCCGGGGCAAACATCATCGGCATCAACCACGCCGTCATTATCGGTATCCGGGCACCCATCAAATTTCAACAGGCCTTTTACGGTCGGGCATTTATCTTTATTATCGGGGACGCCATCTTTATCGGTGTCTTTAGCCTTACCAAAATTAAATTCCAGGCTGAGGTCGTGCTGCAGATAACTGTCATCAGCTTTATGTGAAATATGGTCAACTTTGTCGTAATTAGAAAAAACATATTTTTCCTGAAAACGGATGCTCATGAATGGGAGCACGTGATAAGTAAGTCCGATCCCACAGGAAGGTAATCCCAGGTTATTCCATTTTTCATCGGTATTTTTATCCATAAACCGCATGTAGCCGATCCCCAGAAAAATATATGGGGATACTTTTGCTTTGTCGTTTCCTAAAAACTTGAAACGAGCCGTCAGGTCGGTAAAGATGAGGGTGGAATGAAAAAGCGAATTGGTGGATTTAGCGTAGCCAATGGTTCCGTACGTTCCTTGCAGGGTAACGTCGAAATAACTGGACAGGTACCGGGAAACGGACAAGCCGCCAAAGCCATAAAATCCTTTATCAAACCGATAAAAACCATGTCCCTGGTCGCCCCAATACTGTTCTGCACCTCCATGAAGGCCGATACTCCATTTTCTATCATCGGTCTGTGCTCCTGAATATTGATATCCAATCAACAGGATGGCAATAATGATTAAAAGTTTTTTCATGTTTTGTTTTGTAAGTTAATAAATAAATCGAGGTGCAAAATTATTCTTTTTTTGCATATATGCTCTTACTTATATGTTAAGGCTGCTTAAATTTATGTTTTGAAAACAAAAAAAGCGGCAGCACATCCGTGCTGCCGCTTTTTTGAATACCGTTCAATTAAAACTCTACTACAAACTCAACACGACGGTTTTTAGCACGTCCGGCTGCTGTGTTATTGTCATCAACCGGCTTGGTTTCACCATAACCGAATGATTTCAGGCGGCCGGCTTCCACCCCCTTGTTAACAAGGTAAGCCTTCACAGCATCCGCTCTTTTTTGAGACAAGGCCATGTTTGATTCAGGTTTACCAACATTGTCCGTATGTCCGTTTATGATTAAATTGTATTCTTTATTGTCTTTCATGATCTTAACAACATTGTTGAGTATCGGGAAAGAAAGCGGGCGGATAACGTCTTTGCCGGTTTCAAATTGTATGCCTTGTAATGCTTTTGTGAATACGTCCTTCACTTCCTGTTTCACTTCGGGGCAACCTTTATTTGCAATAATACCTTTAACATCAGGGCATTTATCAAGATAGTCGGGAACGCCATCACCGTCTCTGTCGGGGCAGCCGTCAAGATTGGTAAGCCCTTTAACATCGGGGCATTTATCCAGGTAGTCTGCAACTCCGTCACCATCTTTATCCAGCGGGCAACCTTTGGCATCAACTTTAACATTAGCTGGAGTCGTGGGGCATTTGTCATCTTTGTCGGCCACCCCATCGTTATCGGAATCCGGGCAGCCTTCAAGTTTAGCAATACCTTTTACATCGGGGCATTTATCCAAATAATCCGCAATGCCGTCACCATCACCATCTAACGGACAACCTTTGGCGTCTACTTTAACACCCGAAGGCGTTCCGGGACAAGCGTCGTCGGCATCAACAACACCATCATTATCCGTATCGGGGCAACCGTCAAACTTCAGCAGCCCTTTAACGGTGGGACATTTGTCGTTCTTGTCGGCGATTCCATCATTATCACTGTCCTTAACTTTTCCAAAATTAAACATGATACCCAGGCTGTGCTGCATATAATTATCGTAGTAATCTTTACCCTGTTTGACGTCAATGTTGTCGTAATCACTAAAAATAAAGGCTTCCTGCAACTGAAGGCTGATCAGGGGAGCCACATGGTAAGTCAGCCCGAAGCCGGCAGCCGGAATGGCGGCATTATTGTGTTTTTCTGACTTATCATTCAGGTCTTTAAATCTCATACCACCCAGTCCGGCAAAAATGTATGGTGATAACTTATAGCTGTCGTTACCCAGAAATTTTAGCCTGACATTAATGGTTCCCAGTAGCATGCTTGTCTTAAACACCGTATCCATATGACGGTCGTAACCCATAGTACCGTAATTCCCCATTAAAAAAACATCAAAAAAACGGTTCATGTAGCGGGATACGGTCAGTTGCCCCATCGGATAGAACCCTTTATCAAAACGGTAAAATCCGTTTCCCCAATCACCGGCATACTGATTGGCGCCGCCATAAAGGCCGACACTCCATTTTCTGTCAACAGTCTGCGCATTCATGGTAAATGCGGCTGTGAGAAAAATGACACAAAGAATGACTAATTTTTTCATAGCATTAATTTTTATGATATATTTGATACACATAAAGTTACTACTTTATTACAGTAAATCCAAAAGATTCTTTGAAAAAGTTACGCAAAAAACAGAAAAAAATTATTTTTTCGGGAACATTATTGAAATTACCATGCTGATTACCAGAACACTCAGCACCACGATAAGCGAATGAGTGGTTGTAAAACCCCACTCCTTTAGCCAGTGATCAAAAATCAGTTTCAATCCGATAAAGGTCAATAAGATGGCCAGCCCGTGTTTAAGGTAATGGAACCTGTTAATAAAATTAAGCAGCAGGAAAAACAAAGATCTCAGGCCAAGGATGGCAAAGATATTTGAAAAATATACGATATAAGGGTCTTGAGTGATAGAAAAAATGGCAGGCACCGAATCGGTGGCAAAAATAACATCAGAAAATTCGATGACCAGCACAACAATAAACAGCGGGGTAAAATAAAACTTTCGGTGTGGCTTCTTGATGTAGAAACGATTCCCGATAAATTTCGGGTAAACCCTCAGATATTTCGCGGCAAACTTTACCACCGGATGCTTGCCGATATCGATCTTATTTTCTTCTTTATTCCGGTCGGCAAACATTTTAATACCGGTATACACCAAAAAAGCTCCGAATACATAAAGCACCCATTCAAAACGCGATATCACGGCAGCAGCGCCGAAAATAAAAATAAAACGCATGATCAGCGCACCCAGGATCCCCCAGAAGAGCACTTCTTTATAATATTTTTTCTGTACGCCAAAAGCATAAAAGATCATGATCATCACAAACAAATTATCAACGGAGAGTGTTTTCTCAATGATGTAGCCGGTGATGTATTCGAGGGAAAGGTTGTTTTTATACAGGGTCAGCGCCTCTTCGTATGATAAGCCTGTAATATCAACGGGCTGATGGTATTTGCTGATCTTGCCTTGTATATCTTCGATGCTCGAAATACCGTGTATCCATTCACCATGGCTGCGTATCAGAAAATAAAAACCAATGGCCAAAACAATCCAGAATACCGACCAGAGGGTTGCTTCCCTGAATTTCACCTCATGGCTTTTCCTGTCTATGACTTTCAGGTCAAGAAAGAGCATGAACAGGACAAAGGCATTAAAAATCACAAACATCAGTATTTCACTACCGTTCATTGCTTGATAAAATAGGTAACAAAAGTAAGAAAAATAGCGAATGTTTTATTGAAAAGTAAATTCTGCGCTGACAATTTCAGGATAATTGCCTATGCGTACCGGAGGGCCCCAGGTGCCGACCCCGCATGAAATATAAAAATTACAATTGTCAATTTTTTTGAAGCCCCAGTCCGGGTTATATATGGCCTTGGTGATCAGGTTCAGCGGGAACATCTGCCCGTTATGTGTATGCCCCGAAAATTGGACATCGGCCCCATTTTCCGCTGCCTGCTCCAGATTAAAGGGTTGATGGTCCATAAGTATGACCGGGTATTTTTTATCAACCTCCTTAAGGATCTCTGCAAGTGGTTTTCGGTCCCTTCCTGTAAACCGTTTCATATCCTTGTCATTACGGCCGGCAATCCAGAAGGCGCTGTCAACCAGCAGGGCGGTATCCCTGAGAATTTTTACCTTGTGTTTTTCAAGATACGCCACGGCCGGCTCCACACCGCCGATAAACTCATGATTGCCCGTGATGGCAAATACGCCGTATTTAGATTTTATATTTTCGAGCTGAACACCCAGGTTCTGTTTGATCACATGCCTGATGTTTTCATCCACTACATCGCCGGCCAGCAAAACGATGTCGGGCGAAAGTGCATTTATCTTCGCTACGATGTTGCTGAGTTTCCTGGGGCCAATGATAGTTCCCAAATGAATATCAGAAAGCATGACGACATGCAAGGATTTAAGATGCCCGGCTTCTTTTTGAACGGGAATTGTGAGTTTGGTTATCCGTACAATGGAAGCGTTGATGAACCCATAGGCTATCAGGCCGATCACCAATCCTGAAGTACACATCATTGTGATGAATTTGGTACGGGCATAATCAGCATAAAAAACGGCTGGAAAGAAATGAAACCAGTGGTTGAACAACCTGAAAATATCAATAAAAAGAATGAACAAAAAAAAGTAAAGCATGGCGGCAAACCAGAAAGAGCCGATCCAGTTGAAAACACTCGCCGCAGTATAACCGATTATCGGCTCTGACACACGGGCAAGAATGTAAGATAAAAACAGGATGATAAACAAGGCAAGAAAATACGGTCGGATGGCCGGAAACAACGATAATGAACGCCATCCGTGGGTAAAAATATAAAGGTTCACCAGAAAATGAACGGTAAGTACCAGCGAGATAAAAACGATCATGGCGTGAGTTTTCATAATTTTATACGGAGATTATCCAAAATACTTTTTCCCGAAATTCTATTTTTTGATGCGGACACTGACCCCGGCCATTTTACCTCCCACCGGCGGGTTGATCTTGGTCACCTTCACCGAGATTTTTTCAACTGCAGGAAAATGATTTTTTACAGCATCCGCAATCCGTGAGGCTACATGTTCAAGAAGTTTGGATTTCTGTTCCATTTCTTTTTTAATCACGGCATAAACATCCTGGTAGTTGATCGTTTTCGTGATATTGTCTGTCTTTTCAGCCACGGCAGTGTCGGTCGTGATTTTAACCGTAACCAGAAATTTTCCACCAATGATCTGCTCTTCCGCAAAACAGCCGTGGTACGCATAAAACTCCATTTCTTCAAGAGCGATCTGTCCCATAAACAAAAAATTTGAATGCGCAAATTTAGCCAAAAAACACAGCAAATGATTACTTTTGTATCTCTTAAGAAAACTATTTATGGAAGACAATCACAATGTTGCAAAGCCCGGATCGCCCGCGGGTGAAGAAAAATCTCTGAATTTTATCGAACAGATCATCGAAGAAGACCTTTCAAAAGGAAAAAATGAAAAACGCGTTCATACACGTTTCCCGCCGGAACCTAACGGCTATCTGCACATCGGGCATGCCAAATCGATCTGTCTGAATTTTGGCCTGGCAAAAAAATATAACGGCAAATGTAACCTGCGTTTCGACGACACCAACCCTACCAAAGAAGACGTTGAATATGTAGATTCTATAAAAGAAGATGTTAAATGGCTGGGATTCAACTGGGATGGCGAATATTATGCTTCCGATTATTTTGAAACCCTCTATGGCTATGCCATGAAACTTATCAGCAAGGGCAAGGCTTATGTTTGCGACCTCACACAGGAAGAGATCGGGGCAAGCCGCGGCACCGTGACCAAGCCGGGGGCAGAAAGCCCTTACCGCAACCGCAGTGTGGAAGAAAACACGGATCTTTTTGAACGCATGAGAAAAGGTGAATTTGCCGATGGTTCTAAGGTTTTAAGGGCAAAGATCGATATGGCTTCGCCGAACATGCTCATGCGCGATCCCATTCTTTACCGCATCCTTCACGCCGAACACCACCGTACCGGCAACGCCTGGTGCATTTATCCCATGTACGACTTTGCCCACGGGCAATGTGACTCCATCGAAGGCATCACCCATTCTGTCTGCACGCTGGAGTTTGAGGTTCACCGGCCGCTGTATGAATGGTTTATCCGCGAACTTGAGATTTTCGCCCCCCAGCAAATAGAGTTTGCCCGCCTGAATGTCAACTATACCGTGATGAGCAAACGTAAGCTGCTGCAGCTGGTACAGGAAAAACAGGTGAACGGCTGGGACGACCCGCGCATGCCGACCATTTGCGGGCTGCGCCGGCGGGGATATACACCCGAATCCCTGCAGAACTTTGCCGAGATCATCGGTGTGGCAAAACGCGATAACGTGATCGATGTTTCGCTCCTGGAACACTGCCTGCGCGAAGATTTAAATAAACGCTCCCGCCGCATGATGGCGGTTGTAAACCCGGTAAAGCTGGTGCTGACCAACTATCCCGAAAACCAGGAAGAAGAACTGGAAGCCGTAAACAACCCCGAAGATCCCGAAGCCGGCTCACGCAAAATACCGTTCTCCCGTGAGTTGTATATCGAACAGGAAGACTTTATGGAAGTGCCGGCACATAAATATTTCCGCCTTTACCCCGGAAACGAGGTCCGGCTGAAATACGCCTACATCATCCGTTGCGAACGGGTGGTCAAAGACGAAGCCGGGAATATAAAAGAGATCCTTTGTACATACGATGCCAATACGCGCAGCGGCATGCCCGACAGCAACCGTAAGGTAAAGGCAGCCATTCACTGGGTTTCCGCCAAACATGCCGTTCAGGCCGAAGCCAGGTTGTATGACAAACTTTTCCTTAAAGAAAACCCGGAAGACGTAGCCGAAGGCGAGGATTTTAAATCAAACCTCAACCCGGATTCATTAAGGGTGAGCACATGCTTTGCAGAGCCTTCGGCAAAAAACCTGAAAGCCGGCGATAAGGTTCAGTTTGAACGCGTGGGGTATTTTTGTGTGGACCCGGATACAACGGAAAGCACGATTGTTTTCAACAAAACCGTTGGGCTGAAAGGGGCCTGGGTAGCGCCAAAATAATTTTTCCTCTTAACTTTTTTCGTGTCAGGAAAATCTTCTGATATAAAAATTGTTTTTATGATACCGGCAGGTTTCTGTAATGTAGCCTCCGCTATTGCTTGACAAATTTTCCGCTGATAATCTTATATTTCACGGGATAACCGCCGCAGTCATCACCTTCACAGGAGATGTCCAGGATAAGGTCTTTGGTTAATGCAAACTCAATAACCGAATAATAATCGTAATAATAATCATCCCAATAATCATACACCAACACCCGATCGGAAAAATTACCCTTAGTGTCATAAATATATAAATTAAAGGATATCTCGCTTCCTACAAATAATCCAACATAGTTCTTGTCGATACTGAATTTTCCTTTCAGTTGAACGGATGCCTTGGTTAATTGTTCTGAATTGGATGCAATGGGTAGTGTTACCTCATTGAATTTTTTTAGAATTTCGGGAAAATTGGCAAACGACATTTTATCATAAAATTGGTCCCCCAGAGTTTTATCGTCAGCTATTGGGGGTTCCTGAGCGTAAAGCATAGGGCCGGTAAACAGGCAAAAAAAGACCAGAATTAAAAAGTTGTTTTTCATGGGTTGTTTTTTGTGAAGGATATTTAAATTATTTTCAAAATTAAGGATTTTGGTGTATTGATACAGAAAATATTTTCAAGATTATACCCAGAGGATTATTAGTGCTTTTGTTTGGCTATCATGTTAATACCGATTGGAAAAATAATATAGTCAAACTTTGCAACACTCGTTTGAACTTCCGCCTGGGCGGATATTTTAACCATCGGCATTACCCTGTTTGACTGTCTTCAGCCAGGCAGGCAACGTAAGAATTTGTAGTACGTCTTTGGACTACCTGCAAATTCACTTTGGTATAAAAACAGGGCCTGTAAGGGTTCAAAAAGTGGTATCCCGGGTGGGGTTTTTCCTTTGCCGGGCGGGTGGGACAAAGTATTTTGCAAAAAAAGTTTTTTTTTCATAAAACTTTCATAATTTTGCAGCCTCATTGTCCTGTGGTGTAACTGGCAACACGTCTGACTCTGGATCAGAAGAGTTCAGGTTCGACCCCTGACAGGAC
Organism: Bacteroidales bacterium; assembly: GCA_035354195.1. GTDB lineage: Bacteria > Bacteroidota > Bacteroidia > Bacteroidales > CAIWKO01 > CAIWKO01. The sequence goes on along the minus strand of DAOQAT010000040.1, from coordinate 8,651 downwards.
AACAAAAGCCGCATCAATTCCCTGGTGTGGCTTTTTTGTTTGTATGATTTTACGAATTTCAGCAAACAATTTTTTTTTATAATACCCGTGCTGATAATGAATTTTTCCTTGGGGAAAATACGCTAATACAGGAAGGAGGGGACGGGTTACAATTATTTGTCTGCGGGGGAAATGTCTTTACTCTTTAGCCATTCTATTGCTTTATTCTTGTCATAAAAATGTTCAATTCTTATTCCTCTGTTGTAGCCAACATTTTCAACAAATCTTAAATCTGTTCTGTCATAATTTCCCTGCAAAACGAACGCAAGCCTATAAACGCCTGAATTTTCAGAATATCTTCTGAAATGTTCCACTGCATCTATTATTTTAGCGCATGATAATTTCCTTTTAATATTTGTCTCGTCGAACAGTAACCTTGACTTTTTTTTCTCCTTACAATTATCCAACGCAAAGTCAATAACTGAAAAAATGTTATGATCATTCAATTCAAATCCAGATACAGGATCAAATATTAATCCCCATTCCGTAGATATTATTTGTATTTGTTCATTCATGGTTTTATTTAATGGGGCACTCATGATTGGCTTGCTGTGATTGGTTTTTAAAGCGTTAACACCAAACAACAACTGCTTGCAAACGATTTCCAAAAATACAGATTGTTTTAATAAAACAAACAAATAATTAACATTTTTTAAAATGAAATAAAAACGTGATACTATTTTGTCACAAAATAACAAATACAAAGCTGCTTGTAAAGGCAGCTTTTTTAATACGCAAAATTTATCCGGCAATAGATCTGTGAGCTCTATTCGATTATAAGCTTGGTGCGGCCTGCCACACCGTCTTTGTCCGAAAGGATTATGAAATAACACCCTGCCGGAATATCGCTGACGGACATTTCCTGTCCGGCTACCACGTTGGAGGTTTTAACAGTCTTGCCTGTCATGTCTGTCATCACCAGGTTCCATGTGCCGTATTTTGAAGGCAAACGGACGCTGAAGGCTTCTGTCGCCGGGTTCGGATAAACCTCCATTTCAGCAACAGCATCCGGAGCGTTTACGCCCAGGTTGGCGGCAGACGAATAATGGTAATACTGTGTCTCTACAAACGAAAACACCTGCGTATTTACGTCCGTTGTCCACCAATCTTGTTCTGTACGCTTATGGTTCATGGTAAACCACTGATAATCGTTAGCGAAATAGCTTGACGTCAGGGGAAATAAAATTTCGGCAGCGCTGGCCGTTGTATCATAACGGTATTCATAACGGTCCTGCACGCCCGACCAGGTGGACGGGGTGCTTGCCAGGAAATAATCCCGATGTGAGGCATTGTTGGCCCCCGAATAAAACCACTGGAATTTAGCTGAGTTTTCCCAGACGCCGGCATTGTATAAGTATTCAGAGTAGCTTTCAACCAGATCGCCCGTATAGGTTATAATAACTTTCTGTGAAGTATCCCATACCGCCTGGTAATAAAAGTAAACCACCTTTTCCAGCTTGTCGTCGGGAGCATAGTAATAATCATCCCTGGTTATATCTTCATAATAGCTGCCCATGTTGATCTGCTGCAGATACTGCGATAGTTTTCCACTCGCGGTATATGTATAAAACCCTTTTCCGCCGATCGTCCAGGTTCCGTCAAAATTATTTACATTGATACGCTGAGTCCGCTGTCCCAGTGCGTTGTATTCAAACTCCAGGTATGCGCTGTTAACCCAGTCGTCAACGTCCCAGTAGTACATATCTATACGGATTATGTTACCTGCGGAATCAAAAGAAGCAACTTCCCGCCAGTTATAGGTAGCAGGGTCGAACTTGTCACGAAAGACCTCCTCCACGATCTGTCCCTGGGCGTTGTAAGTCCAGCTCAGGCAAAATTGTTCGGAGGTGATGCTGTCCAGCTTGATGGTATAGGCCTTTGCATCGTTTTTATTTAGGATCTGAGGATATGGGTAGTGCATGTTTTGGCGCAGGCGGCTAAGATGATCGGGTTGTTGGGCAGGTGCCAGGCTGCTTATCAGGAACACAATGGCCGTTGCCAGTAATATTTTTTTCATCGGTAAATAGCTATATGGTTATTTGAAGGCAAATGTACAAAACATTTGATCTTATTGCGGTTCAGCAATTGTTTATTTATTATGGATCGTCTTTCATCTTTTTATGATGCAGACCAATTATTCTTAAAAAACCTGTGTTTAATAATTGCTTCAATTTCAGAACACCAAATAATAAATGTAAACAGTTGACATTCTAAAAAATATATTATAAATTTAACATATTTTTTTTGCAATTTGTGAATATTTTTTGTACTTTTGTCCTGCAATAATCGTTTTTTGAAATTTGATCTTTTCTAAGTTGAGCATCCTTGATGCGTTCCGGCGACGATGTGCCGGAATGACTGAAACCGGCTTAAAAGATAATACTATACAATCCCGTTGTTAACGTATTAAATTTTGTAAGGCTATGAATAAAATATATTTAAAGCCGGCTGAACACTTAGAACCCCGCCGGCACCGCGCACGGCAAAAACCTGGTGTTTTTCGTTTTGTTTTGTTTTTGATGGCTTTCATAGCCCTTACTGGTATTAGTTTGGAGGGTTGGGGACAGGTAACAGTATTTTCTGATGATTTTTCATTGAATCAGAGTACCTCCTGGACAACAAGTGGTACAATTGGCTCAAGTAATTGGTCTGTTACAAGAAGTGGAGATGATTGGGGGGCAAGAAGGAATACATCACCAGCACAGTTAGAGTTGGCAAACGATGCAAGTGTTACAGCAAATGTAAATGGGTGGTGTTTTACATCAACCCAAACGAGTGCGTTTTCATCTCCATATAATACTACTTTAAGTTTAAATTCTGGCCTTGTGACCTGGACATTAAACATTCGCCAGATTAGAACGGACCCGGCTGGTTTCAGCACGGGTTCTTATAGTGTAGCTTTTATATTAGCTGGGTCATCAAACAATGCTGCTACTGTCGGTAATGGATATGCTATTTTATATGGCCAATCAGGAACCACAGACCCAATTAGGCTTGCCAAATACACTAATGGATTACAAGGAACACTAACTAACATTATTACCTCCAATACAGCCGGTTTGACAGATTTCGGGACCGAATATTTAAGTATTAAAGTGACCTATAATCCCTCAACAAATCAATGGGAATTATTTCTAAGAAATGATGGAACCTCTGCATTTTCCGATCCATCATCAGGTTCTTTAACATCTCAAGGGACAGCAACAGATAATCTATATACTGGATCAGGTCTTGGTTATCTTGGTTATTACTGGCAAGGTTCTACTGGTGCAAATCAAACTGCTTTTGGGGATAATGTTAAAGTAACTGTTGCCTCTGCTTGCACCCCTCCCACCGGCCAGGCAAGCGCCATCACATTCAGCGGTATCGGCAACAACAGTATGACTGTGAACTGGACCAATGGTAATGGAAGTAAGCGTATTGTAATAATGAATACGAGTAATTCATTCACGAACCCAACAGATGGAACTGATCCAACTGCAAATACTGTTTATGGTGGTTCTGGACAACAGGTTGTATATAATAATAATGGAAGCAGTGTTTCTGTTACAGGATTAACACAAGGGACCACATATTGGTTCAGAGTTTACGAGTACAATTGTGCAGGTACAAGTACAAAGTATTTTACTTCGACGGCAACAAATAATCCTAACAGTCAGGGAACTACATCCTGTACTGCGCCAACAACGCAGGCTTCGGTCCTGACATTTTCATCAGTTGGCACCAATCAGATGACGGTTGGATGGACCAGCGGTAACGGTGCCAACAGGATTGTAATAATGAACACATCGAACTCCTTCACTAATCCAACCAATGGCACATCTCCATCTGCAAACTCTGTATATGGTGGTTCGGGTGAACAGGTTGTTTATAACAGTAATGGCAGTAATGTGACCGTAACCGGTTTAAACCCGGGGACAACCTATTGGTTCAGGGTATATGAATACAATTGCAGCGGCACGGAAACAGTTTATCAAACCAACACCGCAACTGACAATCCATTAAGTTATGCTACGTTATCCTGTGCTGCGCCTACAACACAAGCAACAGCCATTACATTTTCCGATGTTACCAATGTTCAAATGACTGTTAGCTGGACTATCGGAAACGGAAGTAAGCGCATTGTGATAATCAACACATCAAACTCATTCACAAACCCGGTTAATGGAACGGATCCATCTGCCAATGCGGTTTATGGCGGTTCGGGAGAGCAGGTTGTTTATAATGGCTCAGGAACGTCAGTCACATTATCAGGTCTTAGCATATCAACTACCTATTATTTTAAAGTTTATGAAGCTAATTGTACTGGCTCCAATATCCTTTTCATGACTCCTGATGCTGTGGGAAATCCTGCAAATCAAACAACAACTGCATTATCATATTCTGCATGTGGTAGTGAGGGTTTTGCTGGTGGGCCAGTAGCTCCGGGTGGATGGAGTTTTACTGGTATTACCTCAACATACGCTACATCTGGAAATTATGGCATTGCTTCCCCTTCAATAAAGTTTGATGACGAACTGGATCAGATTGAGACAGCTGATGTTACTAGCCCTACTCAACTTTCATTTTGGATAAAAGGTTTATCCATTAATCCAAATTCTAAGTTTCTTGTTGAAGGTTGGGATGGAAGTTCGTGGATCACTATCGATGAATTTAACAACATTCCTACAACAGGAACAATTCTAACATATAATTCAATTGGTTCCTATACGAAGTTTAGGTTTTCTTATTCGCAGAAGCAAGCAGGCAATGTTGCTCTTGATGATGTTAATATTGTATGTGGTAGTTGTGTTATGACAACATTTCCTCAGTTAGAAACTTTTGATGCTGTTGGAGAACCAAGTCTTCCTTGTGGATGGACTCAGACAAATGACAATAGTGATGCTGAATACTG
>DAOQAT010000040.1:0-3708 GCA_035354195.1 Bacteroidales bacterium | reverse complement strand
ATCAGCTGCAAATCCTTATTCAGGGATAAACTCAATGTATATTGGGAATACATCTGCCACGATGAATGATTGGTTTTATACACCAAAGTTGGCATTGGTTGCTGGTACTACTTACAACATAAGTTTTTATTTTAGAGCTGGTTTGAATACATATACTGAAAAGCTTGAAGTTAAATGGGGAACAACTGCTACAGCCGCAGGAATGACGAACGGACCAATTTTTTCTAACACATCGATTTATAATGAATCATACATTCAAGGAACAGGGTCTTTTACCCCTGGCACCTCCGGAGATTATTATATTGGATTTCATGGCTACAGTGCAGCGAATCAGTTTGAGCTATATGTCGATGATATTCTGATTACAAATTGTTCCGGGGCTCCGGCTGCACCTGTAGCTTCTGCTGCAACATCCAATGGCGGAACATATTTTACAGCAAACTGGGCAAGTGTCTCTTCCGCGACAAAATACTATCTTGATGTTGCTACAGATGCCTCATTCACATCGTTTGTTACTGGCTTCAACAATAAAGATGTTGGCAATGTGACTTCTTATAATGTTTCAGGGTTGAATGTGAGCACAACATATTATTATCGAGTACGTGCGAAAAATTCATGTGGAACCAGCTTGAGCTCAAATGTAATTAATCTTACAACATTGGCAACTACCAGTGCTGCCACAATAGGATACGGAGATCTGGTGATTCTGGCTGTAAATGCAAACATGGAATCGGGAGGAGGCGCCTGTGTTTCCGGGTCAAATAATGGAGATGAAATCAGCTTTATGTGTTTTGTGGATATCACGAATGGGACTCAAATACAAATTACGGACAATCCCTATGAACGGAATTACACAGGATCTGGCCAATGGGGAAATACAGAGGGAGGGGCTGTCTTAACCCGCACTGGAGGCACCATCCCGGCGGGGACTGTAATCACGTTCAGGACTGATATGAATGTCACTCATGATGTAGTTTTCATTTATCCGGATGCGCTATGGTCTGCAACTGATTTGGGAACAAATGCCACAAGAACACTGTTTAACCTAAATAACGGTGGAGATCAATTATATATTGGCCAGGATTGTCAATGGAATGGTGGAACAAATAATTGTGCTACAGGTACCTGTCCGCCTTCAGGTAGTGGGACTGCTGCTTGCCATAATGCAACATTCCCGGGGACAGGCAGATTGTTATTTGCATTTTCAACCAACCCGGATCACCCATGGGAAGCTTCTTGTATAGACACGACAACAGCTCATGATAAGCCAACGCAAAGGTCGAATTTGTATCCTGGAATGGAATGTCTGAATATGGCTCCGACGGGGTCTTCTGATTACAACAAATATACTGGACCATTAACCCCGGCAACACAACGCGAGTGGATTGACAGAATTAATTCCAATACAAATTGGACATCTTACGCGGACTGCAATGCTTATCAGGTTACTGGCCCGCAGTATGACGATGGAATGCTTTTGACAATTCTTCCAGGAGGCTTTTCAGATGGGCATTGGAACGGCTCGGCTGATGGCAACTGGTTCAATTGCGCAAATTGGCAATCTATGAGGGTACCAGATAAATATACAAATGTAATTATTCCCATATCCGGTGTTTTTAATGAACCTACCATAGGGAACCCAGTGGCTTACAATTTTGTCACGGCTGAATGCAATGATTTGATTATTGAGAATTGCCGCACGTTGACAATGAATCATAGTAATAGCAGATTGGATATTTATGGGGACTGGACCCAAAATGGAACCGTTGCCTTCACACTAGGGGTTGTAAATTTTAAAGATGACAATAGTGTTTTATCCGGTAGCGGTAATTTTGATTTTTATAATCTTGCGATGTTGAAAACTGCAACATCAAACACATTGACTTTAGGTAGTGACATTATTATAAATAACATCCTCACTTTAACAAGTGGTGTTATTACTACAGATTTTAATAAGGCTAATATTATTAACACCGCCACATCCTCCATTACCGGACATGTAATTCCGGGCTCAACCGCATTTACCGGTTATATTAATGGTAACCTTCGCAGAAATGTTCTTTCAACCGGCTCTTACGACTTCCCTGTGGGAACAGCCACACAATATGAATATGCGAATATAAACCTCAACTCATCATCAGGCCTGGGATATATTGATGCGTTCTTTACAGCACCACATACTACGCCTATTGATATTTCGCCACTAGGGCTATTAGTGAACTCCGATTTATTAATGGAATTGTTAAATTACGGTTTCTGGACGATAACCCCAAATGCCGGCACTTATAATTATGATGTAACCCTTACTTCACGTGGCCACACGAACCAGGGTCTGACAGCCGGTTCGCACGCCGTAATTAAAAGGCCTAATGGTGCATCGCCATGGGTTACCCAGGGAACACACGATAATGCCACCCAAAGCATGGGAACGAGTTGGAACTGGGTAACAGCCAAACGGACCGCCCTGACCGTATTCAGCGACTTTGCCATTGCAAAAAACAATGTGAATTCTCCCCTTCCTGTCGAATTGCTTTCGTTCTCTGCAACATGTGACGGGCAAAATATAGACCTGAGTTGGACCACAGCAAGTGAATCCAATAATGCTGTTTTCACCATCGAAAGAAGTTCCGATGCTGTAAAATGGGAATTTGTTGGAAGTGTCAGCGGAAACGGCAACAGCAACACCCGCATTGATTATGCTTTTTCAGATCACAACCCTCTTTCAGGAACAGCTTATTACCGCCTGAAACAAACAGATTACGACGGCAGATCGGAAACGTTCAGCCCGGTCGCAGTTATTTGTGGAGAAAATGCCGACGGACAGGGAATTTCTTATTATCCCAACCCGTTCACTTCCGAAATACAGGTGAACCTAAGCAATGTTGATTTCAAAAATGCGGTGATCCGTGTTTATGATATGCTTGGAAATATGGTTTTTGAAAAGAATCTTACCGCTGCTGATGCGGAAAGCCGGAGCACAAAACTGAATCTGGCAGATCTGAAAGTTGGCATCTATACGGTGGAATTTAAATCTGAATCATTCACCAATGTGGCAAAGGTTGTAAAAAACAATTATTCGACAAGGTACTAACCTGAGTCCGGGGTAAGATATTATTGTTATTCATCAGGAGTTAAATGTAATCAAAAAGTAATATCGATTAAGGATTAACGATTTTTGATCTAAGAAGGGTTTAGAATCGAAAATCTACATTCGTTAATCCTTGTTCTTAAATTATATTTTCATTTTAAACTATTTTCTTATCATCTCCGTTGGCTGAGGATGTGCTGCCTTCGAGTGCCTCAGGCAGCATTTTGATAACGTGGCTGAGCCTGTCGCTCCGGTGGCTGAGCCTGTCGCTCCGGTGGCTGAGCCTATCGTCCCCCGGTGGCTGAGCCTGTCGAAGCCACCGGTAGCTTACCTCTCCCATTCATTAATATCAATATCTTCTCCGAAAAAGATACTGAGGTAATTGTTATAACGCGACTGGCTGACCATGCCTGTCTCAACCGCCTTTCTTACCGCGCAGTCCGGCTCGCTGATATGAGTGCAGTTGTAATATTTACACTCGGGGAGCAGTCTGAAAAATTCCGGAAAATAATGGGTGAGGTCTTCGCGCTTGAAATCAATAAGCCCAAACTCCTTGATGCCGGGCGTGTCTATGATGTATCCCCCGCTTTTCAGGCAGATCATTTCGGTGAAGGTGGTGG
>DAOQAT010000039.1:0-31322 GCA_035354195.1 Bacteroidales bacterium | reverse complement strand
CTTCGGTGATTACCGCCTTGAACCACGTCTTGCTGCCATTGATTTTCGAAAAGTCGATGAAAGGAATTGCGATTTCAGCGCGACCTCCGTTTCCTGCCGGAATGCCGTTCACATGAATGGTGTGCATGGCCTGCGGCTCCGTGAAAATCAGATTCACACTGCGAATGATTCCGCCATCATGCGACCAGTCGAAGCTCTTCATATAAGGAATGCTTTTTTTCGATGGTTCATTGTTGGTGAAAACGGTCACCGTATTTTCGCCCGGCTGAATATACGGAGTAATGTCGATTGAAAACGGTGTATATCCTGAGCCAAAATGCCCGCCTGCTTTTTTGCCGTTGATGAAAACAATGGCATCGTGGTTCACCGCTTCAAATCGCATCTGTACCATTTTCTTCATCTGGTTCTGCGTAATCTGAAATTTCCGGTCATACCATCCGGCACCCCAGTAGAAATAGTAACCCGTATGGGTATTGAAAGTGTGTGGTACAATGGCAGGCCGCTTCCCGCGCGGTGGCAGACCTTTCTCACCCCACCCCAGCTGCAGTCCTTTGGCGTCGGGATCACCAGCAAAATTCCACTCGCCATCAAGTGACACCACATCTCTGTTTTGTGCACTGACAAAAGAAATATCTATTATAAAACAGGCGCAAAAACAAATCAGCCCGATAAAAAATTGTTTCATATCCTTTCGATTGAATTGATTCGTGACAGCAAACCTACATTTTTTTTCAATATTGAACCGACTGTAAATCAAAATGGCTGCCCGTTTTTTGACGGACAACCCTTTAATCAACCATTTTTATTTCAGTTTCCTGAATCCGGTAGCTGTTCTGTGAGTTTCTCAACCTTCATCAAATACCTGCAGAACCTGATTGGAAAAGAAAAATTTGCGAGAAGTTACGGGGCTAAATAATCCCGGCTCACAGATGTTAAAGGTTAGTCCGGACCTTTGGCGGGTTCAATATGCCGGACTTTGATTTTTTTGCATTTAAAATACTGGCGTTTAATTCAAAACCTACCAAAAGCGCGATAGAGTTTAAATACAGCCACATTAAAATTACGATAATAGTTCCAATGGAACCATAAACGGCATTATAACTTGCGAAATTATTGACGTAATATTTAAAACCAATGGTGGTGATAATAAAAAGAAGGGTTGCCAGCGTTGATCCTGCCGAAATAAAACGAAACTGCCTTTTTTTGACCGGGCCGAGGTAATAAAGAAACGAAACGGCAAAAAAGATCATCAGCACCACAATGATCCATTTGGTGATCTTCAGGATGAAAAGCAACACGCTTTCTTCAATGATATGAGCTGAAATGAGGTATCCAAGCCCGGTGGTGCCAAGCATGATCAAAGCTATGGAAAGGATCACGATCAGCGTAATAATGAGCATTAAAAAGATGGAAACGGCATATTGCTGCCATAATTTTCGTGTTTCGATGACATGTGTAGTGGCGTTAAATGCAGTGATAACTCCCAGTATCCCGTTCGAGGCGAAATATAGGGCGAGGATAAACCCAAAGGACAACAGCCCTCCGTGCTGACGGGAAATGATGTCGGTAATGGTTTCGTTGATCATCACATTGACATTTTCTGGCAGGGCTGTCCGGATGGTTTGTAATAAAGTAATCTGAAAATTCTCTATGGGAATATAGGGGATGAGCGTAAATAAAAAAATTATCGCAGGAAACATTGCAATAAAAAACTTATATGCTACAGAACTGGCGCGGGTGGTTATTGCTCCGTTTGTTAATCCTCTCACGAAAAAAACAATTACGTCATACAAAGGGACATCATCAAAACCCGGAAGAATAATTTTTTTTGTAACTACACGAAAAACCCTGAAAAGCCTTGAAGATTTTAAATATTCAACGATATTGAATTTCTTTTTTATGTGGGTTTTCTTTTTCATCACATAGCTTTAAGGCTCAGGTCAAGGCTTTTTATATGATGAGTGATGGCTCCAACGGAAATAAAATCCACACCGGTAAGCGCATATTCACGGATATTTTCAAGATTGATACCGCCCGAAGCCTCAGTTTCGTATTTACCGCCAATGATTTCAACAGCTTTTTTAATAGCTGCAGGAGTAAAGTTATCAAGCATGATCCGGTGGATCCCGCCTGCAGCCATTGCCTGATTTAGTTCATCAAAATTGCGAACCTCAAGTTCAATTTTTAATTTTTTACCAATCCGTTCCAGGTATGCGTGTTCTGCTTCAATAGCCTGTTTGATACCACCCGCAAAATCCACGTGGTTGTCTTTTATCATTACCATATCATAAAGTCCCATCCGGTGATTCATGCCACCACCGATCACGACCGCCATCTTTTCAAAAACGCGCATATTGGGCGTGGTTTTCCGTGTATCAAGCAGGTGTGCTTTTGTACCTTCAAGTAATTTGGTGTAGGATTTTGTGGTGGTGGCTATTCCGCTCATACGCTGAAGGTAATTAAGCATGGTGCGCTCCGCAATGAGCATGGAGCGGCAACGCCCTGAAACGTAAAAAACGATATCCCCTTTTTGTATGGGAGCGCCATCTTTGATCAACACCTCCATACTTATTTCCGGATCAATTTTCTGAAAAACCAATTTGGCAATTTCCACCCCGGCAATAATTCCATCTTCTTTTACGAGCAATTTCATTTTTCCGCGGGCATCTTCAGGAATGGTAGCCAGCGAGGTGTGGTCGCCATCACCCAGATCTTCTGCTATGGCCTGCTCAATTAATTGTAAAATATGATCCATAATAAAAAAATATGCTTTTCAGCTAAATTACAAAAATTCAGTGCAGGTTTTCAAGTATCAACGAAATCTATTCTTCTTCGAATTGTAACTGATGAATAAGAGGTACGTTATCAACTTTTTTTATAAGGAAATAGGTGCGGAACTTGCTTGTTTTTGTATACATGGTTCCGATGGCAAACTGTGAACCTTCATTGGATGATCCCTGCTGGTTAATTTTAAAGGAAAGCGGCGGGAATTTTGAAAAAAAGCTTTTTACGATCATTTCAGCCTGTGATTTGCTGTAGGTGCCGTCTGTACCGGGAACTGTCAGGTCAATACTGGAATTAAAATAAGAAGCGAGTTTTTTCGAATCTCCGCTGTTGATAGCAGCTGCAATGCTGGCTGTGATATCTTCCTGAACAACCGTAACCGATGTGTCACCCAAACATGCAGTGTTTGTTGCATTTGCAAAAGTCTGTAAGCTAAACAAACAAAAAACTGCTATGGTCAAAAAATATTTCATTATGTTTAATTTTGATGAGGAAAACAACAAAAACTAAGCCATGTTAAGTACTGTGAAAATCAGGGCAAATATAAATAATTTTACGAAATGATGGTATGTTAGCGCGCTTGTTTAATTTTGCATGATATTCAGGCAAATGAAAATCACATTTCTATTAACCGGAAAGACAGATGTTGAGCCCATAAAGGTGCTCATGGATGAATATACCAAACGTATCGGTCATTATACTAATTTTGAGGTAATTACCATTCCGGATATTAAAAACATCAAAAATTTGGCTATTGAACAATACCGCCAGAAAGAAGCAGAACTACAAAAGAAGTACCTGACGAAGTCAGACTTTATTATTTTGCTGGATGAAAACGGGAAGGAATATACTTCGGAAAAATTTGCACAATTTCTTGAACATAAAATCCAGATTGGCATTAAAAACCTGGTGTTTGTGGTTGGTGGCGCATTTGGCTTTACCGAAGAAATCAGGAAGATGGCTGAACAATCATTTTCTTTATCCAGGATGACCTTTCCGCATCAACTGGTTCGCTTGATTTTTCTGGAACAACTTTACCGTGCGTTTACGATCATCCGCAAAGAAAAATATCATCACTCCTGAGGTTGGTGCTTTTTGACGATGAACCTTTTGCGTTTGTTAAGCAGGATGAGGGCAAAGAAAATTACAATAACCACCAGCGAGGTGTATTTGGCAATTTGTCCGATATAATCTCCGAATCGTGTGTAGAAAGTCAGGCGGTCATTCGCATTGATCTGCATGCTTAAGACGTCCGGGGTCCAGTATTTTGTCGGCATGAAAATATCACCACGCTGGTTGATATAGGCCGAGATCCCGGTATTTGCCGCACGGGCGATGCTTCTGCGGTTTTCAATAGCCCTGAGCCTGGCATATTGCATATGCTGCCGGTGTCCGGCTGTGTTTTTCCACCAGCCGTCGTTGGTGATGATAAAAATCAGATTAGCGCCGTTACGCATATAACCGGTCATGAAATCGCCATAAATGGATTCATAACAAATTACGGGGGCCACTTTTATCGTACTGTTTTTCGCGCCAAAGGCCGTTCGTTCATCCTGGGTGCCGTTACTTCCAGTCATGCCGCCAAGATTGATGGCGAATTTTTCAAGCGGTTTCAGTAGTTTTGGGAAGGGCATCATTTCCACGCCCGGGACAAGTTTCGATTTGTGGTAAAACTGTGGAATTAGGTTGGAGTCTAAATATAAGGCGGTATTACACACATCGAAATAGTGTTTTCCGCGTGGAGAATAACGGGCGGTGCGGGATAACTTTTCACCTTCCTTAAAAATTTTAAAAGATGAAATGCCGATCACGATCTTTAATCTGGGATGCTTATTTATCAGGCTTTTCAGGCTGTCGATACTTTCGTAATCATTAATAGCGTCTTCGTCAATATATTCCGGGATGGCCGTTTCCGGACAGACCAGAAAATCGGTGCTGTCGTTGATTTTTTGTTTTGCCAGGTTGAGGATTTTATCCAGTTGTTGTTGAATGGTCATCCCGCTGAATTTTTCGTTGTAGGGGTCTATATTGGGCTGAACAACCACACAGCTATAGGGTTTTACTTTTTCGGTATACGAGTAATACCGTGTAAGTGAAACAGCTATTGGAATAAGCATTACCAGCACAATGGATGCGCTGTAGAGGTACACATTTTTTCGTGACCTGTATCTGCCAAAAGCATTTAATAATAATTTGTAGATTAAAATATTTACGTAAAGTATCCAGACATCCCCGCCAAAAACACCCGTGTATTCATACCATTGAACAAATTTCGGGTAATTGGCAAATCCGTTGCCCAGGTTCAACCACGACCATGTCAGGTCCCAATTGAGGTGAAGAAGTTCAAACGTGATCCAGAAAAAAATCAGCACATAATATCCGCCACGGGATTTAAAAACAGTACGGCGAACCAGATGGTACATGAAAAAAACTATCGCCATGAACAGGGAGTTCAGGACTATGGCCATTACAGCCCCGAAGGTTGTAGAGTAATATATCCACCAGGTTGTAAGGGCGTTCCAAATGAAAAAAGCGATATAAGAATAAAAGAACACACTCGACCTGACGAAATTGTGTTTGTTTTTGGCAATAAAATCTTCAATATAAAGCAGCGGGACAAAAGCGATAAACAATAAAAAAGGAAAACCCCTGGCAGGCCAGGCAAGCGAAAGTAAAACCCCGCTCAATACGGCAAGCAACAACAGATATCTCTTTTTCATCTTAATTGAAATATGTGGCAAATATAGTAATTATCCAAAATTTATTGTTTTTGATGTTTGCTTTCTGTGTGGATCTGGAATTGTTTAAAAGAAAACATGGCGCCTTGTTTCTATTTGTAATTGTTATAACTAATAATCCCTTTGTTTTTTAATTGGATTTTTGAACAAATTGATATACACAGGCCATGAGTAAAAATGTTTTTCAAGGATCCATTCTGTATTCAACTCTTTTATTTCATTTGGAGTAAAATTATTTGAAATGTTAGACTGGGCGATATACTCAAAGTTTTTTAAAGGAAGGGTTTCAATATCAGAAAACATAAAATGAGCATTACCAAGTTTGGTATCGTAATCATCAAAATTCATAGGCCATTTAGTGCCGATAACTGCGGGAGGAATATTATGGCTTTTAATGAAATTATCCAGCTGTTCTTTTTGTTTAAAATATGACAAAGATTTAAGTGAAGAGTCCCAGCCGTTGCCAAAACGTTCGGGGTATACCCACAGATTACCGGAAACAAGGAACAGGGCTGCAAGCACCAAAACCGTGATGCGCTGCCATTTTACTTTTAAAGCACTTACTAAGGAACAAAACAAAAGTATCATTATGGGATAAAGGTGCATGAAATGGCGATGCGAAACAGGGTAGGCAAGGGGCAGGAAAAAAACCAGATGCACTACTAAAGAAATTAGTAGAATCATCAAAAGCGGATTATCTTTCATTTTGATTTTAATTGACAGGATCAAAATCATGATAACTATGAAAATCCTCCCAAAATCAAGCAACTTCCAGAAATTATAAAACAGGTTTTTTGCCATTCCTTCCATACCGACGAACTGATGTAATGATCCACGTAAATGAGAATGAAAAAACCAGCCGGTCAAATAATAATGATAGCTCATCCAGAGTAATAAAAACAGCAATGAAACAATATAGGGAACGGTATTTTTCAGGAATAATCTCAAGCTGTTAAAGTTTTGTTTATTGAAAAACACGTCAATTAAAAAAATGGAAATGACGATGGAGAACCCCCGGATATTTATCAAAGGGATAAAGACAACGGGCAATAGAATCATCCATTTTTTATTTTGAAAAATGCCGTTCAGTGCAAGCAAAAACAAAAAACAAATAATAAGATCATAGCCCGCAATTACTGTTTGTGTCAGGAGGGTGGGCTCTATGATGAGAAAAAGAAAAGCCCAGGCCAGGTATTTTTCATTTACAAATCTTTTTGCCAATACCATGAATTGATAAACGATGCCAATCAGAAAGGGAAATAAGGTGAAATGTGTTACGGGTAAGGACCGGCCAAACAGCGACCAGATAAACGCCTGGAAAATACTGTAGATCGGGGAGGAGCCGTTGTCGATGATGTCGGAATAGAACATGGTAAAATCACTGTCGTAAATAATATTGCTTATCTGGGTAATATAACTCATGTCCCAGAACATAGGCAGTTTGCAGCTGAACAACACGATAAGGAAATAAACCAATGAAAAGATCAATACAACCGCGGGTGTTTTTGTTGTCAGTTGTTTTAGGGTATTGTTCATTTTGTAATTGGCCAAAAAGATTATTTATACTGACTGAGAAATTTTGATGGTTAACGTTACAGAGGCCGTTTTTTAATTTCCAATCAGGTACATTTTCCCAAATTCTTTTTTAAAATACTGATCGGCTTGTGTGGCTTTGTGTTCAATTTTTTCACCATTCAACCGGGTGACCACCCGGTACAGATATACGCCGTTGGCAAGCCGGTCGCCAAATTCATCAGTGCCGTCCCATGCATATTCGGTAATGTTTCGCCCGATATGAATAAGCCCAAGTTCGCTCAGGTCAATTTCGCGCACCACCTTGCCGGTGATGGTCATGATCTGGATTTTAAAATAGGTGGGAATCTCAGAACCGGTCAGGGTAAATACAAAATGTGTGGCGGTGCTGAACGGGTTTGGCCAGTTCATTACCTGAGTAATGGAGGGTTTATTGATAACTTCAAAGGATATCGAATATTCATTACTGCCGGACTCATTGTGCGAAATGTCCTGGGCTTCCACAAATAAATTGTAAATTCCGTCATTCAAAAGTTCAGCATTATAAATGATTTTGCAGCTGTTATTGGGCAATGATGCCGGAATCCATTGAAGAATCCACTGCCCGTTTTTCATAAAATAGATCCTGGTCCTGGTGCTGTTGCCCGGGCTTTGCAGGTAAACCCTGAAACAGGCAGTATCGTTCAATGGGAGGAATTTATTTTCATCCTTGAGCATAATCTGGATTTCAGGTTTTGCAGAAACAATATCTCCGTCAAGAATATGAATGCCGTCAAAGGTCACGTCCAGCATGGGATTGATACGATCCCGGTCCACTAAAAATTTTATTTCCCCGATATTGTTAAAATGTGTTTGTTCCAGTTGGTCGTAATCGGGATTAACCTCAATCCATAAGCTGTTAAGCCCTTCATAATTTTTGGTGCCAAAAGTTACCGTATCAATCAATATATCTCCTGCCGGATGCGGCCTGTGCCTGAAAGAGCCTATGGGATGCGTGGCCATGTTTTTATCCACCACCCAGTATTTGATGAGCAAACTGTCCATATCATACTCGCTGATGTTTTGTGTTGCTACCGAAAGCAACAGGTTTTCACCTTCGGTGATCGTATCGTTATAGAAAACATAGTGAATCGATGGATTCAGGGCGGTTTCCGGGACTCCTTCATACAACACCTGCCAGCGAAGCATTTGTGCCGGAGTATGCAACGAATCATCGCGCATGGCTACGAGTAATTTCAGGTACGGATAAATGGATGCGTTTATTCTGCTGCTAAGGTTATAAATATCACTTGAATCCGGCGGAAGGTTTTTAATAACCGTATCAATCTGCCCATTGAATTTTATACCTAAAACAAAAAGTTTTGCGCTGTCTGTATTCAGTGTTTCAAAAGGACGTTTTCTCCAATGCAGCGATCCCCAATTAGAGGCTGGCCCAATAAGTTCAGACTCGATGTAACCCTCATACCACTTGGTACTAATACTGTCGTAAAGCCGGATGATGGAGTTGATGGAAGTCCCCTGTAATTCATTTGCAGAACCAATAGCGCTGCCTTTTTTACCGAAAAGAATGTAAGGAATATTATCAGGGACAGACCGGATGGCAGAACTTCCCAGTGATTCAAAACTCTGGTAAAGCTCTTCGCTGTATTCAGCTGCAAAATGGTTCCGGTGGCTGTATGCTAAAATATAATTTCCCACAGGGACAGAGTCGTTGATAAAGTTCTTTAATAAGTCCCGCTCAGCAGGTGTGGCGCATGAAAATTCCCAACGGGCTTCAATGGATGGTGAAGGCATATGCGGGTTGAGCCAGGGATTTCCCGTAATAGAATCAAACACTGCGATCAGCATCCCATTGCCATTTCCCAGGTAAGCAAATTGCGACATCATAACACTGTTCACCTTATAATACTCATCAGTCCATGGGATTAGCGGGTAATAACCGGTCTGGCACATGACCGATTTGATATTATTAATAAACTCAAATCTGCGCTGAGGTTTGTTGTAGGTTACATATTGATAATCGTCGTTTTTGAACTGGAAAAAATGTGCCTGTCCCCAGCCTCTTTTGCCGTTAATATACTGGAAGGAGCTTTCACGCCAGTTGTATGAGTGCGATGCGTTCGAGTCGATGCTGACCCTCCAGAAATATACAATGCTGTCGGTGGTAATCGGGAAACTTGGGGACCAGGTTACCACGCCACCCGAATGATTTATATGAAAAATTTGTTTTACCGGACTGTTGAACGCATCGGTGGTGTCCATCTGAAATTCATAGTCTGTAGAACCTAAGAAAGCATAACTGGTCGATGCTTTCAAAGTTACCGGAAGCTCAGGTATCACGGCATATTTATAGGGATAAACCGGTACGATATCAGAGGAGTTGATCATTAGTTGGACCTCAGTCATATTGTTGGTTTCGGACTCTTCGTCCACATGCTGGTAATAATCAAGATAAATCCTGAATTTATTCAAGCCAAGGCCGGACATCATATCAACCGGAAATTTTATTGTAAGGGTATCTCTATTGAGTGGTGCTTTGATTTCAGAGTAATAAATGGCGGTACTGCCATTTGGGAAAGTCCGGATGGTTTGAACGATGATGGTGTCCTCAATAGCTTTACCAATGTTCGTGGCGATGATATGAATATTGAAAGAATCAACATCAGAAGTGACCTCCGGTGGCGAAAAATAAACATCCTGAGGCGTTATGGCATAGTCGGGTTTTTCAAAAGAGTTTAAGATAACGGCAGGGTCGCCATGCAGGATCATAGTAAGGCAGGTTTCTTTTAATGTCAGGTCGGGGACCTGTATGTAATCGATCGTTTTTTTTATGCATTCGCCTATGGGCTTTCCATAACTTTTATAGCCGATCTGGTGGTATAATTCATCAGAGTATAGGTTCAGGGCATAGGGCATTCCTAAAGAAATGGATGCCAGGTACCCGATAACACCTTTATTTTCAATGAGTACAAACTGTTCGCTGGATCCGTTGGAATCTAAAAACAAATCACCGGCCCAACAGGAATTGGCAAGAATAAACGGGTATTTCCCATAATTATCCCATTCTGAAGGCACATCCACCGATACATCAAAACCAATGGATGCGGCATGCCCGAAAAATGTCATCAATGTAACGCCGTGATTTATCAGGTCTTTCAGCGAATCCGACTGGTTGGTCTGCATTGGGTCGGGTGAAGTTTTAAAAAATGGGATTACATTCCCACCGAAAAACGGGCTTTCTATGGTTTGTTCGTAATGATTTAAATAATTTTTGTACTGTAGCTGTTCCTGAGCGCTGATGCCGCCCCCAAAGTGAAGCACCGTTTTCATCCATTCCTGTGGTTGTGTCTGCGCGAGTTCAAACTGCATAATTTTATTTAGGTATAAAGACACATCATCTGGTGTGCGGGCGCTTAGCCTTCCTGTTGGAATTGCCGGCATGTATAAACTATCCGCGATGCCATTGGAAAAAAGTATATCGGAAGGTGGATATCCGAAAGAAGGCACCAGCGTAAGATTATTGTGATTTGCATCGGTACGGTATTGGGGAAGTGAGCCATCGGAAGCAGCACGGTATGCTTTTCCCACCAGGAAAAGGTCTTTTGGCTTTACCGTGAAATTATCATAAGCGAACCGTACAAAATTTCTTATAGAAAGTGGCGATTTAAGTATGCCATAACCGAACTGGTCATACAAATGGTCCACATTAAGTACCATGGCATGGTAACCGGTATTATTCCTGTAAGTTTTATAATTCTCCGCTTCATTCCATAGTGATGAATGTGTCACGATCAGATAGTCTGTCAGCTCAAGGTTGGCAATAGCCAGATAATTGATGAATTTTGCGTTTCCATTGACCGGAGTAATATTATCAATGATTTTTATGGAATTGTCGGAAGTGAGGTAACAGAATTTTTCACTCCCGGAGTTTGGTAAAAGGCATTTGTATGCAGAGCCGCTATAAACAACTTTAACCCGCTTGTGATTCGTGATGTCATAAAGCCTGGCGGTATCACCAGATGCAATATTGAAGTTGGTAAAACTCAGTAAGGATTTTGTTTGTATCCCATCGTTTGCAGAGAAATAAAAGGTAGCGTTATTTTCCAGATCAAGGGTGTGCGGGTATTTAACCTGAATGTACGCCACCGTATTTCTGTCGGAGCCAACCCCGAGGTCATTGATGGAGCTGAAAACAAAAGGAGTAATATTATTGCCAAGCGCTGAAACAGGAATCGTGTAATTACGCCGGAGTACCTGGTACCCTTCAAAAAGTGTATCAATGGTCATTCCTGCAAAGCTGATGTTCAGGTGATGATCGGGGTAGGCTGTGGCGAAGTTTGATTGCCCGAGGGTAACAAAGTCGATGGTGGCATTTGGCCCGCTAAGGTATCTGTTGCCTGTGGGTATGTTTTTAGTGGTACTTTGCCCGACATTAAATCCATTATCAAACCATCCTTCACATGCTGTGTATTCCGGGTCTGTAATGCCAACTGAATTCGTTTCACCGGCGAAATACATCGAGGTGTAATTTTGGCGTGAAGTTTTAAAGATGTAAGGAACCGGCACATAGGCGCTGAAATTTTCATCATTTTCCAGCTGGAATCTTTTGTTATTGAATAAGGTATTCCATGTAATAAAATAAACAGCAGAGTCGCTGAAAAGGCTGTATGCTGTATTTGCAGGCCCTTCAGGGTTTATATAAAGCTGGGTGTCGAGCGAACCGTCGTTTTTTTCTGCATAAAACTCAATATAATCGCCGGGTCCGAAAATGTTGTCGCTTTCACCCTTAATATAAATATATTGTTCAACGCCCTTATTAAAAACCTGTATGTTCCGCGGATTCACGCTGCCTAACGGAAACCCGTGGCTCAGAAGGGTGTTGTAATCAATACGGTAAACACCGTTTTCATGAATATAAACTTTGTAATAGGACTGAGAATAATTGATCCATTCATTGCCGTATTGCTGGGCAAACAATGGGTTTATAAGGAGCGAAGTAAAAAGAAAAAATAAAGGTAAAAGTTTTTTCATAGGCATTAAAAAAAGCTATTCCCTGATTTATCTTTATTTTCAGTTGTTTTTTTACGGTTAATGTTCAGTTTCACCGAAAATACATGTGAGTACAGTGCGATGGAGGCGTTGCCCACATCGGTGAACGCATAGTCAATAGCCACAATTTTTTTGATCACGATGCCTACGCCGATATTGGGTTGAAAAGAAATTTTTTTCTTGCCGTCCATATCGGTTTCTTTCTGGATGTTTCCAAACCCGCCTCTGAGAAAAACGATGTCGTTATAGCCAAATTCAAGTCCTGCATGAGGATCGATGGAAAGTGGATTGCTCCGGATAAGCACATTACGTTTACCGTCGAATGTCATATCAAGGTCTATGGCGACGAGGGCCGAAAACTTTTTCGGCAGCACAAAGCTGCGGGCGGCACCCAGATTCAGCCGGGGCAATGTAAGTTCCAGCGAATTTTCAGGAATTTCGTTACCGGTGCGTGTGAACACTTCCTTCATATTGTCGTCGAGGTTGTATTTCCAGGCATTAAAAGTGGAAGTTACATCCCGGGCCATTGCTCCGAAATGCCAGTTTTTCAGATCATACTGCACTCCAAAATCCAGCCCGAATCCCCATGAATGTGCGAATGATCCTACTTTACGGTAGATCACTTTTACATTGCCGCCATAGCGAAGCCCTTCAATTTTTGATTTTCTGGCATAGGAGAGGAGGAATGCATAATCTGCAGCCGAAAAAGTGGTGATGCGGTCGTAATCAATGTTTCCCTGTGCATCAATCAGCTCGGTGGTATTTGGAATATCGTCAACACCAAAACGGATAATTGAAAAAGCAGCTGTGCTTTTATCGTCAATCTGAACAGCTACTGCGCCGTAATCATATTTGGCAATACCGGCAAAATATTCCGAATGCATCAGCCCCACCTGGTATTTGGAAGGTGTCATGGCAAGGCCTGCCGGATTCCAGTAACCGGAAGTAACATCATTTACAAATGAGGTGTTTGCATTTGACATCCCCAGTGCGCGGGCTCCAACGCCGATAGATAAAAACTCGTTGCTGTATTTTGGCGCCTGAGCATAGGCCATGCTCAAAAATGTGAAAAATATCGTGGTAACTGCAAAAATTTTACGGATCATCCTATGCTGTGGTTTTTAGTTGTTATAAGGAACGAAAAATCTAAAGATTAAGTATTAGTCCTTGTTTTTTGCACTATAAAGATACAAAAAATTATTCTGAAAAAGATTTTGAATATAATTTATGCAATTATTTTAGGCTGCATGTCAGCCGCTTAAGCTCAATCTCGGCAATTTTTGCCTGGTATTGAAGATTTACCAGTAAATAAGCCGTATTTTCAAAACTCTGCTGAGCCGCTTTCAAATCCAGTATCGTAGATTGGTTCACCTGAAATTTTTGCAACACAAGATTCACCAACTTTTCGGAAAGCTCATAATTATCCTGCTGTGATTTTAGCTGGCTGATCGAGTTGGTGTACGATGCATAGGTGTTAAGGGCCGAGGATGTCATGTGATTCAGCAGGCTTTCTTTTTGTAAACGGGCATTATTTAAATTCAACTCGGCCGTTTTTTGCTGTATGCGAACGGTATTACCGTTGAATATCGGAATTTGCAGGTTTAGCCCGGCATATGGTCCAAAGTTTTGATTGAGCAATGTATAACCTTTGTTATTCTGATTGTAGGCAAAATCATAAGCTGCATTCAGTTTTAGCGACGGATAGCGCTGAGCCCTGACTTCTTTGACAAGCTGTTCGCTAACTTTTATCTGTTGTTCGGCCGATAAATACTGGTAATTCGCTTTCATAAAACTAAAAATGCTGTCTGCCTGAATCTCCATATCAATTGTTATGATCGTATCAGGGATAAAAAATGGTTCAAATTTCTTTACGCCCATGAGCTCCAGCAGGTCGGTCCTGGCCTGGCTGACAACAAGCTTTTGCGAATTTAAGTCCTGTTCGCTTAAATTCAGGTCGATCTGTGCCTGCAGAAGGTCGGCATCATTGGCAAGCCCTACCTCTTTTTTTGCCGATACGATTTCAAGTTTTTTTTGAGAGATTCCCAAACTGCTGCTGATAATGCTTAAATAGCGTTCCTGCCTCACAATATCATAATATTTCATCATCACAGCAGCGATGGTGTTCTGAATTTCCTGATTCAGGTTCAAGGCGCCCATTTCCTGAAGATAGCTCAAGCGCTTTTTGGTAGCATAAACTTTCATGCCGTTGAACAGCACCATGCTCATTGAAATTTCCGCATTGACGTTATTGCCGATAGCGTTGTTTAGGTTCGTTACACTACCATCGCTGTATTCCTGATGGCTGGTAGAAAGAGAAGCCTTATCTCCGGCTGAGGCATTGATAGAAGGCAGTCCGCCGGCAACCCCGTAGTTATTATTGATTTTACTTATTTCGGCATCGTTACGGGAAATCCGGATGTCAAAATTGTTTTTTAATGCCTCGTCAATTGCCATTTCCAGGGTGATTTGCTGTTGTGCAAATACGGAAAAAGGCAGGAACAAAACGAAAAACATCAGGAGCTTTTTCATCAGCATTTTTAATTATTTAGGTAACCATATCATTGACGTCTTCTTTTTCTGCTTTATGACTGCTTGAAATGAAGGTATACACCGCAGGT
Source organism: Bacteroidales bacterium (assembly GCA_035354195.1). GTDB lineage: Bacteria > Bacteroidota > Bacteroidia > Bacteroidales > CAIWKO01 > CAIWKO01. The sequence goes on along the minus strand of DAOQAT010000039.1, from coordinate 16,600 downwards.
ATTACAAACAAAGTAAGTATGAGTGAGAATAAGATACCACCAACGATCACAATTCCCAATGGTATACGGCTTGTTGAAGCGGCCCCAATGCTGAAGGCAATAGGCAGCGCCCCAAGCGATGTTGCCAAACTGGTCATCAGGATAGGCCTCAACCGCTGGGTTGCTGCTTCAACAATAGCCTGATGTTTGGGCATGCCGGCGTCTCTTTTTTTATTGGCAAATTCCACGATAAGAATTCCGTTTTTGGTAACCAGGCCGATGAGCATGATCATGCCGATCTCTGAAAAAATATTCAGCGTCTGGCCAAAAATCCATAAACATAACAAAGCCCCGGCGATGGCCAGCGGCACGGTAATCATAATCGTGACCGGATCTTTAAAGCTTTCGAACTGTGCAGCCAACACAAGATAAATCAGCACAAGGGCTAATATAAATGCAAAAGCCGTATTGGAGGAACTTTCGTCATAGTCGCGTGATGGCCCGCTAAGCGAGGTCTGGAAGCTTTCGTCAAGCAATTTATCAGCAATGGACTGCATGGCTTCAACGCCGTCGCCTATTGTTTTACCATCAGCCAGGGAAGCGGAAATTGTGGCTGATTTATACCGGTTGTAATGGTAAATGGTTGGCGGGTTGGCATTATTAACGATGTTGATCACAGAGGATAAAGGTATTAGATCACCATTGTTGTTACGGACATATAATTTTGAAATATCGGTTGGTTCCTGCCTGTCTTTCACTGCCACCTGGCTGATGACCTGGTATTGCCTTCCGTTCATGGTAAAGTATGCCAGCCGGCGGCCGCTGAAGGCGCTTTGCAGGACTTCAGCAACATCGGTGGTGGTTAGCCCAAGCTCACGGGCTTTGATCCGGTCAATGGTGATGTCAACCTCAGGTTTGTTGAATTTTAAATTTACATCGACATTCTGAAACGTTTTGTCGTTACGCGCTTCTTCAAGGAATTCCGGAATGACACTTTTCAATTTTTCAAAATCGAGGTTTTGAAGTACAAACTGAACTGGTAGTGAACCCCTGGAACTCATACCCACCGATATCGTTTGTTCTTCTATTGGGAAAATCCTCACCTGGTTAAACCGGGAAAGTTTTTTTGACAGGTCTTTTGCTATTTCAGATTGGGACCTGTTCCTTTCAGAAACCGGTACAAGCCCGATCATTCCTCTGCCGCTATTGATGCCGGAACTACCATATCCCGGAACATTTAAAGAGACAAAATCTTTTTCCGGGAGAGAATCCAACAAAAAATTGCCGATCTTATCTCCTACATCCATCATATAGGCGTAACTGGCACCTTCCGGCCCGGTGATCTGAAGATTGATGTTGTTTTTGTCCTCAATCGGGGCAACTTCGCTTTGAATATTTTTTCCAATAACAAAAATCAGCGCCAGACATACAGCGACAATTACCCATGAATAACCGCGGTGATTTATAAAACGTTCAACAGATTTTTTATACCCGTTTTCCAGGCCGCTGAAAAAAGGTTCGGTCCTGGTGTAGAACTTAGTGTGCTGCGCATTTTTTTTATTCAAATATATGTTTAAAACCGGTGTAATGGTGAGCGACACAAAGGCTGAGACAAGGACTGCACAGGCCAGCACCACGCCGAATTCGCGGAACAAACTGCCCACAAATCCCTGGAGAAATAATACCGGAAGAAAAACTATGGCCAGTGTGAGTGAAGTTGCTATAACCACAAAGAATATTTCCTTACTCCCATCAATGGCCGCTTTTCGTATAGGCACTCCACGTTCGATCCTTCGGTAAATATTTTCTGTAACCACAATTCCGTCATCAACCACCAACCCTGTTGCCAGGATGATGGCCAGCAGTGTAAGGATATTTACCGAGAAACCGGCAATATACATGATAAAAAATGTGGAGCTGAGTGAAATGGGGATGTCAATCAGTGGCCGCACGGCAATGAGCCAGTTTCTGAAAAAGAAAAGGATAACCAGAATCACCAGCCCGAAAGAAATAGCCAGCGTTTCACTAACTTCCGTCAAGGATCGTCTTACATTTGTTGTTTTATCAATTAACGGGGTGAAAATGATGTCACTTTTTTGCGATTTTTTTATCTCTTCCAGACGTTTGTTGAATTCATCGGAAATGTTAATGTAATTAGCTCCGGGTTGAGGAACGATAGCCAATCCGATTCCGTTTACCCCGTTTAATTTCCAGCTTTGTTCATAGGTTTCGGGGCCAATTTCCACTTTGGCAACATCGCTCAGGCGTACGATGCCATCCTGATTTTCACGTATAATCAAGTCTCTGAAATCTTTTTCAGTGGTAAGCCTGCCCATGGCCCTGATGGTAAATTCGGTTTTATTGCCATATATCTTTCCCGAAGGAATTTCAACATTTTCCTTGTTCAACACATTCGAAATATCATTAAACGTGATGTTGTATGCGTTGAGCTTGTCAGGATCAACCCACAACCGCATGGCCGGACGTTTCTGGCCGAAAATATTTACGGAACTTACCTCGGGTATAGTTTGAAATTTATTCTGTAACACATTTTCGGCGTAATCGCTTAATTCCAGCAAACTTTTGCTTGGGCTCTGGATGGCCATCATAATAATGAAATCGCTGCTGGCATCGGCTTTTGAAACAACGGGTGCCGCATCAATATCCTGGGGTAAATTCCGCATGGCCCGGCTCACCTTGTCGCGGACATCGTTGGCGGCAGCCTCCAGGTCGGCATCAATATTAAACTCAACGGTAATTCTGCTGTTGCCGATAGAACTCGATGAGGTAATGGTCCGGATATCAGGGATCCCGTTAATGGATTTTTCAAGCGGTTCGGTGATCTGGCTTTCAATAATATCGGCGTTGGCACCAGCATATGAAGTGGAAACAGAAACAATGGGCGGGTCAATAGCTGGAAATTCGCGGACACCAAGAAACGTAAACCCGATAACCCCCAATAATATAATGAACAGGTTCATTACCGTTGCTAAAATGGGTTTATTTATCGAAAGTTCAGAAATATTCATACACTGTTTTTATCTCATTTTAGTTTACGAACCAACCTGTATTAATTTGGGGATTTTTAATTCTTATTTTGAATTACTTTTATTAATGCCTTTTATTTTAACTTTAGCATCAGGACGAACAAATAAAACCCCGCTAACCACGACACTGTCTCCCGGTTTCAGGCCGCTTGTGATCTCTGCAAAATCGGCTGTTCGGGTCCCGACTTCCACATTGACAAAGGCTGCCTTGCCTTTTTTTACAACCACAATCTGGTTGGTGTAAGCATCGGGGATGATGATACTGGTAGGTACTATAATCCCTTTTGATTCCTCTTTCAGATACACTTTTACAAAAGCGCCGGGAATAAGCCCGCCTTCATCAAGACGCGCCCTGACTTTCAGGTTGCGGGTTGCAGTACTTATCTGTGGCTCAATAGCACTGATGACAGCCGTTAATTCCTGATCTGAATTGTTAGACTTTATGGTCACGTTTTTCCCGATCCCTATCATTTTTTCATAAGATTCAGGAACGGAAAAATCAATTTTTATGGTAGCGTTTTGTTGCAGTGTCCCAATAAGCGTTTGTGGTGTGACATAAGCGCCGAGACTAACCTGGCGCAGGCCCAGCTTCCCGCCGAAAGGAGCTTTTATTATTGTTTTGTCAATCTGCGCATTTAAAACATCGATGTTCGCTTCGTAGATATTTACTTTACTTAGGGCATCGTCATAATCGGCCTGGTTAACACCGTTGATGGCCAGGAGTTTTTTCAAGCGTTGTTCCGTTTTGGTTGCCAGATCCAGCTGGACCTGCAGTTGTTTAAGTTGTGCCTGCAAATCGGCGTCATTAATTTTTGCAAGAATGGCTCCTGTAGCAACAGTGCCGCCGTCAGGAATGTTGAGGTAGGTAAGCCGTCCGCTGATCTCGGGGCGAAGCTCCACCATGTCTTCTGAAAGTACTGTTCCATTAACCTCCAAAGTGCTTGGAAAACTTTCTTCCTTGGCAATTATTATATCCACAGGTACCGGACCTGTATCTTTTTTTTTCTTATCAGTGCCGTTTTTGCATGACACGGATAACAAAATACAAAGTGGAAGTATTAAAAATTTAATAAAATTCATTTTGGTGCTAATATTTATTATGAGAAGTTTTACAAAAATACTGGAATTAATAGAAAACAGGAATACAAATTCATTTTAAATCCTCTATTTAATTTATATCCAAAGTTTTCAAGATGAATTTTGCTTATTATTTAGACATCAAAGCTTAAAAAAACCTGCGAAAGATTTTATTTTTTATCTTTACTCTTTGAATTTCATACAGATGAAAAAGACAGGATTATTATTACTATTTATATTTACGATTTTTTCGGGTTATTCAGAAATAAATATCGGGAACAGCATTGAATGGTTATGTGCAGATGCCGGGCTGATAGCAACAGGTAAACTGAAAAGCTATACAAAAGTTAATTCGGACAACAACCTTTGGTTATGCACTTTTGAAACAGAGCATCTGTTAAAAGGCCCATCGTTAAGCCCGGTTATTTTTACAATTAATAACACAACCGAAGACAGTCTAAAAAAATATGTTTTACAACAAACAAACCTTCTTGTTTTTTTAAAGGAAAGTAAAAAACAGATAAAAAACAAAAACATTGAAACCCCCTGGTTCGTGTTAGAAAGCTGTAATTCCATGCCGGCATTTGTTAATCTTGGCTCGCCACAACAAGTTCTTGCAACAGCATTTACTTTTTCGGTATTATCTGACAGCAAGCTTATTCTAAGTATTTGCCGCTCATGCCTGCAAAAAATTGCCGAATATGAAATACAGGGGAAAACGGTTTTTATGAACTATCTTGAAACCCCTTTTCAGACAGAGGCATTCAATCTTTTGTACTCCGGAAGTAAATGTTATTTAGCCGTTCCGCACTTCATGTTCCCGGAATCAAAAGAACAACTTTATTGAAATAACTATTAACACATGAAAAGCATTGATAGTCCTGAACAATTGCGCGAAATCCTTTTTGGGTTTCGGATCAGCCGTATCATTCTCACCGCTTATGAACTCGATATTTTTACTTTTGTAAGCCCGGCAGGTTCAACTTCCGAATCGGTGGCTGAGAAGATTAAAGCAGACAAACGCGCCACAGACCGCTTGATGAATGCGGTATGCGCCCTTGGGCTGCTCGAAAAACGAACCAATAAATTTTATAATACTGTTTTTTCAGGAACTTATTTATCTCAAAAAAGCCCGGAATATTTGCGGGGATTATTACATACGGTGAGTATGTGGGATACCTGGTCGACCATGACCGGGATGGTGAGAACCGGTAAAAGCCAGCGTCATAAAGTTGAAAGCCGTAAACAGGGTGATTTTTCAGAAGCCTTTATAGGCGCCATGCATGAAAGGGCTTCCCTGCAGGCAAAAGCCGTGCTCGACAAACTTGATCTGAGGAAAATCCGCCATTTTCTTGATATTGGCGGCGGTTCAGGCGTTTATTCCATGGATTTTGTGAGGCGGAACCATGAAAACAAAGCGACGGTTTTTGACCTTCCTGATATAATTCCAATCACAAAAAAATATGTAAAAAAGGAAGGGCTTTCCCGGCAGTTCGGTTTTATCTGCGGCGATTACCATAAAGATGATTATGGCAGTGGCTACGACCTGGCATTTCTTTCGGCGGTCATTCATATTAATTCACCTGAGCAAAATCAAAAACTGGTGAATAAATGTTTTGCCGCGCTGAACCCCGGCGGGATGATCGTTATTCAGGATCATGTGATGGATGAAGACCGGACATCACCTTTCAGCGGTGCATTATTTGCCATGAATATGTTGGTGGCTACGGATTGCGGTGATACCTATACAGAACGAGAAATAAGAAAATGGCTTTCTGATGCCGGATTTACTGAAATTAAACGGATAGAAACACTTAATAATGCGATGATTATAGGAAAAAAATTTGCAGACCGGTAAGAGAATTTTGTAAATTTATAATTCAATAAGACCATTAGTAATCTAATTAAAAACAAAAGACATGGAAAAGAAATATCACAGCAGTGCACCCGGTGGTGCGTTTTATGGGTTAGGAATTATTGGCGCCGCTATTTATTATATTTCCGGCGCTACGGGTTTCTGGATTGGTGTCCTGGGCTTTTTGAAAGCGCTGATTTGGCCCGTATTCTTTGTTTACGAGGCGTTGAAGTTTTTTGGGGCGTAAGCTTTTACTTTAGAAAATTTATCTGCACTTAAAAATTTCACAACAGATTATACCTGTTGCTTAAGGAATTATAAAAAAAAAAGAGCGCTTACCAGCGCTCTTTTATGTAAAACAGGGCTTACTTGCTGATGATTTTGAATTCAGTTCGCCTGTTCATTTGTCTTCCTTCATCGGTATCATTGGTGGCAATAGGCTGATCAAATCCAAAGCCCATATAGGTCATACGGTTTTGGTTAATACCTTTGCTAATCAACCAGTCCACAACAGATTTAGCCCTGTTTTCTGACAGTGTCTTATTATATGCCGCAGAGCCTTTATTATCTGTGTGTCCTGAGATTTCAATTTTCACAGTTGGAAAATCATTCAAAAATTTTAACAGACGCTCTAACTCAGGAATAGATTCCGGGCGCAGCGTGGATTTGTCGAAATCAAAAAAGATATTTTTCAGCACGATGGTGCTCCCAACTTCGAGTTTTTTAAGCTTGATATTTTTCTCCACTTCACGGTATGATGTGGTTGGAGGTATGATAATGTTTTCGGAGTGGAACAAATAGTTAGGAGATTTTACAGCAATGCCGTAATTTTTTCCTGAGGGCAATGATATCAGGTATTTTCCTGTAACACTATTCGATTCAAAACTTGCAATAATTTCATTACGTTCATTGTCTGTAATATCAATAACGGCGCCTAAAGGATCCAGTGTGATATTATCCATGATAATTCCCTTTAGTATGGTTACCTGGTTTTCTTTTATATCAACCGGTTTTTCAATGACGGTTTCATTGACGGGCTGCGCCACACTGGCCAGCAGGTTGTCTTCCGTGTTGTTTATGAGTGGTTTTTCGGGGCCTAAGAATGTTATTACATAAATATCCTGTCCTCCGAAACCTTCAGGTTTAACAGATGAGTAATACCCGTGGACACCGCTCGCGGAAATAGAAAAGAACACGTCATCATCGGGTGTGTTTATGGGGTATCCGATATTCACCGGTTCGCTCCATCTTGAATTTTCGAATGTAGATTTGAATATGTCATAACCGCCCATTGTGTTGTGTCCTTTTGAGCTGAAAAACAAGGTTTTTCCGTCGGGATGAATAAACACGCCTTCTTCGTCATAAGGGGTGTTGATTATGGCGCCCAGGTTTTGTGGTTCGCCCCATTTGCCTTTTTTATCTTTTTGTGACATATAAATATCATCTCCACCAAAACCACCAGGTTTATCACTGACGTAGTACAGCGTTTTTCCGTCGTAAGACATGGTCCCTGAAGACTCATGAGAATCGGTGTTTATTTTGCTGTCTAACCTGTCCGGAGTTGACCAGCTGGCTCCTTTAAGGCTGCACTCGTATATGTCGCCACCATTTGATCCTTTATAAATAAGCAGCGTTTGGCCATCGGGTGAAAGTCCGACCGTCGCATCGTGCAGGTTGCTGTTAAGCGGGTTTGGCGGATTCTTTGGAGTTGTCCATCCGGATGAGGTCTTTTCGGTAAAATAAATATCTTCAAAATAAGCCAGGTCGTTTTCGTCTTTTTTACCACCGGTGGTATTATCACGCCTTGAGGTAAAAAATAAAACGGATTCATCAGCATTAATCAGTGGTGAATATTCAGGATAAATAGAGTTTACCGTTGAACCTAAATTATCAATAAAAACCCGTGCCGGTGATTTAATCAGTATTAACGCATTGTCGCATTCCTGATCCATCCGTTCAATTTCTTTTGCAACAGCAGCAAGGTCGTTGGGTGATAATGATTGTTTATATTCACTTAAAAGATTTTGTGCCTTTTCAAATTCATAATTTAACTGGTATGCCTTTGCGAGTTTGTATTTAATGTCCTTGTTAAGGCCAGGATCCAGTGCATATGATTTTTCGAAATAGCCGATGGCTTTTGTTTTTTGAACCGTATTCAGGTAGCACGTTCCGATCATGTAATTTAATTCGGCATTGTTCGGATTAAAATCCTGCGCTTTCAATAAATAGTCCAACGCGGTAAGATACATGCCTTTTCCTATTTCATAATATTTTTTACCACTATTGAAGTTGAACTTCGCGTCTTTGAATTCTTTTTCTTTACCGGGAAAATTCTTTTTTTCAAATTCAACACTTTGTGCCGATGAGAAAAATGACAAAAGCATGAAGAAAACTATTGAAAATATGGCTATTCTGTTTTTCATGATCTATATGGTTTTTAATTATGAACTATTATTTGCATTGGGTACTTGAATAAGTGGCCGCAGTATTGATGCCTAATGCAGCCGCGTGCTTCCAGTCTTCGCAGGAATTTTGAGGCTTTCTCATCATTTCATAGGCTATTCCGCGATTCAGGTATGCATAACCATAATCCGGAAATAATTCAATTGCTTTGGTATAATCTGCCACAGCCCCTTCATAATCTTTAAGCTTGTATTTGGCGTTTGCCCGGTTGTTATAGGCATAATAATACTTTGGGTTCAGTTCAATGGCCTTATCGTAGTCTTTAATGGCATTCTTATAATCTTCAAGTTCGAAATAAGCGGTGCCACGGTTGTTATATGCAATAAAATAATCGGGTTTAATTTTTATGGCTGCGGTATATTCATCAATGGCGCCTTTAAAATCCTGTAATTTCTTTTTTGCGCTGCCCAGGTTGTTGAATGAAAACGCCAGGCTGGGATCGCTTTTGGTGGCGAAAAAATAATCGGATTTCGCTTCTTCATAGCGTTCCAGTTTGAGTTTTGCACTTCCCCTGTCGTTGTATGCATATGCGTAATCCGGTTTTATTTTCAGGGCAGCATCAAAATCGGTAATCGCTTTTTCATATTCTGTTTTTTCAAAATATATTTCACCACGGTAATAGTAAGCCTGTGCGTGGTTGGCATCAATGTTTATGGCATACGTAAAATCAATGATCGCGTTGTCGTTATCTTTAAGCTCAAACCGGGCTTTTCCCCTGCTGAAATAACCTTTTGCAGAAGGTTCCAGTTCAATGGATTTTGTAAAATCAGGAACGGCTTCGGCAAATTTGCCTAACTCCATTTTTACAGAACCCCTGTTAAAATAAGCCTTTTCAAAATCGGGTTTCTTGGCAATAGCCTCATCAAATTTTTTAATCGCATCATTAAAGTTCTTATTTTCAAAAAGTTTAACCCCTTCGTTGTATAACCTTTCAGCATCCTGGTAATCACCTTTAAACAACGTATCGGTAGGGGTATCCTGTGCAAAAAGCCTAAAGCCTAAGGAGATTGCGAAAACTAGAATAATTATTTTTTTCATAATGATATAAATAATTGTTAATAAATGCAAATATAATAATTGATGTCTGATTAAAAAAAATAAATCTTGATTTTACATAATAAAAAAATGATCAAGCAGGAAAAACACCATTAAAATCAACCCTGAAAATCCATTTAAGGTGGAAAAAGCCATATTGATCCTGCTTATATCATTGGGCCGGACGATATAATGCTGATAAAAAAGAAAAAACGCAAAAATGGCGGTCCCGATCCAGAAAAGGATCCCGTTATGATTCATCATTCCTGCCCCAACAATAAAAAAAAGTGTGAAGACATGCAATACACCCGAGATGATCAGCGCTTTTTTAACACCAAACCGTACCGGAACCGAATGCAGGCCTTGTGTTTTATCAAAAGAAGTATCGTTCAGCGCATAAATGATGTCGAAGCCGCTTACCCAGAACATAACGGCCAGCGAATACAACAAAGGAAGCATGTGGAAGTGTGCCGTTACGGCCAGATAGGCCCCGATTGGAGCTAGCGACAACCCAATGCCCAGGACAAAATGTGATAAAAATGTGAACCTTTTTGTCAGGCTGTAACCCAGAATGATGGCAAGGGCAACAGGTGATAAAAGGAAACATAAAAAATTGAGAAAGTAAGTAGTGGCAATAAAAAGAATGATGTTAGCTATCAGAAAGGCATAAGCATAATTAACTTTTATTTTTCCCGAAGGAATATCCCTGTTTTGAGTGCGGGGATTTTTTTTGTCTATATGCCTGTCAACGATGCGGTTGAAGCTCATGGCCGCGTTACGGGCAAAAAACACACACAGCAACATCAGCAGGAATATTTTATAATCAAATGCCCCATTATTATGTTCGACAGCTAAAAAAAAACCGATGACGGCAAATGGTAATGAAAAAACCGTGTGGCTGATTTTCACCAGAGATGAAAAATCAGAGATCCGTTTAAGAATGGCTGCAGACATTTGCTGTTAATATACATGCAAAGGAAACATTAACTGCTATAATTTACAAGTTATGCCTGCTTTTTCTTCTTGAAAAAATCAGCGATCAAATACCCCAGCAGGATACCAAGGACAATATAATAATAGGGTTTTGATTTCAGGGTGCAGGCGCCGCTGGCACACCCAACAAAATAAAAATACAGGAACCCGATGATACCGCCGGCAATTATCCCGATGATATGGCGCAGGGCAAAAGCATTCTTCAGTTGTTCTTTAAACGATTTTTTGCCTGATTCGGGCTTGTTGTTTTCAGCGTTTTCCATATCGTTATTGTAATAAATTTATGGCATTTACCAGCGTTTCCTTATCCTGAAGTCCAACATACCGGTATTCGGGGACTCCGTTTTTAAAAATGATCACCGTGGGCAGGTATTGAATATTATATTTGAATGAGGTGATTTTATTTTTATCCACATCCATTTTTGCAATTTTGGCTTTTTTGCCTGTTTCCGAGGCGATTTCTTCAATGATGGGTGAGAGTATTCTGCACGGCCCGCACCAGGTAGCCCAGAAATCAACAAGGACAACACCTTCCTTAATAGTTTTGTCAAAGTTTTCATCGGTGAGAATATACACGTTGTTGCTGATGTTTTGCGATCCCTGGCTTTTGTTGCCGGAAATATTAGCGGGCAAGGCAAACAATATGATTGCAAAAAGAAAATAAAGTAAATTTTTCATGGGAAAATTTTCTGGGGTTGAACAATAATCAAACCAAATCTATTTTAAAATTACCACGGTAATCCCTTCTCCGCCTTTTTCCACATGTTCGTTCTCATACGAAACAACGTTTTTATGCCTTGCCAGCACTTCATGAATGATGTTGCGCAAAACGCCAAACCCTTTACCATGGAGTATCCTGACGTTATAGATCTTTAACAACAAGGCATCGTCAATATATTTTTCTATGATTTCCGTTATTTCTTCCGCTCTTTTTCCGCGAACATCCAGCGTGGTTTTAAAACCTGCAATTTTGTCATTGATGTGCTGGTATATTTCTGAATAGTTACTTTTGGTCTTCTTTTTCAGGGATGCTTGATATTCGGAGCTTTCAGCCACTTCCAGCCGGGAAACAGGAATTTTCAGTTTTGTATTGTCAAATAAAACCAGCGCCTGGCCGTGTTGTAACTCAATGATCTCACCAATGGTTTTTTGTCCCGGGATTCTTACATAACTTCCTTTTTGTGGTATTTTTTTTACTTTTTCAACAGATGCTGCCGGCACTCGTATTTTAGGCTTTGATGGTTTTTTTATACTTGTTTTTCGCACCGTGTCTTCAGAAACGATTTTTTCTTTCAGTTCAGTTAATTCTGTTCTTAACTGTTTGGTAATTTCTTTTTCGGCGCCGGCTTCCTTGATTTGCCTGATGGTATTTTCGATGGATTTATTTGCCTGTTGTATCAATGATGCCGCCTGTTCTTTGGCATCGCGGATAATGGATTGCCGCTCTGCTTCCAGTTCCGAAAGCAGTTTCTGGTATTTGTCTATCATTTCAGAAAAAAACTCATCTGCCATTTTTACTTTTTCCTGTTGTTTGACGAGTTCTTCTTTATCCGTTTCAAACAACTGAAGTTGCTTTTCGAATGTTATTTTTTCTTTTCCGGCAATGTTGGTGGCTCTTTCGGTGATGTCTTTCGGGAAGCCTATATTATCAGCTATTTCCAACGCATAAGAACTTCCCGGGTTGCCTATCGTCAGCTTAAACAGAGGCAACATGTTTTTGGTATCGAACAGCATTGAAGCATTGATAACACCATCGGTTTTTGCGGCAAATTCTTTAATGTTGGAATAATGCGTGGTGACGGCGCCAAAAGATTTTTTATTATTAAGTTCTTGCAGCGTGGCTTCGGCTATCGCCCCGCCAAGTGTCGGCTCAGTGCCGCTGCCGAATTCGTCTATTAAAAACAGGGTGTTTTCGTTGGCGTTTTCAATGAAATATTTCAGGTTCAGCAGGTGCGAACTGTAAGTGCTGAGATCATTTTCTATGGATTGTTCGTCGCCGATCTCAATAAAAATATCTAAAAATATGCCGGCCTCGGAACCATCGGTGACAGGGATCAGAAACCCGCACTGTATCATGTATTGCAGCAAGCCGATGGTTTTCAGGCACACAGATTTTCCTCCGGCGTTCGGCCCGGAAATCACAAGAATCCGTTGGGCTGAATTCAACTGAATATCGTATGGAACAACTTTTTTATTTTTTTCCTTAAAATGTAAAAACAACAAGGGATTTACAGCTTTGTACCAGTTAATACCGGGGCTTTCCGCCAACAAGGGTTTTAAGGATTTTGTCTCGAGGGCAAAAAGCGCTTTTGCCCGGATAACATCAATTTCACCAAGAAATGCATAAGCATCAAGCATTTCGTCAATATCGGGCCGGATAAAATCCGTAAAGTCGATCAGGATTTTGATTATTTCTTTTCGTTCGGCGCTTTCGAGTTCACGCAGGCTGTTGTTCATCTCGAAGATCTCGGCAGGTTCAATGAAAACTGTTTGTCCGGTGGCAGATTCATCGTGAACAAAACCTTTGATTTTTCGTTTATTTGAAGCAGCCACAGGAATGACGCAGCGGCTGTTTCGCACCGTCATTTCGGTCTCGGGCTGGATGATATTTTCTTTTTTCAGGGTGAGCAAAATCTGGCGGGTGCGTTTTTCAATCTGCTGTTGAACGCTGATCAGGCTGCTGCGGATCTTTTTTAATTCCGGCGAAGCATCATCGCGGATACGGCCTTTTTCATCGAGGATGCGGGATATCCTCATGGTGACCCCGCTGTTTACCATAATCCCCGCAGCCAGGCCGTTGAGGCAGGGAAATTTTTCTTCCCGCTGTTTTAAATAATCAAGAATGTTTTGAATGGCAGCATAAGAAAGTTGCAGGCCTATCAGGGTTTCAATCTCGATAAAGGTTCCGGGTGTCCTGAGCCTCTTGAGTTCCGGGATGAGGTTGAGATAGTCATCCGAAGGAAATGCCTCTTCCGAAATCAGGATCGTTTTAAGTTCATCTGTAAGCATGAGTTGATGCTGAACATCCGAAAAAACATTGGAAAAAGAAATTTGATTTGCACGTTCACGCCCCATATCGCTCAGGCAATGCCCGGCCACATGCTGTTTTATCTTGTCAAACCCAATTTTTTTCTCGTAATTTTCAGAATAAATCACTGCCTGAATATTTAATTATTTGTAAGCTGATGGTACATTTTCTTATAAATATTTATGCCTTGATCTAATGAATATTCAGCCATGGCCTTACTTCTGATCGATTCGGGATGGAGTTGCAAAAGCAGGGAAATTTTCTCTATGACTTCATTGTAATTAGAATTTGTAAAATCCCTGACCAGCAATCCAGAGCCGGTCCTTTCGACAAATGTATCGATGTCGCCGACACCGCTGTTGGTAATAAAAGGGATGCCCATACTCATGATTTCCCCCATTTTTGTGGGAGAAGAAGCCATTTTCGAGTAAACGGGTTTAATAAAAAACAGTGCGATATGGCTCAACGAGAGCAACACAGGCATTTGTTCCCGACTTGCTTTGGTTATGATAATTTTTTTTGTATCGATATGCTTTGCTCTTGCCGTATCAAGGATTTTCTCCGGGCTATCATGTGTAATAAATAAAAATTTAGCATGGTCGTTTACCAGGCACAACTGTTTGAAGAAATCAAGCATTTCATCGAGCATATACCAGGTGCCGATCGAGCCGGAATATGAGATGATCAGGTCATCCGGATTAAAATGGAGTTGTTCAGAAAATGAGTTTTTTACTTTTTCATCAATATTTTTTTTCGAAAAAAAATCAGTGTCTGTGCAACAGGGAATAACTTCAATTTCCGGAGTTTTTTCTTTCAGGTTAAAATGGGTGGATATTTCTATTTTGGCCTTTTCCGTAAGGGTAACCACGTAGTCGGCGTGGATCAGAAAACTCAGTTCTTTTCTTTTAAAATACTTGTATATCGTTCGGTAAACCGGGTTATGGATATTCCACAGCCGGCCTTCCACGCGTTCATCAGCCCAGAACCCGCGCATGTCAAAAATAAATTTGGTGCCGGCTTTGCGTTTGAGAAACATCCCGACAAAAGCAGTTATATAGCTGCGGCAATGCACTATGGAAAAACCAAATTCGTTGTTTAACTTTCGGGCTTTTGATTTTAAGTGCCAGATGTCATACAATGTTGATAACACCGGCGGTTTACGGGTGTAAGGAATGGGATGCCACGCGATGCCCGATTGGTTTAATAAATCAGCAATCAGATGCTGTTGTTCCTGATAACGGTTTTTTTTCTCGCAACTTAAAATGTGAATTTTGTAACCATATTTTGTCAATCCCTGCAGGTACGGTATTATCTGTGATTGCCCCAGCGGATCGGTGAGGCCGTCATAAGTAATATAAAGTACATTAGATGTTTTAACCATGTATCAAGTTAAACATGAGGTGACAAAGTTATGAAAATAAAAAATAACCCCGTACCAAAAGCCGGGGTTGTATAAAAATCATAATACGGATTTTTCAAAAAGTGAATTATCCGGCCAGGGCGGCATATCAGCCGCAATGAAAATATTTCTCCACCAGGGCCAGCATATCATCTTTATTGTCTTTGAGTTTTGCCCGGAGTTCGCGGTCGTCAAATTTTTTCAGGTTGTGAACAATGCCGTCAATGATGTTTTGAGAAAAGACATCGTATTTTTTATAGATATCCGCCTGTTTTTCCAGCATTTCAGCAGAGCTCCAGCAGGAGAACGGCAAGGTTTCCAGGGATTTTAATTTTTCTTTGAATTCATCCGAAAAAATATTGGTATCGGCGTAGGTGCGGCTGGCATATTCCAGGCCGTTTTCCATCTCGAGGCCGTGTCTGGCGGCAACTGTAAGCCCTGCCAATAACAGATAAATATCAGCCGAGCCATCCGGTGCGCGGAATTCTACGGTTTGTTTATCGCTGAAATCATCAGTGGGTACACTCTCAAGAGGATTTGCCTTTTTGATCATATCATTAATGCCGCACCATCCAAGCGGTACTCTTACCAGTACCGAACGGTTCCGGTCGCCCCAGCAAATATTGGTGGGCGCTTCCTGATGCGGTACCAGGCGGAAATAGGAGGTGGGGTTGGTATTGCCAAAAGCCGTGAGTGATGGCGCCAATGATAAATATCCGGCGATGGCTTTTTTCGCGGTATCGCTGATACCACCGCCATTAACCATAACGCTCTTGCCGTCTTTGGTCAGACGGGTATGGATATGCATGCCGCTGCCTGCTTTACCAACCGTGATTTTCGGGGCAAACGTAATATTGACACCATATTTGTAAGCCAGGCTTCTAAGGATCCATTTGGCAATCACGAGCTGATCGGCAGACTCTTCAACGTCAACAGGTAAAAATTCGATTTCATCCTGTTCATAGTCCAGGTTGTTGATGGAAAAATTACCAACTTCTGAATGGGCGTATTTAACAAGGCCTCCGCATCGCACTATTTCCTGTAAAGCTTCCGTACGGAAATCTTCAAATTTGTTGTAGGGTGACGATTCGTGATACCCTCTCTGATCGGTGGCCCTGAAAAGTTCGTCTTTTTCGCTGATGATATAATATTCCAGTTCACCCATGGTTTCAAAGGTGAGGCCGGTTCTTTCTTTCAACACGTTATGGGCTTTATGCAAAATGTATTCGGGTGATGAGGCAAGAGGTTCGCCATCTTTATTAAAATAGGAACATAAAATATCGAGTGTAGGGATACTGCTGAACGGGTTCAGGAAGGCTGTCTTGAAGCGCGGGATCACATACAGGTCGCTGGATCCGGCTTCGATGTATGAGAACAGGCTTGAGCCATCGACGCGTTCTCCGGTCGACAAAACAGTATCCAGATGATTCAGGTTGTTGATCATAATATTCATGGTTTTCAACCTGTTGTCTCCACCGACATACCGGAAATTCACCATTTGAATATTTTTGTCCCGTATAAATTTAATCAAATCATTTTTTGTAAAATCCTTTGAAGGTTTGTTCAGATGCTGGATCAGCGGGTTGGGGCTTAGTTCTAAATAAGAGTTCTCGTTCATTTCGGTTTGTTTTGGTTAAAATTATTCCTCAAACTTAATAAATTTTTTTTAAAAACAAATTTCTTTTGAAAAAGAGTAATGATTTAAGTAAAACAGCGCTTGAAAA
>DAOQAT010000038.1:0-31845 GCA_035354195.1 Bacteroidales bacterium | reverse complement strand
ATACGATTGATAAGAAGGTAAAAGTGCTGTCAGGCGGCGAAAAATCACGCCTGGCGCTGGCTAAAATGCTGCTATCCCCCGTCAATTTGCTGGTGCTGGACGAACCCACCAACCACCTCGATATGGTATCGAAGGATATTCTTAAAAACGCATTGATACGTTACGACGGCACCCTGATCATCGTTTCGCACGACAGGGATTTTCTGCAGGGCCTGACCAGCAAGGTATATGAATTTAAAAACAAAACCATTAAAGAATATCTTGGCGATATTTACTATTTCCTCGAAACAAAAAAAATAAGTTCCCTCAAGGAACTCGAAAGTAATAAGGCGCACAAAACCCCCGAAAGTAAGCAGGCTGTTGTGTCGGATAATAAGCTGAACAGGGAAAAGAAAAAAGAATTTGAAAAGGAACAGCGCAAGCTGATGAATAAAATCAGTTCATCGGAGCATACAATTGAAAAGTTGGAGGCGGAGATAGCGGAACTCGATAAAGTGCTTACCGATCCTGAAAAATATAAGGAAGCGATGAACGATAAACAGATTTTTGATAATTACCAGAAATTAAAATGCCAGTTGAAATCCGAAATGGATAAATGGGAATCCCTGCAAAATGAACTGGAACAGTTTAATTCGAAAGGCCTTTAAAGCAATAGTTCAAAAGGCGAAAAAATACAGGGTCGTAATCACAAACGACCATAAAATTACCGAACCGCTGAGGTAGATTAGCGTGTATTTGTTTTTGGAATAATATTTATTGGCAAAGAAAGAAACCAGCGGGATGGCGATCAGGGTAAACGAACATATGCCGATAAGCCCCCAACGTTTATCAATTTTTTTCAGGATATTTTTGCTTTTCCATTTTGACTCACCTTTTTTCTCAGCGTTTATGACCATTTCGCGCAGCGCTTTACGATCCCTTTTTTTACCGATCATCCTGTTGATAAACGGTTTGACGTGCCTTCGGTACCATTTTATGATCAAACCGCTCAGGTGGTAAAACAAGTAAATACCGATAATGCCGCTGATGGCGGTGATCGCTACCGTTTCAAAATAGCCTAATCCCATCTCAATGGAAACGGGCGGTGCAACAATCAGTTTTAGGATGCTGAGAAGAACCAACTGGATAACCTTAAAAAAAGTATCTACCTGAAGTAATATGATTAAAGAAGGCATTTTGCGTATAAACTTATTAAAAACAAAGACAAAGTTACGAAAAAATAATCAAAATACCAACGGTTTCCGCTTATATTTTTATCCCATAAGCAAGGTCTCCCGCATCGCCCAGTCCAGGTACGATATAAGCCTGAGCCGTCAGTTCATCATCAATGGCGCCGACCCACAAAGTGGTGTTTTTGGAGGAAAAGTTCTTTTTGATATACTCTACTCCCTGGACACTGGCAATAATCGTAACAATATGTGTGTGAACAGGTTGTCCGCGTTCAAGCAGTGATTTGTGCGTGAGTACCAGTGATGCGCCGGTGGCCAGCATGGGATCGGCCAAAATCAGTACTTTATCTTTAAGATCGGGGCTTGAGGTGTATTCCACCCTGATGTCGAACTGCCCGTCTTTGTAATGGTACCTGTAAGCAGAAACAAAGGCGTTTTCGGAACCATCAAAAACATTCAACAATCCCTGGTGAAGCGGAAGCCCTGCACGCAGGATGGTGGCCAGCACCGGGGAGGTTTTTAATTTGGGGACCTCAGCAACACCCAGCGGGGTGATGATCTCTTTTTTTTCATATTCCAGTTCCTTGCTGATCTCGTAAGCGAAAATTTCACCGATGCGTTCGAAATTCCTGCGAAACCGCATGCTGTCTTTCTGAATCTCAGAATCGCGGATCTCAGCGATGAACTGATTTATGATGGAATTTTTTTCTCCTAAAACATTTACCATTTGAATAATTTTAAGATTCGTTGCTAAAGTAACTTATTTTTTATTTTTAAAACAGATTTTATTGAATTTATTACAAATTGCGGCCATCGGCTTAAGGTAATTCCGTTATAGTTTTTTTCTGTTGCGCCGAAACTTCGGTAGAATCGTGCCAGTGACTTATTGTCGGAACCTTCAAAATCAAGAGTAAGTTCTTTACCCGAATTTTCACGGATAAACCGGTCAATAAGAAAATGCATGGTGTGTAGTTCCTTTCCCGTATCGTTGTTGGCCGAAAACAGGAAGATGGCTTTTTGGAAACCGAAAATAAACAGCACACCGGCACAATGTTTCCCTTCGTGAAACACCTGCCAGAGTTGCATCATTTTTTTTTCTTTGGCAACATTGGAAACCCGCTCCAGCACCTGGTAAAAATCTTTCGGCAACAAAGCAATTTTTTTTGCCTGGTTATTTTTAAAAAGTTCAATAAGCTCTTGGGTATCGCCTTCTTTTTTAACGATGAAAATATTTTCAGGTATTTTTTTTAGTGTGCGGCGGAGGTTTTCAGCATAGTTTCGCTGTAATTCATCGTAAGCTTTGTTGAGGCCGAGCTCCAGGTTGACGTGCGTTTTTATAGTTGCCGTAAGCTTTTCAACGGGATTGTGGTGATTCAGGTTGATCTCCGCATATTTGAACTTTGAAGGGATTTCATGTATGAACTCAGCCACCTTTGATGCAGAAATTTCTTCAACAGAAAAAATGCCCAACTGCTGTACCAGCGAAGGTGGAAAGATATACTGAAAACCGGCTTTTTTCCTGCACGGTAACGGCATCACGCTGTGGTAATCATCTTCCACCAGCGCATCCCAGCGCTCGCAGGCGCTGTCGAGATACCAGCTGTAAGCATAAATATTCCCGTTGACGGATTTTCCGATACACGCGTCCCATTTGGCTTTATCAATATCGTTATATGGCAGGTGTCTGATCATCCGGGTTGTATGGTTTATTTAGTTAACCGTTTTATCATGTCTTCGTAAATCCTGCGCCAGTGCCTCATTTCAGGAGTATCGCAAAAAGCATTGTTATGGAACAGGCTGATGAACGTGCCGTTCAGCGCTTTTGCCTGCGCGATCAGCGGTAATATTTTCTCCGGTATTTCTTCGGCTGCGGCCGGGTGGTATTGTATGTAAACGCCGTCCATCAAGACAAACGGATGTACCAACAGTGTTGTTTCTTCATTTTTTTGCAGATCGAAAAAATAAAAAGGCTCTGACGTGCCCGCCCTGAAACCCGCTTCGGTGGCGTAGCCCATCGAATAATCATCGGTGATGCCATGAGTGATATAATTGCGGTAGGTTTCCGGAAAACGGATCCGGATGAAATGCTGCCGTGCTTTGGTGATCTTTATCCCGGAGGCTTTTTCAAGTTTGGCAATCTCTGAAGCAAGCAGGCCGGGGTTTTCCGTTGACAGGTAGGAGGGATGAAGGCCGAGTTCTGCATGAGCAGTGATCGTTTGTATCAGGCGGCGGATGTTTTTATTTTCAGGCGCACAGTTTTTATCGTAGCTGCCGTAAGTGCCGGGATGGAAAAAATATATAGGGTTCAGCTTGTATTTTTTCTGAAGTTCAAACTGGTACTCATACGTGTCGTAAGGATCGGGTTTCACATGCAGTAAAACACCGATACGCTCAAAATACCGCTTTAATTTAAACGAAACGGAATCTTTCATCAGCCCGCCCAGGCTGCGGAAAAAACCTTTGTGTTTATATGCGTAGGCATTGTCGATATCATAGGTCGGAATAAAACCGAATTTTTTTTCCGCGATTTTCAGTTCCGGGAATGCTGATTTCAGTATGCCGGCAAGCTGTGCGATCCAGATGTCGGCTACAGGGCTTTGCAGGAAACCATGCTTGTAAGCGATGCTTTGCGCAGCTTCAAAACGGCCGTATTCGTCCGGCGTAAACGGCAGGTATTCTTCGTAGCGGCTGATAAGGTAAAACACCGCTGAAAAAACATCGTAGGGCAGGGCAGAGGCCTGCTGCTGGTGCGGGAACAGCGTTATTACCGACTGGTGTGTCCCGGTTTCAGGAACGAAATTTTTTATTTCTGTTTCCCCTAAGAGGCCGGCAGCATGGAAATGCAATTCATTATTTAACGGAGCATCTGAGTAACTGAATTTCAGTTCGTCCGATGCAGAAAATTCGCTAAGATCGTTGATGATGCGGTATTCAATACCGAGGAACGTAAAAATATGCGAAAACACATACTGGTGGCGGGGTGTGGTTTTCGGTAAAAAGATGAGCAGCATATTTCGGTTCCGGGTTTTGGAGATATTATCTTCCAAATATACAGCTTCTTTTTAAATGGGCAAAAATTCAAGCCGGTGCAGTGGCATGGCAGATATTAAATGCAGGTTCGTAATTTTTTATCCGGGGTTCGTTTTTCTCTGTGGTAGTGTCAGCCCGACTGCGCGCAGGCAAGTGGGCTGGCAAGTCGGACCGACACTAAAAAATGTATTTGGCTGTGGCTCGTTTTTCTTTGCCTCTTATCCTTAAGCCTGCCTGACTGCGTCATGCAGGCAGGGA
Source organism: Bacteroidales bacterium (assembly GCA_035354195.1). Classification (GTDB taxonomy): domain Bacteria; phylum Bacteroidota; class Bacteroidia; order Bacteroidales; family CAIWKO01; genus CAIWKO01. The sequence continues at coordinate 27,388 of DAOQAT010000038.1, read as the reverse complement.
TGGAAAAACGAGCGGCGAATTTAAATCTTCAATGGGTGTGGAGTGTCAGTCCGGCATAGCGAGGCAGGTTGGCGTGTCAGGCTGGAACTAAAACATTTTGCTGGCTTTAACCATTTAGTCTCTTTAATATCTCCTGAACATCCAAATTAATTATTGAAAAAGCAAACCACTTTTTACCCAGGTCCTTCAACGAAGCACCAATATGGTAAACAGTTTTTTCGTCAATGATGAGAAAGCGGTCGTGTGATTTATTAAACAGCTTGATTTCAATGTCCGGATATTGTGAACTGCACTTTTTTTGGTCAAGCTTCGTTTCCTTTGTCAGATTTGAGTTGTAAATTGTGACTTTCACACCCGCTTGTTTTTTAGATAAGATTAACAGCACGCTTTCATCAATATAGTTGTCAAATAGAATAATGGATTTTTTTGCTGTTCTGACCAAATCTGCCACAAAAACATAAGCATCTAATATTTGTCCATTGAACAAGATACCCTCTTTGGGTGGCAGGCTGGTATTAATTTGTAAGTCAATTTCGCCAAGCTTGTTCTTGATATTATGTACTTCATGTTCGATGCGTTCAAATCGCTGAGATATCGCATACCCCTTTAATAAGTAATCTTTTAATACCTTGTTGGCCCAAATTCTGAATTGTGTGCCACGTAATGATTTAACCCTATAACCTACTGAAATGATTATGTCGAGATTATACAGCCTGATATTTCTCTTCACTCTTCTTCTGCCTTCCAATTGAACTTGTAAATAATCCTTACAAGTTCCCATTTCCGCTAACTCTCCTTCTTGAAAAATATTTCTGATATGTATGGTGATATTTTGTGGTGTTGTTTGAAAAAGCTCGGCCATTTGTGCCTGTGTCAGCCAAACCGTTTCGTCTTCAATTTTAACCGCTAGCCGGATTGACGCTTCATCAGCCTGATATATGATAATTTCGTCTTTCATTTTTATACTTCAAGCTTTATTATGATTTTATTCTTTTTCCATCAGCTTAATAACCATGGCCGGCAGCTGCCTGACAGATCCGTCGGGCCCTTTAACTTTGATATCTTCAAAATAAATTTTACTGTCTTTTGGCAATTTGTTAATGGCGTCAATCATGCCCTGGGTGAATTTATTTCCATTGGCAACGAGCGAAACAAGATCTTTTTCAGTTCCGCGAACAACAGAATATGTGAATGTAAATGAAACCACTTCAAACTTCAGGTCAAAAGGAAGGTTCATGGATACAGTTATTTCCGGGTTTTTCAACAGTTCTTCTTTACTCAAAAATGTATTACTGCTGTTGTTGAATGTGTTGCCAATGACTGGTGTAGGATCGGGAATTCTTTTAACCCTGAACGTGCTGCTCCCGAATTTTTTGATTTCCCCGGGTTTTATTTCTGCCGATACTTCAATAATAGTTTCTGTAACTTTTTCAACTTTTACCATGTACTTTCCGTTGCTGCCTGTGATGGTGCCGTTATTGATTGAAACTTTCAGTTTGTCGTTGGGAATTCCCGGCACCGCAATAGATACCGGATTATCTATGCCGATATACAGGACATTCATTTTATCCGCAGATACAACGGCAGCGCTCTCCGTCTGGGCGAATAACTGTGCATTGAACATGAATGCAGAAATCAGGACTAGCATGCTTGTAAGTGTTTTCATGATTTGGGTTTTTTGGTTTTAAGGACTGTTATTGTTTGTTAGAAATTTTTTCTGAATTTTTTTTATTTGCGCCATGAAGAGGTCAATTCTACTGATTTCTGGATTGCTGATGGATTTGAAACAAGCGTTTTTTCTATTCCTTTTTGTAAAATTAAAAAATTTATTATTACACACAAATATTTGTATGATATTTTAATTTTTGCAGGGAATGGTTTGTTTTGCGAGCCAGTGAAAGTTAGAATATGCGCAGGCTGGTGTGTAAGCAGTTCAGGCAGACAGTTAAAACCAAAGTGTCATTTCCAGTAAATATTATGCCGTGCGTCCATATTCCACTGGTTCCATTTTACCGGCTGGGTTGTTTTGGTAGCCGACAAAGTTCCATCCGAACCCACAAACAGGTAGTCATTGTTTGAAATTACCTGTCCGTCGATTTTTCCTTTCTTCTGCTGTGTCTTTTGCGGCGCGCCGGTGTTCAGGTCATAACTCATCACATCGCCCGTCGTGGTGGCTACTATTACCTTTTCATTTACTACCATCGGTACTTGATTGGGATGGGCTTTTACAGGCTGCTGCCATAATATTTTTTCGCTGTTGGCATCAAAAGCTATCACTTTCATGCTGTCCAGAATAATTACCATCTTGTTCTTGTAAACCACGGGATGCGCCCCGTTGAAGTTCATCTGGTTGTAACAACTGTGATTTTCGCTTATTTTTTTTGGCGTTAGCGAGGCGGTATATTTTTTCTGGACCTGTAGTGTTTTTCGGTCGAGCACCACCAGTTGTTCTTTGCCGCTGACCGAAGCAGTGATGTAAATTTTATTGGGTGTCACGGTAGGCGACGATGCAGCCTTGATGGATTTTGAACTCAGCGTTTGTTTTCCGGAACCTTTATCAAACACATAATAGTTCCCGCTTTGCGAAGCAATATGAACTTCTTTCCCTTCAATAACCGGGCATGCGATCACTTCTTTATCGATCCAGTTGACCCAGTTCATTTTTCCCGTATGGAGGTCAAAACTGGTGACAACAAAACTTTCATTAGGATTGGACGGGTTGCTGTACCCGTTATTGTACACCACATAAACACTGTTGCTATCGGCAGATGGTGTTGAATAAATAGTTCCCGCCAGCCATTTGCTCCACAGCATTTTGCCTGTGGCAGCTTCAAAAGCATACAACGAACAGGAATAGGTATTCATTAATATCACGCCATCATGATACACAATGGGCGAGGCTCCGGACTCACCCAGTTCGATGCCCCAGAGATAAGCTCCCGTGCCGGCCTGCAGGCAATAGAAATTAGGCGAGTAAAAACCTTCCTGAGAAAATAATTTATTTTCGGCAATGGTGGAAGTGCCGACCGGGCCTGATTGTCCAAAATCGATATCAAAGCCCGTTTCGGTTTTCTTCAGGTAATTCACGGGTTTTTTTGCAGGGTGTACCGGTGTTTCATCGTGGTTGACCACAAAGCCTTTTTCATTTACGTGGCGTCCGGCCAACATTTTTTCAATGTTGGCTGAACCTCGGTACCTCCGTGTGATGGAGGAATTGGCAAAACCTAAGCTGGTAGGCGCGTGTACCAGGTAAATGCCCTGTTCATATTTTAAATTCACCAGGTAATTAGCTCCCTTTTCAAGTAAAAATTTACAGCTTCCGTTTGCATCCGTTTTTCCTGCATAGACCTTTTTGCCATTTTCTTGTTTCAGGTAAACGGCTTCGTTAGGCAACGGCAGATCGTTAAAGTCCAAAAGCGTGAGTTCAAAAAGTAAATGATTGGATGTCCCGCTTGTCTGTGTGATCTGTTTCTGAATGATCGTGTCGCCTTTTGAAGTCTCAGCCACTTTTGTCCTTTCATAGTAGAAAACCCTTTTTATTTCAGCATTAGCAAGGTTGGCCATGGTAAATTTAAAAAGCGCTTCGGTGCCTTCCACATCGATTTCATAATCCCGGTTCACCGGAAGGTAAAACGTGGCGATCCCTGCGGAATTGGTAATGCCCTTGTACTTTATTTTTTCTTTACAGTCAACAATTTCCAAAGGTACATACGGGATGTTTGTTTCATTATTTTGTTTGATGTTGATAAGGTTCACCGCGGTATTTGGCTGGCCTTTGAGCTGAAGTGACTCACGGGTGGTAAAGGTCATCCCGGTCCGGTCGCAATTTTGTTTTTCTACAAATATTTTCTCCGGGTCGTAAGTAACCTTTTTACCGCCTTTGCCTTTAAAGCCTTCCGGGATTTCAACCGATTCCACATTTTTCATTTCAAGGTAACTGAAGGTGTAAGTTCCGGCTTCTGTCAGGGTAAAAGAAGCGGTACCCATTTCATTGGTTTTGGATTTAAGGACGATATTTTTTTCGCTGTTTTGTGCAGTGACCACCACACTTTTCACCGGCTGGCCTTTGGTGTCTTTTATGTTGAACGTATATTCGCACTGGGCAAATAATACCGTGTTAAAACAAAAAAGAAATAGTACAAACAATAATTTCTTCATACGTTTAAGATTTAAGTTAATACTATGAAAAGGAATAATTGTGAACCCGCTTTTAATAACGAGAGTGTGACTTCTGTTATTTCGTTATGTGAAATAAATATCTGAGAGATTTTTATTAAAACGAAAATATGGAAACTACATACAAATAATAGAGAAGATTCCTCACCTGCCTGCTTTCAATACAGCCTAGCGAAATGAGGAATCTCTTTGTTTTCGATTGTTTCAATAGAGTTAATGGATGCTTTTAATAAATTGAACAAAAATTTTCACCCGCTTTTTGTATTCCGCTATAAAACTTCTGCCACCACAAAGGTGCTGCCGCCTACGTAGATCAGGTCACCGGCTTTGGCATGTTGTTGTGCGGATTTAAGGGCGAGAGAAACGGATTCATAAGCAGTGCCTTTTAAACCCAGCGCATCTGCATTTCTTTTTAGTTCAGTTACATCAAGTCCTCTGGGAATATTGGGTTTGCAAAAATAATAGGCAGCATCTTTCGGCAGAAGGCTGAGGATACCCGGAATGTCTTTATCGCTCACCATGCCGAAAACGATATGAAGTTTGCTGAACCTGATCTGCTGTAGTTGTTCGACTACATGGGTGATTCCGTCTTTATTATGCCCGGTGTCGCAGATCGTAAGCGGCTTTTCGGTAAGCACCTGCCAGCGGCCCTGCAGTCCGGTGTTTTTCAGTACGTTTTTCAAACCAACCAAAATATCCCTGTCTTCAATTTGATAGCCTAAGCTCCGCAGTTCGTCAACGCTGGCAAAAACCGTCTGAATATTTTCCTGCTGGTAAATGCCGCCCAGTGCAGAGTACACATATTCCTTATAGGGTTTTCCGCTGCGAAAAAGGTCGAAAGTGCTGCCGAACGGCGGTTTGTTGATGAACCTGAAGTTTGCCACCTTGTAGGTCGTATCTGCAAATGTAATGTTACTCTTATTTTTCAGCGCCGTTTCATCGAAAACATCTTTGGTCTCTGATTGGGTTTTCCCAATAACCACAGGTATTCCCGGCTTGATGATGCCTGCTTTTTCTGCAGCTATTTTCTGAAGCGTATCTCCTAAGAATTGTGTATGGTCAAGGCCGATATTCGTAATGATTGAAAGTATAGATTTGACGGTGTTGGTGGAGTCTAGCCTGCCGCCCATGCCGGTTTCCACCACGGCGATATCCACGTTTTGCTCTGAAAAATAATCCATTGCCAGCGCAAACGTGATCTCGAAAAATGAAGGGTTGATGGCTTCAAATTTTTTTTTGTAAGCATTCACAAATGAAACCACCTTGCTTTTAGGGATCATTTTCCCGTTGATGCGTATGCGTTCGCGGAAATCTTTCAAATGTGGTGATGTGTAGAGCCCGGTTTTTAATCCGTGCGTTTGCAGTATGGATGCGATCATATGCGAAGCCGAGCCTTTGCCGTTAGTGCCGGCAATATGTACCGACGGAAAGTTCCTTTGTGGATTTCCTAATAGTGTGTTTAATGTGATGGTGTTATCGAGGTTGGCTTTGTATGCCGCTGCACCCACACGGTGGAACATCGGCAGGCAGTCGAACATATAAGCAATAGTTTGTTCGTAAGCATTCATGAATGAATAATTCGGCCAAGCAAAATTAAAAAAAATATGCACATTTGCCCTTTATAATACTTCAAGTACTTCAAGCACTACAAGCACTTTAGGCACTCCAGGCACTCCTGTTAATTCAGATTCACAAAGTTGTAAGTGATCGTCCCTTTTTGTTCTTCCGGGGCTTTAGGATTGGTATCGAATTTTGAACGTCTGGCAGCATCCTCAGCAAGTTTCCACAAAGCGGTGCTTGTAGTTGTCGTGCCTCTGGCTCCTGCCTGAGCTTTTGTTACATTGCCGTTTTTGTCCACCCAAATGGTAACAACAACAAGCCCTTCATCTTTAGAGTTATAATTGGGCTTGGGTAATGATTTAGATTTACGGTCTGTCAGTTTAAAGGAGATGCCATTGCCGAATGGGCTGTTTCCGTTATAATTATCCGAATTGGGATTGCCGTTCGGATTCCCTTGGTTTCCCGGTTTGCCGGTAATTCCTTGTGAGCCGCCGTTCGTATTTTTATTTTTATTGTAAGCGATGGTTTTATCTATATTTTCTTCCTCTTGTGAAGTATTATTCTTGTTGTTTTTATTCTTATTTAGATTTGCGCTTTCTTCTGTATTTTGCGTTATATTTTCGTTATCGTTGCTACCACTATTGTAGTTAACAGATTGTTCCGATAACGGGTTCAGCGGCTCGATATCTCCCATGCCATCATCACTGTTTCCAAGGTTTACTTCAATACCTTCTTCTTCAGGCAGAGGCAAAGGGGTGGTGAAACCGAAAAATATGAAACAAATCAAAAGAAGGGCGTGAAATACCAAGGTACCAACTATCCCTTTAATTTCATTTTTATTTAGTTCCATGGCTTTTCGTATTTATTTTTTTATACGAATATTTATTTAATTGGTTGTGTTGCAAGTATTACTTTATGCTTCGCATTGTTTTTATCATTGATCTGGTTAACGGCATCAATGACATTCACCACATATTGAATTGGAACGGTCTTGTCCGTTCTTAAAACAATAGTTGCATCCGCCTGGGTGCCTAGTTTGTCCTGCAGGGATTGCATAAGTGAAGCTTCGGCTACAGGTTTGTCTTCAAGGAAATACTCAAACTGCTCATTGATATAAACAGTTGTTGTTTGTTTTGCAATAGTTTTACTGTTGCTGTTGGGCAATAATAATTTTATTGCATTCGGGCTGACAAGGGTCGAAGTCAGCATGAAAAAGATTAGCAGCAGGAATACTAAGTCAGACATGGAAGACAAGCTGAATTCCGCACTACGTTTATTTCGCATTTGTATAGCCATGGTTTTTGGTTTTTAGGATGCAGGCTCGTTTAGCAAATCCATGAACTCTGATGTGCGCGATTCAAGCATGTTTACAACCTTTTGGATCCTGGAAACTATAATGTTATAGCAGAAAAATGCAATAATTCCGACAATCAACCCTGCAACCGTGGTAACCATTGCTTCATAAATACCTCCTGATAAAGTCGCAATTTCAATATTGTTACCTGCTTTAGACATATTATAAAAAGCCCGGACCATACCGGTGACCGTTCCAAGAAAACCCAACATGGGAGCGCCGCCAGCTGCCATAGCCAGTATGGCCACTTTTTTCTCAAGTTTGGCTACTTCAAGTTTTCCGACATTTTCAATAGTGGTATTGATATCGTTAAGAGGTCTTCCCAGGCGCAGCAATCCTTTATGCAGCATACGGGCTATGGGGGTATCGGTGTTTTTTGACAATGACAATGCGGAATCAATTTTGCCCTGATGGATAAAATCCCTGATGTTATTCATAAAACCTGGGTCTTCTTTGGCTGCCTTTTGCGTAGCAATAAATCTCTCAATAAAGATATAGATGGCCAATACGGATAAGATTCCAATGGGTATCATGATCCACCCGCCTTTCATTGTAAGTGCCCACAGCGATAATGTCTCAGAAGTCGGTGCAGCTTGCTGTACTTGTTGAACTTGTTGTACTACCGAAGCAGTAGTGTCGGCAAGGGCTCCCGACTGTGTAATTTGCAATATGATTCCCAGCATAAAATTTAGTTTTAAAACAGGTAAAGGTAGAAGTATTGCTTATGGTGCTGGTGCTTTGGTGCGTTTATTTTTTAACACGCAATTGTTAATATATAAACGGCAAGGGAAAGAAATTATTTTTTGCCGAAAACGATAAACTTATACCAGTATACAAATTCGTTCTCGATCACAGTCATTTCTATACGTTCGGCTTCCAGGAGAATATCCTTTCCTTTTGCATAGTCTTTTATTTCCCTGTCGTATACATTGCCTTCCTTATAAATGATGCTGTGGAAATACCGATTAAAAAATATACTTTCATAATTGGTAATGTTGTCATTGATGATGGTTTCAGGTTTTAGCTTGGCGAGAAGTCCCCTGATATCCGGATAATACAGCCAGAACAGCGGTTTTGATTTTCCTGATTTTTTTACAACGGGGCAAAGGCCGATGATCCGGTATTCGGAATTATTCATCGCCGAGTTATAAAAGAAGTCTTCTTTGATCCGGTACGCCGAAACGTTTGCATTTTCGAATTCTTTTATAGAATCATAGGTAAGCGCATGCTCAAATCCATCATCGCTGTATACTGCTATTCCATTGGTTCTGATACCTTCGAAAAGCAATTTGTACAATCGGTTATCATCGAACAAAGGTTTGTTTACAGCGCTGTCGTCGGATATTTCCCTCCAGCATCTTTTAGCCCAGGCAACTTCTTTTTCGGTGACCGGGTAATACGGAACATAGCCTAAGGCCGGGTCAACGGTATTATATTTACTATTTGGCAAACGTTTCACTCTATAGGTAACCCCTGCTGTGTCGCTGATCGTAATGATTTTTGAATTATAAGAATTTTCATAATAACGTTCAGATCTTTCAGTGCCGTTTTCATCCCAGACTTTCCAGGTCCCTTTTCGCTGATTATCCAGGTATGACCCTTCGGCTTTTTTCGTCCCGTTCTCATAATAGCAGGTGTACATGCCATTGAGCAAGCCGTTTTTTGTTTGATACGTGACGTGAATTTTTCCACCAGGATAATAAATGGCATGTTTCTGCTGTGCGAACGAAAAGGCCGCATACATTAACAAGACCAGGGGCATTAAGCGTTTAAACATGTTGTGAAAATTTGTTATTGTTCCAGCCATAATTTGATACGGTCAACGATTTTTTGTTTGGTTTCATCACCAAAAGTACGGATTCGTGTGGCATGGCTACCGCCGGGACAAACCGCTTTGAGCATGTTTGTTTTCCCTGTGAAATCTACACCTGCAGCCGACCAGGGGTCGTATTCACCATAAATGAAGATCATGTTCGGGTCGTTATCCCTCAGAAAACGTGCGCATTGCTGTGAGATCGTGCTGTCGAAAGCAACACGGTAATCTTTCGGAAGGAAAATTTTCTCAAGGTAGCCGCGTGCAGATTTGATTTTCAGGTATTTCGCAAAAGGTTCGGTTTCATAGCCGTAATAACCAAGCTCATGCGCCGCCTGCACATAAAATGCCGGGTGTGTCCCGATGCCTTCATTGGCAAAATAATCAGGATCACAAACGCGGATCAGGTAATTGCACAGATCGGAATCAGATGCGTTTACCGTGGGTATCGAAGATGTTTCCCAACCCCACTGCCAGAACGAAAAAGAAAACTCCAGCACGCAATAATCGTAAATTTCATTCAAAGGAAGTTTGAACGTGTATTTTTTTTCGTCACAATATTTTTTAAATAACGGTAAAATCTTGTTTCTCCTTTTGAGCACTTCGATCTGGAAATCCGAAACCTTTTTTCGTTCGTTGGCTGTGCTTACTTTGCTGCTGATGAATGGCTCATGCCTGCCGTCTTCCACGCTGAAACACAAAGGCCCGACATAGCAAACGGAAATATCCACATCATCGGGATATAAGGTGCGGTGTATCAAAGCTGTTTCACCGCCTTTGCTGATACCGGTATTTATCCATTTGTTTTTGTAAATGGTTTTAAAAAGCGTTACCACGCGGTGATGGTCAGCTGCTGCATTTGAAGCGGTCAGGTATTTCCAGTCCACAGGTTCGGGCATGGAACTTCCGAAATACCGGTGTTCAACCAGGATCTGATTGGTATTGAATAACGAGGTCAGTTCTTCGGTATATTCAGCTCTTTCGGCATAGGAGCCTGCATATCCTTCTGTTACCAGCACCGTGGGGGCATCAAACGAATAATGCGAAACAAACACACGTTGTAAAAAGGAACCATCGTTCGTATCAAGCGGGTTCAGCCATTGCTTGATTTTGACCACATATTTTTCTGTAAATGGTTGTTTGAATTTCAGGGCCTGTACATCAACAACACCGGGCAGTGCCTTCAGCTCTTTGTATAAAGTTGTTGGCGCCGTTTGGGCAACAGAGACAGTAACCAGGCTGAAATTGCCGGATGGCGCAGTAAAGAACAGCGCTAAGGCAAAAAACAGCATTCGGTAAGTTCTTGATTTCATACAATAAATTTTAGTAAAGGTAAAATTACAATGTTTTGGAAAATTAACCGGAAATGAAAATCATTTAGATAACGCTTATTTGAGGTCACTCGTACGTTTCAGATCAAATTTTGGGTTTTTCATATTTGAAAGAGGTACTTTTTCAACGATGACGTTACTGGTATCAAGCCCGAATGCCCGAACTTCTGAAATTCCCATCTTTTTCAGATAGGTATAAACATCCATAATAAATTGTTCGAAAGGAGGGAAATCAAAATCGTAATTCTGGATACGGTCTATGATGATGAATCGGAAATCGCCCAGGATATGGTGTTTTTGCAACGAAGGATACTTGGAGACCATATCAATTTCATTATTTCGGATCAGCTCATCAACCACTTGTTTGAAAAACAAATTGATCCTTGGCTGGACGCGGAATCCAAGATTAAAGTCAACCCTGATCAAGGTGTCGGGAATCACAGTGGTAACTTTAAATTCCTTGGTGTTAGGGTCGTCCATGGTGTTTATATGAACGAGCCAATACCGGTCGGCTCTTTTGGGCTGTTTGTTGATGATCGAATAGATGATTTTTGTTTCGACATCGCCGACATGGTTCGACCGGGTTATATAGACAAGATTTGTCGCATATTTCGTGATGGTAACATCTTTTTTAAGATCTTTCAGGATTTCAGTATACGGAGCTATTCTTGTAAATTCGATGAACCGGTCTTTTAATGCCCGGCCTTTTTTCCAGATGAACATAATGGTGAATAAAATACCGCCGATCAACAATGTAAACCACCCGCCGCTTGTAAACTTGTGAAGGTTGGCAACCAGAAAACTCCCTTCAATGGTGAGAAAAACCATCATAAACAAAATGACGATAGAAATGTGCAATTTTTGGATTTTGTAAAGATAATAGGTCAGCAGGATTGTCGTCATCAGCATGGTTATCGTGATGGACAAGCCATACGCAGCCGTCATATTGGTAGATTCTTTAAAGAACAGTATCACAAACAGGCAGGCAATGCATAGAGCCCAGTTGATTGAACTGATGTACATCTGTCCTTTGATGTTTGTCGGGTAGCTGATCCTGAGACGGGGCCACAGGTTAAGCGACATCGCCACGGAAATCAGCGTATAAGCGCCGCTGATCAATGCCTGGCTGGCAATAATAGCGGCGAATGTAGCAATAATGATGGAAGGGATTAGGAACCATCCCATCATTTCAAAAAACGGGTTTGTCTGTGCATTTACTTTGTCAAGGTTTAAGATCAACCAGGCACCCTGGCCAAGGTAATTCAGTATGAGCATGGATTTAACAAAAACCCAGCTTATCCGGATATTTAGTTTTCCGCAATGGCCTAAGTCTGAGTATAAGGCTTCAGCCCCCGTGGTGGCAAGAAAAATAGCTCCAAGAAGCACAAACCCCGCGGGATGTGCCGTCAGAAATCTAAAGGCATAATAGGGATTGAAAGCCTTGAAAATATATGGAGCCTGAACGATATATAACAAACCAACAGTTCCGATCATGGCAAACCAGAAAAACATGATCGGCCCGAACGAACTGCCAACCACCTTGGTGCCGAATTTCTGCAAACTGAAAAGTACCAGAATAATTAATAAGGCTATTGGAAGTACCGGAATATTGGTGTTGATCATTAATAAACCTTCCGTGGCAGAAACTACGGTGATGGATGGTGTAATAACACCGTCTGCCAGTTCGGTGGCGCCACCAATCATGGCGAAAACAAATATCCAGGGGGCTTTTTTCCGGATCAAGGCAAATAACGAGAAAATTCCGCCTTCACCCCGGTTGTCAGCCCTGAGGGCTATTATTACATATTTCAGGGTGGTGAGCAGGGTAAGCGTCCAGATAACACAGGAAATGGCGCCTAAAATCAACTCGATGTCAATAGTGCCGGCTCCTCCGATAACGGCGCGCATCACGTATAAAGGTGATGTCCCGATATCTCCATAAACGATTCCCAGCGTCATGATAACGCTGAAAAATGAAACTTTCGTTTTGACCTGTTTGTTATCCATTTTTTGAAATGAATCGGCAAATATATAACAACTTAGAGCTTAAAACATCATTATTGGCTAATATTTTTTCTAAATTTAAACATCCTTTTGTTGAGGAGATATTTCAAATTATATGGAAAAAATTAGTTTCCGGGAAAATAAACCGATCCGCCGCAATTATCTTTTTTTGCACCGGTGACGCTTTTCAGGCAGTTGTTTTCGTTCCTGATCCTGAGAACGCCCAGGAATGCAAAAATCAAGGCTTCTTTGTAGTTGATGATTTCTTTATCGGGAAGTACAATTTCTGTTTTACAGCTTTTTTTGATGCGTTCGAGCAAAAAAGTATTAAAAGCACCGCCACCTGTCACCAAAACATTCTTAGCTTTTGTTTTATGAACGGCATCAGCTATTTGATTGGCAATGTGTTCGGTGACAGTTCGTAATACATCATTGACCGGAAGATCCTGATACCCTTCCAGGGTAGGAATAACCTTATTTTCAACCCATTCACGCCCCAGAGATTTTGGAGGTTTTAATCTGTAAAACTCAAGCCGGTTCAATTGTTTAAGTAATTCAGGGAGTATTTTGCCTTTTCTGGTGTTTTGGCCGCAGGGATCATAATCCAATCCTATTTTTCCCGACAGATGATTTAAGATGATATTTGCCGGGCATACATCAAAAGCAATACGTTTGTTTTTCTTTTTATAAGAAAGATTTGCGAACCCGCCGATGTTCAGGCATATGTCAAAATCGCTGAACAATATCTCGTCGCCGATGGGCACCAAAGGCGCTCCCTGTCCTCCAAAAGCCACATCGGTGGTCCTGAAATCGCAAATGGTGGTAAACCCTGTTTCAGCAGCAATAGCAGCGCCACTACCAATCTGAACCGTAAGCTTTTTATCGGGCTGATGAAAAATAGTGTGGCCATGGCTGCAGATGAAATCCGGTTTTAAATTATTTTTTGAAATAAATTTTTTTACAGTTTTTCCGAGAAAAACCCCGTATTCAATATGCAGTAAAGAAAAATCCAGGGCAGACAGGCTGGCGGCTTCAGAGAGCTTTTTTTTCCAGGTTTCAGGGTATTTATAAGTGGAAGCCTTTATAATATTGTATAGAAATTTGTGGCCCGAAGGTTCAAACCGGCAGTAAGCAACGTCAATCCCGTCGAGTGACGTGCCCGACATAATACCGATCACCTTATAAATTTTTGTCATGGAAATTATAATGTTTCAAGCACATGTTCCATTTGCGTACCGCGTGAGCCTTTTACCAGGATCAGCGCATCCTTTACCGGATTGGCCTTTAAGAAATCCCTGAGTTCGATGGACGTTTTAAATGTTTTGAAATTGCTGCGTGTATTTACTGATTTGAAAATTGATCCCACCAGAAATACTTTAGTATAATTAGAGTTGACCAAAAATTCAATGATCTTTTCGTGTTCAGTTTCTTTATAGGTACCTAATTCCAGCATATCGCCCAACATCACCACCTTGTTTACCGACTGCATCAGGTTGAAATTTTCCAGTGCTGCGATCATACTGGTGGGATTCGCATTATAAGCATCAAGTATAATGGTGTTGGTGGCTTTATTGATAAATTCCGATCGTGAATTTTGCGGAAAATACTTTTCTATGGCATCTTTTATCTTCTCAGGTTCTACCTTAAAATAATCACCGACAGCAATGGCGCTCAAAATGTTTTCGAAGTTGTATTTTCCAATGAGTTTTGACTGGATGATCATTTTTTTATTTTCCCAGTAAAGTTTAACGTATGGATTTGCCACCATAAATGTAGTATGGATATCCGCATTTTGATTGGTCCCATATGAATATTGACGGATATTCTGGGCGTTGATCTTGAGCGTATTGTTATTGTTGTTGATAAATACCAACCCGCCATTTTGCTCAATATGACGGTAAAGTTCCGTCTTGGCTTTGATTACATTTTCATAATTTCCAAACCCTTCAAGGTGTGCCTTACCGATATTAGTAATTATGCCATAATCTGGACGAGAAATTTGGCACAGGCCCTGTATTTCGCCCATGTGGTTGGCGCCCATTTCAATAACCGCGATTTCGTGCTGCGGAGTGATCTGTAATATGGAAAGAGGCACTCCGATATGGTTGTTTAAATTGCCCTGGGTTGAGAATGTGTTGTATTTTTCAGAAAGTACGGCATGAATCAGCTCTTTGGTTGTGGTTTTTCCATTACTTCCTGAAATTCCTATAATGGGTATCTGTAATTTCGATCGGTGGAATGCCGCCAGTTGTTGCAAACATATCAAAACGTCATCCACCAGTATGGTATTTTTCCCGTTGTTGTATTCCGGGTTGTCAATGATGGCATAGGCTACGCCATTTTCCAAGGCCTGTCCGGCAAATTTATTGCCATCAAAATTTTGTCCTTTCAATGCAAAAAACAGAGAGCCCTTGATGAGTTTCCGCGTATCTGTGGATATTATCGGATGTTGTACGAAAATATTATATAATTCTTCAGTTTTCATAATCATAATAAATAAAAAACCCCGCTAACAAAGTAAGCGGGGTTTTTTGAATTATAAAAGTATTTTTTCTAATAGTTACCAACAGGGCTACCAACACGTGTCATAGCACATCTGAACCCAATGAAGTCGGTTGATAAATTTTCATCAAGGAATTTTCTGTTGCCAGGGCTCATCCAATATTGTCTGTCTCTCCATGAACCGCCTTTATAAACGCGGGCTTTGTCATCAATCATGGAGTTATTACCGTAGTCGTACATAACAGGTTTTTCGTCTTCTACAGCAGTCCAGTCGTCACCCATCAGCAAACTTGACGTAACATCTCCGTCCAGGTAGTTTCTGTTATCTGCCTGACGGTAATTTCTTCTGTTTTTACTTTCTTCCACCGTAACATCGCGCATCTGAATACGTCCGAGGCTGTCTTTATCTTCAAGAACGCCATCGGCATCCCTTACCTGAGTTTGAAAAACATTGCCCCTGAACGATCTGAAATCAGAATAATCTTCAAATGACAAAGGCCTGTAAACATCCATTACCCATTCAGCAACGTTGCCGGCCATGCAATACAAGCCATAATCGTTAGGCCAGTAAGCAAATACCGGAGCTGTGATATCAGCGGCATCATTAAGGTTTCCTGCAACACCCATGTTGTCGCCGCGTCCGCGTTTGAAGTTGGCTACAAAATCACCAAGGTTGTTGGTACGGTCGTTACGTGAAATATGTCCGTTCCATGGATAAATCCTGCGTTCAAGAACGCGTTCGAAAATGGTGTTTCCAATAAGGCCGAGAGCAGCAAATTCCCATTCAGCTTCGGTCGGGAGTCTGTATTTTGGCAGGAGGATACCATCTTCCATGCGGACTTTACGTGTGCCGGAACCATTGGGGTCCATATCATAAAGGTCATTCTTAACCATACCTTCATATTGTCCGGCAAGATAGGCATCCGTATTGAAGTTTTCTTCATTCTGCTGGTTGGGGTCCATTTTTAAGATACCTTCACGCATCAGAATGTATTCATTGACGCGGTCTGTTCTCCAGTTGCAATAATCTGCAGCCTGTACCCAGCTTACTCCAACAACGGGGTAATCGCGATATGCCGGATGGCGTAAGTAATAATCAACATAAGGTTCGTTATAAGCTAAACGATCGCGCCATACAAGCGTATCGGGAAGGCGTTTCTGCAACACTTCAGGATAGTCAACGCTGAAAACCCTTTTGGTCCAATATAAAAATTCGCAATAGTCAAGGTTGCGAACCTCAGTCTGGTCCATATAAAAGGAAGATACCGTAATTCTTCTCGGAAAATTATCCCAATCATAAAGAACATCCTGTTCTGTACGGCCCATAATGAAAGTACCGCCTTCAATCAAAACTAAACCAGGTCCGGTTTCTTGTTCTTCATAAGGGACTACTTCAAATCCGCCGTTTTTCGGATTGTTATATTCCCAGGCGGTGGTGTTGGATAATTCTTTCTTGCAGGATGTCAGAAATAATGCTGCAGTAGCTGTTACTGCCATTAAACCGATGAATCTTTTAATATACATTGTATGGTTGTTTTTTGTTTCTACTTAATAACTAAAATGAAGGGCAATTTATTGCTCTTACTCTTTTTGAAGGCGGTTTACAATTGAACTGAAGCGCAAAAGAAACTTCATGGGCGCCGCCTGTGGCATTGGTCAACTTAGAAATGGTAAGGTCATAGCTGTATCCGATTTTGAACATGTTTGCCTGGATACCAACCATGAAAATAACCGCGTCGGAATTTTTAAAGTTTTGCCTGAACCAAAGCCCGCCAACAAACGGATATCTGTTAAAATACAATCCATAATTGATCTGCTGGAAGTTCTGTTGTTGCATAAACAGAATGTTTGGTGATAAGGTCGGGGAGTGTTCGTTGCTTCTCCGGCGTACTTTTTTTACAAGGTTAATTATACCTCCGGCATGAACCGTAAATTTCATCGGCATACGGCTTTTGCTGATAAAGCCTTCATCAGGCCTGGTCAGGTGATGAACAGCAAAACCCACAAAGTATTTTTCACCATACCCGAGTAATCCTGCTGAAAAGTCAGCGTTGGCTTTGGTAAGTCGTTTGGGTGGCAGTTCATTGGTGTTGAAGACAAAACCATGTCTTTTGTCAATCATGTCAGGGAAGGTAAGTTTTTGCCAGTCGAGGTGTTTCTGAAAATAGGTTGCCTGGATGGCCATTTTCATTGAAAAGGTACGGTTGACTTCCAACCGGAACGAATACATGAATGATGCGGTTGTCGTGTTGAGAATTCCTTGCCCGGCCCGGTCGGTATTAAAAAGTACGCCGATACCGCCTGATATCTTTTCAATGTGCTGGTCATAAGAAGCATTGTAGGTAACATAAGTCCCGGATATGGAAGGCCATTGGTCTCGGAAATTTAAAATTACCCTGGGGCATAATGCCGTTCCGGCAAAAGCTGGATTCAGGTACAAAGGGTTGGCATAATACTGTGAAAAATGAGGATCCTGGGCAAAACTGGCACTTCCCAGGGTTATCATAACTAATAAAATTCCAGTATAAATTTTTTTCATGTCAAATATTTTTAAAGTCTGAACATAATAACGCAACAATTTGTGTCAGTATTGGCAAAAATACAAAAAAAATTAAGACACCCCATTACAATATAGAAACCTTTGATTCGTTATCATGAAAATATTTCAATAAGCAAAAATAGCATAATTTTTATTATCCAAAATTCTTGAAACCTTTTTTTTTACTTTTTTACTCATTTTTAATACTAAGGTTACAAAAATATTTATTTTTTTGGCAGAAATCATGCTTAATAAAAATTGATAATTTTACACTTTTCAAAAAATAGAATGATGTTGAAAAAAACCGGACTGTTTATTTTTTTTATTTTCTCATTTTCAATTCTTTTCGGACAGCAGAAAGAAGTTAAAACAAAGAATCAATATGTAATCCATTGGCTTGCACCCGAAAAGATGTATATCAGTGAGCTTACCTACAAGGAATTTTTGCGGTTTGAGGGAGCAGTTTACCCGGATAATACTGATATACCAAACTTTTTTACATTACTGGACGTGGTTAAGTCTAATACGGTCCCTGATGTTAAAATCAGTAATCCGGTGTTTGAAGAGTTGCCGGCAGCAGATCTTGAAATCCTCGCAAAGCAAAAAACTTCATTTTCTGAAAATGTTGAGATCAGCACCAAGGTGTCGTATCAGAATAAAAAGCCGTTGCTTATGATGAGTTTTGTTCCCTTGCGTAAAAATAATATAACCGGAAAGGTGGAGCGCCTGGTATCATTCTCGCTTGATTATTCGTACAGTACAGCCAATGTTATTCCCGTGCTTAAAAAAGCACATTCTTATGCCGCGCATTCGGTGCTTCAATCCGGCGATTGGTACCGGGTGGATGTTTCTAAAAGTGGTATATATGTTATCACGTATAACGATCTTATTACATTGGGAATGAACCCGTCAGGTATTGATCCCCGAAATATAAGGTTATATGGAAATGGCGGGGCCATGCTTCCTGAAGACAACTCAAAATTCAGGTATGATGACCTTACAGAAAATGCTATTTATGTTTATGGTGAGAATGACGGAACTTTTGACCAGAATGATTATATTATCTTTTATGCAAAAGGTGTCGAAAACTGGGTTTTAGATTCAGTTAATGATATTTACCATCATTCCAAAAACAAATATATCATTAGATCAGGTTATTTTTTAACTGCCAGCCTTGGCACCGGTAAAAGGATAAGTACCATTGCCTCATCGCCATTGCCGGCTGATTATACGGTAACAACTTTTGAGGATCATCTTTTTTATGAAAACGATTCTTTAAATCTGATTAAATCAGGCCGGGAGTTTTACGGGGAAGTTTTTGATGTGAATACATCCTATACTTTTTCTTTTAATTTCCCCAATTTGGTTTCGGGTAAGCCACTGTATCTTAAAACCGGGGTATTGGCAAGGTCAATAGTTTACAGTACCTATTTCAAATTTAATGCAAACGGCACTCAGATTGGCAGTGTGGCCATGAGCCCTGCTTCATCTGTTTATACCGCACCGTATGCTGATACGGATTACAGCGCATTTAATTTTATCGCATCAAGCCCGTTAAGTATCCGGGTTGATTATAATAAAAATGGTAATTCTTCTGCCATAGGCTGGCTGGATTACCTGGAGCTTAATGCCGACCGCTACCTGACCTTTGCCGGGAGCCAGATGGCTTTCCGTAACCAATATTCTGTCGGCAAAGGTATTTCTGAATTTAATTTGGGCAATGCTTCTTCTAATGTAACGGTTTGGGATGTGACGGATCATACAGATGTAAAAAAAGTCGATGCCGTGCTGAATGGTAGCAATTTAACTTTTAAGCTGAACACTGACTCTCTCCGGGAATTCGTAGCTTTTGACGGATCTTCATATTATTCTGTAGTGTGTTCGGGAAAAATACAGAATCAGGACCTGCATGGCCTGGAGCAACCGGATATGATCATTGTTACTTACCCGGATTATACAAGCGAAGCATCGCGTATCGCCGACCTGCATCATACCAATGACAACATGACTGTTCTGATCACCACACCTCAGCAGATATACAACGAATTTTCTTCAGGCAACCAGGATGTTACCGCCATTAAAGATTTTGTGAAAATGTTTTACGACAGGGCCGGGGCCGATGTCAACCGGCAGCCGAAATTCCTGCTCCTTTTTGGAGATGCGTCCTATGATTGTCAGAACCGTTTAGCAAATAATACAAATCAAATCCCAACCTATGAGGCTGAAAATTCAATAGATCCTTCCGGTTCTTTTTTGACGGATGATTATTTTGGGTTTCTAGATGATACCGACGATGGCGCCTACAGTAATTTACTTGATATCGCCGTGGGCAGACTTTCAGTTCAGAATATTGATGAGGCAAGAGCAGTAACGGATAAAATCATTAATTATGCGGCAAAATACGACCTGAGCACAGGAAGTTCCTCCTGTTCCGGATTTTCAGATGCCATTTCCAATTTTGCAGACTGGAGAAATGTAGTGTGTTTTGTCGCTGATGATGCAGACGTTGCCAGTGATGGTTTTTTGTGGGATTCTGAAAGTATTGCTACGTACGTTGATACTACCTACGATGATTATAATGTAGATAAAATTTATCTGGATGCTTATACCCAGATTTCCACACCGGGTGGCCAGCGGTATCCTGACGCAACAGATGCCATCAACAAACGTGTTGCCAAGGGTGCCCTCATTATCAACTACATCGGTCACGGCGGAGAGGTAGGCTGGGCCCATGAAGCGGTTCTCGGTGTTGAAGACATAAATTCCTGGGCCAATAAGAACAATACACCATTTTTTGTAACAGCCACCTGTGAATTCAGCCGTTTTGACGATCCCGCCAGAACTTCCGCCGGAGAATATGTGCTGATAAACCCCGATGGCGGCGGAATAGGATTGTTAACTACTACACGCCTTGCTTATACAACCCCCAACTATTCGTTGGATTACAATTTTTATAAAGAGGTTTTCAAGCTAACGCCTGAAAATAAATATCCTTACCTGGGAAATGTTATAAAAGCGGCAAAAAACAACTTGGGATGTTACAGTTCAATAAGTAGTTTTGTGTTGCTTGGCGATCCTGCACTCCGGCTTGCTTACCCGGAATATAATATCCTGACAACCACCATCAACAACCAGCCTTTAGCAGGCCTGTCTGATACTATAAGCGCGCTGGACAAAATTACCATCCAGGGTTATGTGGCGGATGTTAATGGGTTTAAATTGACCAATTACCAGGGAATTATAACGCCTGTGGTATACGATAAAGCAACAACGATTGTGTCAAATGGCAATGATGCAGGCTCTCCGCAAGCATTCAAACTTCAGAAGAATATCATTTATAAAGGTAAAGCAAGTGTGATCAACGGGGATTTCAAGTTTACCTTTAATGTGCCAAAAGATATTGCGTATCAATATGGTAAAGGAAGAATAAGTTATTATTCTCAGAATGGCACCACTGACGCTAATGGTTTTTACGAAGATTTTATTATTGGAGGCACCAACAACAACGAAATAACTGATAATACCGGGCCGGAACTTAAGATCTATATGAACGATAACCGCTTTGTTTCGGGCGGTGTGACGGATAAAAACCCCATACTGTTGGCATACCTGAGCGATTCAGCCGGGGTTAATACCATCGGAAACAGTATCGGCCATGATATTTCGGCAGTTCTTGACGGTAATACCGATAAAACCTTTGTGTTGAATGATTATTATGAATCCGATCTTGACACGTATCAAAGCGGTGTGGTAAAATATCCTTTTTCGGACCTTGAAAACGGTGAGCATAAACTTCTCTTAAAAGCATGGGATGTTTATAATAATTCTGCTGAGTCGGAAATTGATTTTGTGGTCGCCGAATCTGCCGAACTTGCTTTGAATCACGTTTTGAATTACCCAAACCCGTTTACCACATATACGGAATTCTGGTTTGAACATAATCAACCCTGCTGTGGGCTGGATGTGCAGATACAGATTTTTACCATAACCGGGAAACTGATAAAGACCATTCAGACCACGGTCGAAACATCGGGTTTCAGAGCAACACCTATTCCATGGGATGGGAGGGATGATTTTGGAGACATCATCGGTAAAGGAGTGTACGTCTATATTCTAAAAGTAAAAAATAGTTCAGGCCAGTTTTCTCAAAAGACCGAGAAACTGGTGATACTGAAATAAATCGCCGATTGACAATCAGTCCTGTCTTATTTTTTTGTAATTTTGTACATTATCAAAAGAATGAAATACCGGATTTTATTTATTCTCTTATTATTGGTATGCCTTGTCAATTCCTCAACCGCCCAGCATGCAGGTAAGGGGAATTTTATGGCGGGTTCGGTATTATCAAGCGGTGCATGGTACAAAATTGCCACCGTTGAGGATGGCGTTTACAAACTAACTTACGCTGACCTCCTTCAGCTGGGTATTTCGGGCCCGATCAGTTCATCGGAATTCAGGCTTTATGGAAACGGAGGCGCCTTAGTACCTGAGAAAATTGCCGCATCCCGTTATGACGATCTGGTTGAAAACCCTGTCATGGTTTATGATGGCGGTGATGGATCTATTGATAATGGCGATTATATCCTTTTTTATGGGCAGGGAACAACCAGGTGGAATTACAATCCCTTGACCGGTACGTTTGGACATCAGGTGCATTATTATTCGGATACCGCATATTATTTTATCACGTTTGATCTGGGTACCGGCCAACGAATACAGCCATTTCCCCAGATTGACTCTCTACCTGATTTAATAGTGAACACCTATAATGAACATCTGTATCATGAAAACGACTCGTTAAATTTATTGAGATCCGGTAAGCGGTGGTATGGTGAAGTATTTAACGACCTTACAACTAAGAGTTTTGGTTTTTCATTGCCGGATATTTCACTATCAGATTCTGTTTTTGCGGTGGTCAATATGGCTGTCCGGTCTGTACAGAAAAGCGCTGTAGTTTCAAACCTTAACGGAATAGCGGCTTCGGTGGATACCATATTACCGGTAGATGGCAATGTGAATTCGGATTATGCAAAAACCGCCACCATCAGGTTAGGTTCGTTACCTCAGTCGGATACTGTGATCCTGGGTTTATCCTACAGCATGCCGGAAACAAATTCAGCAGCCTGGCTGGATAATATTGAGATTTTTGGATACAGAAATTTGATATACCGCGGGAAGCAGCTACGTTTCAGAAATGTTAAGACCATGGGACAGCCGATAAGCCGTTTTGATATTACCACTATGGCTTCGACGCCCAGAGTCTGGAATATCCGTGATTTTACATCTGTCAGAGAAATGCCGCTGGATATCAATGGAGCAACGGTTTCGTTTAAATCAACTACCGACAGCCTCGGGGAATTTGTTGCTTTTGATGATGATAATACGCTTCAGCCATTTTTGATCGGCAGCATACCCAATCAGAACCTTCACGGATCTGAACAGGCTGAATTTCTCGTGGTAACCCATCCTGATTTTTACATCGAAGCCAATACTATAGCTGATTTTCACCGAAACACGGATGGTATGTCCGTGGTGGTGGCTACTACCACACAGATTTTCAACGAGTTTTCTTCCGGGAAGCAAGATCCGTCTGCTATCCGGGACTTTATCCGCATGTTTTACGAAAGAGGCAAAACCGACTCGCTGCATCATTTAAAATACGTACTTCTTTTTGGTGACGGCTCGTATGACATGAAAAGCCGCCTTATCGTGAATTCAAATTACGTTCCTACCTGGCAAACCTTGAATTCGCTGGTACCTACTTCTTCTTACGTTTCCGATGATTTTTACGCCATGCTCGATTCGCTGGAAGGAGATAACCTGAACGGAAACCTTGATATTGGGGTGGGGCGTTTTCCTGTTTCCAATGCAGAAGAAGCCGCTGTTTTAGTTGAAAAATCATTGCGTTATGGCAGCCGTGAAGATTTGCTGACAGATTCCTATGAAACCGGCCAGGTTTCTAATTACGATCCCTGGCGTAATTCCGTGTCCTTTATTGCGGATGATGAGGACCTGAACCTGCATCTTAAGCAGGCTGAAAAACTCGTCACTCTGGTTGATTCGATGACAAAGAACATTAACGTAAAAAAAATATATCTGGATGCCTATAAACAAAAAAATACACCTTTCGGATCAAGGTATCCTGATGTGAATGATGAGGTGAAAAGGCAGATTCAGAAAGGTACGTTAATGGTAAATTATACGGGGCACGGCGGAGAGTCGGGCCTTGCAGGGGAGGAAGTCATCACCATGGCAGATATTGAGCAGTATGAAAACTATTATTGCCTGCCCATTTTTATTACCGCCACCTGCGAATTCAGCCGTTATGATAACCCTGCCTATGTGTCCGCCGGAGAAAAACTCCTTTTTAACAAAAAGGGGGGCAGCATCGCATTGTTTTCAACCACACGGGTAGCTTATGCACATTCAAACGAGGTGGTGAACCGGAATTTTCTGAAGACAGCTTTTACTCCCATAAACGGCGAAAAAGTCAGATTTGGCGATATGATCAAAAAGGCCAAAAACCTGTGTTCGCTTGGTGTTTATATGCAAAATTTTACACTACTCGGTGATCCCGCCCTGGCTTTTGCAATTCCGGAATACAAAGTGGTTACAGATTATATCGGTGTCGATACAGCATTGTCGTTCAATGATACCATTTTTAATAACAATATTGTTACTGTAAAAGGGCGCATCGTGGACGAATCGGGTAATTTACAAAGCGATTTTAATGGTAAGATTTATCCGGTGGTATACGACAAGCCGGTTTTATGCAATACACTTGTAAACGATCCTGGTGTTAGTAATTATACTACTTTTTATTCACAGCACAATATTTTATATAAGGGAAATGTAACGGTAAGCGACGGCATGTTCGAGTTTTCGTTTTTTGTTTCAAAAGACCTCAGTTTTTCTGAAGGCTTCGGAAAGATCAGTTATTATGCGAAAAATAAGTACCACGATGCTACCGGGGTGCTTGACAGCCTGAACTTGTATAATGAAGGTGATATTGATAATTCTGATATTACAGGCCCTGAAATAAAAGGATACATGGAAGACCTGTCATTTACCGATGGGGGCAATACTTCTTCAGAACCTTTGATGCTATTGTATTTGAAAGACACCAGCGGGATAAATGGTTATGGACTTGGCATTGGCCATGATATTACGGCGGTGCTGGATGATGATTTCAACAATCCTGTTTGTCTGAATGATTATTTTGTGCAGGACGCCGATAAGTATACGTCGGGACATATTTCATACAAGTTTGGTACACTGAGTTATGGTATGCATAAACTAACCATCAGTGCTTTTGACTTATTAAACAATTCCAATGAAACAGAAATCATGTTCAATGTGTTAACTCCCACGGATTTAAGTTTTGGAAAGGTGTTCAATTATCCGGATCCTTTTACGGATTACACCAACTTTTACATTGAGCATAATATGGGACAGGAGGATATGCAACTTAAAATTTCCGTATTTGAGATTACCGGGCGTTTAGCCACTGAGTTGGAATACCGGATTCCCGGCGGATATTACAAACCTTTAGAAATACGTTGGAACGCCTGTAACGCCGGCGGTGTGCCTTTGTCAAAAGGTTTTTATACGTATAAAGTTACCCTGACGGATAAAGATGGAAGGCAAAAAAGCTGTTCCGAAAAATTGATCATTCTGAAATAACCTTTCTTAGAAGTATTATTAAGCATAGTGAATATCAAAAAAAAAGGTTATACAATATAGTTTTAAATAATTCGTTATTTTTGCACTCACTTAAAAATCTTATTATTTCAATGAAAAGAAACCTGTTAGTATTTGCATCCTTTATTTTGCTTGGAACTAGTGTATTTGCTCAAGGCAGCCAGACCAATGATTTACTGAAAAACAAATTAAACACCATAACTACCGCTGTTCCTTTTTTGCTGATTGCTCCAGATGCCCGTGGCGGAGGTTTGGGTGATGCAGGTTGTGCTTCTTTTGCAGATGCTAACTCGCAACACTGGAATCCTGCGAAATATGGATTTATTGACAAAGATTTCGGATTTTCTGTTTCGTACAGCCCCTGGCTGCGGAAACTGGTTAACGATATAAACCTGGCATATTTAGGCGCATATAAAAGAATTAACAAACGCCAGGTGCTGGCTATGTCACTGCGTTATTTTTCATTGGGTAACATCACATTCACGAATGAAACCGGACAGAATATCGGGCAGTATAAACCTAACGAATTTGCGCTTGATGCATCCTATTCATTTAAATTCACCAACGAAGTTTCAGGTGCTATTGCCTTAAGGTACATTTACTCGAATCTCACAGGCGGGATTTATGTGGCAGGTGCTGAGTCAAAAGCCGGGCAAGCGGTTGCCGCCGACGTAGCTGTTTACTATGAAAAACCTATAGAAATAAAAAATATTAATACCACTTTTGGCCTTGGAGTCAATATTTCAAATATTGGAAATAAAATATCTTATACGGAAAATTTGGACCGTGATTTTATTCCGACAAACCTCAGACTGGGCTTAGCCTATACCGTGCTTTTCGATAAAAATAATTCCCTGGGACTTATTGTGGATTTCAATAAATTGTTGGTTCCGACCACACCTTTATATCAACTTGATTCAACAGGAAAATATGTTTATGATGTTGACGGGAATAAAATTATTGAAAAAGGAAAAGATCCGAATGTTGGCGTGGTACGAGGAATGTTTCAATCATTTTACGATGCGCCTGGAGGATTTGGGGAAGAAATGAAAGAAATCAATTTTGCTTTGGGCCTGGAATATTGGTACGCCAAACAGTTCTCCATCCGGGCTGGTTATTTTAATGAAGCATCAACCAAAGGTAACCGTAAATATTTAACCGTCGGCGCGGGCCTACGTTACAGCGTTTTTGGGCTTGATTTTGCCTACCTGATCCCTGTTACACAACGGAACCCTCTTGAAAACACCCTGCGTTTCAGCTTGCTCTTCAACTTTGATAAGGTAAAGAGCAAAAAAGAGAAAGAAAGCGAAAACATCAAGAAAAATGAGTAGGATAGGGTTTGGATTTGATACACACAAACTCGAAACTTCCGCAACATTATTTTTAGGCGGGGTAAAAATTCCCGCTGATAAAGGAGCCACAGGCCATTCAGACGCCGATGTGTTGATCCATGCCATATGCGATGCCTTGTTAGGCGCGGCAAACCTTGGGGATATCGGAACCCATTTCCCTGACACCGATCAGCAATATAAAGGAATAGACAGTAAAATCCTGTTGAAAAAAGTTGTTTCATTACTGAATGAAAAAAGTTTTCAAATTGTAAATATTGACACCACCATTTGCATTGAAAAACCTAAGATAGCCCCATACATCGCTCAGATCCAGCAAAAACTTTCTGAAGTGATAGGTATCCCTGCGTATGACATTTCCATCAAAGCAAAAACCTCTGAAAAACTTGGTTTTATTGGTAGGGAAGAAGGCGTTTCCGCTTATGCGGTGGTTCTTTTGGATTAAATATAGACTGTTAGGCTGTTAGGCCCACGGCGGATTAGGTCCGCTGAAGCGGAAATGTTGTTTTGGCGTTCGGGCATAAGGTTGATATTTGGGAATTTCTCCCTGGGCAAATCCTGATAATTTTCTAAAGATCACATAATAAAAGAATTAAAAAAATAGTAAAAATGAGAAACTATTTTAAAATGTTTTTATATTTGTTCTCAATCTTTAAATTATTGAATACTATGAAAAAAATCTACATGTTCGTAACGTTTTTGTTATTAAGTATTTCCTTAATAGCCAGTCCGGTTTCTATGGAATCAGCGCGGAAAATTGCCCTGAACTATTTTATGCATTATGCAAGCGGGAAGGCTGATTATAACATTTCAAATGTAATTACCAGGCAAAATGACGGAACCAATATTTTTTATGTGTTCAATTTTACCGCGGGTGGTTATATACTGATCTCTGCTGATGATGCCGCTATTCCGGTCCTCGGCTATTCAGAAAATGGCATATACAACGAAAACAACCTGCCCGTGCAAATGGTTGACTGGCTTGATGGGTATGCAGGTGAAATTCAATATATTATTGACAGGCAATTAAGCAACAAGCAAACGATAAAGGAATGGAAT
>DAOQAT010000037.1:0-31849 GCA_035354195.1 Bacteroidales bacterium | reverse complement strand
CAAATTGGCCGCGAGTTGTCGGAGTTAAATTTAATTCACAGAGTATAAAGAACCGTTACTAGCTATAACTTGTGCCAGCTTTCACCTCGCCATCAGCAAGCCTCAACAGTTGAAACCTATGTTAAGCTAAACCTAAACCAATGATCGACCGACTGATTGAAATAATTAAAAAAGACAAAAAAAACTGGCCTCAATTTCAAAATTAATTCACACCAATGCGAAATAATATTAACCGGTTCATAATAAATCTCGGCCTATTTATTTTTGGTTTTACAACTGTTTTTTCCGGGATCCTGATCCAGGTAAAATATCACATGGGCAATCATGGAAATATTGTAATAACAGACAATGTTTTCGGAATAAATTACCATAGCTGGTCTGCCATTCATAAAATTTCGATTGTGGTGCTCTCTTTATTAATGATTTATCATGCTTACAAACATTGGAACTGGTACAAAGTTGTGATCACAAAAAGGCTGATTGCAAAAAACCAACAGGTATTGATCCTTTCGGTACTATTTTTTTTAGTTGCCATTACCGGATTAACACCCTGGTTTATAAATTTGCTGCATGGCGATGAAATACAACGGAAAATATTCATTGAGATTCACGACAAACTTGCAATAATTCTTTCGGTTTATTTGATTCTGCATATTATCAAAAGATTGAAATGGTATTTTTCAACTCTGGAGAAAATAAAAAATAAACACGGCAAACAATAGGGAAGGCTTCGGGTGTGAGAGAGGGGAGAAACCGGGTCGCATGAAGTCCCATCCCGGAAAGGTTTTAAAGTAAAAACTGATTAATTTATTAATGTACCCTTATCACACAAAAACAAAGTCAATCTGTTTTCTGGCCAGTAAGATCTTTTTAACTTTAATTTTTACGGTGTCGCCCAGGCGGTATTTTTTCTTTGTATAACGGCCTATTACCATGTAATTTTCTTCGTCGATGAAATAGGCGTCATCATCCATATCGCGGATGGAAACCATGCCCTCGCATTTGTTTTCGATGATTTCAACATAAATACCCCATTTGCTCACCCCGGTGATATGCCCGTCGAATATTTGCCCGACCTTATCAGCCATGTATTCGGCCTGTTTGTATTTTATGGAAGCACGTTCGGCATCGGTCGCCAGTTTTTCCATATCGGACGAATGTTTGCATTTTTCTTCGTATTCTTTTTTATCCACCGATGGCTTATTGGCCATATAACGCTCCAGGAGCCTGTGTACCATCAGATCGGGATAACGGCGTATAGGAGACGTGAAATGGGTATAAAACTTAAATGACAAGCCGTAATGGCCTATATTTTCAGTTGAATAAATTGCCTTCGCCATGGTGCGGATGGCAAGGTTGTTAATCATGTTTTCTTCGCCCTTGCCTTTTATGTTTTCAAACAGCGCGTTATAAGAGTCTGCCAGTGTTTTGGTGCTTTTATTATTGATCTTATAGCCAAGTTTTGCTACAAATTTTGTAAAGACTTCCAGCTTTTCAGGCAGCGGCTTGTCGTGGATACGGTAAACAAATGTTTTGGGCGGTTTGTTGTTCGTTGTTTTGCCGATGGATTCCGCAACCTTGCGGTTAGCCAGCAGCATAAAGTCTTCGATGAGCTTGTTGGAATCTTTTTGTTCTTTTACATACACTTCAATGGGCTTGCCTTTTTCATCATACCTGAATCGTACTTCTTCGGTATCAAAATCAAATGAGCCGCTCATAAAGCGCTTTTCGCGTAAAATCCCTGCCAGCCTGTTTAGTGTCAGGATTTCTTCGGCAAACAATCCCTGTTGGTTTACAATTGTGGATTGGACTTCATCATAATTAAAACGGTGGTCCGAATTGATAACAGTTTTTCCAAACCATTCCCCGGTAATTTCAGCATTGTCGGTCATTTCGAAGACAGCCGAAAAGCATAGCTTGTCTTCATTGGGCCGTAACGAACAGACGTTGTTCGACAACACTTCGGGAAGCATCGGCACCACGCGGTCGGCAAGGTATATAGAGGTGCCGCGTTCGTATGCTTCATGGTCGATGATGGAATTTTCTTTCACGTAGTGCGAAACATCAGCAATGTGAACACCCACCTCCCAGTTGCCATTTGTTAATTTACATAGGGAAACTGCATCGTCAAAATCTTTTGCATCCTCGGGATCAATAGTAATGGTAAAGGTTTTACGGAAGTCGCGGCGTTTTTTTATTTCTTCGGCTGTTATCTTTATGTCAATTTTTTCAGCTTCACGTTCCACATTTTTCGGGAACGAAAGCGGAAAACCAAACTCGGCGATGATGGATTGCATCTCGACGTTGTTATCGCCGGGTGTTCCGAGAACCTGTATCACTTCACCAAAGGGGTTTTTGGAACTCTCGGGCCAGTCGTCGATCTTCACCACTACTTTGTCGCCATGTTTGGCATCTTTGATTTTGGTATTAGGAATGTAGATGTCAACGGGAATGCTTTGATTGTCGGGGATCAGAAACGAATAATACTTGGTAACCTGCAGTGTGCCGACAAATTGTTCTTTTGCGCGTTTAATAATTTCCACCACCTGGCCTTCGGGTTTCTTGCCCTGACGGCCGGGCAACAGCAGCACTTTTACTTTATCGCCGTTCAGGGATCTGTTGGTGTTGTATGGGGCGATGAAAATATCCGGCCCGGGCTCATCGGTGATAATATAGGCCTTGCCCGTCTGTTTCATATCAACGGTCCCTGAAATATAGGTCTTGCTGGGAAAATAAGAGGAATGTTTTTCGGGGTTCAGTTTGTATTTACCTCTTTTGTCTTCAACCAGGCTTTTGTTTTTCAGCAGCACTTCTAGCTGGCGGCGGATAATATCTCTGATTGCTTTATCATCAATGCCGACAGCCTTGGAAATTTGTTTGTAATTGAGGCTGGCATAAGGGTTTTTAAAAAAAACATTAAGGATAAGTTCCGTTGTTGAACCGGTGGTACCGGAACTTTTTTTAGAAATTTTTTTTGCCATTTTTTATTGTAAAAATACAAAAATAACAGAAACAAACGGGACAGATATTGTTCCCTTGTTGCGATTTTATACCTTTACCGCAAATAGTGGAGATGTTTTTAGGATATAATTATATTGATGTTGCCATAAATGTGGTGTTGGGGCTTATCATGCTGGGCATCGGGCTGTCGCTGACAATCAGGGATTTCAAGGTTATTTTCGTACATCCCAAATCACTTGTTACGGCGCTGTCGGTTCAGCTTTTCATCGTACCGTTGGTGGCATTTGGCATTGCCTATATTTCAGGCGTACCGGCCGAGGTTAAAGTGGGAATAGTGATTATTTCACTTTGTGCCAGCGGGGCTTCGTCCAATCTGATCACGCATTTGCTTAAAGGCAATGTAGCTCTTGCCATTTCCATGACCACCATCAACAGTTTCCTGACCCTTGTAAGCATTCCGCTATATACCAACCTCGCGCTGAATGTGTTTTTCGGTTTTGCAACGAAAATTCATCTTCCTGTTCTTGAAACGATACTCCAAATTTTCATCATTACAATCATCCCTGCAGGCATAGGTGTTTTCATCAGACGGAGAAAAGAATCCATTGCTCAAAGGCTGGAGCGCCCGCTGAAATTCATTTTGCCTGCGTTGCTGGGGTTTATTTTTACGGTTAAAATATTTGTAGGCGAAGCCAGCGGGGGCACCGGGATAACATTTATGGAAACCTTGCAGTTGTTGCCCTACCTGTTGTTATTGAATTTTCTTGCGATGTCGCTGGGGTTTTTTACGGCACGGAAAACCGGCCTTCCTTTTGCCGACCAGTTTACCATTTCTATCGAGGTGGGCCTTCATAACACAGCACTTGCATTGCTGATCTCCGGTACTATTCTGAAAATTCCGGCCATGGAAAAACCCGCAGTGGTTTATGCCATGTTCTCGTTTTTTACGGCCATCATTTTTGTGCTTGTCATTAAGAAGATATTTAAACCGAAAGAGTAGGGTGGAGGTTGTTTCCTGGTTTTAACATTTGTAAACCAAATTTTCGGGCACATAACAATCGCGAAGGGGGCAATCATTTACAAAAAGTAACTCCATTCATATTTATACCGGGGCTCATCTATGATATAATCATACTCCACTTGCTCGAGAATATTACTTTTTTCGTCGTATTTAAAGGTTAGCTTTTCATTCCCGTGGTTTGAGTCGTAGGTCTCTTTTTGCACGATGTTGCCATTATCATCATATTTGAGCGATGTTTTTGATTGAACGGAGGTAGCATCCTGATAATTAATTTTTTCAACGATTCTTCCCTTTTCATCATATTTAGATGTGCTTATAATCCAAACTTTTTCCTGGGCTTTCTGCACGCTTACCTCTGTTTCATTTCCCTTTTCATCATATTTGAAAAAGAATGTAAAAACGATTTGATCATTGCCGGTTGGTTTAACATCGTTCTTGTTTTCATTGCCTGCCGTTTTATACAGATCTGTGATTAAACCGGAGACAGAACCGGAATCAATCTGTTCGGTTAAATACCCTTTTTCATCATATTTGTACCGGCTCATATCGCTGACAGCGCCCTTACCATTGTATCGGATCCGTTCAATTTTCTTTCCGTTATCATTGTATTTGAAAGCCTCCTTGCTTTGGATCGTACCGTCATTATGATATTCGATTTCCTTACTTTTATTGCCGTTTTGGTTGTATTGACATGTTTTTACATCAATGATTCCTCCCAGGCTGTCGTATTTTATTTGCTCGGTCTCATTTCCTTTGTCATCGTATTTGTATTTTATCTTTTTTTCAATTGTACTGTCGGCTTTATAGATGATCTTCTCAATGATATTGCCCTTTCCATCGTATTTATTGGCCTGCAGCCTGATTTTTGTGGTGTTGTTTGCCATCCCGAATTTATAGTCGTATCCGCAAATCGTTGCACCCTTAAAACCGCCTTTCACTATTTTGCCGTCATCCTGTGCAGCTACAAATGATAAGTGGAACCCAAAGGTTATTAAAACCCCAATAAAAAGTAATCTTTTCATAACTTCTGATAATGAAATAGTGTTTCCAAAAATACAAAAAAATATGAACTCACATTTGAAACCATTCATGTGCGCCTACTCCACCAGAGCTCAAAATGCGCCATGGGTACAAATGACGGGGTAAGGTTTTTATTATTTCTTTTTTTCTATGATTTCAAAATCCACGGACAGTTTTTCACCTTTCTGATCCACCAGGGTCAGCCTGTGTTTTCCGGCTTCCGGGGCAAGCCCCATCTGGTGGAATTCTGATGTAGTACCGACAAAAGAATTATCAAGATACCAGTATATTTTCATCCCGTTTATGCTGTGAGCGGCTTTAAATACTACTTTTTCGCGTTCGCCGTTCAGGTCGACAGGTAAATAAATGCGGCTGTTGTTCTTCGGGTAGATCATGTCGATGGCTGCACCCGGGTTCTCATGCGGCAGGCAGTCGTCGCGATAAGGCGGCAGCATTTTATAAAACGGGTTTTTCGATTTGTAAAAATATTCCATCACGGGCGGCAGCACAAACCATTTCTGGAACCTGATGTTATTCACAGACTCACATTCGCTGTTTACCCTCCATTTTCCGGTTATATCCAGTTGTATGATCTGATGGTAAGGACAGTTTTTGGTTTTCAGCCCGTTTTTCTGCACCCACACCGTGTCGGCGGATTCGCAGATGGATGTTGCCTTGAATCCGCTTTGCCGGCAAACGGGCAGGCGTATCATATCATCGTAAGGGATGTAGAACCAACCTTGTGGTTTCAAAGATTTGAAGACTTCGAACATGATCGGTGCAGCGTACGTCAGTCCTGTCATTCCGGGGCGGCCTTCACCATCTGAATTTCCCACCCAGACAGCTACGACATATTGGGGGTTGCATCCAATGGCCCATGCGTCGCGGCTTCCGTAGCTGGTGCCTGTTTTCCATGCGATTTTTGCTGAAGAAGAAAACTGTTGCCATTCCATGTCTTCGTCGGGACGTGAAACTTCGTTCATGGCTTCGAAGGTGAACCAAATGGAAGAAGCGCTCAAAACGGAGGATTTGTCGGTCCCGGCAGCTTTTTTGTTTTCCTCCTGAAGGATATAATTGGCCGGGTGAAAATCATTTTTATCATACCTTGAATCGTATACGGAATAATGATTCAGCGTCCGCGCCATACTGGCGTAGGCTCCTGCCAGGTCCCAGAGGTTTGCTTCGGCGCCTCCGAGAATTATGGACAGCCCATAATGTGACGGAGGTTTGTTTAAGGTGGTCAGGCCAACTTTTTTCAGGATATAATTGAACCGGCTGGTACCGTATGCCTGCAGCATTTTTACCGCCGGCACATTCAGCGAGCGCGACAGCGCCCTTTTTGCGGGGACAGCACCATCGTAAGTCAAACTGTAATTTTCAGGAATAAAACTTCCCAGCTGGATGGGGATGTCAGCCACCAGGGAATTCGGAAGTAACTGCCCGTCGTTAAGCATGGCAGCATACAAAAAAGGTTTCAGAATGCTGCCGGTACTTCGTGGAGATGTAATAACATCCACGTTACAGCCATATTCGGGATGGCCATTTTCGGTGGTATTTCCAACATATGCCAATACATTTCCAGACTCCACGTCCAAAACGAGTACAGCCGCATTGTAAACGTTGTTAGCTTTGTGTTTTTCATGGTAGCGTTCCACGATGGAAGAAACGGTTTCCTGAAAATAAGTATCCAGGGTGGTTTTTATACGCTCGCCTTTATGTCCTTCTTTGGCAGCGCGGTCAAGAAGGTGTGTGGCCGTCTGGGGCAAGGGATATGGTTTTCCCGGCAACGATTCGCTTTGCGCGAGGCTTAGTTGTTCTTTGGTAATATATTTATTCTGATACAGTTTTGCCAGCAATGCATCGCGTTTGGTTTTCAGTTTCTGCTGATTTTTTCCGGGGAAAATTAAGGCAGGACTATTGGGAAGTACGGCCAGTGTGACTGCTTCCGCCCAGGACAATTGTTCTGCATTTTTACCAAAATAGCGCCACGATGCCGCATCAATACCGACGACATTACTTCCAAAAGGCGCATTGTCGGCATAGAGTGAAAGGATTTCCTGTTTGCTGTATGTTAATTCAAGCCTCACGGCCAGAAATGTTTCGATTAATTTTTCAAAAATGGTTCTGGCTTTTCCTTTTCTGGAGAGCCGGATCACCTGCATCGTTATGGTGCTTCCACCACTAACAATTTTTCCGGCTTTGATATCCTGATATGCAGCCCTTGCCATTGAAACGGGATTAAGCCCGTTGTGATAAAAAAAATAACGGTCTTCAAACAATACCAGTGCGTGTTGAAATTTTACCGGAATGGTTTTGCTCGGTGGAAAACGCCACTGTTCATCGGAGGCGATGCGGGCGCCAAGCAACAAGCCGTGGCGGTCTTCCATCACCGATGAAGTGGAATCCCTGAACAAATGTCTGGGCAGTGAAAACCAGAAAAATATAAAAAACAGGATGATAAGCCCAATCCACCATTTTTTTTTAAAAACGATAAGGCTTTTTTTTCCCGACAAGAAGAGTGGACGGTATTTAGTTTCAGTTACCAATTATTCGTTTTGAAATCCGTTATAAAAATAGCAATACTTGAAACATATCACAAAAAATTAAAAAATTTGACGTTATATAACTTTTTTTTAATTAGTTACGTATAAAATGAGTATTATTTTTTATCTTTGTTAAATTAAAATTTTAGATTTTTTGTGTTTAATAAATACAAAAAACTATTACCCAACTACTACCATGCACAAGTTTTTAACCTCTATTTATTTGACCTTTTTCTTTTTGAGTTTTCTGTTTGTAGAAAATAATGTTTCTGCTCAACTCACTGTTGTAGAAGGCTCTGGCCTTGGATTGACGCCCATAGGCCTGGTTCAACAGGTACTCGTTGGAACAGGTGTTACCGTGAGCAACGGAACCTTTAACGGATCTGCTGCGAATATTTCCTCCACCATGATCGGAAGGTTTAATGCTGCCGGGGCTGCTGCCACGCAATTAGGTTTTTCCTCCGGCCTCATTATTACTTCCGGACAGGCTTCGCTTGCCATAGGGCCTAATGATATCGGAAGTGATGGTTACGGAGCCTCTACCGGAAGCGACCCCGATTTACAGGCATTGGTTCCTTCACATACTGTTTACGACAAAGCGGTACTGGAATTTGATTTTGTCCCAATAGCCGACACGATTAAGTTCCAATATGTTTTTGGTTCGGAGGAATTTGATGAATTTTGCAATACCAGTTATAACGACGTTTTTGGTTTTTTTGTTAGCGGTCCCGGCATTTCAGGGCCTTTTTCAAATAATTCCGTGAATATTGCCAGAATGCCCAACAATCCTGCTAATTATGTTACAATCAATAATGTCTGCGACGCAGGAGGCACTTATTCCTGGTCGAACGCCAGTGGCGTTTACTTTCAGTATGACAGGCTTACTAAGGTGTATACCGCCTGGACACTGGTTCAACCCTGCCAGACGTACCATTTAAAGATTGCTATCGGGGATTGCGGAGACAGTTCATATGATTCGGGCGTTTTTATAAAAGCAGGAAGCTTTTCTGCTTATGGCGTCACGGTGACTTCTCATTATTCTGTCCCCGGTGCCGGAGACAATGCTGTAGAGGGATGCAGCGATGGTGTTATAAGTTTTAAGCTCTCCAGCCCTGCAGCTGCCGCTTATACCATTCCTTTTACAATTTCAGGAACAGCTACAAACGGAACGGATTACACATTCATCCCCAATAATATTACAGTACCCGCCGGTCAGGATTCTGTCGGTATTATTATTCATCCATTAACAGATGCATTATCCGAAGGCACTGAAACCGTCATTTTCAATGTTCAGACCGTTGTTTGCGGTAGCGGGTCAAATGTAACAATTAACATTATTGACAACCTCCCGATGTCGATAACTTCGTCAAACGATACATCCATTTGCGGCGATCCTGCTACGATAGGGGTGGATGTTGATGGCGGTATTCAGCCGTATACATATGCCTGGAGTAACGGTGCCGGGACCACTGAATCCGTAGTCGTTACGCCGACGCAGACAACCACCTATTCATGTACGGCTTCCGATGTGTGCAATTCTACGGCAACCGAAAGCGTTACTGTTACTGTGGGTTCGATAAATGCTGATGCAGGCCTCAACGACACTATCTGTTTCGGACAATATGGCGTACTTAATGCTACTGGCGGGAACTCATACCTGTGGAGCAACGGACAAACAACCGCTTCAATTTCTGTTTCTCCGGCGACCACCACTACTTATTATGTTACTGTCTTTGGCGCGTGTAACGCCATGGATTCTGCAACAGTCGTGGTAAATCCGCTTCCAGTAGTTACAGCTACTGCAACTCCTTCGAATTTAAACTATGGCGAAACTTCTGTTATTTGTGCTACAGGCGGAGGCTTGTATTCCTGGACGGCAAACCCGCCGGATGCCTCGCTGAACAGCCAGGCAACCTCAGCTTGTCCGGTTGTTTCACCCAACTTTACCACCACATACATGGTTGCGGTATTTGATACCAACGGGTGCCAGAATTATGCCTCTGTTACCGTTACGGTTATTCCCATCTATCCGGTGGTGAATTTCTCCGGATCTCCTTTGTCGGGCTGCGAACCGTTATTGGTTCAATTTACGGACCTTTCAAGCCTTGTGTCAGTTGATGCAACATATTACTGGGACTTTGGTAACGGGACATTTTCGTATGAAAGAAACCCACTGGCTTATTATGATACCCCTGGAACCTATGATGTGACACTCACCATTACCAATCCCGGTAATCTTTCAGCGTCACGAACTTATGCCAACTATATCACGGTATATCCCAATCCGGTGGCCATATTCTCAACGTCGCCCCAAAATTCCACCACATTTCTTGACCCCACCTTCCATTTTTTTGATTATTCATTAGGCATACTGGAACACTGGAACTGGGACTTTGGCGATGGCAATTACGATTCTTTACAAAACACGCATCACTGTTATTCCGATAGCGACCCCTATTACCATTTTGATGAATCGGAAGATACAGGTACTTATCTGGTTACACTGACGGTTACTTCAGTTAATGGCTGTGTTGATACCGCTTCAAAATTTATCCGTATTGAACCCACATACGGGCTTTATATTCCTAATGCTTTTACACCGAACAATGATCCGAAAAATGAACAATTCTGCATAAGCGGATACGGTGTAATAGAGGATAATTTTGAATTAATCATTTACAACCGGTGGGGACAGTTGGTTTACGAAACCACCAACCGCGACGATTGCTGGGATGGCAAATACAACGGTAAGCCTGCTGAAACCGGTATCTATGTGTATATGGTGCGGTATATGGATTTGCGGAATATCCGGCACCAGAATAAAGGCACGGTCACGATTTATAAATAAAGCATGCTGTTTTTTTCGATGCCCGGGATTATTTAACAACAGGCATTCACGCTGCATTACCAGCATTGGTTTAACTATTCTGAACCAAAAGACGGCGTCATTTTATTTTGACAGCTTGCAATTTAATCCTATTTTTGCATAAGAAATAAACCAAAAAATCATAAATCATGTCAAATATAAAAATTGCTATTAATGGATTTGGGCGCATAGGAAGGCTCACTTTCAAATCGCTTCAAAAAATGAATAATGTTGAAGTCGTTGCCATAAATGATCTAACCGATGCAAAAACCCTTGCTCATTTGTTAAAGTATGATTCTGTCCACGGGAAATACCCGGGTGAAGTTTCGTATGAGAATGAGTTTTTGATCGTTGATGGGAAAAGGGACCGTGTTTATGCCGAAAAAGACCCCGCAGCGCTTCCCTGGAAAGACCTTGGCGTTGACGTAGTGGCTGAATGTACCGGGATATTCCGCACACGAGAAAAAATGGAAAAGCATATCCAGGCCGGCGCGAAAAAAGTTGTGCTTTCGGTTCCCGCCAATACCGCTCAGGATGTTGACATCACCATCGTACTCGGAGTCAATGATAATCAGCTGAAACCCGAACACCGTTTTATTTCCAATGCATCATGCACCACTAATTGCCTTGCACCCATCGCGAAAGTGCTGAACGACAGTTTTGGAATTAAACACGGCCTGATCAATACCATACATTCTTATACCAACGACCAGATCATCCTTGATGCTCCACATAAGGATTTGCGCAGAGCGCGCGCAGCCGCCATGTCTATTATACCTACAAGCACGGGCGCTGCAAAAGCCGTTGGGCTGGTGATCCCGGAACTTGATGGTAAGCTCGATGGTTTGTCCATGCGTGTTCCCACACCAGATGGGTCAGTAGTGGACCTTACCTGCGAAATGAACAGGCCGGTGACCAAAGAGGAGATCAATGCTGCCATGAAACAGGCTTCTGAAGGTCCCATGAAAGGGATATTGGAATATTGCAGTGATCCCATTGTAAGTATTGATATTGTGGACAACCTGTATTCTTCTATTTTTGATTCAAAACTGACACAAGTTATAGATAATACCTTTGTGAAAATAGTTTCGTGGTATGATAACGAAGCGGGCTATTCACAGAGGTTTGCAGAGCTTATCTTGAAAGCAGGAAGTTTTTGATTTTTCTAACGGGATATAAGAGGCTGTCTCAAAATACTCTTTTAATGATTTTCACCAAAGGCTATATTTGAAACAGCCTATATTAAATAAAAAACCATGGACATAAATCCATGGTTTTTTTGTTGATAATTGTGGAATTAGTATTTCCTCCGGATCATCCAGGCACGATAACGCCTGGCCTGAGGGAAAATGACCGTGCTTAATCCTCTTCATTTTTTTTAAGTTTTATTTCTATCTCTTTGAGCATGGCGAATTGCTTCTCCTGCGTCTCAAAAAGGGTCTTGATTTGCCCGCCCAACAACAGATCCATTTTTTGATGCAGGCTGCGTATTTCCATTTCCGCTTTTAGGTTTACCAGGTAATCATTTTCACTTCTTTTCCTGTCTTTTTCTTCCTTTCGGTTCTGGCTCATCATGATTATCGGGGCTTGCAGGGCGGCAATACACGAAAGTATCAGGTTCATTAATATGAACGGGTAGGGGTCGAATTTATAACGCCCGATCGCCAATACATTGAACGTGATCCATAAAGACAGTACAATCACAAATAAAATGATAAACTTCCAGCTTCCTCCAAAAAGCGCGACTTTGTCAGAAATTTTTTCTCCTTTTGTAAATATTTCTTCAGGGGGATGTAAAAGATTATGAACAATAAGTTCTTCTTCTTTGAGCGTATGCCTGACAATCTTGTTTAACTTGTTGATATAGGCGTTCTCGTCAGAAAGCAGCTTGTCTATTTCTATTTCTTTGTTGTCCATGGTAATAAGTTTTGTTATAAAGATAATTCAAAATTATAAAACCTCAAAGGAGCTATGTGAAAATTAATTTAAACAAAAAGCCACCAGCGGTGCATTTATCCTTATCGACAAAGATGTCGATGGTTGAATTGAAAAAATTGCCGTTAACCGTGCTCGGAAATATTTCTATTTTTACATCGCAAATTTCTCCATATTTAATAAAATAAAAAAACATGAAAAAGTTTATTGGATTTGCTTTAATTATGCTGCTTTTCGGATTGACTCGACCAGTCTGTTTCGCTCAAGAGGAAAAACCAATATTTACTGTAGTGGAAAAGATGCCGTGTTATCCTGGAGGTGATAGCGCCCGTATAAAGTTCCTCGCAGAAAATATTGTGTACCCGCAAGCTGCAAAAGAAAAGGGTATTCAGGGTGTTGTATATATTTCATTTGTTATTGATGAAAAAGGGCAAGTGGAAGATGTAAGGGTGTTGCGCGGTATTGGCGGCGGTTGCGATGAAGAAGCGATGCGCATTGTGAAACTTATGCCCAATTGGATACCCGGAAAAAGCGATGGCAAAAACGTCCGTGTACAGTTTAATATGCCAATACGTTTTACACTGACGTCCGAAAATAAGGATTCTGCAAAATAAAAAAGAGGCCATCCCGTTAATGGGAAAGCCTCTGATTGCTAAATAAATGTATTACGTAAAATTATTTTTCCACTACAAAGCGCTTTCTTAAAAGGGTATTTTCATTAACCTGAAGTTCTATGGTATAGACACCATTCGAAACTCCCTGCAGGTTAATCATAAAATCCTCCGAATTCATATCTGGTGCCGACCATGAGATTTTTTGCCCAAGCATATCCACGATCCTTAGGTTTTCTGGCTTAAGTAGAATACCCGACCCTGCCGATAATTGAATATGGAAACTCCCCGTATTAGGATTCGGATAGAGCGAAAGCATTGTTTCCTTATTAGTTTCCTGCATTCCGACAAAATAATTAAATTCATCTGAAAAGGCTGAACACCCATTGGCAAAGGTCACCTGGACCATATACGTACCCTCGGCGATAATGTTGATCACGCTGTCAGTAGCTCCGGGAATAATATTTCCCTGATAATACCACTGGTACTGGATCCCTTGT
Source organism: Bacteroidales bacterium (assembly GCA_035354195.1). GTDB lineage: Bacteria > Bacteroidota > Bacteroidia > Bacteroidales > CAIWKO01 > CAIWKO01. The sequence goes on along the minus strand of DAOQAT010000037.1, from coordinate 18,392 downwards.
ACGGGAGTATGCAGGGTCAGCCCATTTTGGAATATCTGTACAGCGGGAACTGTATCCATCTGGATTATAATATCTGAAGATGTACAATGGTGTTGAAGCTTGGAAACTATGGCACAATGATAATTACCGCCATCAATACTTCCTATACCAAATAAAGAGTTTATGGCTTCAGGTTCATTAACAGGGTTGGTGTGCTGTTGTCCAAGCTGGCCATAATCATTGGCTCCCCATGAGAAAACATTATCATCGGTTCGGATAACATAAGAAGAATATTGACCGGCCCGGACCAGTTTAGCAGCCCCCGCTTTGATGATCTTTACTGGGTATAAGGCATTTGAAAGCGATGAAATGCCCAACTGTCCGAGGGAGTTGTCACCCCAGGTATAAACATGGTTTGCAGAATCTACAGCGACAGAATGGCCGAAACCTCCATCAAAACCGGTTACCGGCAAAGGCAGATTCACTTTTACTGGTACCAGGCTGCCGTCGTAAGATCCATTTCCCAACTGTCCGTAGTTATTAGCGCCCCAAACCCAGAGTGTGCCGTCATTTTTTAAAGCCATGCTATGATTTCCTCCGGCCCTGACAGCCACCACATTGTCGATCCCATGAACCTGTACCGGAATATTCTTGGTCACCAGGGTGCTGTCACCCAATTGTCCGTAATTGTTGTGTCCCCAGGCCCATACCTTTCCATCTGCAGTTACCGCAACGCCATGATCGTCTCCTGCAGCGATATCAATTACCTGAGTGAGGGAAGTGACCATATTGGGGAAATTACTTGTAGAATAATTCCCGTAACCGAGCTGTCCGTAGGTGTTTTCACCCCACGAAACAAGCGAATTATCCTGCAAAATGGCCAATCCAAAACGTTTACCTGCTGCAATGCGAATGGCATTTGAAATGCTGCCGACAGAAACCGGTATTGATGAATTGGTAAACGTTCCATTGCCTAATGAGCCGAATTCGTTTTTGCCCCATGACCTGACAGAACCGTCGTTCATTAGCGCCAGGGTATATTCTGCCCCGCAAGCAACATCGCTGGTTCCTGTTATTGAAGAAGCGGGATTAAAAATCAAAGAATTATTTAAAGTGGCATCCCCTAACTGTCCAAAATAATTTGCTCCGACAGAAAACACGGCATCACTTCCACCTGAAGTTGTTTCCAGGGTGAATGTTCCCCCGGTGTGTACATATAATTCCTGACTGGTTTCCCCCGCGATCAAAGTTCCGTCAAGATACCAGCTCAATCCTTCGGCCACGCTGCTTTCGAGCAGGGCAGAGTCCCCTTCACAGAAGTTTGCATCCGGTGTAACAGTTACCTCAGGAACAGGAAGTACATGAACAAGAATGTTGTCAAAAGCCTCTTGAACACAACCGGTCCCAAGGGCGGTTCCCTGGACACTGACTAACTGGCCATCTGAGATAAATGCAGGATTAAAATTGCCGTTCGAGGACGGAGCGCCCTGGGATATTCCATCCAGATAGAACTCATACAAATCAGCACCCGTAGCACTGAACGTTACGGGATCCCCCTCACAAACCACACCTGCCGAAGGAGCACAAGTGAGCCCGATGTCAATATAATTTACGTTTATACTGATCGCAGTATCTGCTACCGACCAACAAGCTCCGTTTCCGCCATGAAGGTTAATAACCTGGCCCTCTTCAAGGTTTGAAGTACTAAAAACAGAATCCTCAGATACAGGAATTCCATCAAGGTAGAAAATATATTCCTGTGCTCCGGTACCTTCAAAGGTAATGGTGTCTCCATAACAAATATCCGGGCCGGCAGTATTGACAGTAAGGCCCACCACAGGATAATTATTAACAGCCACTGTGAAATTATTGTCTGAAACGGACAAACATCCCGCCTGGGAACCCGCAACCGATATGGTCTGGCCGTTTGTAACAGCCGTTGAAGAAAAAATATTGTTTCCGGAAGGCGCCCCTGTGGAGGTTCCGTCAATAAAGAACTCATAAGAGGAGGCCCCGCCGGCTATGAGCGTGAGGGTATCACCGGTGCAATAATTAAGCGGCGATAAAGGAGTAAAAGTTACTACAGGGTATTGATTAACCGTATAGGTATATGCATTTGAAGAGGTTGAGGAACATAATCCTAAAGTACCCTTAACAGTGACCACGGCGCCATTCAAAAGCGAAGATGTGGTAAAAACCGGATCCGGTCCTGTCGGTCCCTGTGAAACACCGTTGATAAAAAACTCAAATGTATCTGCACCGCCTGCCATAAATGATACCGTATCACCTGCGCAAATGGTAGTATCGGGATCGCTTTGCGACAGCGCCACTACCGGGCTGGGATGGACCGCTACCGTATAACTGTCAGGCGAGGTTGCCCTGCAGCCCTCCGTTGAAATTGCCTCCATGGTTACAACCTGGCCATTTGTAATTGAGCCTGAAGAAAAAGTGTTGAAAAAGCTAAAGGCACCCGTGGTATCTCCGTCGACTGAAAACTGATATTTATCTGCACCGGATCCCATAAACGTTATCAATTCACCCTCACATATAGTTGTATCGGGCTCCGAACAGGTCATGGGTGCGACAGGTATAGGATTGACGGTGACAAGCAAAGGAACCGGTGTGCAGGCGCCGCTGGTACCACCGACAGATATGTATTGTCCATCACTAAGGCCCGACGCAAAAAAGACCGAATCGTGGCCAAGCGGTGTTACGGGGCTCCCATTGATGAAAAACCTATACACAGAATCGCCATGAGCCATAAACCGAATCGTATCATTGGCACAAATTTCATTTGCCGACCATGTCCAGGTAATCAGCGGGCGAACATCCATAACGATAACACTGTCGGCCTGTGCCGGGCAAACGCCCAAGATGCCTTCAACGGTGATTATTTGTTGATTCACAAGCGAATCAATAGAGAAATTGTCGGTAGCGCTGAAAGGCCCAATGGTATCACCATTTATGGAGAACTGGTATACATCGGCTCCGGAGGCTTGGAACGTGACGAGATCGCCGTTACAGATCACATTGTCGGGGTCAGAGCTACTCAGACTGACAACAGGAGTGGGCATTACATTAAACTCAAGGAACGTACTGCTGAATCCGATACAACCTTCCGTTGAAACACCTGCAACGATCATATTATCGCCATTTGAAAGTGTTGAAATAGCAAGCGTATCTATTGCTGTGGTGGATCCTAAGGTGTCTCCGTTGAGCAAAAACTGATAAAAATTAGCATTGCCGGCGTCAAAAACAACCGTGGTTCCTGAACAGATGGTAAGGTCCGGATCAGAGCATGTGAGTGTCACCAGTGGCAGCGGGTTAACAGTAACGGTCAGGCTGTCAGGGCTTGTTTTTCCGCAACCTGTTGTAGTATTTTGTCCGAAAAGTGTGAACAGATCGCCGTTAACCGCCGAAGGAATGATCCATTGGTTTGTTGTGCTGAACGAGCCGAATGCAGTTCCGTTCCTGTAAAGCTGGTATTTATCTGCGCCATTTCCTGTAAATATAATGGTGTCAGCCTCGCAGATAGTGGTATCAGGTTCATCCGATACAAGGCTCACAATGGGCAGGCTGTTTACGGTGTAGGTATAGTGATCGCTCGTGTCTACACAGCCCTGATAAGTAAGAATGACAAAAACCTCATCACCATTATTAAGGTCTGGGGTTTTATAAACAGAATCGGAAGGAACAATAGAATCCCCGGCAACCATGTAAACGTATGAAGGATTCGGAGTGGTTGAATGAGCATTAAAGGTGACGGTATCGCCCATACAAATGATAAAGTCTGCCTCTGATGTACTAAGGGTTGCTTCGGGCTTGTAAATAGTCAGGGTGTCAATGTATGTATCAATACAACCGGTAGCGGTGTCGGTAGAAATCAGAGAAACAACATAGCTGGTATTATTCGCGTAAAAGTGGGAAGGGGCCGACAAGGTTGAAGAGCTGTTATCCCCGAAAGACCAAAGAAACTCCATGCCGGCGCCTCCAAAGTAGGTAGAAGATAAATTCGTAAAATGAATACTATCATTGAAACAGGTCGTGGGAGGAAGGGAAAACAGGGCCGTGGTCTGTTTTGAAGAATCAAAAAGCCATCCCGGGTTATTACCAAGGTTTTTACTGAATAAAGCCGAGGCGCCAAAAGTTGCGCTGATATCTTTAAGATTCAGGCAGGTACCGTAAAAACCGCTTCCGCCAGTTTTGGTGAGCGTGGCAATGTTTCCGGGATTAGAACTGCTTAAAAATATAGAATCAAGGCAGGTTGCATTTATAATAATACTGTCAAATGATTGTACAATGCCTGATTTCAACCAGACATGGAGTCCGGCATTTATCTTCAGGAGTTCAGTGGTGTCAGAGCTTAGAATATCTACCCTGTAATAAGCCCCGTCGGTATCCGGTTCCTTGTATCTGAATTCCACATATGAATATTTTTGACTGCCACCATCAAAAATAGTATAGCCCGTTGAGTTAAAACCGAGCAAGAGTTCGGAAGCATCCATATTTAAATTCAGTAACGAAGCATCCTGCATCGTAAAATTATAGGCCGCAGTTATTCGGCTGTTGCTGAAATTAACACGCTTTTGTTTATCCCCGGAAGTTTTAAATACTCCGGCGTAAATATCTTTCTGGCCGGAAGAAAATGTTCCCGACAAGATGTTAATGGTATTCAAGGTGTCCAGCAAAAGATTTTTAAGCAAACGTACGGTATCGGAAATATTCTTTCCTTCAATACTCAGGTTTACATTAATATGGTTGGATGGTGTGAAATTGCTGTTCCGGTTCTGTGGAGAAAATATGAACCGGGGCGCATTGATATCTGAAGATTGATACATATTTGTATAGCCAACAGCCAGTGTATCGCACATGACAACAGATCCGGAAACCGTCATGTCACTTTGGAGAAGCAGGGCCGGTTGTCTGGTTATCTTCGGATCCCAAATCATGGACCCGCAGTAGGCATTGGTTTCAATCATGACCGTATCATGGCTTCCGGGAACAGCAAAATGAATACTGTCAAACACAACGGTGTCCATCGGCCCGGGCAGGCACAAGGCGGTCACATTATTGACTTTCCAGTTGAGCCTGTCGTTCCATAATGTTGATTGCAACCCGGACCAGTAATATGTTTTTCCGGCGCCTCCTCCCGTAATATTCCAACCGGAAAATTTATTCAACCCGATTGAATTCAGAGCATTATAAATATGGCTGGTATCATCGATGGCGCATACATTTTTAATGATCACATTATCAACGCTGATAATATTCATGGTGTCGGCGCCATTCATCATGAACAATGCTGTATCCGCGGAGCCGGAGTAGTTACTCAGCGTGATTGGTTCTGTACACGAGCCGGAGGCAACAATGGAGTCGAACCGGATCGTTTGCAAAGGTTCACACTCAAGGAGCGCTCCCGGCATTATTTTCATCAATTTGAAATTTGCACCTCCGGCTATTCTGGCTTTTGCACATCTGATATCCAGCGTGTCAAAGTTTCTGTTGCCGGCATCCACAAGCATGAAATCCGTGCCGGTTCCAACAAGACAAATAGATGCCGAATTATTTACCAACGTGAGGTTACTCCCGGTGGACCTCCAGGTAGTATCTGATCCGTCAAGGAAAATAGTACTGTTTGAATAATTCAGCGAACGCGGCAGGCTGCCCCCCGACAATAAAGAATTGCAATGTAAATCATTGGTGTTAAGGTTCAATGTTCCTCCAATAAGTTTCAGGGACCCTTTGAAATTAAGAGTATCAGTCAGCCTCCACAAATTGGCGCCGGCCCCGTTTATTTCGATATCACATTTTATATCAGCTCCGTTGCCGTCAATCGTGTCCGTGCCGGCTACAAATTTTTGCAATTTAAAACCTCCTGAGTTTTCAAAATGCGACATAGGGCAAAGGACAAGGTTTCCGCCCACGGCTAAGAAACCGCTTCCATTGATAATTCCTTCGTAAGTATTATTTGTCCATGTCATGTTATTGCAATAGGCATAACCGTCAACGGCGACCGTATCATCTGAACTGAAAGACAGGTTATCAAAAATAACATTCGTATTTCGTGAAGGGATGCATGCCTCTGTAAAAACCACAGGGGTTGTGGACCAATGTCCCGGATCATTCCAGTTTCCGCTGCCATTTCTCCAGTATAAGTCACCGGAATATGCCGGCTCGTTAATGGTCCAACCTGAATTATTTCCTTCATCGAAGGAGTTGTTGGCAACAAAGATTCCCTGAGCCTCTATACTTTTTAATTTCAGAAAATCTGCAGAGATGGAGTTGGTGGATTTGAGTATGGGGCGGGGCGAAATACAGCCCAGGTCGTCATCACAAAGCGGGCAGGAAGGGCAAAATGCTTTGATATAATTATAATTTTTACAGTCCCCGGCTGAGGTTATGCTGTTTACAGTGATGGTAATTCCTCTTGCCAATGCAACATTAGATCCTGAATTAAAAGCCAGCAGGGATGTTTTAAATGAATTAAATAACATCACATTTGATTGGGGCAGATGGACTTCTTTAAACGTGTTCACAAAGTCCTTCCCGGTCCGGATGATCACTGTATCAGGCCCTGAATAAATAAACTGAAGGATCGCGGTATCAGATTTAAGCGTCAACCCTTGCGATTGAAAATACAGCGTGTTGCCCGATGCGTTTAAGGTGATTATGGAACTTGATAAATCAATTGTTCTGGTTAACGGTGTGACACTTGTCAGGAAGGCGGCATTCAAGGCATATCCCCTGGTATAGAACTTACCACCTCCAATCATTTCTATTCCGCCAGTTACGGACAACGGGCTTAGCAACAACATTTTTTTATTTCCCGAAAAAATTATTTTGCCCGGGATAGAATTTGCATACAAATTAACATAGTTGGTATCGAGAAAATTAAAGGCCAGGTATACAGGCCCGTTTTGCATGAAATCCATTTGGTTGGAGATCGCCATAGAACCTTTTATGGTGAGGGTATCATTGCTGTACCATTCCGGATTTACTACCGGTATGGAATTTTTTAATGTTGTGTCGGTATTGAAATGCAGGCATGTAACGCTATATCCGTTGGTGTAAAACAATCCCCCAACAAAACTAAGACGATTATAAGGAAGATATAACCTGCTAAGGAGTTTAACGGAATCGGAAGTGAGAACCACGTCGCAAGCCAGGGAATTATTGGCAAAATCCAGTTTGGCGGCAAGAGGGTTGTGGGCGTCAATTTCAAGCACACCCCCAAAATTGAAGGTTAAATTATTTGAAAGGATACAGCTTCCATGAATCCGCAACGTGTCTGTTGGGCCTGAAAAGAAATAGACATGAACCGTAATGCCGCTCCAATCCATCATCGCGCATTCGGAGATGGTGGTATCAAAATTAACTGACTGGTTAGTGAGGGTGAAAGAGTTCGCATCAAAATAAACGGTATCATTAGCTCCGGGAACGCTGGAGTGCATGACAGCCCCGCCGGTAGTAACAGCCCAGTGATTGGCCACGTCCGACCAGTCTCCGCCATTACCAACCCAGTAATATTTATCAGCCTTTGCAGCGTGAAAAATTGAACATAAAAAAAGAACAAGAACCAGCAATCTTTTCATACAATAATACTTTATAGTTATTAGGGGTTTATTTTTTTCGGCTGGAAAAGTACAAAAATTTTTTAATTTTTTTAACATAAATGCTAAATTTAAAAAAATGTTTACTTTTATCGTGCCGTTACATATGTCTATTTCGGTTCTTTGTAATTTAGGTCAAATACCCCACATTTGTGATTTGCGCAAAAATTAAACTTAAATAAAAATCCTATCACATAAATTTTTATAAACATCCCATCAAATGAAAAAACATTGCTTATTATTTCTGGCCATAGGATTATGTTTTACAGCTCAAACTACTTTTTCCCAGGTACAAACAACCACGATAGACAGTACATTTTATAAGGCGGTAAAGTCAAATTCGGTTGATAGCGCGACATTTGCGCGTAAACAAGCGCCTACCTATGATGGTAAAGGTATTCCGGTGGATATTCAAAGGGATCTCAGTGACACCTTATCCATCCTGCCAGGAACGCATGCAAAGCTGAGGGTGCCAAGATATTTCGAAGCGTTCACCTATGAAAAATTTTCCGGGTTTCTTCATAAAGGGACTTCCACCAGTATTTTAGCCTATGAATACCCGGGGGCAGCATTTACAGCGATAACCAACCAAATGTCTGATTCTACTTTTTCTAAACAGGGAGCTGAATTGCTTGAAGTCCTTGATCTCAAACGAACCGATGGCAGCCCGGCTAAGGCTTATATCGTGCGGATCAATACCAAAACAGCGCCGGTGATCCGCATCATGTATTTTACCGGAAATTATCAGACCACGTATTACCTTATTGCGAACATTCCCGAAGTAGTTTCAAACCTGCTGCGGAATGTTATCCTTGAAAGTTTTAAAACCCTTGAATTTTAAATTGATTAAAATGATAAAAATAATACGCCTCGTTGTTATTCCGCTCATTTTTTATTCCTTTTGCCTGAACGCCCAGGATACCATTGTTACCTATCCCGCGAAGTTTCATACAGAAAATCAGAATTACTGGGGCCCGGGGAATACGGAAGTAAATTCTCACGAAATATTAATTGATTATCATTATCCGGTAACCCCGTTTGGATGGGACTACGTTTATAATATTGCCGGAGGACAATATGGGATTGCTGCCGGCGCCTTCACCTGGGTTACGGTAGGAGCGGGGTTGGATATCCATGCAGACGGAGAGAAGGTGAAAGTAGATTACCTGGCCGACGTTGACATGCAAATGCCTGCTGCCGGAACCTTTGACAAAGGAGATGTGGTAACCATTCAAACAGATATGGATCCTGTTGCGGATAGCTGCAAAATAGAATACGACAAATATAATCTGGATCTTGGGCTGGCGCTGGATTTTGGCCTTGGGATTTGGATCGGCGCACAAGCCTGTTGGGACGATTGTTATGGGTACACCATATTTGAATATAACCTGCCGGCTTTATCGGTCAGTTTGATTAATATGTCAGGCGGCTCACTTACCATTGGTGAAGAGACTATTAACGGCGAAATATTTCCGGATATGCCGCCGGTTTTATCTAATTATCTTTATACTCATGATTCCCTTTCACTAGGTATTCCTGGGATGCCGTTCAAGGTTGTGTTGAAATACCCCTCCCGCAGTACCGATTTTAACAACACGTTTTTGTCGGGCGATACCCTGATCTGTCAGTCTGCATCACCATTCAAATACATGCAAATACAGATAGATGTTATTAAACTGGTAGGAAAAATATTGGCAAAATCTCCTGAACCGGTTACGCATGCTGCGGGCCTGGTCCTTAGCAACCTGAGTAATAATATTGATTTAGGGATCATCGGTATCCCTATACACGTTGGATATTCAATAATAAAATCAGGTATAAACCTGAAATTGTATCATAGCCGTAAACTCAAGTTTATTCCAAGTGTCAGCGCCCAAATGAAATTTCCGACTGTTGTTGATTACAAGGTGATAAGGCCGGATAATTCCATAGCCTCACAGGGCAGCGATTCAATAGTTCATTATAAAGTTGGTGAAGATATCAGTTTCACATACCCATGTAATTATGATTTTATGAATGTTTCTTCAGAATATTCCATTACCAATCAGTTTTCGAATCACACCTGGGACAAATACATGATGAATTTTTTTGTAGAAATGCTGTGGTTAAATATTGAACTGCCCTCATATACTCTTATTCCTGAGATATGCATTCCTATTTATGAACCCTGCGGCCCTTGGTATTGTTATTTTTGCGACTGGTGTTATGATGGTGAATGGTGTACCCCTGCCGTAGTTTTTCCTGGTGTTAATTTTTCAGCCGGGCCCTTGGTAAACTGGGAACTCCCCATAAACTGGAAATATTTTGACTGGGCAAACAACACCTGGCCCCTGAATGGATTTAATACCTATCTTTCACCGGTTCCCCTCAGATTAAAACCAAGGCCTTTCACCATTGCAGCTACCGCCGTGCCTGTCAATTGCTACGGCCAGAGTACCGGACAGGCTACCGTCACCGTTACCAATGGAAATCCGCCATACACCTATGAGTGGTCAAACGGACAACCACCAACAACTTCATTTAGCAATACCAACACGATGAGCAACCTGGGCCCCGGCACACATTATGTGGTAGTTACTGACGCCACCGGTTGTCAAAAATTTATAAATATTACGCTGGATCAGCCCCAGGCCGCACTTGCAGTAAACGCAGCGGTTACTCATGTTAATTGTAATGGCGCCGGAACAGGAGCCATAGATATAAGCCCTGCAGGCGGTACCGCCCCATACACGTTTAGCTGGGATAACGGAGCCTTAACCGAAGACCTGAATATGGTTTCGTCCGGTACTTATGTTGTTACGATTACAGATAGCAAAGGGTGTACTTTTGTTCAGAGTTATACCATCCAACAACCCCCACCATTGCTTGTTTCATCAACGTTCACCAATGTCAGTTGTTACGGAGATTCAACAGGAACTGCCGCTGTTGTTGCCAGCGGAGGCATTTCACCTTATAGCTATGCATGGTCGGCCGGAGGCTCAAATCAGCCCAACGCAGGGAACCTTGCAGCAGGATCATATACCGTTAGTGTGACAGATGTGAATGGATGTTTAAATACACAGGTCATTCAAATCAATCAGCCTGCTTTTCCAGTTTCTTTAAGCGCCACTTCACAGAATGCAAATTGTTTCGGTGAAGCTTCCGGAAATATTAACATCATCCCTGCCGGAGGAACACTGCCATACAACGTTTCGTGGTACAACCCTGCCGGGCAGATCATGAACCTGCACAACTTTGGCATTGATTCACTGACATCGGGAATTTATAATGCTATAATCACAGATGCAGTGGGTTGTTCAAGAGATACCAGTATTTTTATTTCGCAACCGCCAATGGTAACATGGAACTTTAGTACGGTTGACAACCTCTGTTTTGGCGAATCGAACGGATCTGCAGCGATTTCAGTTTCCGGTGGGGTTGCTCCATATACATACCTCTGGTCAACAACTTCTGTGGATTCTGTTATTACCAACCTTTCATCAGGGAATTATTCCGTAACCATAACCGATAACAATGGTTGTGAACATCAGACATCCGTGATGATTTACCAGCCATCCTCTGCCGTTTCGGCTTCTGTAGCACCAACACATGTTTTATGTTACGGGTATTCCAGCGGTAAAGCAGACCTGAGCCCTGCCGGCGGTACGCCTCCATACACTTTTTCATGGTCAAATGGGTATAACGGCGAGGACCTGATAAATGTTCCGGCAGGTACTTATACGGTAACAGTGACCGATAACAATGGTTGTGTTTCTTACAGCGGCACCGTAATAAACGAACCGCTGGATTCTCTTTCGATGCAATTGAACGTTGTAAATGCCAGTTGTTATGGGTTTAGTAATGGCAGCATCAGCATTCAGCCTTCAGGCGGAACCACGCCCTATTATTTAAGATGGGACGATACGGATTTTCTGATAAGCAACACCGGGCATTTGCTTGGCAACCTGCCTGCAGGTTCATATCAGATTATCGTAACAGATGCCAATGGGTGCCAGTTAATGCAAACAATTTCAGTTACAGCGCCGGCAGCTATCCTTCTGGAAACCACCACCACTGTGGTAAATTGCTTTGGCGGGTCGGACGGAACGGTTGACCTTTCTGTTAACGGCGGCACATTGCCATACAGTTATTTGTGGTCCAACGGAATGTCAAGTGAAGACCTTTCCGGAATGCCTGCCGGATCGTATACCGTGACGGTTACCGATGCACAGGGATGTACCATAAGTACAAGCAGCCTGATAAACAGCAATCCCGAAATTCATGTAACGGCCTTGACACAACCTATCAGCTGCATTGATAATACTGATGGAAGCATTACGGTTACCGTATCCGGCGGAATTGGTGAAATTTCTTATTTATGGGCAGATGGAACCACCGCAAATAATATTCATAACCTGGCGGCCGGAAATTATTCCATCACATTAACCGATGCCTTGGGTTGTGTAAAACAACTTGATTTTACGGTACCGTCGAGTTTATATGAATGCATTTCTATTCCTACATCTTTTACGCCGAATGATGACGGGATAAATGATACATGGATCATAAGGAATATTGACCTTTATCAGGGAAACATCGTGAAAATATTCAACCGCTGGGGCAACCTGCTCTATGAAAGAAACCCTTACAATGAGCCCTGGAATGGTACCTTTAAAAGTGATCCCGTACCCGCCGAAACCTATTATTATATCATAGACCTAAACAATGGAACCAAACCATTTACAGGCACAGTAACCATTATAAGATAATATTTTAATATGAAACGACTATCCTTATTTCTTTTATTCACTGCCGTATCAATTCTGGCTTTTGGTGAAAATGATCCCGGAAATAAAAATGACGGAAACAGCCCGCCTCCCTGCCATACAGCAATTCTTAGCGGGCAAAATGTTTCCTGCTACGGTGGGTCAAACGGACAAGCTACCGTTACCATCAATCGTCCCGGCACCTATGATATTATTTGGTCAAACGGCACTTTTGTCGATAATACTACTTCGTTAACCAACACCATCAGTGGGCTGAGCGCAGGTTATTATGATGTTCAGGTGATTGATGTGGTGAGCGGATGTTCGGCATTTGATATCATCAATATCACACAACCACCCTTATTAAAAACCAGTAAGACATTTGAAAATGTAAAATGTTTTGGCATGTCCACAGGCAGTATTAACCTTACCGTGACAGGAGGCACCATAAATTATACGTATAACTGGTCCTCCGGACAGAACACCCAGGACCTGGCAAACTTAGCGATAGGAAATTATTATGTCACGGTTATGGATAGTAAAGGCTGTATTGCGAAAGACACGGTTTCCATCACACAACCCGCCCAAGCAGTAGGACAGTCGTTGACTTACCAAAATCCGAAATGTACCGGATCTTCCGACGGGTCTATTGACCTGACGGTTTGGGGTGGGACTGCGCCGTATGTGTATAACTGGAATGACAGCGCAGATTTTTCGCAGGATTTGAACGGCATCCCATCAGGCAGCTATTCGGTTGTAATTACAGATGCCAATCTCTGCACGCTTAGCACGATGGCAACCCTTACGAATCCGCCCGTCCTTGTTACTTCTATTACTTCAACGGATAACCTTTGCTATGGCGAAACACAAGGAAGTATTGACATGGAGGCCTCCGGCGGAACACCTCCTTACTCATATTCCTGGGCAAACTCAGACTATATCCTTTCCTGGCCGACCGAGGATCTCACAGGCCTTTCTAATTATAAATACTATGTCACCATTACGGATGCTAACGGATGTCTTCGTGTAGATTCCGCCCTGATTAGTTCACCTCCTGAAATACAAAGCTCTATTACAGCTACCGATGTCACCACTTTCGGAGGGATGAATGGCGCCATCACCTTGAACGTGACGGGCGGTGTACTTCCGTATTCTTTTATTTGGTCGAACGGAAGCAGTAATCAGAATCTTAGCGGAATACCTTCAAACTGGTATTATGTGACGATTACCGATGCGCACGGATGTACGCGTGAGGACTCTGTTTTCATCAAAGAACCTTTGAGTGCGCTGGTTGTTGGGCTTACTGCCAACAACGCCTTATGTTTTGGGAGCAGTACCGGAAGTATTTTTTCAGTGGCTGCAGGCGGCACCCCGCCCTACAACTTCATTTGGTCTACAGGTGATACCACCGAGAGTGTTTCAGATGTTTCTGCAGGTGTTTATACCATAACGGTTTATGACTTCTATGGCAATTTTGTCAGCGATTCGGTTGAGGTGCTTCAGCCGGATCCTATAACCTTCACGTATGCAGTAGGCAGCATTACATGTTCCGGACTTAATAACGGAAGTATTGATATCACCATGGTCGGAGGCACACCGCCCTTCACTTACCAGTGGATGAATTCAGAATATGTCCTGGCTGCCCTGACAGAAGATATTTCAGGAATGCCTGCCGACCAGTACTATCTGGAAGTTATAGATTCGCTTGGTTGTAGAGGAAGCATCAGTATCACGATCAACCAACCCCCGGCACTGAACATTCAGATAACACACACCGATGTATCTTGTGCAGGCGGCGCTACCGGAACTGCCGATTGTATAATCACCGGCGGCACGCTGCCATATAGTTATCTGTGGTCCGGCGGCCAGCAGACATCCGGTATTACAAACCTTGCCGCGGGAGTTTATTCCGTTACGGTTACCGACAGCAACAACTGCCTGGTTTCGGATAGCGTTCGGATCAACCAGACGGATTCGGTATCGGTGAGTTATACCACAACTCCGGTCAGCTGTGTTGACCAGCACGATGGAAAGATCAGCGTCACAGCCTCCGGAGGAAACGGGGATTACACGTATTTATGGAGTAATGGCGCCATCATTCCGGATATTGAGGAACTGTATGCAGGTACTTATGTAATCACGGTTACGGACTTTATGGGATGTGTTGGCGTGAAATCGGTAACAGTAACAAAATCTGAGGTTGACTGCATCAATATACCGACCTGTTTCACACCCAATGGTGATGGTTTTAATGACACTTGGCACATCAAAGATGCGGAACTATACCCTGAGTTTTTCCTGGAGGTTTACGACCGCTGGGGGCTTTTACTATATAGCCTCAACGGAACCTATGAACAGTGGGACGGAACCTACAAAGGAAAACCCCTGCCCTCGGAAACCTATTATTATTTTCTCAGGCTTACCTCCGAAAGCTCCGTCATACAAGGAAATATTACGATTGTCAGATAAGAAAAAATATAGCTATGAAAAAAATAACCGCCATTCTCGTTTTTCTTCTTGCATTTAATCTTGTAAATGCCCAGCAACTGTCGCTGACCAGCCAGTACATGATGAATCATTATGTGCTGAATCCCGCAATAGCAGGTACAACCAGTTATATACCTATTAATCTGAATGTCCGTAACCAATGGGTAAATATCAAAGGGGCTCCTGTTACTCAATCACTTTCTGCTCATGCTTACCTCGGTAAAAATATCGGTATCGGTGGCTTCTTCTTCAATGATGTAACAGGCCCGACAAGACGTACGGGAATGTGCGTCTCCGTGGCCTACCACCTAAGGCTGAACAAGGATTATTCGCGTAAGCTGAGTTTCGGTCTGGGAGGGGTTTTCTTCCAGCATTATATCAACAAAGACATGCTCACTACCGACGTGCCTGAGGATATGACCATCCTGAACGGGTTCAACAACCGCTTTTGCCCGGACGTTAATTTTGGAATTTACTTTTCACAGACCGATAAATTTTATGTCGGGGCCTCTGTGTTGAATCTTTTTGAAATCAGAAAGGACCTTTTCAACCTTTCCAACAAGATTCAAAATCCAATCAAAAGGACGTATTATTTCAATGCCGGTTATTATTTCAAACTGGGGAACGACTTTGGCGTTGAACCTTCCTGCCTGCTTCAGCTTCAGGAAACAACACCTTTACAACTCGATGTCAATGCCCGGTTTACCTATAAAAATATGATCTGGCTTGGAGCTTCATACCGTATGAAAGACGCTGTCGTCATGATGTTTGCACTCGATTTGAAAAAGTTCGCGATCGGATATTCCTATGACCTGACCCTGAGCGAGATCAAAAAACATTCTTACGGATCCCATGAAATTAATCTGACGTACCGGATTTTTAAGAAAGATGCCTTTAAAAATAATTCCTTTCCCCTGTTTAACTGATACTTTGTTCTATGAAGTTTAAATGTTTTTCTGCCTTACTGGCGTTGTTGATTTGTGCCACGTTAGGCAATGCACAAATATATAAGGCCAACGAATTTATCAGAAAAGGAAATTTTGAAGAAGCGGCCTTTATACTTGAAAGCGCTACTGCAAAAGGGATCAAAGATAACACCTCGCTGATAAACCTTGCGTATTGCTATATTAAAATGCATGATTACGGGAAGGCGGAGCAAACCTATGTAAAGATAACCGGAGAAAAAAGAATTGACAAGTCCCAGTACTTTTATTACGGAGAAGTGCTCCGTTTCATGGGAAAATATAATGAAGCCAAGGAACAATACAACAAATACCTTGAACTATTCCCCGGCGATTTTCTCACCATAGCAGCCATTCGTTCCTGTGATTCGTTGCTGATTTGGAAGGATCAGTCTACTGGAGCTATTGTCGTAAATGCAAAGGAACTCAATACGGATAAAGAAGAATTGTGGCCGGCCATCACCAACGATGGGCTGTTCTACATATCTAACAACATGGATTTGCTGGTAAAAACCGGGGACACGACCGAATTTATGAATCCGAAAATCACGTTTATTTATCATGTGAAAGAAGGGCAGACTTCTGTTTTCAGGCCTTTTAGCGATAGCATCACGTACCTGAGTTATTCAAACAAAGGCGGAAAATCTGCGATGGTGGTTAAAGAAATCCGGAACACCGTGGATGGCTTATTTATGGGCAAATCCGTGATCAAGATAAGCGATGACAACAAGACATGGAAAGATTTTCTGCCCGCTGAAATTCCCGAAGGATACATCAGCAACCATCCTTGTTTTGCAAAAAACGGAACCCGTATTTACTTTGCCAGTGATATTCCGGGCGGTTATGGCGGATCGGATCTATATTACTCGGATTATGCAGACGGTTCATGGAAAAAGCCTGTAAACCTTGGAGAAATCATCAATACGCCCGGGAACGAGATGGCTCCTTTCGTCACTGAAAAAGAGGACATACTGTATTTTGCTTCAGACGGGCATGCGGGTTATGGCAACCTGGATGTTTTCACTGCTGATGCCGAAGGGAACGGCTGGAGCCAGCCCCGGAACATGCGGGCTCCCATAAATTCGGTGGGTAACGATTTTGGTTTTGTTTGCGGGAACAACCCGTACCATGGATATTTTGTTTCAAATCGCTATGGATCCTCATTGGGTGGTAATGATATTTATACGTTCGGACTGCCGGAGCCTGTGGTAATTCCTGATACAGTGAAGCCTCCGGTAGTGCAGACCGTACCAGCCGATACCTCATTTGTGTTTTTCGAAACTGCCAAATGGGTGATAGACCCGATGTTTAACCGCGGGCTTGACTCCATTGCCGAAATTCTTAAAAAACAGCCATACCTGAAGTTGAATGTCATTAGTTGGGCCGACGTCCGCGGAACGGACATGCTCAATGCAAACATTTGTGATGAACGGGCGTTGACGGTAAAAAACTGGTTTATCAGCCACGGTATTGATTCGAGCCGTATCACTATAAAGCCGTCAGGGGTATCCTCCAAAACCGTATTGCCGAAGCTGGTTTATCATGTACAGCTGGGTGTTCTCAGCAGGCCCGGCCAGGAAGATTATTATCGGAACATAATACAGGAGGAGGTTCCGGTAGCCTCATGTATGTATGAAGGGAAATATTGTTATTTTGCGGGACGCGGTTCTCTTGCTGAAATAACAGCCCTTGAAGCCAAATTGAAAACAGCATACAAAGTTGCGGGCCTCATTTCGGCCTCTTACAGCAATTACTACCTTCCCGATCTGAAATATGCGCTGAACCGAAGGGTGGATATGTATTTTACGAAGTGAAGCGTAATAAAAATTAAGAGGTTGTCCCCCAAAGCGGACACAGAGAAATAATAGGGGAAAATTCCCTTTTGAGACAGTCACCTTTCTTCGTTTAAAAACGTGTTTCCTAATTTTGAAAAGAAAAAAAACAATAACGGAATATGATTCGCGAAATGGAAAAACTGCCATTAACCCGGTTCGGAAAATAATTTTATTTTTACATCGTTAAAATCGCAAAATTTTTGAAAAATAAAATCATGAAAAAATTTATTGGATTTCTAGTTATTCTATTGTTCTTCGGATTTACTCAACCAGATTGCTTGGCTCAAAAAGAAACACCAATATTTACTGTAGTGGAAGAGATGCCGTATTATCCCGGAGGCGATGACGCCTGTAAAAAGTTCCTGGCAGAAAATATTGTGTACCCGCAAGCTTTAAAAGAAAAGGGTAT
This sequence comes from Bacteroidales bacterium, assembly GCA_035354195.1. Lineage (GTDB taxonomy): Bacteria > Bacteroidota > Bacteroidia > Bacteroidales > CAIWKO01 > CAIWKO01. The sequence goes on along the minus strand of DAOQAT010000037.1, from coordinate 365 downwards.
TCAGGGTAATGTTTATGTTACATTTGTTGTTTATGAAAATGGGCACTTGGGAGATATCATGGTATTACGAGGTATTGGCAATGGTTGCGATGAAGAAGCTGTGCGTGTTGTAAAACTGATGCCTGACTGGATACCCGGCAAACAGAATGGCAAAAATGTCCGCGTGCAGTATAATATGGCAGTACGCTTTTCACTCGCACCCGAACAAAAAAATTCCAAAAAAAAAGAATCTAAATCTAAAAAATAAGAGTATAATAGGATCAGAGAATTGATTAAGGTGAAAACCCTCTCCCTGCCGGAAATAAAAAACCCGGAAGTATTAATACAACCGGAGTTTTAACTGGTGGGACGTACAAGATTCGTCC
>DAOQAT010000036.1:0-32357 GCA_035354195.1 Bacteroidales bacterium | reverse complement strand
AATCACCATATTTGTATGAGTTTTAAGCATGGTCGACCTCCTCTTTTATGGTAATATTTTCGGTAATTTTTTTCTTGAGCCGCGCATAATAAACCTTTAATTGTTCTTCCGGTTTATCTATGTATTTTGCAATTTCTGAATACGGCATTTGTTGGGCCTTTAACAGCAGTAACATACGTTCCCAGTCTTTTAATTTTGCCAGCTCTTCTCTTAACGATTTCATTTGACAGGATTCAGTTTCTTCTGCCTCCATCGTATCTTCATAATTTGGAAGCAGCTGCATATCCTCGCCTGAAACTATTTGAACCTTGTTTTTACTGTCTCTGTAGTGATTCCTCAGGTTGTTCAGGAATGAAAGCAGCACAAAGGATCCGAATTTTTTTTCATTTTCAAAGTCGCATGAATCAATTTTGCTAATTATTTTACTGAACGTGGCATAAATCAGGTCCCAGGCTGTGTCTTCATCGGTCTTCCAGTTTTTTATAGCATAATTATAAAGTTTTTTCCCATAACGGTTATAAAGGGCCTCGAGCCCTTTATCTTTATCCTTTTTAATAATTATGTAAGTAGATTTAAACATTGTCAATTCAAAAGTGTCAGCAACCTAAAAAAAGTCCACGATGCTATTGTTATAACACATTTAGGTAACAGCAAAACTATGTTTTTAAAAAACATGTCAATACCCGGCATTAAAATAAATTTTACATTTTACAAAACTTTACTATTTTTTGAATTCGTAACTTTGCAGCAAAAATTATTTTGAAAAAGCTTTTTACAGCATTATTGATTTTTTTAGTATCCATTGGGTTTTCATTTGCCCAACACCGTGTTTCATACACCATCACGGGCTTGAAAAACAGCAGGGTTTACCTGATGGCGGTGCATGGAAGCCGTTATGATGCGTTAGATTCCTGCAACTCGGTAAACGGCCTTATCGAATTTAAGGACATTACCAGTCTGCCAGTTGGCGTTTACCGGATTTCTTTTGCAGACAGCTTATTTACGGATATTATCCTGAATAATGAAGATGTTGTTATGACCAATAAGCTGGGCAACCTGAACGAAGGCATGAAAATAATATCATCGGAAGAAAATAAAATCTTTTATGAATATTGGGACATGTCTTCCATCATCAACGATTCTATCCGGTTTATTACAAATCTGGGGGATGCCATTTACAAATCGAATAACTATAAAAGAACTCCGGATTTGGATAGTATGGCTTTGAAGGTCTATCTTCTGTCAGAGAAACTGAACAAATATACGTACACGCTTATTTCAAAAAGCCCGGGGCTTTATGTGAACAAACTTTTAAAAGCTTATGCAACGCCAGATTGGCCGGCATATAAGAAAACACCCGATGCAAAAATTTATAAAAACAAATATGCGTTTTTAAAAGAACATTTTTTTGATAATGTTGATTTTTCTGATTCTACGCTGCTGAATTCCGAAGTGTTTTATGTGCTCTGCACCGATTACCTGACAAAATACGCAGATCCTCCAACCGATTCAGGTTACATCGCTGCCATTGATTTTGTGTTAACCAAAGCTCAGCCTTATCCCCCGGTTTACAAATACATCCTCAATTTGTTTGTCAATACCTTTGATGATACTGAATGGGTGGAAACCTTTATTCACCTGGTTGATGAGTACTTGTTGAAAAACACATGCACCATGGATGAACACGATAAAAACATGTCGGAACGGGCAGCTGTGCTAAAAAAACTCAAACCGGGCAACAAGGCCCCGGAGATAATGTTGAACGATATCAACGGCAACCCGGTCAGCCTGTATGCCACCAAATCAAAAGTTACCCTGCTGATGTTCTGGTCGTCGGAGTGTGAACATTGCGAGCAGGTGATGCCGCAGATTCTAAACACCTATTCGTTATATAAACCTTTAGGCCTTGAAATTTTTGCAGTTTCGGCCGACACGGATAAAAATTCGTGGATCAATGCAGTGAAAAAAAATGAAATGAGCTGGATAAATGTGTCTGACAATAAAGGTTTTCAGAGCCCGGCTATCATTGCTTATAATGCTTACAGCACACCAACTTTTTTTCTGCTTGATGCGGAAAAAAACATCATTTCTCACCCCTATTCACCAAAGGAAATGGCGGAAGGACTTCAAAGGGCGTTGGAAAAATAAACTTAATTTTTTATTCCGTCCGATTAAATGTTTGTCGAATCCAAAATCCGTGATTTCATTACGTCCCTACGGGACTTGAAAAATCTTGAGGTTTCTTTTTTTCTACCAATATTATGTCCTTACAGGACAGTCCCGATAGGGACAATATATCGGTAGAAAATTATTTAAGAATTGAATTTAAGTCCCTTAGGGACGAAATGGATTTTTAACCGGTCAGCAATGTTAATTTTTATTCAGATTTCAAGGATTGTACCTGTTTCAATCGTGCTCCAAAGATGTTTAATTTTTTAAATAACACCTGCAATCTTTTCCATAATAACTGCAGTAGCGCCGGCATTTTGAGTAACGAAATTACGGCAGATACCGGAACATTTTTCCTGATATGCTTTGTCGTCAATAAGTTTTACGATAATGCTTTCTAATTCTTTGTAATTATGAACAGGAAAGGCGCCGCCCAGTTTTATCAGGTCAATGGCTTCCTGAAACTTATGATAATTCGGCCCGAAAATCACCGGGACGCCAAAAGTCGCGGCCTCCAGAATGTTGTGGACATTTTTCCCAAAACCTCCGCCGATATAGGCAAAGCGCGCATACTGGTATAAATGAAGTAAAATGCCAATGCTGTCGATAAAAAGCACATTGGCAGATTTTATATCGTGTTCCTGAGCTTCGGAAAATTTAACCGAGGCCGTTTTTATTTTTTGCTGCAGCGCGCTGATGCGTTCCGGGTGTATTTCATGCGGCGCAATGATAAACTTTAACCGGCCCGAAAACTTATTGATGATCCCGGCCATGAATTCTTCATCGGGTGGCCAGGTGCTTCCGGCAACCATCACGTCTGCATCACCTGCGAACTGCGCTATTTGCGGGAACGATTTTTTTTGTTGTGCCACACTCAGTACCCTGTCGAAACGCGTATCGCCTGATATGGAACATTTTTCGCAACCGATGCTCCGCAAAAGATTTTCCGACGATGAATCCTGAACAAAAATCCAGTCAATTTCTTTTAACCTTTTCCGGAACCAACCGCCATACCATTTAAAAAAATGTTGTCCCGGTCGAAATTTCACCGAGAAAAAATAAACCGGTATATTTTTCAGGTAAAGCTGATGTATGTAATTGAACCAAAACTCATATTTGATGATAAAAACTAAAGCCGGATTAACTATCTCTATGAATTTTTTGGCGTTACCCGGGGTATCAGCAGGCAAATAAATAACGTGGTCGGCGCCAGGATAATTTTTTCGTACTTCATAACCCGACGGAGAGAAGAAGGTCAGGAGGATTTTGTATTGTGGATATTTTTCCCGAAAGGCTTCCATAACCGGCCGGCCCTGCTCAAATTCACCAAGAGACGAAGCGTGAAACCACACACAAGGTTTTTCCTTCTGGATGGATTGAGTTAGTAATTGTTGCCAGTTTTTTCTTCCTTTTATCCATTTCCGGGCTTTATCATTGAACAATGAAGCAAGCCGGATAAATCCCGAATAACAATAAATTGAAAGGTAATAAAAAAAAGACATGGTTTTTTTTTAATAGTAATAACCGGCCGGAGCCCTTTTATAGAGCGGAATGAGCCAGCCTACACGTAACGAATAAAAGAAATCATACTTTTGTTCGGTATCGCGGCTCATGGTATTAAAATTATAATCCCTGCGGCATTTGGTAAAAGCCTGCGTAAATTCAAAACCGGCATAAAACGAAACCAGGCGCTTGTTCCCCATGAAATAATACCCTAAAAATTCAGTGGCAGAAAATCCATTTGCCATTTCATCATAGCCTTTTTTATAATCACCTCTTAACGGCGGGACGTTATTATTGGGGTTGGTGATCTTAATTTTATGCTGCAAAAATCCCGGCTGAAGGGTCAACAAAATCCCACAATTGGGATTGGGCCCAAGGACAGGGAATATTTTTCCCGCCTTCAGGCTTATGTTATAGCCCCGTTCAGCAAAAAAGACATCGGCATATTCGCCATCGGTGTTTATCTGATACCCATCCGAAGTAGAAATACATGATAGAATCAACAGTTCATCTTTTACTTTTTCCCCAAACAGATAATTATATTCGGCGCCAAACAGCCAGTTGCTTTTGGTTTTGATCTGGAATCCACCGCCTACAGCTGAATTTGCACCAAAACGTTTTGCCACATCGCCACCCGGGATCTGGTACCCGTATGTGGCATATAGCATGGTGGTAAAAATCGATGAATCCTTAACGCTGACCTGTGATTTAGCAGATAAGGAAAAAAATAAAATCAGTACTATAAGGGAAATTTTTCTCATATTCAATGTTCCCGGCAAAATTAACCAAAATATATTTTGCCTTCATAAACATCAATAAAATAATAATATTGTTTGAAAATGAACATTTTTAATCGTTAAACTTCATCATTTTATGCAGGGGTTTTGTTAAATATCCTATCTTTGCACGTCAAAATTTTAACATAACCCAAAACACCTTTTACCATGCGAAAACTAATGATGGTTGACCTGAAAAGCCAGTACGAAGATATCAAAAACGAAGTTGATCTTGCAATCCACGAAGTAATTGATTCAACTGCATTTATAAATGGACCTGCTGTGAACAGGTTTCAAAAAAATCTGGAAACTTATCTGAATGTAAAACACGTAATCCCCTGCGCTAACGGTACAGACGCATTGCAGGTTTCGATGATGGCCCTTGGCCTGAAACCGGGCGATGAAGTGATCACCTCTTCCTTTACATTTATTGCCACTGCCGAAGTAATAGCTTTATTAGGCCTTACTCCCGTTTTAGTGGATGTTGATCCCGATACGTTTAATATTGATCCAAAGGCAATTTTGCGGGCTATAACGCCAAAAACCAAAGCTATTGTGCCTGTTCATCTTTTCGGGCAGGCTTCCGATATGGAGGCTGTTTTGGAAATTGCAGAAAAATATAAACTTCATGTTATTGAGGACAACTGTCAGGCCATCGGATCCGATTATTTATTTGCTGACGGGACAAAGAAAAAAACAGGAACTATCAGTATTGTTGGCTGCACCTCATTTTTCCCATCGAAAAACCTTGGCTGTTATGGCGATGGCGGAGCTGTATTCACCAATGACGATGACCTGGCCACCAAATTACGCCAGATCGTAAACCACGGTATGACGGTGCGTTATTACCATGATATGATCGGTGTCAATTCACGCCTCGACAGCATACAGGCCGCCATACTGGATATAAAACTCAAACGCCTTGATGAGTACGCACAAAGAAGAAATCAGGCTGCCGCATATTATGATAAGGCTTTTGCCAATGAACCACATTTGAAAACGCCGGTCCGCTTTAAAAAGTCCACACACGTTTTCCATCAATATACGCTGGTTACCAATGGCATCGACCGGAATAAGCTTCAGGAATTCCTGACTGCCAAAGGGGTCCCGGCTATGATTTATTATCCTGTTCCTTTACACATGCAAAAAGCATATCTTGACCCCCGCTATAAAGAAGGCGATTTCCCGGTTACCGAAATGCTCTGCAAATCTGTAATATCTCTTCCGATACATACCCACCTTGATGAAGAACAACTTGCATATATCACCACTTCTGTTCTTGAATTTTTTAAACAATAAGCTTCATGGAAAAAGAATTCTTTGCACACGAAACCGCTGTTATTGATGAAGGCAGTAAGATCGGTAAGGGCACTAAAATATGGCATTTTACACACATCATGCCGGGTTGCCAGATCGGAGAAAACTGCAATATAGGACAAAATGTGGTAGTATCTCCGGATGTTATACTTGGCCGCAATGTAAAAATCCAGAACAATGTTTCCATATATACAGGTGTGATCTGTGAAGACGATGTCTTTCTGGGCCCGTCGATGGTGTTTACTAACGTTATAAACCCCCGAAGCGCCATTATCCGTAAGGACCAATATGTTAAAACCATTGTTAAAAAAGGCGCTTCGATCGGAGCCAACGCCACCATTGTCTGCGGACACAATATCGGCGAATACGCGTTTATTGGCGCCGGTGCTGTGGTAACCAAAGAAGTTCCCGCTTACGCCCTGGTGGTTGGAAACCCCGCCAAGCAAATCGGATGGATCAGCGAATATGGCCAACGGCTTGATTTTAATGAAGAAGGAATTGCTGTTTGTCCGGAAAGTAAGGAAAAATACAGGTTTCAGAACGACATTGTTTCGAAAATAAGCTGATATGAAAAATTTAATTCTTATTGTTACAGCAGCCTGCCTGAGTTTTCTTTTTTCAGGATGTGATAAAAGCGGATGCGATAACTGTATGGTTCAAAAACGTGAATTTTGTTTGATGATGATGCAGGTTAATTGCAACAGCGCCGTATTAACCACCAATATTGATTATTTGGTTCAGGCCTGTGGACAGGAAGAGGCAAATAATTACATCTCCGCCACCACACAAAGCTGCACAAATGGAACCCTTGTTTGTCCGGAAGAATGTCAATAATTTCATAACATGACAACCTTACAAAAAGAAAAAATAAAATTTGCAGTTGTCGGCTGCGGCCATATTGGAAAGCGCCATGCTGAAATGATTCAGCGCAACGAAGAAGCCGAACTGGCAGCACTTTGTGATATAAAACCAAAAGAATCCCTAGGCATTGAATCGTTCAACGCTCCGTTTTTCAACCATATTGATGAAATGCTGAATTCAGGGATTGATATTGACGTGGTAAACGTTTGCACCCCCAATGGTTGTCATGTTGATCATTCATTTAAAGCATTGAGCGCGTTAAAACATGTTGTTTGCGAAAAGCCTATGGGATTAACCAAAGCATCTGTTGAACAGGTTATCCACAAATCACTTCAGGTGTCACGGCACCTTTTTCTGGTTATGCAGAACCGCTATTCACCGCCATCTGTTTGGATTAAAGACATTGTCGACAAAAAAATTCTTGGAGATATTTATCACGTTCAGTTGAACTGTTATTGGAACCGCGACGAGCGGTATTATAAAAAAGACAACTGGAAAGGGACCGAAGATCTTGACGGAGGCACCCTGTTCACACAGTTCTCACATTTTATTGATATCATGTACTGGCTTTTTGGTGATATATCGGACATACACGGAATTTTTGCCGACAATAACCATCAGGCCCTCACCGATTTTGAAGACAGTGGCATCGTCACGTTTAAATTTATTCAGGGGGGCATGGGTTGCATAAATTATTCGACCTCGGTTTGGGATACCAATCTTGAAAGCAGCATCACCATTATTGGCAGTAACGGTAGCATTAAAATCGGCGGCCAATATATGAATGAGGTTGAATATTGCCACATTAAAGATTATACGATGCCCAAGCTTGACCCTGTGAACCCCGCTAATGATTATGGGGCGTATAAAGGTTCTGCAGCCAACCATCATTTTGTTATCGAGAACGTGGTGAACACCTTGAAAGGGCGCACATCCATAACAACAAATGCCCTTGAAGGGCTTAAAGTCGTTGAAATTATTGAACGTATTTATAAGGTACGAAATAAAACTTTTAAAAAACAGATAAATTAAAAAACCCTACAAATGAATACTTATGAACAGCTTTTAGCAAAGCAAACCAAACTATCGGTCATCGGCCTGGGATACGTTGGGCTTCCCATTGCACTTGAATTTGCCAAGAACATTAGCGTCATCGGTTTTGACATTAAGAAAGACCGTGTCGAAATGATGAAAAACAGTATTGATCCAAGCGAAGAACTACCTTCATCAGCATTCGAGGGTTGTGATATAACCTTTACGGCAAACCCTGAAGATTTAAAAGACGCCACATTCCATATTGTTGCTGTCCCCACACCTATTGATAATCACCAGTTGCCTGATCTGACACCGCTGCTTGCCGCCACACGAACAGTTGGCAAAATCCTGAAAAAAGGTGATTATGTTGTTTACGAATCAACCGTTTATCCGGGCTGCACCGAAGAAGACTGCATCCCTATATTAGAACAATTGTCCGGGCTTACGTTTGTGAAAGATTTTAAAGTCGGGTTCTCTCCCGAACGAATCAATCCGGGCGACAAAGAACATACGATTACAACTATAAAAAAGATTGTATCGGGTTGTGATGATGAATCACTTGAAACTGTTGCAAAAGTCTATGAAATTGTTGTCAAAGCCGGTGTTCATAAGGCATCAAGCATTAAAGTGGCTGAGTCTGCAAAAATTATTGAAAACACACAGCGGGATGTCAATATTGCATTGATGAATGAACTTTCGATTATTTTCAACCGCATGGGCATCAACACCTTTGAAGTGCTGGAAGCAGCCGGTACCAAGTGGAACTTTCTGAAATTCTATCCGGGCCTGGTTGGCGGCCATTGCATTGGTGTCGACCCATACTACCTGACCTTTAAAGCAAAAGAATACCGGTACCATGCACAGGTGATCAATTCCGGCCGTTATGTGAATGATTCGATGGGATTTTATATCGCCAAACAAACCGTTAAAAAAATAATTGCCGCCGGAAAAAATGTGCTGAATTCAAGGGTGCTCGTAATGGGGATCACCTTTAAAGAAAACGTCAGCGACATACGAAATTCACGCGTGGCAGATGTGGTCAGCGAATTAAAAACTTACGGCGTTTTGGTTGATGCCGTCGACCCGTTTGCAAATACTGAAGAGGTAAAACACGAATACGGTTTCCAAATGACAGACAAAGCAAGCGGAAAATATGACGCAATCATTGTGGCCGTTTCCCATGATGAATATGCCGCATTGAAAGAAGATTATTTCAAAGCGATGGCGGCAGATAAATGTATTCTGGTTGATGTTAAAGGAATGTACCGCGGAAAAATCAAAGAATTAACATACTGGAGCCTGTAATTCATGAAAATTCTCGTAACAGGAGGAACCGGTTACATCGGTGCGCATACCGTTGTGGAATTGCAGCAAAGCGGGTACGAGGTTGTCATTATCGATAACCTATCAAACTCATATCCTGAAGTTGTCAATTCCATTCAAAAAATTACCGGGATACTGCCTGTTTTTGAAAAGATTGAAATGTGCGATAAGCAGCAATTAGAAGATTTTTTTAAGAGAAATCCGGATATTGAGGGTGTTATTCATTTTGCTGCTTTTAAAGCTGTGGGTGAATCTTCACAGCATCCGTTAAAATATTATCACAACAACCTGTTCTCGCTGATCAATCTTTTGTCGTGCATGCAGGATTTTAAGATCAACACCCTGGTTTTTTCCTCGTCATGTACTGTTTACGGGCAGCCTGAAATTCTTCCGGTTAACGAAAAGTCTTCGATATTGCCCGCATCTTCACCGTACGGCGAAACAAAACAAATTTCTGAAAAAATTATTACTGAACAATCCAGAACCACAGACCTTAAAACGATACTGTTGAGGTATTTTAATCCTATCGGAGCCCATGAATCGGCGCTGATCGGAGAATTGCCTCTTGGCGTTCCAAGTAACCTGGTTCCTTTTATCACACAAACGGCCATTGGAAAACGCGATTCCCTTAATGTCTGGGGCAACGATTACGACACGCCGGACGGCACCTGCATCCGTGATTATATTTATGTCACCGATCTTGCCAAAGCTCATGTAAAGGCATTAGCGCGCCTTGCAGGCCATGTAAATGAAAAAAAATGCGAGATCTTCAACCTCGGCACCGGAAACGGCAATTCAGTAATGGAAGTAATACATTCTTTTGAACGGGTTTCCGGAAAAAAACTGAATTATCGTATTGCGCCCCGCCGGGAAGGAGATATCGCAAAAATTTGGGCAGACTGTTCTTTGGCAAACAACCTACTCGGCTGGAAGGCAGAAAAAAATCTGGATCAAATGATGCTTTCGGCCTGGAACTGGGAAAAACATCTTGCTGAAATCAATAAGAACTAAATACATGACGATGAGTAAAAAAACGATTTTAATAACAGGGGGTGCCGGATTTATCGGTTCACATGTGGTCCGTTTGTTTGTAAAAAAATATCCTGAATACAACATCGTCAACCTTGACAAACTCACGTACGCCGGGAATCTCGAAAACCTCAAAGATATTGAAAAGGCGCCAAATTACATTTTTGTAAAGGGCGACATTACCGACACAGAGTTTGTACAAAATCTGTTTCAGCAATATATTTTTGACGGGGTCATTCATCTGGCAGCCGAATCGCATGTTGACCGCTCCATTACTAATCCGCTCGAATTTGTGTTTACCAATATTATTGGAACCGCCACACTGCTGAATGCAGCACGTAGCACATGGAAGGAAAACTTTTCAGAAAAATTGTTTTATCATATTTCGACAGATGAAGTTTACGGCTCACTCGGTAAAGAAGGTTTCTTTACGGAAAGCACCGCGTATGACCCGCGCAGCCCGTATTCGGCATCCAAAGCCAGCTCCGATCATCTGGTCCGCGCTTATCATCATACATTTGGTCTTCCGGTGGTCATTTCAAACTGTTCCAATAACTACGGGCCCAACCAGTTCCCGGAAAAGCTGATCCCGCTTATGATCAACAACATCATTCATAACAAACCCCTGCCGGTTTACGGTAAGGGTGAAAATGTCAGGGACTGGCTTTATGTTGAAGATCATGCTGCCGCCATCGACCTTATTTTTCATAAGGGAAAACCCGGCGAAACCTATAACATTGGCGGGCATAATGAATGGACAAACATTGACCTTATTCATCTGCTCTGCAAAATAATGGACACCAGGCTGGACCGGGAGCCCGGGACATCAGAAAAACTTATCACTTATGTAAAAGACCGGGCAGGGCACGATTTAAGGTATGCCATTGATTCGCAAAAATTAACCGCGGCACTTGGATGGAAACCATCATTACAATTTGAGGAAGGCCTTGAAAAAACCGTGGCCTGGTACCTTGACAACGAATCATGGCTCAGGAATATCACCAGCGGCGCTTATTTAACATACTACGAAGCCCAATACCATAACAGATAAATTATGTACGAAAAAAAACATCATCAGGAGGATATTGGTAATTGTAGTTTTTTAGTTACCGGCGGTGCGGGTTTTATCGGTTCAAACATTGTTGAGTACCTGGTTAAATTTAACGCCGGAAAAATTATCATTCTTGATGATCTATCCACAGGTTTTCTTCATAATATCAAGGCTTTTACTTCCCTGCCCAATATTGAGTTTATTCAAGGTGATATTTGTGATGCTAAAACATGCCATGATGCCTGTAAAAACATTGATTTTGTCCTTCACCAGGCTGCGCTTGGCTCGGTTCCCCGTTCAATAAAGGATCCTCAGGCCACCAATCATTCCAATGTGGACGGCTTCCTGAACATGCTGGTTGCTGCCAAAGACAACAAGGTAAAACGATTTGTTTTTGCCAGTTCTTCTTCGGTTTACGGTGATAGTAAAAACCTGCCGAAAACCGAAAACATCATCGGAAATCCTCTATCCCCTTATGCTGTTTCTAAATATGTAAACGAATTATACGCCCGGGTTTTTACCACATGCTACGGGATGGATATCGTCGGATTACGGTATTTCAATGTTTTTGGGCCCAACCAAAGCCCTGCCGGAGCTTATGCTGCAGCCATTCCATTGTTCATCCATGCCCTGATGACCAATCACAGCCCTAAAATTTTCGGTGACGGGGAACAAACACGCGATTTCACATTTGTTGAAAATGCCGTTCAGGCTAACATTAAAGCTGTATTTGCCAATAAATCCAAGGCAAGCGGAAACATTTTCAATATTGCCTGTGGAGATAAAACTTCGGTTAATGAGCTTTTCTTTCTACTTAAAGATAGTGCTAAATCTTCTGTAATGCCTGAATATCTTGAAGAACGGCCTGGCGACATCCGCGATTCGCTGGCCGATATCTCCCATGCACAAAACGCACTGGAATTCAACCCTGAAATAAAAATAAAAGAAGGTTTAGCATTAACGTTCAGCTGGTTTAAACAAAATTTCGAACGATTGTATGGGGATATTTAATTTCCATAAAAAAAACGATCATGCCGCATCAGCCAATACCGGCTTTTACCATATTGACCTTCATTCCCATCTTGTCCCCGGCCTTGACGATGGCGTGAAAAGTATGGAGGAGTCACTCGGTATCATTTCGTCTTTAATAGATTTAGGAATAAAAAAAATTATAACCACGCCTCATATTTCACAGCTTTATCCCAACAGCCCTGAAAAAATTCACCGGGCCTTTGAGCTGCTGAAGAACAAAGCTGCTGAAAAAAATATGGATATCCAACTGGAGGTAGCTGCTGAATATATGGTGGATGACGGATTCCGTGAACTATTTGAACGTGGTCAGCTTTTGACCTTTGGAAACAATTTTGTACTTATCGAACTGTCTACATACAGCCCTCATCCCGGATTTTCAGATTTACTGTTCGAGCTGCAAAGTAAAGGGTATAATGTGGTTCTGGCTCATCCCGAACGTTATCTTTTCTGGCAATATGATTTTGCTTCCATAAAAAAATTAAAGGACCGTGAACTGTACTTTCAGCTAAATATCCTTTCTCTTACAAAAATCTATTCTGCAGAAATTCATAAAATGGCCGTGCAACTTATTAAAGAAAGGATGATCGATTTTATGGGATCAGACATACACAACCCTGAATACATCCCGCTGATCAAAAATGCTGCGCAGGGCAAGCTGTACCAGGAATTATCCGTTACCGGACAAATTAAAAACAACCAGCTACTGGGTTAAATCTGAACTTCTTCGATCACAGCAGCGGGAGCGATTTTCTTTATCAATCCCTGCAATACCGTTCCGGGGCCTAATTCACTGAACGTTGTGGCACCGTCATTCACCATATTGGTAACGCTTTGCGACCATAACACCGGCGCTGTCAGTTGCTTGTTCAGGTTTTCCTTTATCATATCCGGATCTGTGGCGGGTTTTGCGGTAACATTCTGGTATATCGGGCACAACGGTTTGTGAAATATCGTTTGTTCGATAGCGATGGCAAGGTCAGCACGTGCCGGCTCCATCAATGGCGAATGAAAAGCGCCGCCAACATTTAACGGTAATGCACGACGTGCCCCTGCCGCTTTGATCAGCTCGCAGGCGGTGTTGATCCCGCTGATAGTCCCCGAAATAACAAGCTGTCCGGGGCTGTTGTAATTGGCAGGAACAACGACATCATTAATGCCTCTCAGGATTTCTTCCACTTTTTCATCTGCTAATCCAATAATAGCCGCCATGGTGGAAGGGGATTGTTCACAGGCTTTCTGCATGGCATGGGCACGTTTCGACACCAATAGCAACCCGTCTTCAAAGGATAATGCTTTGGCGGCCACCAAGGCCGAAAACTCGCCCAGCGAATGGCCCGCCACCATATCCGGTTTGAAGTTATCGCCCAGCATCGCGGCCAGGATTACCGAATGCAGAAATATAGCCGGCTGCGTAACTTTTGTTTGACGAAGATCATCGTCTGTTCCGGAGAACATCAGGTCGGTGATCCGAAAACCTAAAATGTCGTTGGCTTTTTCAAACAACTGTTTTGCTTCGGGGAATTTTTCATATAAATCCTTACCCATGCCCACAAACTGAGCTCCCTGTCCGGGAAAAACATAAGCTTTCATAATGTGTTTTTTTGCTATTTTCTTCCTCCCATCAAACGCAGGAGAAACAAAAAGAGGTTAATAAAATCAAGATATAGCGTCAACGCTCCCATGATAGACATTTTACGGGCAACAACCTGATCACTTCCCATTCCGGTCCCGATTCTTTTTAATTTCTGAACATCATACGCGGTAAGCCCTGTAAAGATCAGGACACCAATGATGCTGATGATATAACCCATCATATTGCTTTTTAAAAAGAAATTGACCAGCATGGCAACAATAAGTCCAACAACGCCCATCATTAATATTGAACCAAATTTGGTCAGGTCGGTTTTGGTAAAATATCCTGCTAAAGCCATTACACCAAACATTCCAGCCGTGATACCAAATGTAATTCCGATGGTTCCAACACTGTACACAAAAAATATAAAACTGAAACTCATGCCCATCAGAACAGCATAAACGATAAACAGGAGTGTCATCAATGGGGCAGAAAGTTTCTGGAATCCAAAGGACATAAGAAGCACAAAGCCCAGCGGCGCCAGCATTACAACCCATCCGAATATGGACATACCTCCTTCGGGTTTTATCAGAAGCCGCATCAAAGAAGGCGATGCCGCCCAGATGAATGAGGTAATTGCCGTAATGGTCAGTGCCAGAAACATCCATGAAAAAACCCTCGCCATAAAGGTACGGGCTAATGAGGCCGTTTCAACAGGGTCTCTGTATCCGACAGATACATTATCTTCATTAAACATATTCATGCTAAATTTTTTTCAAAATTAATAAAATCAATGCAAGGTAGCGCTGATCAATGTTAAAAACTCAGCGCGCGTTTTATCACTCAGAAAAGCCCCGGTAAAATCTGAGGTGGTGGTGACCGAGTTTTGTTTTTGTATGCCACGCATCATCATACACAGGTGGTTTGCTTCTATAACAACTGCAACACCCAGCGGTTTTAATGTATCCTGAATACAATCCTTGATCTGCGAGGTGAGCCGCTCCTGAACCTGTAACCGGCGGGCGAACGCATCAACCACACGTGGAATTTTGCTTAACCCCACAATGTATCCGTTGGGTATATAAGCAACATGTGCTTTCCCGATAAAAGGCAGCATATGATGTTCGCACATGGAATAAATCTCAATGTCTTTCACAATAACCATCTGCTTGTAATCTTCTTTAAACATGGCTGAACGCAGAATTTCCTCGGGTTTGAGGTCATAACCGTGGGTTAAAAACTTTAGGGCTCTTGACATGCGTTCCGGGGTCTTCAGTAAGCCTTCACGTTCAGGGTCTTCACCGAGAAGTTTCAGGATACTTTTATAATGAAAGGCCAGGTCTTTGATCTGTTTGGGGTTTTCTGGCAAAATTTCCGCAGGAGTTTCATCCATCTCGTTGTGCTTAAGCATTGCATCATCTATTACATTCATAAAAGTCTTTTTTTAGTTGCCAAAATATTCCACAAAATTATTTTCAGTTTCACAAAGTTTTACGCAATACAATTTTGAATTAAGTTGTGCGAGTGGTGTTATCAATTGCTCCCAGATAGCAACAGCCATGTTTTCGGTAGAAGCCAGCTTCCCTTTCATAAAATCAACCTCAAGATTGATATTTTTATGATCAATTTTTTCAATGATGTATTTATTGACTATTTCACTCAGGGTTTTAATGTTTATCAGCAATCCGGTACCGGTATCAACCGGTCCGCAAACTGTAACAAAAAGGTCATAGTTGTGCCCGTGCCAGTTAGGATTAGAGCATTTCCCGAAAACCTCCAGGTTTTTTTCGTCCGAAAAATCTTCGCGGAACAACCTGTGGGCTGCATTAAAACGTTCTCTTCGGGTAAGATAGACCATGTTTATTTTTCTGCAAAATTACAACAAAAACGTCATACAGCACGTTTTATTACACCTTAAATTGATTCGCTTTAGTTACCTTTGTAAAAACATCTCATGAAAAAAATACTGCTCCTGTGTATCCTGACATTCTTATGCTATATTCCCCTTCACTCGCAGACTGCTGAAAATTATTTTAATTCCGGCGTTGATAAATACAAAAACGGTTTTTATGTGGACGCCATCCTTGAATTTACTTTGGCCATAAAAAACAATGCCGAGTATACCGATGCGTTTTTTTACCGGGCTCAGGCATACAACGCCATTGGCAATTACCCGGAAGCTATTGAAGACTATTCAACGGCGATAACTCTTTATCCTGGCAATGTAGAGGCTTATACAAACCGCGCCGTCGTTAAGGGAAATCTTGGTAAAAACAAAGACGCCATTGAAGATTGCAACCTCGCGATTAAAAACGATTCCACTTTTTTCCGGGCTTACTTTGTCCGCGGATATTCCAAATACATGTTAAAAGATTACAAGGGCGCGATCGCTGATTATACCAAAACCATTTCGCTGCATCCCTCATACACAGATGCGTTTTATAACCGTGGTATGGCCTACAGCATCCTTGCAAGCTACAAAGCCGCCGTGGAAGATTTCAGCAGTGTTATCCGGCTTTCTCCCAAAGATTACAGGGCCTATGTCAGCCGGGGAATGGTGAACGGGAAACTGAAAAATTTTCCCCAGGCGATCAGCGATTACGACAGCGCCATCGCAATCAAGCCTGATCATGCCAATGCATACTACAACAAAGGATTTACAGAATACGAAATGAAGGATTATGTAAATGCCGAAAAGGATTATACCAATGCCATCAAAATCAAGGGAGATTATTATGATGCCTTTTATAACCGCGGCCTTACACGTTTCGAGCTGAAAAAATACGAAGATGCCATCAGCGATTACAATGTGGTTTTAAACAACAAGCCCAAAGATTATGAGTGTTATCTGAACAGGGGTTTATGCCGCGAAAAACTGGGGAACTCCGCTGGAGCGATTGAAGACTACAATAAATCCATCGAAATAAATCCTTCATACTCCAAAGCATATGCTAACAGGGCTTATACGAATTATAACCTGAACAAATTTGAAGAAGCCTGCGCTGATTGGAAAAAAGCCATGGAGCTGGGCAGTAAAATAGCCCAAACAAATTACGATAAGTTCTGTAAATAAAAAGCCTTCGCATTTCACAAAGGCTTTTATCATTACGTTTTTTACACTCAAAAAATTAATCCAACCCAAATTTGTGGATCATTTTCAGTACGGCACATTTTGAATACTTTTCACCGGAATAATCAAGCTTAAATGTATACATACCTGCTGGCAGATTTTTGGAGGAAAATGCCACCGAATGTTTTCCGTTAATTTGAACCTCATTCACAAGCTCGGAAACCAGTTCTCCCAGGACATTATATACGTTCAGTTTCACCGATCCGTTTTCGGGCAAATTATAAGTGATTGTTGCCTCACTATTGAATGGATTGGGGTGGCCCGAAAATTCAAGTTCGGCATCATCAGCCCGGCCCTGAACAACTATTTTTGGCATTAACAGGTAAGTACCGTCCGTTTCTTCACCATATTGATTTGCCATAACACCGGTTCCGGACAGGATAAATTCATGTGTTCCCTGATCCGGATCATTTAGTGAACGAAAACCAAGAACGATCATTTCGTCATTGGCTGCCACATCAAAATGATCGGTGGTGGCGTACACCACTCGGATCACACCATCTGCATCAGTGACCAGCAAATCGTTATCATCGGAAAGTACTTCTTCAAATGAAGGATTGATCTTTACCGCGCCTTTGGTTTTTGCTTTCGGCATGTAGGCTGAAACAAGTTTATATTCAGCAGCTGAATAATTCAATTCGAGCCCCATGGCAGAAAACTCGTTCATTTTAGCGCTTATGTGTAAAGGTATTTCAAAATACTCCGGATCGCTGGTGGTGATATACTCCCCGGAATTTACTATGATGTCAGCCGGGATTGATTTTACCCCGCTCCAGTTGTTCAGAGAATCGCGGTATTTACTGCTGGACGCGTTATAGTCGCCGTAGCTTATGGTTTCAAGGTTAACGTTTATGTCGGAACCGGCAACGCTCACCAGGTTTTCTAATGCTACCCAGTTGCCTTTCGGAAAGTTCCTGACAGGATCGTAAGGCGCCCCGATCTTGGCCTTTAACCTGGCAACGTCAACCGCATTGATGGACGTGTTATTATCAACATTGGCGGCTTTCTTATATTTTGCCGCGAAGCATCTTGAAGGATCCTGCAAGGTATCACTACCGATGAAATATTTCATCAGGGCAACATCAATAGCATTTACATCATTGGCCCACAACATGCTGTCGACCGTATATTTATCGTATGACAGGATATAGTTCCCGTCCATAACATTCGTGAATTGATAATTCCCCGAAGCATCACTGGTATCCTTTGCCACCACGTCGTTTGCAGGATAATTTTTCAACATCACGATCATTCCGTACATGGAGTATATTGCCGCATTATAGGTGGGCGCATTCGGCACTGGGTTACCGGCATTGGCTTTGCCTGCGTAAATTGTCTTACCACTAATGGAATGCCCGAGGCCTCCAAAAGTAACCGTGACATTATCAGTGGCTATACAACCGTTGTTGTTTACAACTAAGGTGTATGTGGTGGTAGATAACGGCGATGCCATTGGCTGGCAACTATTTGAATTATCCAGCCCTGCCGGTGGCCCCCAGCTGCAGGTTCCCGGCCCGTTGGTTATGCTGCCTAACTGTACCGGAGTTCCTGTATAAATGCCACCAGCGCCGGCTTCTGCGGTAGGTAACGGGCTTGTTGTGGACGACAGCGTCGTTACCGCTGAATAACCACATCCGTTGTATGCCCATACATAAATCGTGTACGTCGTCCCGCAACTCAGCCCTGATTGCGTATAGGTTGACACATTGCCCAGATCGGCAGCGGTGCCATAATTATTTGTCGTGTTCCATTTGTATCCGGTTGCACCGGCAACGGTATTCCAATCCCAGATAATCTGAGTTCCCGAAGGTGTTTGTGTGGCTGCCACCGGTGAGGCCGGCGTGCCGCTGGGGGTAAAATTCCATATGGTGCCTGCTCCGCATAATTCATAATCAACACCGTCCCAGGTGAAAACCATCCAGTAATACGTAGTTCCTGCAACCAGGCCTCCTGCCGGGCTCCATGTCCATGTGGTATCCGATAAAAAACCACTCCTGTCCGTATACAAGGTGTAAGTAGGTGCGGCACCGGCGCGTACCCAAACCCTGTATGTCACCGCATTTCCGTCCGGATCGGTCACATGTTTCCAGGAAAAGGTCTGTGAAGCACCCGCACAAGTCACAGCCCCATTGGTTGGAGAGGATAAAACGGGATCACCCGGGCGCCTGTTTACCACCAGCCAGTATACGGAGGCAGAATCTTCTGCACCTGCCCGTTCAACTACAATCCCGTAATAACGGCCGCTGGTACATGTTACATTCCTGATATCAATTTCATGATTGACGGTTGGCGAGGATGAAGTGGAAGACCAGGTTGCCTGAGATTTATTTTTAAATCCGTCACTGGTAAATTCAAACACTCTCAGGTCGGGATTGACATCGGAATCAATAATACTTAGTATCTGGAAATCATAATCTGAAGCTGTTTCAGTACAGTAAAACTCGTAAAAATCGAACGCTTCATTCGAAGACAAGTTGGCAGTAGTAGTGGTTCCCGAAGTAACATTGGGAACATTGTTTTCCATCTCCACCGTGTATGCAGGGGTAGAATAGGACACCCGGCCATTGCGCGTTGTGTTTGTCCCTGCAGCATGCCTGTTTTCAATCACATAGTCGGCCTTATTGGTTCCCGTACTTGAAGCAACCTGTGTGGTAAAACAATCAGAGTAAACATAACAGTCTTTATCGCCCGTTCCGTCAGGGCAAACGCCGAAAAATGTCAGATCGGAAGCATTTGCGATATAAGACCAGTTGGTCGATGCAACGGAAGAAGCCACCGGGGTATCATCTGCCAGGGGCGTGGCAGCACAACACGACCTTGAAATGGTGAAGGTTCCCGTTATCGCGCCCGTGGTATAATAGGCAATATAAACATAATAGGTTGTTCCGTTGGTGGGTGTGAAGGTATAGGTTTCCGTACTTCCTGCAGTGGTATCCCGGCAAACCACAGAAGTAAAAGCGCCACAGGAGCCATACACAATATCCATTTCATGATCAAAAGTGGCAGTTGAAGAAATGGTTGTTAAATTGCCATCTCCTGTAAATGTATACCAAACGCCATAGGCAGAAACGGTGCATCCGGTCCCCGGAGTCTCACTGACACAATTAACCGTAGTCCCCGCCAGGTCTGCCGTTCCGCAGGGCAGTGGTGTGGCATTTGCACATGCGTCGTTGGCAGGAGGGCCTGAAGTAAGGTTGGCCTGCACACCATTTGAACTGCAAATATTTACCAGCCCGGCGCCGTTTTCGGTTTTGATGCTGAAATAATAGGTTTGCCCGTCGGTAAGCGACAGCCCGGTTTTGGTAACGGTGGTGTTCAATGCGTTGTCGGTCCAGCCAACCACATCGGTGCCGCCCGGTGTGGTCCCTATGGCATACCAGTATTTCGCAATGCCGGAGTTAGGATCGCTGGAGGCTGCCCAGTTTGCAGAAAGCGTCGTGGCCGAGGTAGTGGTGCTGATGTCTGCCCCGGTTCCGTCATTGACGGTATTGCAAACAGGAATGGTCCAGTCGATGTTCAGGTCGTAATAATCAATTGCAGAAAGGTTCCCGGCGGCATCGTTCACGATGGATTTTATTTTTGCCGCGTAAGTGGCAGGATCGGGGTTCTGATAACGGATGTCATTGGTTGCCGCAGCGCCAACACTGACAGTTACGGACGGATACCTCGACCTGTACACCTTCAGTTCGCTGATGTAGGCTTTGCAATTCCCCGTGCGGAACGAAATGTAGCTCCCGGTGGTAGTAAGCGGGCTTGGATCGGTCCAGGTGCCAAGCAGCACATTGTCGCGGTAAACATCCATCTTGCCGGTAATACGGTCAAAAATCACTTTTAAATCGTACCATTGGTCAAAGGACGTGACGACGCCATCCACAACTTTGGTCTGCGTAAACGTGTCGTTCACCACTTTATAAAATTCAAGTTTTGAGGTTTCCTGGCGGAAAAAGATGAAATACGAATTTCCCCGGTTGGTAAGGCTTCCGTTGTCGCTGAAAAAATGAAACCCCAACCGGTGCTGGGTGGTTCCTGAGGTCGCATCGTCCAGCTTAACGTAAAACTGGTAGATATACCGGTTCGAAAGATTCTGGTTTAGGGCAGCATAAATATTGGTGTTGCTTACGGAAGTGTCTGATTGGATGAGGTTTCCGGCAGAAACATTCCATGTGCCGCTGCTTGCGGGAACGCTCCAAACAGAAGCATTGTAGGAATCAAAGTTATCGGCGAAGAAACCGTTTTGGGCATTGGCATGCCATTCGGTGCCGTTGTAGTCAAGCACCTGGTAGAAACTTTTTTCGATCCCTGAACCGCCAGCATTATCGGTATCTGTGAACGTTGCCGTAAAATTTTGTGTCTGCCAGTTACCGGCTACACTGGTGATGGTGGTAGGTGCGACAAGGTCAAGCAATACGGATGTCCATGTGGCAGCCCAGCCCGTACCAACCGTTGCACAATCGGAACGGAATTCAATGAACAGCGAGCCGCCTGTGGATGTTACGGTTGTAGGGCCGACGGTGTTGTACCTGCCGATAAGCGGCGCGAATTCGTTGGCGCCATCATAGATGTAAAGAAAATCATAATTGGCTTCAACGGCAAACTGTGAGAATGTCAGGGTGACCGTTTGGGCATTGGTGGGTTGAATGAGCCAGAATTTACGTTCATCGTTTCCATAACTGGCCGAAGCGCCGCCCGTGTCATAAAAGTTTCCAGAAGCAGCGGTGTAGGTGGTCACCGGGGTTGAATTATTAATTAGCTTATAATAATAATTCCAATCCCAGTTAGGCCCGGGGTCAGTATGGGTCTGGCTGGGAAAATGCTGATGCCCTTTAATTTTTATGCAGGAGCCTTCAGCGCCGAGACTGTGAAGCCCGTCATCCAACACAGTTCCGTCGTCAAGCACTTCCCGGAAAAAAGTCCGCAGCGGGTTGATATTTTGCCTTGTACAAATATCGCGGGTAAGCGCGGCTGAAGTTTGATACATGGTGGTGGTATACCAGGAGGGATCATCTACAAAGCCTTCATGCTCATAACCGAGGGCGTACCAGTTTTCGGAAGTTACATGCCAGCCGGCATTATCTTCGTTGACCATCTGGGTAACCTGTCCTGCATAGGAAGAGTTTGATGCCACTACATAATGTGTGGCAGCACTTGCGTCTGGGTTCTGAAACCAGTTGATACAACTGGTATAACTTCCCTGTACGGTATGAATGGCAATGGCCGAAATGGTATGCCCGTTCCAGCCGGTATAATGGTTCGGCGACTCCACCCAGGTGCAATTCGGCTGCACATAATCGGGACAAGGGCCCGACAAGTATACAGGTGAATAGATTTGCCCTTCATTATTTGAAACTTCCGCACCGGAAATATTTACCTGTTTGGCCGTAAAAACTTTCAGGTTCGCCTCGCCAAAAAATCCGGCCATATCAATCGAATATTCCGGGAAGCCGTATTTTTCCTGATTTGCCTTATCATTCAAAAAATAAAAAACACCATACAGATAAAGATTCATAGTATAATCATTCACGGCAGAGGGATTGCTGATGTTTAATTCGCTTAATGAAATCAACACTTTTGAAATACTCAGCGCCAGATCTTTTTTATTTTCCTGCAAGCCCAGCAGGTTGTGATACGCTGCTGCATAAGCCAGGATATTCGTTTGCGGGCTGGTCATAATATCGTGCACGGATTCGCCTGAAAGATTGGCCACCGTTTTCAGGTTTTCGCGGAAGTACCCTTTCCCGTCGAGCACCAGGCCCATCACGCCGTAAAAACCGGGCAGCCCGGCACAACTGGCTTCTTCGGCCAGCGGGTTGATATGTCGGATATGTGTGTTGGTATAGGATACGGCTTCAAGAACGCCGCGGGGTACATCCGGATAAAGCTGATAAGCCTCATCGAAATATGCTTTGTAGGGATAATTACCTTCCTGCAGCTGTGCGCTTAACTGGATAGCAGATAATAAAAATACGAAAAGTAAAAATTTTTTCATCCGTTTTATTTTTCACAAATTTATAAAATTTGTCATAAACAGGTAATTGCCTAGAGTATTTAACAAATGGCCTTTCGCTCCATAAAAAAATATGACATTATAGGTTACCACCATATAAGGATCTGAAGCATCCAGCGTCCCACAGGCTCGTACCCAATAACAGCCCGATGTTTCATATTCATCATATGCACAACCGAAAAAATCCGATGCTAAATTCGATTGCAGGGTAACAACGAATAATGCATTGCATTATACACGGCTGCTTTGTATCTAAAAGAATGTCTGGATTTTCTCATAATGTTTTTATTACGATTTTTTAATAAAAAAGTCTCTTTTATCAAATAACAAAAGGTTTGATAAATATTTTTTCCCGGAAAACTTTAGTTAATAAAAAGTGATGCCTTAGTTTTTAAAGCCACCCTTTTGATTTAAATAATCCCAAATTTTTATCGATATCAATGAATCATTTTCAACACCAGACATTTAATTTTATCTGGGCCGGCATATTGCAAATTAAACGTGTACAGGCCTTCCGGCAGGTTCTTTGAAGAAAATGCCACCGAATGTTTTCCGCTTCCCTGCTGTTCATTTACCAGCTGAGCAACTAATTCTCCAATGACATTATATACGTTCAGCGTTACCGTTCCGTTTTCCGGTATCGTATAAGTTATGGTCGCTTCATTGCTGAATGGGTTTGGATAACCGCTGATTTCAAATCCTGCATCGGTAGTTCCCTGCACATAAACCTTCGGCATCAACAGGTAGGTGTCCTCATTTTCTTCACCAAATTGGTTGCCGATTACGCCTGTGCCCGACAAAGTAAAATCAACTTCTCCGGGCTGCATGTCTTTTAGCGCGCGGAAACCAAGTACAATCATTTCATCGTTGGGCGCCACATCATAATGATTCGTGGTGGCATAAACAACCCGGATGGTTCCATGGTCATCCGTAACCAGCAAATCATTATCGTTGGCGATGATCTCTTCCAGTGAAGGATTGATCTTCGCAGTGCTTTTGATTTTTGTTCCAGGCATGTAGGCTGAAACAAGTTTATACTCCGTATTTGAATAGGTTAGCTCAAGTCCTAACGCTGAGAAATCATTTACTTTGGTGTTGACTTTAAAGGGAACTTCAAAGTAGAATGGATTTGTGATGCTTACCGTTTCATCTGAGGTATAGATAAACCCTTCCGTTAATGATTTGGCGCCGCTCCACGTGTTGAGCGAGTCGCGGTATTTGCTGCTGGACGCGTTATAGTCGCCGTAGCAGATCGTTTCCAGGTTGACGGTCAGGTCGGAACCTGCCAGCGTTATATTTTCAGTAAGGGCCACCCAATTGCCTTTGGGGAAGTTTTTGACGACGTCATAAGGCGAACCGATTTTCGCTTTTATGCGTGCTACATCAATGGCATTTATGGTGAGGTTATTATCAACATTCGCTGCCTTCTTGTATTTGGAAGAAAAACACCTGGTAGGGTCGGTTAAGGTGTCGCTGCCAACAAAATATTTCAGGAGGGCTACATCAATGGCATTTACGTCATTTCCCCATTGCATGGTATCCACAGTGTATTTATCATACGACAAAATATAATTGCCATCAGCGATATTGGTAAACTGATAATTGCCCAGGGCGTCACTGGTATCCCTGGTCACTTCATCTCCCATGCTGGTTTTTAAAACCACGATGACCTTGTCGATAGCGTAGATCACGGCATTATAGGTGGGCATGTTAGGTACCGGGTTGCCGGCGTTTGCCTTGCCCGCATAACGTGTTTTGCCGGAAATGTTATGCCCGATGCCTCCGTATATGACGGTAACTGTATCTGTAGCTATACAACCGCTGTTGTTAACGGTCAGCGTATAGGTGATGGTGGTAACCGGTGATGCTAAAGGCTGGGCAATAAGAGGATCGCTCAATCCTGCAGGCGGCGACCAGCTTATGATTCCGGGACCGTTTAACGGATCTCCAATTTGTACAGGCGTGACGGTATATGTGGCGGTTGCCCCTGCTTCTACCGTTGGTAACGGGCTGACCACCATATGGATCGTATTGGACAAGGCGGGATTATTCACCACACAGGCTTCATTCGAAGTTAATTTGCACTGTACAGAATCTCCGGTGCTCAGGCTGTTGTTCGAATACGTACTGTTGGTACCAACCAGTGTGTTGTTCAGATACCACTGGTAAGCCGGAGTGGTTCCGCCGTTAACAGCTGCTGCCGCAAAATCTACAATGGTATGAGAACACGCAGGGTTTGCGGAGGCGGTAATGCTGATTCCGGCAGGAAGGCTCGGTTTTACGATCATGGTAATAACATTGGACGTATCCGGATTACCGGACAAACAACTTGCATTAGAGGTGAGCTGACAGCTTACATGATCCCCCATGCTTAGTGTAGAACTGGAAAATGAAGGGCTGTTACCTCCTGCAGGTGATCCGTTAACCATCCACTGGTAAACCGGTGAAGTGCCGCCGTTGACAGGAGTGGCTGTAAAATCAACAAGGGTTCCTGAACAAACCGGTCCTGAAGGGCTTTGAGAAATTGTAACACTAACCGGAGTGCCCGTTGAAGTGGTTATGGTATGTGGTGCCGTTACAGGCCCGTTGCAGCCTGTTGCCGTTACCGTCACTGTTGATGTGCCGGTCCATCCTGTAGTATAAGTTACTTCACCTGTTGAAGAATTGATGCTGTTACCGGCCCCAAGGCTTGTCGCATCAAGGCTGTATGTAAGCCCGCTATTGTTTGTTGCAGTAGCTGTATAAGCAACAATGCCGGCACCCTGGCAACGTGATGACGATGGCCCGAGGTCAAAAACAGGAGTCCCGACGGTTGGCGCCACCGTAACACTGGTGGATGTAGTAGCGGTAATACCATTTCCATCGGTGATGGTCACGGTATAAATGGTTGTCCCCGTGGCAAGTGTTGAGGGTGTAACAGAAGCATTGCTCCCCAGTCCGCCCGACCATGCATAAACCACTGCAGGATTAGCATTGGCAGGTACTGCGGTCAAGGTTACATTTTCCCCCTGACAAACGGTAACTCCACCGCCTGTAATACTAACCGAAGGATCAGTACCGGAAATACCTGTAAATACTGAAGTAACAGCGGGTGTCAGTGATGCTCCTGCAGCCGTCAATGTGTTTGAACTTAAAAAGGAGTATTTTATCCAGGGATTGGACAGTTGATTAAACACACCTTTTAATTGCGCACTTTTTATACTTGTCTCCGTGCCGGCAATATCCGCATTTACATAATTGGCGGTTATCGTGGCCTGGAAATTAAGGACACCGGATTGTGTCACGCTCCAGTAACGGTTCAGGTAATTCGTTGCAGCGTGATTGTCCGGATGTTTTATATCGTTAACTTTTATCCCTACATAAGCCATTATAAAACCTGTACCGGAAGTAACACTCACGCTGATCGGTGAATATTCTGCTGTTCCTGAGTTATCGCCTACAGGAAAGAAATAGGAACCAAGGGACGAAAAATTTTTCCTCAATTCCCCACCCTGATTGGCAATTACCATGTTGGCGGCAGAAAACGGGCTGCCTGCCACTGCTGCTGCACCAGAAGCCAATGTTAGAATGCGGGTGGAAACATTGAAATTTCCCATGGTAAGCGTCAGTGTGCTATTGATGGCAGCATCAATGTTATTAAGCGCTATACCACCGCCACTGTTGTTTACGATCAGGTTGTTAAAAGTGGTCACGGCCGATCCGCCGATTGATTGAGATGCAGAACCATTAAAAACGACGGTGCCTGTGCCGGAATTAAACGTGTTGTTGTTAATCCAGTTTCCGGCAAGGTTAATAGTGCCGTTGCCACCGGCAGTGGCATTATTGGTGAGGTCTCCGGTGATGGTCATGGCCCCTGCATTGTCAAGGCTGCCACTTGCAGTATTTTGAACACTTCCGTTTACCTGCACAATTCCTGCAGATTTAACAGCGACCAACGCACCGTTGTTATAAAACAGCTGGGATGAAGCCGGAAATGTGAATAACAGCAGTATTAACAGGATGTGTAGCCTCTTGTTTTTATTAAAATAAACCATTGGTCGGATTATTAATAAATCTTTAATTCAGATTGTTCGGTTTTTCCATTTGCATTCCCGCCAACCAGCACAGGCACAGGTTTAAACAAAAACCCTTTTTCCTTGGGCTGGCCATAGCCTTCAGGATAAATATATTTACCTGCATACCGGCCCGTTTTCATAGGTTGCGGATCGGTTAATTCAGGATGGTCTTTCATATACTTATCGTTTCTTTCCGCATAAACAGTCCAGGAAACCTCCATACCGGCCAGTCCGCCGGCAATTACAAATTTATTACCGGAAATTTTTTCCTTAATAAAAAGATTGGGTGCCGATGCACCAACCGGCGTCAATTCATAGGAGAAATTTTTATTTATCATGGCAAAATATTCGGGAAGATTTACAACAGCTTCGCCGTTACCATCAAGGGTTGCATTGCCACGATACAGATTTAGAACTTCAGGTGATTCAATGCAAGTGTGTTTAAGCAATTTATTTTCCGGATCCAACGGGTTGTCGATCAAAAAACTTTTTGTACCGCCTGCATAAAAGTTTAATCCCACATCAAGATTATTATAAATTCCTCCATTGTCATAAGAATAAAGCCCATAGCTCAATGAGGTGTTTGTACTTTGCCCGGCCACACCGGTAATCCCTTGTCCAAAGGTACCTATTCCCGGATCATCGATGGCTGAATTCCAGCCGGAAACACCATACCCTGTAATATAGCTTGAAGTTCCGACAGTGCCATTAAACCCCATCCCTAAAACACCATGTCCTCCGGCCGTCCGCAGGTTGTTCCCAAAAACACCCGCTTCACCGGTGGCTGTAGATAAGACCTGTCCGCTTACACCAAAAGCTTTTCCTGAGGAGTTACCTATGATTGCCGAAGTTGGTAGCGGAGTGCCGCCTACCACACCATAGTTTGATGCCGTAGAAGCCTGTATGGATGCATATTGGCCGTTGGTATAAGTATTATCGGTCATAATAGAAACACCATCAGCGCTGTGTGAGGATTTCAAACCGATGGATGCAGCATTGGCATTGGTAATATTAACGTTGTTGGTACCGCTGATCACAATGTTCCGTCCTGCACCGGCACCGCCACAGTCGTAACTCTGCTGCAAAGTATAACATGATCCGCCGCCCCCCGCGATAGCGGTCCATACGGTCCCGTTAAAATACCAGAACTGCTGAAGGTTGGTGTCGTAAACCAACAACCCGGTCGCAGGTGAAACAATGGCAACCCGCTGAGCCGTAGTCATTCTTGGTACCAACATACCCATGGTTGTTGATGTCAGGTCAAGAAGCGCTGAGTTGTTTGGTGTCGTGGTGCCAATACCCACATTTTGCTGAGCTGTTATCTGCTGACAAAATAAAACAGCAATTAAAAGATTTACAAAAAATATTTTTTTCATGTTTAAATGTATTTTAATATAAGAATATTTACATGGTCAAAAATAAGCTTTTTAATTACATATAACCGCTTGTCTGGTAAAAATCAGAGAAAAATATTTTATAACCCCACTCCTGATTTTTACCTGATCATCTTCAACACTTCACGACCTGAATTGTGCAAGCCTTCAAATTCAAGCTTGAAGCTATAAATACCGGCAGGGAAGTTTTTTCCTGAAAAATCAATGGTATGCCTGCCACATGGCTGCGATTCATTTATCAAAACCGTTACCAGTTCACCAAGCACATTAAAAACCTTGATGTTTACCGTGCCTTTTTCCGGGATCTGGTATGTCAGTGTGGCATCGCCGCTGAACGGGTTGGGATAACCTGCAAATTCAAATCCTGTCGTATTAGCTGAGCCCTGAATCAGGACGCGTGGCATGATCAGATAGGTGTCATCATTTACTTCTCCATATTGGTTGCCGATAACGCCGGTGCCGCTTAGCATAAATTCAGCTGTTCCCGTTGACTGCAGGTTAATTGCCCGGAACCCCAGAACAATCATCACTTCACCCGCGGCAACATCAAAATGATCGGTGGTAGCAAACACCACCCTGATCACCCGGCCATCATCCGTTACCAAAAGGTCATTATCCCCGCTGATGATCTCTTCCATTGCCGGGTTGATTTTTATGTTACCGCTTTTATTGGCTGCTGCCGGCATATTCGCACTTACCAATTGATACCCTTCAGGATAATTCAATTCCAGCCCCAGCGCTGAAAACTCATTCATTTTTGAACTCACACGCAAGGGAATTTCAAAATAGCCGGCATCACTGGTGGCAACGTAATCTTCAGAAGTTACAATGATTTCGGCCGGTATTGATTTAGCCCCGCTCCAGTTTGTCAACGAATCGCGGTATTTGCTGCTCGAGGCATTATAATCACCGTAACATATGGTTTCGAGGTTCACATTCAGGTCTGAACCGGCAACCGTCACCGGTTTATCAAAAGCCACCCAGTTGCCTCGCGGGAAGTTCTTTGTGACATCGTAAGGCGCGCCAACCTTTGCTTTTATCCTGGCCACGTCAACCGCATTTATGGAAGCATTATTATCAACATTGGCGGCGCTCTTGTATCTTAAGGAGAAACACCGCGTGGGATCCTGCAAGCTGTCGCTGCCAATGAAATATTTCAGTAAAGCCACGTCGATGGCCGTTACATCGTTTCCCCACAGCATGGTGTCTGCCGTATATTTATCATAAGCCAGGATATAGTTTCCATCCGCAATATTGGTAAATTGATAAATGCCGGAGGCGTCACTGGTATCCCTTGCTACTTCATCATTTGCCGGGGAACTCTTCAGAATCACAATTACCTGATTGATCGCGTAAATGACGGGATTATAAGTAGGGTTGTTAGGAACCGGGTTACCTGCATTGGCTTTGCCTGCATACACGGTTTTGCCGCTGATGGTATGCCCGCTGCCTCCTACGGTGATGGTAACTTCATCGGTGCTGATACATCCGTTGTTGTTCACGGATAAGGTGTAGGTGGTGGTAACTGCCGGTGTTGCCGATGGCTGGGCAATCAACGGATCACTTAATCCTGTGGCGGGCGACCAGCTGAAGGTGCCGGGCCCGTTTGACGGATCACCGAGAACTACCGGGGTGCCCGTATAGGAAGCATTTGCCCCTGCTTCGGCGGTTGGGACCGGGCTGACAGAAATATGAATTGTATTGGACCAGGTAGGATTATTTACCACACAGGCTTCATTTGAAGTGAGCCTGCACCGTATGGAATCACCCGTTACCAGCGAACTGTTTGAATAAACGCTTGTTGTGCTTACAGCCGTGGTGTTCAGATACCACTGGTAGGCTGGAGATGTACCGCCATTCACAGGTGTGGCTGTGAAATCAGCGGGCAACGACTCGCAGGGAGCGCCGGCCGATCCTTCAATGCCGATCGACGCGATTAAGCTGGGTTTTACGATCATAAAAATCGTATCCGAAAGCCCCGGGTTGCCTGATACGCAAGACTGGCCTGAGGTCATCCGGCAGGAAATCTTATCGCCGATCACTAAGGTTGAATCAACATAAACAGGACTGTTGCTTCCGACATGAGTGCCGAATTTATACCATTCATACGTTGGTGCAACACCGCCATTTAGTGGTGTTGCTGTAAACTGTACAACGGTGCCGGAACACACCGGGCCGGCTGGATTTGCCGCCACGGTAACGTCTGTAGGTAAAACAGCGCTGACAAGAACGGTTTCTGTTGCAGTATTGACGCAGCCGCCCACGTTTACCGCATAAGTTATTAATGATGTTCCTGTGTTTATGCCGCTCACCAGCCCTGTAACCGGGTCAATGGTTGCAATGATCTGGGCGTCACTGGTCCATGTGCCTCCCGGTGATGTACCTGTCCAGGTCGCCGAAGAACCGAGGCAGACGGGGTTTGTCCCGGTGATGGTTTGTGGTGTGGAAACCGAAACGGTAACCGTTTGGGTTGCTGTATTGACGCATCCGCCGGAACTTACTGAATACGTGATCACCGAAGTACCTGCAGCCACGCCGGTGATCAGGCCTGTTGTGGATCCGGCTGTGGCAGCGCCTGGAGTTTCACTGGCCCAGGTACCTCCCGGAATTGATCCTGTCCATGTAGCGTTAGAACCCGTACACAACGAAGTAGTTCCCGTAATGACCGGTGTTACCGGGTCAGACACCGTCACCTGTACCGAAGCGGTTGTAGCACACTGGCCGGCAGTTGGAGTAAAGGTATACGTAGTGGTTCCTGAGGTTGCAGTAGTAATGGTGGCGGGAGCCCATGTTCCCGAGATACCATTCGTTGAAGTCGCAGGCAATGTTCCCGGAGTGGCGCCGACACAATACGGCCCTATGGCAGAAAAGGCAGGTGTCACTTCCGTTCCTATGGTTAATGTTACCGAGTTGGAGGTAACACTTCCGCAGGCATTCGTAACAATACACTGGTAATTTCCGGCATTACCGGAAGAAACCGAAGGAATATTATAAGAACTATTGGTGGCACCTGAAATATCAGATCCGGTTAGCTGCCATTGATAGCTGGTGGCGCCGGTAGCTGTAACCGAAAAAGACACGCTTTGCCCTTCGCATACCGTTTGCGCCAAGGGTTGAGCCGTAATAACCGGAGGCGGACAACTATTTACTGTCTGGGTTCCTGTATAACTGCTTTGGACACCACAATACAAATCCCCGTTGCTGCTCTCTTCATGATAGGATTGTGCAATAACCTTCCAGTAATAAGTTACCCCGGGTGTAAGCCCGGTAACCGTATAAGAAACCGGTGTGGATGGGCTGGTGCAGCCCGCAATGGCAGACGTAGCTTCACTGCAGGCTGTGATCAGTTTCGCGCAGGATGTATTAAACCCGGGGGCTTGTGTCCCAGATTGAAAATCTGAAGTGGTGGAACAAAACATCCAATGGCGGATTGCCAGATTTCCCGGTCCGTGCGCTGTGCTGGAAGTTGTCCAATGAGCGGTAAAACTAGTGCCGGAAACATCGGTGGTAGAAACGGCAGAAGGCATTTGAACAAAGCTGGGGCCAAACATTATCCTCACCCAGGGAGTTTCGCTTCCGGCTAGCACTACTCCGCCAGTGCTTCGCTGAACACATCTGTAATATCGGGATATTGTTGAACTTGTAGAATATCCACCCCCGGAAGATGTAGTAACCCAACTAACGCCATCGCTAGAATACTGCCATTTTTTATAATATGTAACACTACCAACAGTTTCCTGATCCGTAACATCAGAATAAAGAGTAACACTAGAGCTATAACAAACATAAATCGTTGAATTAGCAGAATAATTCAGAGTTCCCGACCATCCGGAGCCGCCAATGCTGGTAATGCCATAAGCATATACTTTTGATTGGCAATTTACCAAAATAAAAGCGCCAAGTAAAGCTGTAAATAATACGTTTTTAAACGATTTTAAATCCTTCATATAATTGAAAATTGTGTGGTTTATCGATTTATAAATTTATACCAACAAATATAATTAATTTTGTTTTCATTTAAATTTAAAAAATTCGGTTGCAAATAAAAAAGGAAAGACTTTAATCTTTCCTTTTTTTGAGTTTATAATATAAACAGTTTGAAATC